>JANRJI010000001.1:0-53040 GCA_033764055.1 Hyphomicrobiaceae bacterium
CGTCGGTACGGCGGCGCTGCTGGTGACCGCGACCCTCGCGACGGCGCAGACGCCAGCGCCGACGGCACCGCCCGCCGCAGCGCCGAAGGCCGCGGCTCCAGCGGCGACACCTCCGGCTGCGTCCAAGGCTGCCGCCAAGAAGCCGCGTACTGCCGAGAGCCTCGCCTGCTCGGCCGAGGCCGACAAGAAGGGCCTCAAGGGAAAGGAGCGCAAGACGTTCCGCGCCAAGTGCATCAGAGACGCGAAAAAGGCCGCTGGCGGAGCCGCACCCACCCCGCCACCTGCCAAGGCAGATGCGCCGGCGAAGAAGAACTGAGCGCTTGCGGCGCCTTCGCTATGGGCAAGGGCTCCGCGCGCTGCGGGGCCCATTTTGACTCGCGAAAATTTGCCTGACCACGCGGAAAGTTGCCTTTCCGGTTCAACGCGCGGTTTCGGCGATGCGCTGCGCAGGCCGACTTGTTGCCCGGCTGAGGGTGCACGGCATGGACGTCGGCACCCAAGACGTATTGTTCTGCATCAGGTCACAGCGCGTCAGCATCTGCCCAGACGGCGTCGACATGCAGACATGCTCGCCAAGGCGGAACTCACGGCCCTGGAAGCGGCATCGGCACGGAATCGGGCGGCCGTCGCCGTCCAGAACGCCATGATAAGGCGATGACGGATAGGCGGGCTTGTCCGCCGTTGGCCAAGGGGGACTGCCGGGCGATTGTGCCCAGGCCGCCGACACGCCGATACCTAGCGCGATCGCAGCACCTGCTACCGTCGCCGCCGAATGCCGAGCCTGTTGCCGCGTCACCCCATCCCGTCACCCTATCCGGGCTTCCGGACCGCCGCCAGCGGGATCTGCCGCGGCTTCCGTCCAACCGGCGGCCTCAGGCCTTGCCCTTCCCCGCCAGATCGTCGAGTACGCCCTTGGCAACGCGGACCGCCTCGAGGGTGGCTGGGAAGCCCGCGTAGCAGCCGGTGTGGATCAGCGCCTCGCGGATCTCCTCCGGCGTGCAGCCATTGTTGACGGCGCCCCTAACGTGCACCGACAGCTCGTGGGAGCGGCCGAGCGCGGCGAGGATGCCCATCGTAATGAGGCTGCGCTCCTTCCGGGTCAGTCCAGGACGCGTCCAGAACTGGCCCCAGCCGATGGCGGTGACCATGTCCTGCACCGGCTTGGTGAAGTCGTCGGCCGCCGCCATGGAGCGCGCGACATGCGCCTCGCCCAGGACTTCCTTCCGGAGCTTCAGGCCGTCGTCGTAGGCATCGGTCATCGGGTCCTCCTTCATGGCTGGCTCATCGAGCGGCGCGAGGTAAGCAAATTGCGCGGCCGGCGCCAATGACGCATCGTGGTTCCCTGAGGACGGTGATCGCACGCCTCTTAGCCGGGGACGCATCGGGCCGTGGGCTGGTCCAATCCAGATCTGTGCCGGAGCCAGGTGTGTGTGAGAGCCAGCTGAGTTGCTGGCGCCGTGGCACCGCCCTACGCTCAACGATGAACGGCGAAGCGAGGCATCTCATGCAGTCCGGCACCATGGTCTTCACCCAGATGAATCGGGTGATATTCGGCAAGCCTGTCGCGGCATCGATCGTCGCCGAGGCCGATCGGCTGGGCGCAAGGCGCGTCTTCCTGCTCACCGGCCGCACACTCAATAGGGAGACCGATGAGGTCGCCAAGGTCGCGAGCGCGCTTGGCGACCGCTATGCCGGCGTCTGCGATCACATGCCCGCCCACTCGCCGCGCGACGCGGTCGTCGCATGCGCCAATCTTGCCCGTGAGGCCGGATGCGACCTGCTCGTCAATTTCGGGGGCGGATCCGTAACCGACGGTGGCAAGGCCGTCACGATCTGTCTCGAGCACGGCATCACCGACATGGATGGCTTGGAGCCGTTCCGCTCCGTGGTGAAGGACGGCCGGCGCCAAGTCCCGGACTTCCGGGCCCCGAAAGTACGCCAGGTGGCGGTGCCCACGACGCTGTCAGCCGGCGAGTTCAATGCCCGGGCCGGGGTGACCGACCCGAGATTGCGGCTCAAGCAGAGCTTCATGCACCGCTCGATCGTGCCCGAAACCGTCATCCTCGATCCCGCGGTCACGGTCCACACACCCGAATGGCTGTGGTTGTCGAGCGGCGTCCGTGCCGTGGACCATGCGGTGGAGACGTTCCTCTCGCTCGACGCGAACGACTACACCGATGGCACGTCCCTGCAGGCCCTGCGCTCGCTCTCGGCGGGCCTCGCTGGCGTCAAAGCGGACCCTGGCGACCTCGATGCACGCTTGCGCTGCATGATGGGGGCGTGGCTGTCGATGGTGGGCATCGTCACGGGGACGCGGCTCGGCGCGAGCCATGCCATAGGCCACATCCTCGGCGGCTCGGCGGGTGTGCCGCATGGCCACACCTCATGCGTGATGCTGCCCTACGTGCTCGATTACAACGCCGCGGTGAATGGCAGCCGGCAACGCGAGATCGCCGCTGCCATGGGGCAGCCCGATAAGACCGCCGCCGAGGTGGTGGACGCCCTTATCCGAGGTCTCGGCATGCCGAGGCATTTGCGGGACGTGAAGGTATCCGAGGCGGACCTGCCGCGGCTCGCGCAGAACTGCATGCTGGACGACTGGACATTCTCCAACCCCCGCAAAATTTCCTCTCCCGAGCAGGTCATGGAGATCCTCCGCGCGGCGTGGTAGCGCGCCGCGCAGCCGTCACCGAATCGGGTGGAAAATCTTCTCCCGGTCCATCGGTGCGACGGTCGGTCCGATGTGGCTGACATCCCTTGCCTTGGCAGGGGCCGAGAAGTCGCCCGCCAGCACCTTGTTGAGATTGCGCTTGATGATGGCGGTCTGCTCCTCGGAGCAGAAGTCCTCGGCATTGACAGTGCTCTTTGCGATCTTGGCGTGAGTGAAGTCGTAGCTCTTGTCGAGCTGTTGGGCGAAGTCGGCTGCAGCGCCCTGTCCCTGCTCGAAGGCAAGGTAGCTGGCCTTGACCTGCGCCGGGTCGAACACGTAGCCGCAACGGCTGGCGTTGGCCGAGGTCGCCGCGACGTGGACCGCGCGATCCGTCGCCAGCTCTGCCGGCGTCGGCTCTTTCTGCTTGCCTGCGCCGAGCAGGGTACCTGTGGAGAGCGCGCTCGACTCGAGCGAGCAGGCTCCGAGCATCAGCGCCACCCCGACGCAACTCACGCCCGTTGCGATACGCCTGCCCCCGATCATGTCCCCTGCTCCTCCGGCTGGCCCTGAGTCGGACAAGTCATAGCACGCCGACATGGCGGCGCGTAGGCACCGCAAGGGCAAGGCAGGGGACAAGCCAGGGCGCGACGGATCGCGCCTGCCAAGATCCTTGCCCGTCTCGTGTGCAGGCCCAGGACCTCCACGCGCTGCGTCCTGCACGTCGTCCGGCGAGCCAGGAGGGCGGAGTGATGCGTCGATCGAGGAGCCTTTGGAGATCGGCGGGCTATGCCTCCTGGCCTACCTCATGAGCTCCTTCATCGCCCGGTCGAGGCCGTCGATGGTGAGGGGATACATCCGGTTCTCCAGGATGTCGCCGACGAGCTTGATCGAAGGCGTCCAGCTCCAGTGCTGCTCGGGCACCGGATTGAGCCAGATGCAGCTCTCGTAGATGCCGGCGACGCGTTTCAGCCAGGTCGAGCCCGGCTCCTCGTTCATGTGCTCGACGGAGCCGCCTGGCACCGTGATCTCGTAGGGGCTCATGGAGGCGTCGCCGACGAACACGACCTTGTAGTCGGCCGGGTACTTGTGCAGCACCTCCCAGGTCGGCGTGCGCTCGGTCCAGCGGCGCTTGTTGTTCTTCCACACGTACTCGTAGAGGCAGTTGTGGAAGTAGAAGTGCTCCATGTGCTTGAACTCGGAGCGCGACGCCGAGAACAGCTCCTCGGCCAGCTTGATGTGCCAGTCCATCGAGCCGCCGATGTCGAAGAACATCAGCACCTTCACCGTATTGCGCCGCTCGGGCCGCATCTGGATGTCGAGGTAGCCCTTGCGCGCCGTGCCCTTGATGGTGCCGTCGAGATCGAGCTCATCGTGGGCGCCCTCACGCGCGAACTTCCGCAAGCGGCGGAGCGCGACCTTGATGTTGCGCGTGCCGAGCTCGACCTTGTCGTCGAGGTCCTTGAACTCGCGCTTGTCCCACACCTTGATGGCGCGGAAGTTCTTGTTCTCCTTCTGGCCGATGCGCACGCCCGCCGGATTGTAGCCCTCGGCGCCATAGGGCGAGGTGCCGGCCGTGCCGATCCACTTCTTGCCCCCTTGATGACGGCCCTTCTGCTCCTCGAGGCGCTTCTTCAGCTCCTCCATGATCTTTTCCCAGCCGCCCATCGCCTCGATGCGTGCCTTCTCCTCGTCCGTCAGGTAGAGCTGCGAGATGGCACGCAGCCATTCCTCGGGGATCTCGTGCTCGACGGCCTCGGTCATGAGCTCGAGGCCCTTGAAGACGTGCCCGAACACCTGGTCGAACTTGTCGAGGTGGCGCTCGTCCTTCACCAGCACTGTTCGCGACAGGTAGTAGAAATTCTCCACCCGCATGTCGGCGAGATCCGCCTGCAGCGCCTCCATCAGCGCCAGGTACTCCTTGAGCGTGACGGGCACCTTGGCGGATTTCAGCTCGTAGAAGAAGTTGGTGAACATGGGGCGTGCGTCCGTCTCGGAGGATTTCGGCAGCGAGCTTAGCTCGTCGCGACGGCCGGTAGAAGGCCTCTCGGGTCAGGCTTGCGGCAGGCCGTTCGGGACCTCACTGTCCACTCCGCAGCTCTGCGATGGCCACTTCCACGCCAATTGCCTCGCGCAGAACGCCGACCGTGTAAGGGGCAAGGCTGCGCGCGACATCGATGTGAAACCGGTCTGCCGCGAGGCGCCAGAGGAGGATTTCCGCTTTGGCGAGCAGTGTTCGCGTGGCGCGGCCCGGCGGAAAGGCGGCAATTCCGAGCGGCAGTGGACAGCCCGATGCCAGAACCGCCTCGACCGCTGGGCCGGCGAGCTCCAAACCGGCATGGCGATGGCTGACATCGACCAAGGCGTGCGGTGTCCCGCCGGCCGTCGCAGCAATCCTCGCCGCCAACGCATCCGGCGGCTCCGTGCGCGACAGGAGCAGCCACTCGTCCGGACCGAGCCGCAATGCGCACGTCCCCCCGCTCGCCGAGATCTCGGCCGTATTGGTCCGGCCGTCGAGCCGAAGGCCCAGCGGCTCGCCCAGCCGGCCGGCGGCATCTGGTGCCGCTCGCATCGAGAGGCGCGCCCGAAAGTAAGCCGCAGCTACCATCCCCGTGGCAGCATTGCCTGGAAGATCGAGCGAGGCGACGGGACAGGCCGGCGCTCTGGGATCAACCATCGATGCGATCTCCGAGCGGATCGTAGAACACGGGGCTGACGACACGCACGACCCTGGCCCCGTCCGGCATCGGCACGTGCAGCGTTTCGCCGATGCGCGCCCGCCCGCCTTTGACCAGCGCCAGCGCGATGGGCTGCCGCAAGGCCTCGCTCCAATAGGCCGATGTGACATGCCCGAGCGCCGGGGTGCCGGGACGCGGAGTGGCGTGCTGCGTCACCTGTGCACCTTCCTCCAGCACCCCGCCGCCCTCAGCGACCTCGAGCCCCACCAGCTGCGGCCGGTCGGAGACCACCATATCCGGCCGTGCGAGCGAGCGCTTGCCAACGAAATCGGCCTTGGCCTTGCCGACCGGCAGGCCGAGGTCACCGGGCGTCACAGTGCCATCGCTCTCCTGGCCGACGATGATGAACCCCTTCTCGGCGCGCAGCACGTGCATCGCCTCTGTGCCGTAGGGACAGCCGCCGAGCGCCTCGGAGCGCGCCAGCAGCTCGTCCCAGATGTCGCGGGCGTAGCCAGACGCTACGTTGACCTCGTAGCCGAGCTCGCCGGTGAAGCTGACGCGAAACAACCGCATTGGAACGCCGAGGATGCGGCCTTCGGCGACACCCATGTGCGGCAGAGCACCGGCCGCGATGTTCACCCCTTCGATCAGCGGCTCCAGCACGTCGCGCGCTTTCGGCCCCTGTACGGCGATGACGCCCCACTGCTCGGTCGTCGAGGTGAGCCAGCAGACGAGATCGGTGAACTCCGTCTGCCGGTAGTCCTCCATGTGGGCGAGCACGCGGGCCGCGCCGCCGGTCGTCGTCGTGATGTGAAAGCGGTCGTCGGCGAGCCGGGCGACGATGCCATCGTCCATCACGAAGCCCGCCTCCGACAGCATCACCGCGTATCGGCACCGGCCGACCGGCAGCGAGGCGAGCGCAGTGACGTAGAGCCGGTCGAGGAACTCGGCGGCTCCCGGCCCCACCACTTCGATCTTGCCGAGCGTCGAGGCGTCGAGCACGCCGACCGTCCCGCGCACCGTCCGGCACTCGCGAGCAACGGCGGCGTGCATATCCTCTCCCGGTCGCGGGAAATAGCGCGCCCGCTGCCATTGCCCGACATCCTCGAAGACGGCGCCACGGGCGCGGGAGGAGGGATCGATGCCCGTGACCCTGATCGGGTCGAGCAGTTGGCCTCTGGCCTCGCCCGCCAGGGTCCCGAACGTGACCGGCGTGTAGGGGGGACGGAACGTCGTATGCCCGACCGCGTCGATGCCACGCCCGAGCAGCCCCCCGACGAGACCCAGCGCATTGACATTGGACGTCTTGCCCTGGTCCGTCGCCATCCCGGTGGTGGTGTAGCGCTTGACGTGCTCGATCGCTTGGAAACCCTCCCGTGTCGCCAGCGCGAGATCCGACGCCGTCACGTCGTTCTGGAAGTCGACGAACGCGCGGCCGGCTGGCGGCGCAGGCCGGCGCCGGGCAGGGGACGGGGCCGAGGTCGCGCTGCGTGGCGACAGCCGCGTCGGTGTGGCCGCGCTTTGCGACGCCCCACCGGAGGCCAGCGACCTGGCGGCCGCCTCGCCAGCCCGGGCCCCCGACTCGAGCACGTCAGTGAGCCCGGATCTGCCGGCTGCTGCCCCCGCTACATGCACATGCGGAACGGCGGCGGCCGGCAACAGTGTGCCAGCCGCCTCGTCCCATGCGAGTTGGCCACGGAGCTGCGAGAAGAGGTGCAGCGTCGGCGTGAACCCTCCCGCCATCGCGACGAGATCGCAGTCGATGCGCTCGCGCCTGTCGCCGGGAGCGGCGATCTCGGCCGCCCTCACGCGGTGGCGGCCGCGCGTCCCGACGACCTCGGCACCGGCCACAATCGCGAGGCGGGCCGCCTCAGCAGTCGCTCGGGCGGCTTCCCCCGCAGCTTGCCGAAGCTCGACGATCCGTGCCACCTCGATGCCGTGCTCGGCGAGGTTGGCGGCGATCGGGTAGGCGCTGTCGCATGCGGTGACGACCACCGCGCGGGTTCCAGCCATCACGCCGAAACGCTCGAGGTAGGTCTCGACCGCACCGGCCAGCATGATTCCCGGCCGGTCGTTGCCTGGGAAGACCAGCGGCCGCTCGATGGCGCCCGTCGCCAGCACCACCTCCCGGGCCCGGACCTGCCACAGCCGTTCGCGCGGCAATCCCTTCGGCACCTCGGCGAGGTGGTCGCCGAGCCGCTCCGCGAGCCCGATCAGGTGATCCGGATAGCAGCCGAAGGCGGTCGTGCGAGGGAGCAGTCGAACGCGAGGCATGCGGGCGAGTTGCGCGACGGTGTCGGCGAGCCAGGTCCAGGCCGGCCGGCCGTGCACGGCAGAGGTTGTCTCAGCCAGCAGCGAGCCCCCGGGCTCCGCTTGCTCGTCGGCGACGATCACGCTGAGGCCTGCCTCTGCCGCGGCGAGAGCGGCCATCAGGCCGGCTGGACCCGCGCCGACGATCAACGCGTCGCAATGGTCGTATCTTGTCGCGTAGCGGTCCGGATCTGAATCGAGCGGCGCCCGACCGAGCCCCGCCATTCGGCGGATCAGGGGCTCGTAGAGCCTCGTCCACGCGCCATTCGCCCCGAGCCGTCCCCAACGCGGACCCATGAACGTCTTGTAGTAGAAGCCCGCCGAAAGGAGCGGCGCCAGCCGGTCGTTGACGCTCGCCAGGTCGAACGCGAGCGACGGCCAGCGGTTCTGGCTCTCGGCGACGAGGCCGTCGTAGAGCTCGACCTCCGTCGCCCGGAGGTTCGGCGTTGCCCGCCGCCACCCCCGACGCACGGTCACGAGCGCGTTCGGCTCCTCAGAGCCCGCCGACAGGATGCCCCGCGGCCGGTGGTATTTGAACGAGCGCCCGACGAGGTGCACCCCGCTCGCCAGCAAGGCCGAGGCGAGCGTGTCGCCGGGATGACCGGTCAGCGGCTTGCCGTCGAAGGTGAACGACAGCCGCCGCGTGCGATCGATGCGTCCGCCATTGATCGTCCGGAAACGCTCCGCGCTGGTCTCGACCGGAGGGCGGCTCATGCGTCCGCCTTTCCGCCTTGCGCTGGCGCCGGCGGCTCGGGCAGTGCTGCGCCGACGGCGTAGGTCGCGGCGATCCTGTCGCTGACCGTGTGGCGCAGAGCATTGAGAAAGCGTCCACAGCCGTGCACGTGATGCCAGCGCTCGCGGTGCCAGCCCTTCGGGCTCGAGCGGATGTAGAGATACTGGGCCCAGTCCGCATCGCTTTCGGCCGATGGCTGCAGGCTGCGCGCGACGTGAGCCTCGCCGGCATACCGGAACTCCACCTCGGGCCGGTCCTCCTCGCAGTAGGGGCAGCGGATCAGCAGCATGGGTGATCGAGGCCTCTCATCTCAGTACGGCGACCCGTCCTTGCGCGTGTATCGGAACACCCCGTCGGGGCCATGCGCCCCATGCAGGTCGACATCCGGATAGGTGACGACGTCCGGTGCGCGGTCGCCGATCACCAGGAACACGACATCCTCGTCGGTCTGGTTGATGAAACGGTGGGCGTCGCCCGTGCCGGCAGGAAAGCCGACCCACGTGCCGGGTCCGAGCGTCTCGCGTCCGACGTCGGTCTCGAGCGTGATATCCCCCTCCATGACGAGCACGAGCTCGTCCTGCCTGGCGTGTGCATGACGGCACGACGACTGGCCCCCCGGCACGATGCGCACGAGGTTGACCCCGAAGCTCTTCAGCCCTGCGAACTCGGCCAGGCGTCGCGCATAGCGGTTCGAGTTGAGCGCCCGGAATGGCTCGGGATAGCTCGTCGCGTTGCTCTCCGCCACGTCCTCGGCCCGGAACACTTTCGATCCTCGCGTCATGGTCGCCTTCTCCGAGCTCAGTGAGATACGGCGGCGGCCGCCGCCTCGTCGATCAGCCGGCCGGTGGTGAAGCGCTCCAGCGTGAACGGCGCCGCGATCGGGTGCGGCTCGCGCTTGGCGATGGTCGCCGCGAACACATGACCCGAGCCCGGTGTCGCCTTGAAGCCACCCGTGCCCCAGCCACAGTTGACGTAGAGCCCCTCGACCGGCGTCCGCCCGATGATCGGCGAGCGGTCCGGCGTCACGTCGACGATGCCGCCCCAGCTGCGCAGCATCCGCAGCCGTCGCGTCACCGGGAACAGCTCCGCGATGGCCTCGATGGTGTGCCGCGTGACGTGCAACCCGCCTGTCTGCGAGTAGGAGACATAGGCGTCGGTCCCGGCGCCGATGACGAGCTCGCCCTTGTCGGACTGCGACATGTAGGCGTGCACCGTGTTCGACATCACGACACACGGCATCACCGGCTTCACCGGCTCCGAGACGAGGGCCTGGAGCGGGAAGCTTTCGAGCGGCATGCGCACGCCGGCCATCGCCATCACCACCGAGGTGTGGCCTGCCGCGACGACGCCGATGCGCCGGGCGCCGATCGCGCCGCGCGTCGTCTCGACGCCGGTCACTGCGCCATCGGGGCCGCGTGCAATGGCCTTCACCTCGCAGTTCTGGATGATGTCGACGCCCAGCGCGTCGGCGCCGCGGGCGTAGCCCCAGGCGACAGCATCGTGCCTTGCGACGCCGCCGCGCCGCTGCAGCGCAGCACCGAGCACGGGGTAGCGCAGCCTCGGATCGGTGTTGAGGATCGGGCAGAAGGCCTTGGCCTCGGCGGCCGTCAGCCACTCGTTGTCGATGCCGGCCAGCCGGTTGGCGTGGACGTGGCGCTTGAAGATGCGGATGTCGTGCTCGTTGTGGGCGAGCATCATGACGCCGCGTGGCGAGTACATGACGTTGTAGTTGAGCTCGCTCGACAGCCCCTCCCAGAGCTGCATCGCGTGCTCGTAGAGCGCCTCCGATTCCTCGCACAGGTAGTTCGAGCGGATGATCGTCGTGTTGCGGCCCGTGTTGCCGCCACCGAGCCAGCCTTTCTCCAGCACCGCGACATTGCGGATGCCGTGCTCTTTGGCGAGGTAGTAGGCCGTTGCGAGCCCGTGCCCGCCGGCGCCGATGATGACCACGTCGTAGGCCGCCTTCGGCTCGGGGTCGCGCCACTGGCGCGGCCAACCGGAGTGGCCGCGGAGCGCCTGCATCAGAAGGTTGGCAAACGAGAAGCGCAAGCTCCTCTCTCCCTATCGTTGTCTTGGCGACCCAACCGGGCGGAGCGCAGCCAGCCGCGAGACTCAGGCCGTCAGCTTGAAGTAGGTCGTCGTCTCCATGTCGTCGCCGTACCAACAGGTGATGGCTGCCTCGCGCGTGCCGAGATAGCTGGTCTTGCCCGAGCTTTGCGTCATCGGCAGGTCGTGGCCCGGCACCAGGATAGAACCCGGCTTCCGCGACCAATGCCCCCAGATCATGTCGATCGAGGCGCGGCTGATCGAGGGGTCGTAGGTCATGTCGGTCGTGCGCGAGACCAGCTCGGCCCGATTCTTCGCAGCATCGCCGGTGAACACGACGTCCTTCTCGCGTCCATGCAACACGAACACGAGGCATCCCGGAGTATGGCCGGGTGCGATATGCGCAGTGATGCCGGGAACGACCTCCTGCCCGTCGCCGACCTGCTCCAGCGTCGGCCATTTCTCGAGCCGCTCCACATAGAGCTCCGGCACGGGCGTCTCACCCCACGGCTGCTTGAGGGCCCAGTCCATCTCGACCTTGCCGAGAACGATGCGGCTGTCCTTGAAGAGTGTCCAATTGACTGAATGGTCCCAGTGCGAGTGAGTGAGCAGGAGGTCCGTCACGTCCTTGGGCTTCAGTCCGTGGCGCGCAAGACCACTGATGACCAGGGAGCGCATCGAGAACGTCCCGGCATCGACCAGCAAGACCCGCCCGTTGCCGCGCAGCAGCACCACCGTGCTCCAGCCGAGGCCGCCATGGCACACGCTCTTGCCTGGAAAGCCCTGCACCAGAATGTCGATGTCCCAGCCCTCGATGCGCATGGCCCGCTCCGCGTTTGCCGACGTCGTGGCCGGCAAACTAGACGACAGGCCATGGCAGCCGCCAGAGCTAACTTGCGGCAGGGCCGCCCGCTCCGTCGCGCCCGGCACGGCGCTTCTCGGGGTGGAGCGTCTTGCCGAGAATGTGCTCGTCGCGACCGATGACGTGCGCCGTCGAGCCGACGATGAGGGGGTCGGGCCCCTTGACCAGCGACTTGTCCTTGTTCGGGTATTCGAGGCTCGACAGGAAATGCTGCATGGCGTTGAGGCGCGCCCGCTTCTTGTCGTCCGACTTGACGATGGTCCAGGGCGCGTCGGCGGTGTCCGTGTAGAAGAACATCGCCTCCTTCGCCTCGGTGTAGTCGTCCCACTTGTCGAGCGAGGCGAGGTCGACGGGCGACAGTTTCCACTGCTTCAGGGGGTCTGTCTCCCGTGCCTTGAAGCGCAGCAGCTGCTCGGCCCGTGTTACCGAGAACCAGTACTTGAAAAGCTGGATGCCGGACCGGACGAGCATGCGCTCGAGCTCGGGGCACTGGCGCATGAACTCGAGGTACTCGTTGGGCGTGCAGAAGCCCATCACGCGCTCGACGCCGGCGCGGTTGTACCAGGACCGGTCGAAGAACACGATCTCGCCGGCGGCAGGCAGATGATGGATGTAGCGCTGGAAGTACCATTGACTGCGCTCGCGGTCCGTCGGCTTCTCGAGCGCGACGACCCGGGCGCTGCGCGGGTTGAGATGCTCCATGAAGCGCTTGATGGTGCCGCCCTTGCCGGCCGCATCGCGCCCCTCGAACATGACGATGATCCGCTCGCCGGTCTCCTTCACCCAGCGCTGCGCCTTGAGCAGCTCGACCTGCAGCTCGGCCATGTGCAGCTCGTAGTCCCTGGCGCGCATGCGCGTCTGGTAGGGATACTCGCCCGTCTCGAAAGCGCGGCGGATGGCATCGGGGTCTCGGCGGCGCTGGGCGACGCTCCTCGTGCCGTCGCCCAGCGCCACCGAAAGCTTTTCGTCGGGTCCCGCGGCTTTCGGCTCGGACACCGCGTAGGACCCTCCCGCGGCGCCGTCCACGGCCGGCCCCGGCGGAGGCGCCTCGTCTATCCAGTTGCCTGGGCTCGCATCCGTCCTCGCCCGCTTCTCGTTCATGCGCGTCGGTCTCCTCGCTCCGACCAATCAGCAGGAACGAGGCCCAAGGGTTCGTCGTTGATCCCGATCAAATCCCCGGGGCCGGCGCGCCAACATCACTCCGCCAGCCACAACCCGCTGAGATCCTGGTTGAGAAAGTGTGACGGCGTCATGATGAAGCCGTGCAGCTTCGCCGGCATCGTGACCGTCCGGTTGAGCCACAGGAACGGCACCTGATAAGCCTCGCCGAGGAACCGCGCCTCGAAGGCACGCACGAGCCGTTTACGCTCCGCTGGATCGAACTCGGTGTCGATCTTGCGGTAAAGGTCGTCGATCGTGCGATCGATGAAGCCCGATGGATTGTAGCTCGAGATATCGGCCGAGACGTTCCGGGCGAGTGCCACCGACGGGTCGTCGACGTTCTCGCCCAGAAAATCGATGATCACGTCGAACTCGCCGGAGCGCTGCGCCGTCGTGAGTGTCTTGACGTCGACCTGGGCGTGCTCCGCCATGACCCCGATCTGGCGCCACTGGTCCACAAGATAGATCCCTGCTGAGGTGTACGGATCGGCAATGTTCCGGTTGGTCAACTTGAGCTTCAGGCTCTCGTGGCCGGCTTCCTTCAGGAGGCGCCTGGCTTCCGCCCGCGCCGCAGCGATGTCCTTGCCGAAGCCCGGGTGCTGCGTCAGCTCGGCTTCGCTGGCGGCCCACGGCGACTGCGGCCGCTGTGTCGCGCCGACGAATGCCAGCGACGACACCTTGGATAGCGCAGCTGCGCCGGCCCAGCGGTCGATGCCGAGCGACAAGGCTCGCCGGACGCGGACATCGTCGAACGGTGCCCGCTTCGTGTTGAAGGCGACCACGATCAGAAAGTCGTACGGGCGCGAGTAGACCTTCAAGCCGCCGCCATGGGCTGCCTTCAGCCGCTCGACCTGCGCCGGCGACAGCGTGCGGAACTGGGTCATCAGCTGCCCGCTCTGCAAGGCGGTGGCGAGGCTCTCCGGCGAGGTCTTCACCGCCCGGAAACCATCGAGATACGGTCTGGGCTTGTCGAAATAGCCGTCGAAGCGGGCGCCGACCCAATGCGCACCGCTGACCCGCTCGACGAAGCGGAACGGGCCGCTGCCCATGACCTCGGTCGCCGGGTAGTTCGGCTCCCTGGCGAGCCGGGCCGCGCTGTAGATGCAGTTGAAGGGGCTCGCGACCGCGGCCAGGAATGCCGGCGAGGCGGAGCTCAGCCTGAAGACGACCGTCGCCGGGTCGGGAGTCTCGATCGAGGCGATACGGGCGTAGACCGACTTCCGGATCGAGACGACTCCGCTCGGCGGGGTCCGGATGCGGTCGAACGAGGCCTTGATATCGGCCGACGTCAACGGGCTGCCGTCATGGAAGGTCACTCCCGACCGCAGCTTGAACGTATAGCTGAGCCGGTCGGGCGCCTCCGTCCAAGATTCGGCGAGGTCGGGGGCGACCTTCGACGGGTCATTGGGATCGATACGGATCAGGAGCGAGTAGTGCGGCGAGACGTAGTGCATCGTCGCGAAGCTCGCAGCGGCATGGCAATCGAGCGTTGGCGGATCACCTAGCACTCCGTAGGTCAGCGTCCCGCCGTGGCGGGCCTGCTGCGCGTGGGCTGCCGGGCCCCCGAGGTTGAGTGCCGTCACGCCGGCCAATGCTAAGGCGGTTGCTGTGGCGATCGTCGGAAGCGTGGGCATCGGTGGCTCCTCCCTGTTTCGCGCAACTCTTGCCATGCCGACGGGCGGGCGCAAGCCCTTGTGCGGAAACCCTCGGATTGGCGCGCGTCGCCAACTCTGCCTAAGCTGGCGCGTGTCATGCCTTCGGAGCTCCCCATGATCGCAACGCCAGCCCTGATCAATCCTGTCCTCGAGACGATGCGGGCCGGCAAGCCGGCCTTCGGCCTGTCGGTGCGCAGTGTCCGCTCGATCGACATCGCCCGCATCGCCCGAGCGAGCGGCCATCAATTCCTGTTCATCGACGGCCAGCACGGCGTGTTCAATGCCGAGACGGTCTGCAACCTGGCCAGCGCGGCGCTGGCGATCGGCGTCGCACCCCTGGCCCGCGTCAAGAGCCTTTCCGATCCCGAGACGCCCGTGTTGCTGGACAACGGCGTCTCCGGCATCGTCTTCCCGGACATCAACACCCCGGAGGAGGCTCGCCGTGCCGTCGAGATCTGCCGCTTTCCCCCGATCGGGAGACGCTCCGTCGGCGCCAATTTTCCGCAGTACGATGGCCGCTCCGTCGCCTCGAGCGTGTCCGTGCCGGCCATCAACGGCACAACCGTCGTATGCGTCATGGTCGAGACGAAGCGCGGTCTCGACAACCTGGAGGCCATCGCGGCCGTGCCGGGCGTGGATGTCGTGCACATCGGCACCAACGACCTGATGGCGGATCTGGGCAAACCCGGTCAACTCGATGATCCGGCCGTGGCCGCCGCCCTCGACCGGGCCATCGCCGCCACGCGTGCGGCGGGGAACTTCGCCGGCTGCGGCGGCATCCGCGACACGGCCAAGCAGGCCCACTGGATCGGCCGCGGCATCCGGTTCCTGACCACCCAGACCGACATTGCGCTGCTGCACGCCGGCGCCAAGGCCTGGATCGACGCCGTCAACGCGACGTTGGGAAAGGTCTAAGGCGTCACATCGCCAGCACGTGGCCTCCGCCGGGCTCGCGACTCGTCACCACGAGAAAAGGCGACCCCGGTTTGCCGGGGCCGCCCTTGCGATCGCCGAAAGCTCGGGTCGGAGAATGCCCGCCTCAGTCACCGTCGATGACGGTCTTGATGTCCTTGGCGACAGCCATCGCCTCGGAGAACTGCTTGCCGTCGCAGAGCGTCTCCATGCGCGAGAACAACTGGTCGAGCTTCTCGATCTTCTCCTCGGAGAAACTCTTGCCCTCGGTCGACTGGCCGAGGCTCGCCGCCGCCGCGATGCAGGCATCCGCGGTGGTCGGCTCGGCCTCGGCCGTGGCGGACGCCGCCTCCGAGCCGGCTGCCGGAGCGGCCGTCGTTGCAGCGGGCGGGTCGGAGGGGGCCGGGGCGGGGCTCTGGGCGAGCGCCGTGCCGGCGAGGAGGAGGCTCAGGGCGGCGGCGGTCGCCATGCGCATGATCATTTGATCGGTCCCTTGTGGTTTGGTCCGCAACGCACTCATGACCGCCATTAACCTTTCGAATGTGACCGAAGCGGGACGTCGACATGAAGGTGTCGTTCATCGCTCCCGTGACAGCAGCCGGTCGATGGTGTCGACGAGATGGTCGTAGTGCGCAACGACCGCATCCGGTCCCAGGTCGTGCATGGGCACGTCGGTATATCCGAACGGCACGGCGATCACAGGCAGCCCCGCCGCGCGAGCCGTCCTGATGCCGGTGTCGCTGTCGCCGATCATCATGCCGCGGGTTGGATCGCCGCCGGCCAGGCGGATGGCGCCGGTGAGGTGATCCGGGTGCGGCTTGTGGACCGCGAAGGTGTCGCGGCCTGCGATCGCCGCGAAGCGATCGGCCAGCCCCAGGGTCTCGAGCAGCAGCCGCGACATGCCCTCTCTCTTGTTCGTGCACACGGCGAGGCGGGCCCCTCGTGCAGCGATGACGTCGAGCGCCGCCTCGAGCCCCGGGAAGGCGTGGCTCTCGACCGCGATGTTCGCGGCGTAGTGCTCGAGGAACGCCTCCAGCAGGCGGTCCACCTCCGTCTCCATCAGGCGCGTGCCATGCAGCTCCAAGCCGCGCACGATCATGGCCCGGCCGCCGAAGCTGATCGACGGGCGGATGGCCGCCCCGTCGACCGGCGGGAGACCAGCCAGCCCCAGGGCATGGTTGGTGGCACGGATCAGGTCCGGTGCCGTCTCGACGAGCGTGCCGTCGAGGTCGAAGACAATGGTCAAGTCCTGCATGTTCCCCCCACACGCCCGTGAAGCCCGACGGACGACGCATAGATCCGACGGACCGGGAAGCGTTTGCAAGCAGGACTTCAGACGAGGCGCTCCGCGTATCATTGAGGTGCAGAGCGGGAACCTCACCGGTGGCGAGATCGTTGCCTCATCGTTCCTCTGGGGGCAAGGTCGAAAGGAGCGTTCACGATGCATACAGTGCCACTGGCCACCATGGCTCTCTTCATTGCCCTCGTATTGCCTGTCTCGTTACCGGCGGTCGCACTCCCCGTCGCGCCTGCGACAGCCCTGCCACTCGTCGATGCCGGCGTAGACGATTTCCGTCTGCAGCTCGTCCACGGACGCCGACACGGCAGACAGATCCGTGGCCCGCATTGCTACAACGCTTGGCATCGCGGCCGCGGCTGGCACCGGCACAACCGTTGGTGCGACAGCCGTAGCGGCCCCCGTTGGCGCAGCTGGCGTCACCGTCACGGCTGCCGCATTAGCCGCAACGGCGTTCGTTGCCGCTTCTGACCTGCTTTGATGCGGCAGCCTCGCTGCCGGCGAACGCCGCCTTGCACCTCGTCCTTCGGAGGCCTAGGTGTATGGGTCGTCGCGAGGCGCCCGCGGACGCCTCCACGACACCCCGCGTCGGCCCCACGGAGGTCCCATGGACAAGAAGGTCATCACCCTCCTGAAGACCCAGTGCTTCATCGACGGCAAGTGGGTCGGAACGCCGGAGATCCCGGTCGCGAACCCGGCGACTGGCGAGGAGATCGCCAAGGTGCCGCGCCTCGGCACCGCCGAGACCAGGCAGGCGATCGATGCCGCCGAGAAGGCCTTCGGACCGTGGAGCCGATTGCTCGCCAAGGAGCGCTCGGCGATCCTGCGCAAGTGGTTTGACCTGCAAGTCGCGCACGCGGACGAATTGGCCTTGCTGCTGACCAGCGAGCAGTGCAAGCCGCTGCCCGAGGCCAGAGGCGAAATCATTTACGGCGCTTCCTTCACGGAGTTCTACGCCGAGGAGGCCAAGCGCATCTACGGCGAGACGATCCCGACCTTCAAGCAGGGCAGCCGCATCGTCGTCATCAAGCAGCCGCTCGGCGTCATCGGCGCGATCACCCCCTGGAACTTCCCGCACGCGATGATCACACGGAAGGTGTCGCCGGCCCTGGCCGCCGGGTGCACGGTCGTCTGCAAGCCGGCCACCGAGACGCCACTCACGGCGCTGGCACTCGCCGAGCTCGCGCGGCAGGCGGGCATGCCGCCGGGCGTCTTCAACGTCATCACCGGCAAATCCGCCGAGATCGGCAAGGAGCTGACCACCTCCCCGAAGGTGCGCGGCATCACCTTCACCGGCAGCACCGAAATCGGCAAGGTGCTGATGGCGCAGTCCGCCTCCACCATCAAGAAGGTCGAGCTCGAGCTTGGCGGCAACGCCCCCTTCCTGGTCTTCGACGACGCCGACATCGACAAGGCCATCGAGGGCGCCATGGCGTCGAAGTACCGCAATGCCGGCCAGACCTGCGTCTGCGCCAACCGGTTCCTCGTCCAGGAGGGCGTCTACGACGAGTTCGTAGAGAAGCTCGCCAGGACTGCGGCCGCCATGAAGGTTGGCAACGGCGTCGAGGCCGGCGTCGCGCAGGGGCCACTGATCAATCCCTCGGCCATCGACAAGGTCGAGGAGCACATCGCCGACGCCGTCTCCAAGGGTGCCAGGGTCGTCACGGGCGGCAAGCGTCACAAGCTCGGTGGCACGTTCTTCGAGCCGACCGTGCTCGCCAACGTGACCCCCGACATGAAGTGCGCCCGCGAGGAGACGTTCGGCCCTGTTGCCCCGGTCTTCAAGTTCAAGACCGAGGAGGAGGGCATTCGGATGGCCAACGACACCGAGTTCGGCCTCGCCTGCTATTTCTATGCTCGCGACATCGGCCGCGTCTGGCGTGTCGCCGAAGGCCTCGAGTACGGCATGGTCGGCATCAACGAGGGCATCATCTCGACCGAGGTGGCGCCGTTCGGCGGCGTCAAGGAGTCCGGCCTCGGCCGCGAGGGCTCGTCGCACGGCATCGACGGCTTCGTCGAGCTCAAGTACATGCTGATGGGCGGCCTCTGAGGCGGCTGATGCGGCGATGGCGGTCGCGCCGCCGTTGCCGCAAGTCGCGATGCGTTGGCGCGCGACCCGATCGAAGCGCGACCCGTTCTCCAGGATGCCCTGCGTGATGAGCCCCGACGACATGAAACGCCGCGCAGCAGAGGCGGCGATCGAGCTGGTACGGCCCGGCATGCGCCTCGGCCTGGGCACCGGCTCGACGGCGAAGCACTTCGTCGATCTTGTGGGGGCCCGCGTGAAGGCCGGCCTCGACATTGTCTGCGTGCCGACCTCGGAGGCGACGCGCGCTCAGGCCGCCTCCTTACGCATTCCGCTCACCACGCTCGACGAGACGCCGAAGCTGGACCTTACCGTCGACGGCGCCGACGAGCTGGATAGCGATCTGCAACTCATCAAGGGGGGCGGCGGCGCGCTGCTGCGCGAGAAGATTGTCGCGGCGGCCTCGAGCCGGATGGTGGTTATCGCCGACGCCTCTAAGCGCGTCGCGCGGCTCGGCGCCTTTCCATTGCCGGTCGAGGTCGTCCGCTTCGGCTACGTCGCCACGTGTCTCCTCGTCCGCGAGCGGTCCAACGCTGCCGGTTGCCCGGGCGCGGTCAGATTGCGCACGGGCAGCGACGGCCAGCCCTTCGTCACCGACGGCGGCAACTACATCCTCGATTGTGCCCTCGGCTCGATCGCGGACGCGCGTCTGCTTGACGACCATCTGCGGGCGATCCCGGGTGTCGTCGAGACCGGGCTCTTCATCGGCATGGCGGATACGGCATTTCTCGCGGGCCCTGATGGCGTCGCGACGATCACCACGGCAGGGACAGGGGCCGCGAGATGACCCATTACGACTACGACCTCTTCGTGATCGGCGCCGGGTCGGGCGGTGTGCGGGCCGCCCGGATTGCCGCGACCCACGGCGCCAAGGTCGCCATCGCCGAGGAATACCGCTTCGGCGGCACCTGCGTCATCCGCGGCTGTGTGCCGAAGAAGCTGCTGGTCTATGCGAGCCGCTTCCGCGACGAGTTCGAGGACGCCGCCGGCTTCGGCTGGACCGTCGGCGAGAGCCGCTTCGACTGGCCGACCCTGATCGCCAACAAGGACAAGGAGATCGCCCGCCTCGAAGGGATCTACAAGCGCAACCTGGAGCGGGCCGGGGTCGCCATTTTCGAGAGCCGTGCCGTGCTGGAAGGGCCGCACACGGTCCGCCTCGTCAAGCTGCACAAGACGGTGCGTGCCAAGACGGTCCTCATCGCGACCGGCGGCTGGCCCAATCTCGACGCCGAGCTCGAAGGCTGCGAGCACGTCATCACCTCCAACGAGGCATTTCATCTGAACGAATTGCCACGGCGCGTGATCGTGGCCGGCGGTGGCTACATCGCCGTGGAGTTCGCTGGCATCTTTGCGGGTCTCGGCGCCGACACCACGCTCATCTACCGAGGTCCGAAGATCCTTCGCGGCTTCGACGAGGACCTCCGGGATTCACTCATGGAGGAGCTGCCGCGCCGCGGCATCCGCATCGTCACCGAGAAGGTGCTCACCCGCATCGATAAGACCGCGGGCGGCCTCGTGGGTCATGTGACCGGTGGCGCACGGCTCGAGGCCGACACCATCATGTTCGCCATCGGCCGTTCCCCCAACACGGCCGGCCTCGGGCTCGACCTCGCCGGTGTCGCAACGACCCGAACGGGGGCCATCAAAGTCGACGCGCACTCCCGCACCAATGTCGAGAGCATCTACGCCGTCGGTGACGTCACCGACCGCGTCAACCTCACCCCGGTCGCCATCCGTGAGGGCCACGCCTTCGCCGACAGCATGTACGGGGGCCGGCCGTGGATCACCGACTACGAGATGATCCCGACCGCAGTGTTCTCGACGCCCGAGATCGGCACGGTCGGCATGACCGAGGCCGAGGCACGGGCGCAGCACGGCGAGATCGACCTCTACAAGGCGCGGTTCCGTCCAATGAAAGGCACGCTCTCAGGCCGCGAGGAGCGCATGCTCATGAAGCTCATCGTCGAGGCCAAGGGCGGGCGCGTGGTCGGTTGCCACATCGTCGGGCCCGACGCGGCCGAGATGGTCCAGCTGGCAGCCATCGCCATGCGCATGGGCGCGACCAAGACGGATTTCGACCGGACGATGGCGTTGCACCCGAGCGCCGCGGAGGAGTTGGTGACCATGCGGGAAAAGTGGGTGCCACCGGCAGGCTGAGCCTGCCGCTGCCACTCCGAGCGCCGGCTCGCGGAAGCCCAACCAAATGCCGGCAGCCGGTTGTCGCAATCCGGAGACGCCACACCTCCCGAGATCGTCCGCCGCCTTGAAACGTACGGCCCGGGCGGCGCGAATCAGGTAAGTGCGAAACAGGCACGATCCACATTCGCGCAACTTGGGGGGCAGCAATGCTGGCTGGAGCATTCAAGCGGGCGGCAGCCGCAATCGTCGCCTTGGGGCTGGCGGCCGGCAGTGCCGGAGCACAGAGCTTCGACGGCACGGGCGTCGTGAAGTTCGGCGTATTCGGCCAGGGCAACTGGCTCGATGTCGACATCTCGAAGCCAGCCCTCTTCAGCGTCTCGCCGAGCGGCTTCGGTGGCGGCGTATCGGCCGGATACGATCTCGTCTCCAAGGGGCGCTGGCTGCTTGGTGGCGAGATCGACGGCAGCTTCGGCGATGCGCGCGAGAAGGCCTTCGGCATCGATTACGGGTTCGACTACATGTTGAGCCTGCGGGCCCGGTTCGGAGTCTTCCCTCGACCCGACTGGCTGATCTACGGCACGGCGGGCGTCGGCTGGCTCGGCACCGAGACCCAGGTCGGTCCCGGCCTCAAGAACATGGAGACCGTATTCGGCTTCGTCGGCGGCGCCGGCACCGAGATCGATTGGCACCATGTCATTCTCTTCGGTGAATACCTTTACGGCGCCTTCGAGGATCGGAGCTTCACGCTGGCCGGCGTGCGGCACAACTACGACCCGGACGCCCACATCGTCAGGATAGGCGTGAAATTCAAAGTCGGTCACGACTACGAGCATGAGATCGACAAGGGCTACTATCGCCGTGGCGATAGCCTCAAATAGCTGCAATCGGTTGCCGATAGTCCACGAGGCCCGCAACACCGGTTGCGGGCCTCGTTGCATTGTCAGCCCGGCGCAGCTGCGGCGAGGCTCCGGCTTGTGATCGCACGCAGGAAGCGGCAATAGCGTTGCCGTCATCAGGAGGCATGATCATGCGCAGACTGCTGGAACGGGTCGCGCTGGTGACCGGCGCCGGCAACGGGCTCGGCAGGGCCATCGCGCATCGGCTGGCGACCGATGGTGCAAAAGTCTTCGTTACGGATGTCGATTCGGTTGCGGCCGACACCGTGGCCGCCGAGATCGTCGCCGCAGGCGGGCAGGCCAGCAGTGTCTCCGCTGACGTCTCCCGCGGCCAGGATGTTTCCGCCTTGATGCGGCGGGTCGCAGCGAGCGACGGCCGGCTCGACATCCTCGTCAACAATGCCGGCCTCAATGTCCGCGCCGATTTCCGGCATCTTTCCGAGGCGGACTGGGTCAAAGTGCGCGAGGTGAACCTCGACGGCGTCGTGCGCGTCGCGCGCGAGGGTTTCGAGCTGCTGCGTAGATCGGGCAACGCGTCGTTGATCAACATCGCCTCGATCATGGGCGACCACGGCATGCGGCAGCTCGTGGCCTACTCGGCAACCAAGGGCGCCGTCGTGGCGTTGACCAAGGGGCTTGCGGTCGAGTTCGCTCCCTTCAACATCCGGGTGAATTGCGTGAGTCCTGGTTTCGTCGAAACGGCCCTCACGGCCCGTGTGCTGAAGGTGCCGGCGTTCGCCAAGACGCTCGTCGACAAGACGCCCATGCGGCGGTTCGGCCGCCCGGAGGAGATCGCTGCGGCCGCCGCCTTCCTGGCTTCGGACGAGGCCTCCTTCGTCACCGGCGCCGAGCTCGTGGTCGATGGTGGCATGACGGCGCAACTTTGAGGCCGACCTGCCTCAACATCGGCACTATTGCGTGGCGGTACGGCGCGACGCCCCGCATGGCGCTGGGCACGTGCCCGGCCCCGTATCGCCGCCTCCTGCCGAGGAGCTACGACGACATGTCCACTGCTCAGCTTCGACCGAGCCGCGCCTGGATGCTCGGGCTGACGTTGCTTCTCGCCCTGTCGGGGAAGGCGCGCGCCGAGACCTATACCTTCGCGGGAGGGCACACCTCCGTGTCATTCACGTGGAGTCATGCTGGCCTTTCGCGCCATTCCGGCCGGATCGTCGGTGCCGATGGTACGCTGGAGTTCGATCCGGCCTCTCCCGAGACGGCACAGGTCGACGTCCGGCTCAAGCCGGCCGACATCTCGACCGGCGTAGGCGCGCTGGACAGGCTGCTCCGGAGTCCGGACTTCTTTGACGTGGCCGCCAACCCAGCCATCAGATTCCGTTCGACACGCGTCACCGTGACGGGGGAGCGGACGGGCGAGGTCGCGGGCGAGCTGTCGCTCGGCAGCGTCACCAAGCCGATCACGCTGGCCGTGAAATGGAACTTCACCGGCGAGCATCCCCTGGGCCTCGTAAATCCGAGCTTCGCGGGCAAGTTCGTCGCCGGCTTCTCCGCGACGGCCCGGCTACTGCGCAGCGAATGGGGATTGGGCCGGGGCGCACCTCTGATCTCGGACGAGGTCGAGCTCGCGATCGAGGCGGAGGTCGTGCGCCGCTGATGCTTCGTCGTTAATGCTTTGTAGTCCGGTTCGATGAGACTTTCTGCGAATTGGCGCCGCGTTTCATTCAAAGGCCCGACGCGCAGCTGGTGAAAATCCTCAAATTTCGCTGATACATTGACAGTGCGACCGATTGAGCCGGGATGGATGTCCCGGATGTGTCTGGGGAGCTGACACCGGAACGTCGACCCGTGCAGTCGACATTGCTTAGTAGGTGGCCTGATCATGATTGTGCGATGCGGATTTGAGGTTGGACAAATTGGCCTGATCAGCGAGGGCGCGCGGAGTGGTTCCATGTCCATCGCGGGGCTGGCCGAGCTGCTCCGCTCGGCCGACACGACCGAGCGCTCGCTCGAGGGGCTCGGAGGCTGGCTCTGGGAAAGCGACCGGGAGCATCGCTTCACTTACTTGAGCGGCGCCGTCGCCAAGCACGCGGGGCTACTGGCCGAAGCGCACTACGGGCGGACACGGCAGGAGATCGGCAATCAGAGCCGGGCGGAGATCAGATCCACACCCTGGATGGCGTGCATCGAGCGACGCGAGCCATTCGGACCGACGGAGTTTATCAGAGCCGCAGGGTCTTCGCGTGCTCGATTCGTCACGATCGGCGTGCCGATCCACGATCCTCGCGGCCGATTTCGCGGCTACAGCGGGGTGGCTTTTCGCCTGAGCGAGCCGACGATGTCCGGGCTCGCTGCAGAGCCTTGCCGCCCCGGGCGCGTGAGGGCGGCCCTCGTCGCTGAAATCATTCTTCCCGGTCGCGAGCCACAGTTCTGCGTCACGGAGAATCTCTCGGAGACCGGAGCGTGTCTCCGCGTGCCGACCGTGACCGGTTTGCCTGGAGCCTTCACGTTGCGCCTTGTGGACGACGGAAGCGAGTTCCATTGCCGATTGCGGTGGGCGATGAACGACCGGATCGGGGTGCAGTTCCTCCGCGAGCCCTGCAACTGATGGACGCAGCGGTGCTCACAAGCCTGCCGCCGTCTCCGCAACGAGATGGTCGACGACACACCTGAGAGCCTCGGCCTCCTCCGCCCCGGCATCGCGCGCGGCGGCATGCACCGCGAGCTGCCGATCGGCGCTCGTTCCGTCTCTGACGATGGCGCGGGCGCGGGTCACCTCGCTGCAGCAGCCCAGAGCATCGGCGTCCTCGGCGATCAGAGCCAGGATCTCCTCGAGCAGAGCGGGGTAGGGAACGAGCTCGCCCTTCCCCAGGTCGAAAAGCTTGTCCGTCACGCCATAGCGCTGGGCACGCCACCGGTTCTCCTCCAGCAGGAACACCGGATAGGTTCGCCAGCCGACATTGCCGCGCCGCAGCCGCCAGAGCATCCGGCAGAGGCAGACGTAGATCGCCGCGATCGCGATGGCATCGTCGAGTCGCGTCACGACATCGGTTATGCGCATCTCCAGCGTCGGGAACCGGGCCGACGGGCGCAGGTCCCACCAGATCTTCGAGGCGTCCTCCATGACGCCGCCCTTGACCAGAACCTCCACCGACTGGCGATATTCGTCCCAGCCGCTGAACCGCCCTGGCAGCCCGGTACGCGGGCTCTGCTTCGAGAGCGCAAGCCGAAAGCTCTTCAGCCCGGTGTCGCGCCCCATCCAGAAGGGCGACGACGTCGACAGTATCAGCAGATGCGGAAGGAAGTATCGCGCCTGGTTCATGATATCGATGCGCAGCTCGTCGTCCTCGATGGCGACGTGCACGTGCATGCCACAGATGACGAGGCGGCGGCCCACCACCGCGAGATCCTGAGCGAGGATCTGATAGCGCGCCTTTGGCGATGTCTCGAGGCGGCTCCAGTCGGCAAAGGGGTGTGTTCCAGCCGCAATCGGGGCCAGGCCGTGCTCGGCGGCGAGCCGCACGATCTCTCCCCTCAGCCGGGCGAGCTCAGCCCTCGCATCGGCGAACGACTGCATCACAGGCGTGCCGATCTCGATCTGCGAGCGCAGGAACTCGGGGCTCACCCGCTCGCCGAGGCGCGTGACGCCGAGGTCGATCAGCTCCGGCGGCGCCGAGGTGAGATCACGGGAAATGCGATCGACGAGGTGGTACTCCTCCTCGATGCCGAAGGTGAAGGATGGCTCGGCAGGCATCGCGGCGCTCCCGGGAGTTGAACGGCGCCGACTATAGCCCGCTTGCGACAAGCTGGCAGGAGGCACCGAGATGGCCTATACTGTCGCCTTCACGCCATATGCGGAACGGTCCGAGCCCTGTGGTCCAACCAGGGCCGAAGCCGTTTCAAGACGGAGGAGAGCAACTATGCCGGCAGCCTGGTCCCCCGACAGCTGGAGGTCGAAGCCGATCGTCCAGGTGCCCGAGTACGACGGCAAGCCCTATGCCACGCCGTCCCCGGCGCTGGCAGACGTCGAGGACCGGCTCTCCAAGTTTCCTCCGCTGGTCTTCGCGAACGAGGTGCTGTCGCTGAAGGCGAAGTTGGCCAAGGTGGCAGCCGGCCAAAGCTTCCTGTTCCAGGGCGGCGATTGCGCCGAAAGCTTCAAGGAGCACTCGGCCAACAACATCCGTGACTACTTCAGGGTGTTCCTGCAGTCGGCGCTGGTCATGACGTTCGCTGGCGGCATGCCGGTGGTGAAGGTCGGGCGCATCGCCGGGCAATTCGCCAAGCCGCGCTCGTCGAACACCGAGAAGCGGGATGGCGCCGAGCTGCCCAGCTATCGCGGCGACATCATCAACGGCTTCGACTTCACGCCGGCTGATCGCATCCCCGATCCGCAGCGCCAGCTCCAGGCCTACCGCCAGTCGGCGGCGACCTTGAATTTCCTGCGGGCCTTCCTTCAAGGTGGGTTCGCGAGCCTCGAGAACGTCAACCGCTGGGCGCTCGACTTCATGAAGGACAAGCCGATCGAGGCGAGCTACGAGGCGCTCGCCCGCAAGATCGGCGACACCCTCGAGATCATGCGGGCGCTCGGCATCAACGAAAGCAACACGCGGGAGCTGGTGAGCACCGATTTCTACACCAGCCACGAGGCCCTGCTGCTGGGCTACGAGCAGGCCATGACCCGCCGCGACGAGGTGATGGGCTCCGGCCGCTACTTCGACACGTCGGCGCACATGATCTGGATCGGTGACCGCACTCGCCAGCCGGACCATGCCCACGTCGAGTTTTGCCGCGGCGTTGCCAATCCGATCGGGCTCAAGTGCGGCCCGTCGCTCGAGCCGGATGGCTTGCTGCGTCTGATCGAGATTCTCAACCCCGCCAATGAGCCCGGTCGGCTGACGCTGATCTGCCGGTTCGGCTCCGACAAGGTGGAGAAGCACCTGCCCGCTCTCGTTCGGGCCGCGTCGAAGGCGGGCGCGTCGGTCATCTGGTCGTGCGATCCCATGCATGGCAATACGATCACGGCCACCACTGGCCACAAGACGCGGCCGTTCCAGCGCGTGCGCGAGGAGGTGGAGCGTTTCTTCGCCATCCACCGGGCCGAGGGTACGCACGCGGGCGGTGTGCACCTCGAGATGACCGGCCAGAATGTGACCGAATGCACAGGCGGTGCGGTCCAGATCGTCGACGAGGATCTGGCTCGCAGCTACGAGACACTCTGCGATCCGCGGCTCAATGCCGAGCAGTCGCTCGAGATCGCTTTCCTGGTCGCCGACCTGCTCAAGCTCGAGCGCGAGAGCCGCGGCCAGAAGGCAGTGCCGCTCACGACCGCCGCCGCGGAATAGAGAACCGCGGTCCGAGGAGGGGCGGAACCGGGAGGATCAACTCTCCCGGCGGGTGTGGGCGGGAGCCCGCTTCCGGCCAACCTGCCCCCATCTTTCCCAGCCTCGCTCGAGGAGCCTTCCCATGTCCCTCTCACTCGATGGCGACCTGATCCTGGCCGGCGCCGGCAACATGGGTGGCGCCATGCTGGCCGGCTGGCTGGCTGGCGGCATCGACCCGAAGCGCGTGATGGTGCAGGATCCTTCACCGCCGCCGGCCGTCAAGGCTCTGCTCGACAAGCACGGCATCGCGGCCCATGCAACTCTGCCCGCGCGCCAGACGCCACCCGCCGTGCTGCTGATGGCAGTGAAGCCTCAGGTGATGGAGGAGGTGTTCCCGCCGCTGGCTCGTACCGCCGGACCCGAAACGGTCGTGCTCTCGATTGCGGCAGGCAAGACGATCGCGAGCTTCGAGCGCCATCTCATGGCAGGACGTGCGGTCGTTCGGTCGATCCCGAATACGCCGGCAGCCGTCGGTCGGGGTATCACCGTAGCCGCGCCGAATGGCCACGTCACACCGGGTCAGAAATCGCTCTGTGACGCGCTGCTGAGTGCGATCGGCGAGGTGGCCTGGGTCAATGACGAGGCGCTGATCGATCCGGTCACGGCCGTCTCGGGCTCCGGGCCGGCCTACGTTTTCTACCTGACGGAATGTCTTGCTGCGGCCGGCGTCAAGGCGGGGCTCGCCCCCGATCTCGCCATGCGGCTCGCGCGGGCCACCGTCACCGGCTCCGGCGAGCTTATGCATCGTTCCGACCTCGGCGCCGACCAGCTCCGCAAGAACGTCACCTCTCCCAACGGCACGACGTTCGCAGCCCTGCAGGTGCTGATGGGCGAGAAGGGCCTCGAGCCGCTGATGACCGAGGCGATCGCAGCCGCGACCAAACGCTCGCGCGAGCTGGCGAGCTGAGGCGAGCAAGGCTCGGCCGGGCGACCCGGCAAACGCGGGGTGGGGCGTTAAGCCCGCCGCCCGCTCCGAGACTCTGGCCGAGAGCCATCGTGCGAGAGATTCGATGGCTTGCCTGGACCAGAGTGATCGACCGGGCCTAGCGGATGGCGGTTCGCGCAGTCCCGTGCGACCGCTGCTCGTCCTCGAGGTCGGCGAGGAGCGCCTCAACCAACGGCGTCAGCAGCGGACCCGCATTGAGGCCCGTGGCGAAGGGCTGGCCAGTGGAAGCCGTGCCGATCTCGACGACATAGGAGTATGCGGCCCCTCTCTCGAACCGGATTCCGCCAGCGATCCACGTATCGACCGACTGGCTCGGGTCCTCGTTGGTGTCGGTGCCGGTCTTGGCGAAATGGAGAGTGACGCCAGGCCGCCGGCGCGCGCACCAGCCCTTCAATGCTTTCAGCGTGCCGTGCGAGACGCCGTTGATCTCGTAGCAGAGCGGTGCCGATAGCACCGCTCGCAGGAACGGGACCGCATGCGGCTTGACGAGGGTGCCCGGCACCAGCGCTCCGTCAACCGCCGGGGCCCCGCCGCGACCAGCGAGATCCCAGTCCCGGATGAGCGTGGGTGACGGCAGAGGCTTGCCGCTCCGTCCAGTCAAGGCCGCGAGGATGACGCTGGCCATGTGGTGCACCCGTTGCGGCGAGCCCGCGACGAGGCCGCGAGCCGCAGCCGTCGATGGTGGTGTGGGCTCGCCGCCTGCCGGGGCGGGCGGCATGTTGAAACCGAACCCGTCGACGAGGCGGCGGATGCGCTCCTGTCCGAGCGTGGCGCCTCGCCACTCGACGGCAGAGCCGAGCGAGCAGGCGAAGGCCACCTCCGCCCGCCGTCCATGGCGCAACGTGCCGTTGCCCTTGGCGCAGGTCGCGAGCCCGGACGGCGGCGCCAGTGCGTCGGCATAGAGCGTGTCCGGCGTGTCCGTGCCGGCATTGCCGGCCGCGATGGCGATCAGCATCTTGCCCGTCGAGCCGATCCGTCGCGGCTCCCGTTCGGCCGCATACCTCCCAGTTGCCGGATCGCGGGCGGACGGCGAGCCGAAGTAGCTTGCCGTCTCCCCGCCATCCCAATAGCGCACGATCTCGCCATTCGCATTGGCTGCGGCGATCGAGATGCTCGGTAGCCGCAGCGATCCGCCGCTCGCGGCGACGCGAGCCGGATCGAGTGCAAAGCCGGGGTTGAGGCGTGTCTGATGCTGGCGGTCGATGGCGGCCAGCACCGCAGCCAACCGATCGCCGAACGCGAGATTGCGCGGCACGTCGAGCGTGGTCGTCACACCGCGTACGTCCTCCCGCCAACCGAGCCCGAACCGTTGCTTCATCTCCTCCCGGATGCCGAAGCGCGCGGACGGCAGCAGGGCGTTCGCGCGGATCATGGGATTGGCGGTCGCCCGCCGGGCGAGGGCCGGTGCATGAGCCCCGAGCGCCTCATGCAATCGGGGCCGCACCTTGGGGTCCGGCTGGCCGTTGGCGAGCTCCACCAGCTCGAACACCACCTGCCGTTTCAGAGCCTCGTCGCCGATCAGACGTTCCACGCAGGACTTGGCGCGGACCTCGGTGATGTAGCGCCAGTTCGCGTCACGCGCCGCATTGAGCCGATCGTTGCCCTCGAGCAGGATGATCGGCTTGTTGACCGCCGAGGCCAGCACGTACTGCTCGGCGACGGTGAGGTCTTTCGCCTCCTTGCCGAACACGACCTGTGCCGTCATCTCGACGCCATGCAGCGGCTGGCCGCCGGTGCGCTGGGCGAGCCAGAGATGGTTGGCCGCCCAGCGGCGCAACGGTGTGTCGTCCCCGCCTGCCGTGAGCCCCCTGTAGATGACGGGCGCCAGCCACCATTCACCGATTTTCCGTCGCAGCTTGCCGATGCTCCCCTCGTATCTGCTCGGCGGCGTCTTGTAGATGACGCGAGCGAGCTGCATCGGCAGCGTCGAGCCGCCGACACCTATAGCGGGCCGCCGCAGCTGCAGGGATCGCTGCACGGACGAGTACGGGATCTTCAGCACACCAACGAGATCGATGCCGAACGGGTTCAGCAGGCCGCCGATATAACGGTCCTCGTGGTAGGTCAGGCATTGCCAGTAGTGCGCCGGCACCTGCCGTACCGGAATCGACTTATGGTCGGGATTGGCCTGGTAGCCCCCGACCTCGATCGTGGCGTCGGTCCAATTGACGTCCCGCTGGCTGTCGAGCCGTCCGTCGTAGGTGCCAACGAAGCTGCCGCTGCGATCGTAGATTGCGGTCGCGAGCCATCGCTCGGCATCATAAGCGAGCTTGTCCCCGAGGTAGTGATGGCCGATGTAGCCGCGGATCGGAGCGACCACGTAGACCAGGACCACCGCGAAAGCGACATAGATGAGGCCGGCCGTCGCCAGATGCCGCAACGGCCCGAGCCTTGGGTTGAATGCGATACCCCTGAACAGGACGCGATTGATGCCGCGCACCATGCCGGGCAGAAGCTCGATCGCATGCGTCAGTAGCCGGAGTGCAGCGAGCATGAGTTCGCCTGTCGGCCCCAGTCGGCCTCGTGCCGGTGTCGGGGGGTCTGACTGGAGCTACCCGGATTTTATGGCGCGCCTTCGGCTCGAATGCGGCGGAAGAAGCGCCGGCTGCTGCGTCACCTCCCCGACAGCGCCACGAGAAGAACGCCGGGCACGATCAGCGCGATGGTCCAGAGCGTGCGGGCCGTGATGATTTCGCGCCCGAACCACAGGTAGCCCATGATCATCGTGAAAACGGGCGTCGCCGAGACGATGGGAATGACGGCCACCAACTCGCCGACGGCGAGCGCATTGTTGAGGAACTGCAGCGACAGCGCATTCGCGACACCGGAGCCGATGAACCAGAGATGGCTGGCGCGGGTCCCGACGAAGGGACGGCTCTGCAACTTGAAGGCGACAATCGCAACCGCCAGCGATACGCTGTTCGAGACCATCACGGCAAACGACGGGCTCGGCAGCTCAACGAGCCCATGCTTCGTCACCACGTGGCCGGTCGCCCGGATCAGGGACGCTCCGAGCGGCAAGGCCATCGCCCATAACGGCCAGCTCCGCTTCATGCCCTGCGGGCTCCACGCACCGACCACGGCGCCGGCGATGACCGCCAGCGTGCCGATCGCGATCGGAACCGTCAGTTGCTCGCCGAGAAACGTGATGGCGAACAACGCGCCGAACAGCGGTGTCGCTGCGGTGAGCGCGCTGGTCAGCGTCGGTCCCATCACCTTGATCGAAGAGGTGGCGAGCACAGAGGACAACGATGGCCGGATGATGCCCACCAGCGCAAACAGCAGGAATGCCCAGGTCAGCCAGTACCAGCTCTCGACGAAGAAGGGCGCGAGCAGCCAGTAGACCGCCGCCGACGCGGCAATCGAGACGAGCGTGCCCGTGCGCGCATCGGAGCCCTCGAGGCCGAGATTGATGAGGTGGTTCGAGAGCGCGAAGAGGAACGCCGAGCACAGCGCGTACACCGGCGCGAGATAGGCAAAGCTGCTCATGCGCCGGGCAATCCTCCGATCGCCGCCGCGCTGGCCATCTGCTCGGCCTTGCGCTTGTACCGTCGGCCGCCGCTGCGCAGCCCGACGGGAATCGTCACCCGCGAGATCCACCGGGCGGGACTCGTCTCGCGGACAAGATCGAGGCGGGTTCCGCGTGCCCCATCGGCCAGGACGAAGCCAACGTAGTCGTCGGACCCTTCGATCAGCGCGGGCGCGGTGCCGTCGGGCAGGATCTCGTAGAGGATGGCCTGACCCGGTCGCTCATCGACGATGCGGGTGAGCATGATCAGCTCGGTCGTGCCGGCGAGAATGTGCACACGCTCGCAATCGGGCCGGCCGGGCACGGGCTCGCCCTGAATGCGCAACGGCACCAGCCCATCGAAGACGATGTCGCGGGCCTTCAGCATCTGCCAGACGATATCGCGCGGCGCGAGGATGTCGATCACGTGCTCATAGCGCCGCCGCCGCCGGCCCGTCGCCAGATCGACCAGCGCCACGACGATGTCTCGCAGGAAAAGGAGCAGTCCCATGCCGATGACCGACCTGTCGGTTGTTTGCTGGCTCGTCGCGTCGGCATTGGGCAGCGACTACATCGTCGCGCCGATGACCCATGGCACGTACTCGGCGTCGCCGTAGCCGAGCAGCTCGCTCTTCGACTTCTCGCCCGACGCCATCCGCAGCATGTAGTCGAAGATCTCCTGGCCCTTGCGCTCGATTGGCACGCCGTCGACGATGTCGCCACAGTTGATGTCCATGTCGTCGATCATGCGATTGTAGATGTCGGTGTTCGTGGCGAGCTTGAACGAGGGCGTCGGCTTGCAGCCATAGGCCGAGCCGCGTCCGGTGGTGAAGGCGAGGACATTGCAGCCGCCCGCGACTTGTCCGGTCGCCGCAACGGGGTCGTAGCCGGGCGTGTCCATGTAGACGAAGCCCTTCTCGGTGATGGGCTCGGCGTAACGGTAGACCGCGTTGAGCGTCGTCGAGCCGCCCTTGGCAGCCGCGCCCAGCGACTTCTCGAGGATGGTGGTCAGTCCACCGGCCTTGTTGCCGGGCGACGGGTTGTTGTCCATGCTCATGCGGGCGCGCGCTGTGTAGTCCTCCCACCACTTGATGATGGAGACGAGCCTCTCACCGACCTCGCGGGTGCGGGCGCGGCGGGTGAGCAAGTGCTCGGCGCCATAGATCTCGGGCGTCTCGGAGAGCACGGCCGTACCGCCATTCTTCACGAGGATGTCGGCGGCGATGCCAAGCGCGACGTTGGCGGTGATGCCGGAATAGCCGTCCGAGCCACCGCACTGCAGCGCGAGCATCAGCTCGGAGGCGGGCAGCGTCTCGCGCACGGCCTTGCCGGCGATGGGCAGCATCTTACGGACAGCGTCGACGCCGGCTGCGATCGTCTTCTTCGTGCCGCCGGTCTCCTGGATGGTCATGGTTCGGAAGGTATCGCTCTCGACGATGCCATAGGCATCCTTCATGCGCGCGATCTGGAATCCCTCGCAGCCGAGGCCCACGACCAGGATGCCGGCCATGTTCGGGTTGGTGGCATAGCCCCACGTTGTGCGCTTCAGCACCTCGAACGTCTCGCCGTCCGAATCGATACCGCAGCCGGTCGAATGGACAAGGGGGATCACGCCGTCGATGGTCGGGTGATCGGCTAGGATGCCGGACCGGTTGACGGCCTCAGCGATGAATCGCGCAACGGTGGCCGAGCAGTTCACCGACGTCACGACGCCGATGTAGTTGCGCGTGCCGGACTTGCCGTTGGCCCGGCGGAACCCCTGGAACGTGGCCTGCCGCTCGACGGGGAGGATGTCCTCCTCCCGCGCGTCCTGGCAGAAGGCGTAATCGCGCTCGAAGGCGGCGAAGGCGCAGTTGTGCGTGTGGACATGCTGGCCGGGGTTGATGTCCTCGGTGGCGAAGCCGATGATCTGGCCGAATTTCAGCACCGGCTCGCCCTTGGCAATCGCCACGGACGCCATCTTGTGGCCGCGGGGGATGCGTGCGAGCGCACGGATGGCCCTGGCCGCGACACCTTGCGGAACCGCATCGACGGCGACGATGATGTTGTCTCTGTTGTTGAGCGACAGCGTGCGGGGCTCGCTGCCGGCCGGCCGTCCATCCGTAATGCCCATGCGCCGCCTCCAACTCTCTGCGTCGAGCTTCCGACCGTGGCGCCCGTTCGCCCGGAATGTGCTACACTTTGCCGGCGCTGACGATAGGAGAGTTGCCCTCATGCCGCGCCCGGCAACGACGCTCATGACGGTCGAGGGGTTTCTGGTGCGGCGGCGCTCGCGCGATGTGGCGACCCGCATCGCCTGCGACGGCGAGAGGTGGTTGCCGGCCGACGACCATGGGCAGCACGGGACGATCGAGCTGCCTGCCATCGGCTGCAGACTTGCAAGGAGCCGCGTCTATCGCAGCGCTCGTTTCCCGCCTCAAGAATGGGGCCGACCGGCATCAATCCAAGGAGGAACCCGCCCATGAAGCTCACTCAAGCCCAGATCGATCACTTCAACACCGAAGGCTGGCTCTTCCTCCCCGAGCAGTTCACGACGGAGGAGATCGCCGTCCTCAACGCCGAGGCCGAGGAGCTCTACAAGCAGAGCCGGGAGGAGATCTGGCGCGAGAGATCCGGCGCACCGCGCACCGCCTTCGCCGCCCACCTCTACAACGAGGCCTTCGGCATTCTTGCCCGTCACCCGCGTATGATCGAGCCGATCGAGCAGGTGTTCGGCGAGAAGGTCTACATGCACCAGTTCAAGATCAACGCGAAGGCGAAGTTCTCGGGTGACGTGTGGCAGTGGCACCAGGACTACGGCACATGGGCCCGCGACGACGGCATGCCGGAGCCGCGCGCCATGAACATCTCGATCTTCCTCGACGAGGTGTTCCCCTACAACGGCGCGCTGATGCTGATCCCGCGCAGCCACAAGGAAGGCGTGCTGGCCGCCGGCCACGACACGTCGACGACCAGCTATCCACTCTGGACGCTCGACGAGGAGACCGTACAGCGCCTCTACGACCAGGGTGGCCTCGTCGTGCCGACCGGCAAGGCAGGCGGCATGCTGATGTTCCACGGCAATCTCGTCCATGGCTCGGCCGGCAATATCACCCCGTTGCCGCGCAAGATCGTCTACCTGACGCTCAACGCCTGCTCGAACTATATCCGCAAGCCGACGCGCAAGGAGTGGATCGCGCATCAGGACTTCACGCCGATCCAGCCGTGTGCCGACGATGCGCTGCTGCAGTACGCCCGCCGCTATAAGCAGGCAGCGGAATAGTCGACGGCAAATCGGGTGGGCCGGAAGGCCTTGCCCGCCCTCTCCCCAAGGCAGGTGGTGGGACAGGCGCCTTCGTGTCACCGGCCGTGCCTATCCCGGCAGCACGACGGTCGCCGTTGCCATGGCGGCGATGCCCTCGCGTCGCCCCGTGAAGCCAAGCTGCTCGGTGGTCGTCGCCTTCACCGCGACCCGTCCCGCATCGATGCCGAGAATTCCGGCAATAGCCGTGCGCATGGCCTCGCGGTGCGGGCCGATGCGCGGCGCCTCGCAAAGAATCGTCACGTCGACATTGCCGATGCGCCCACCGCGCTCGACCACTCGCCGGGCCGCGTCAGCGAGAAACACTTTGGAGGCGGCACCCTTCCACCGTGCGTCGCTTGGCGGGAAATGCTGGCCGATATCCCCATCCCCGATCGCGCCGAGCAGGGCATCCGTGAGTGCGTGCAGCGCGACGTCGGCATCCGAGTGACCGTCCAGCCTGTGAGTATGGGGGATTCGGACACCGCCGAGCCAGACGTGGTCGCCCTCCACGAACCGATGCACGTCGAAGCCGTTGCCCGTGCGCACGTCCGGAGAAGTTGCGACCCTGCGGCAGAGCTCGCGGTCGGCCATGTCGATGTCCTCGGCGGTGGTCAGCTTGCGGTTTGCCTCCGAGCCCGGCACGAGAGCCACCGCAAGACCTGCCCACTCGGCGAGGGCGGCGTCGTCGGTGAAATCGAGCCGACCCGCGTCCCGGGCCTTGGCATGTGCCGTCAGGATTGCAGGAAACCGGAAGCCCTGTGGCGTTTGTGCGCGCCATAGGCCGTCCCTGGGCACCGTTGCTGCAACGAGCCCATCAGGGCCAGCCCTCTTCAGGGTATCGGCGACCGCGAGCGCGGCTATCGCTGCTTCTCGCTGGGCCAGGACATTGATCACGCGATCGATCACAGCCGACTCAACGAACGGCCTGGCAGCATCGTGGATCAGCACCAGATCCGGCGCCATCTGGCGAAGCGCCATCAACCCCGCGAGCACAGAGGCCTGACGCGTGGCGCCGCCGACAACGGGTGGCAGTGGCGCCGGAGCCAAGCCTCGGATCACCGCCGCATAGGCCTCTTCATGATCGGCGTTGATCACCACCTGGACGACATCGACCCTCGGATGACCGCAGAACGCGTCGAGCGTCCACGCCAGCACCGGCTTGCCGCCGATGCGGGCGTACTGCTTGGGCAGGCCGGCACCGCGGCTGGCGCGGACGCCTTGCCCACCGGCGACAATGACGGCGGTGGTCAGCAAACTCGTGATCCTCGGTGCGATCGGACTGCCGACCAGATAGCCCCGCGCCACCGCCGAGGCAAACGTCTTCGCCCTCAGCCAATTTCGCACTTGCGAAACAGCGGGCATCGACATAGATTGCCTTCGAAATGAGCAGTTTTCTATGCTGCTTAAAAACTAGGCGGAATGCGATAATGGCAGGCGACGGGACGGACGACGCGCAGGAGGCTTCCGGGGGGCGAACACCGGCCGCTCCATCGGCTGCGATCGTGCTCGGATCCCACAGACTGGCCAATCCCGTCATTCTTGCGCCGATGTCCGGCGTCTCGGACCTACCGTTCCGGCAGGCGGCAGCCACGCTCGGTGCGGGCCTCGTCGTCTCGGAAATGGTCGCAGGACGCGAGCTCGCCACGGCGCGACCGGACGTCGTCCGTAAGGCCGCCGGAGGCGATCTTGCGCTGCACGTCATCCAACTCGTCGGCTGCGAAGCGCGATGGATGGCCGAAGGCGCCCGCATCGCAGAGGCATCCGGCGCCGACATCATCGACATCAACATGGGCTGCCCCGCGCGCGAGGTCACCGGCCGGCTGTCGGGCAGTGCGCTGATGCGCGAGCCGGAGCACGCGCTGGGCCTGATCGAGGCGGTCGTGGGTGCCGTCAAGGTGCCGATCACATTGAAAATGCGGCTCGGCTGGGACCACCACTCGCTCAATGCGCCCGAGATCGCGCGACGGGCGGAGACTGCCGGAATCCGTCTCGTCACGGTGCACGGGCGCACGCGTTGCCAGTTCTTCAAAGGCTCGGCCGATTGGCGCCGTGTCGCCGCAGTCAAGCAGGCCGTCGCTGTGCCCGTGGTGGTAAACGGCGACATTCTGGGACCGGTCGAGGCCCGCCGGGCGCTGGATCAGTCGGGTGCCGATGCGGTCATGGTCGGGCGCGGCGCCTATGGCGCGCCCTGGATGCCGGGTCGCATCGCGACGGCGCTCGCGCTCGGCCGTGATCCCGGCAACCCAGACCTCTCCGAGCAAAACCGCATCGCGGTCACTCATGTCACCGCGATGCTCGAGCACTACGGCGCGCGACTGGGCCTGCGCAACGCCCGCAAGCATGTCAGCTGGTATCTCGAGACCAGCGGGCGGCCGCCGCACGAGGTCAAGGCCTGGCGCCGCCGCTTGTGCACGGAGGAGGATGCGGGCCGCCTGCTCGCCGGCCTCGAGGAGTTCTACACGCAGGCCATGGAGATGGCGGCATGAGCGGGGATGCATCGAAATCAGCAGCTGCGGTGCCGGCCGATCTGCAGGCAAGCCCACCACCGGCGACGGCGAGTGCGGCGATACAACACTCTGCCCGCCGTCACGTGGCCCACGATTTGCTGCTAGCGGCTCTGCCGCATCCGATCCTCGTTCTGGCCGAGGACGAGCGCATCATCTACGCCAACCAGGCCGCCGAGGTGTTCTTCGAGTCGAGCCAGGCGCTGCTGAAGCGGCAGCGCCTCGAGGAGGTTCTGGCCTTCGGCTGCCCGCTCATCGCCTTGGTGCGGGAGGTTCGGCGGACCGGCTTCACCATCAACGAGTACAACGTCGGCATCGCCACGCCGAAGGCGCAGGCCCAGCGCCTCGTCGACATCCACAGCGGCCCGTTGCCTGAAAGCCCGGAGCTGACCCTGGTCATGCTCCAGCAGCGCTCGATGGCACAGATGATCGAACGGCAGTTGACCCATCGGGCGGCGGCGCGATCCGTCTCGGGGCTCGCAGCGGTGCTGGCCCACGAGATCAAGAATCCCCTGTCCGGCATTCGCGGCGCGGCGCAGCTGCTCGAGCCCGGCCTGAGCGAGGAGGACCGCACCCTCGCCGAGCTGATCTGCACCGAGACCGACCGCATCAAGAATCTGGTCGACCGCATGGAGGTTTTCGGAGATGAGCGCCCCCTGGTGACCGAGCCGGTAAACATCCATTCGATCCTCGACCACGTGTTGCGCGTGGCGAGCACCGGCTTCGGGCGCGACTGCCGCCGGGTCACCGACTACGACCCATCGCTGCCAGCCGTCGCTGTGAACCGGGACAAGCTGATCCAGGCCTTCCTCAACCTCGTGAAGAACGCCGCCGAGTCGATCGGCGCACGCCCGGAGGGCGGACGCATCGTCATACGGACCTCGTTCCGACCGGGTGTCCGCCTCGCCGTGAAGGGCAGCGGGGATCGCGTGTCGCTCCCGCTCTGCATCGAGGTCGAGGACGACGGGCCCGGCGTTCCCGAGGCGATCAGGCCGCATCTCTTCGATCCGTTCGTGACGACGAAGCGGACCGGGACCGGTCTCGGCCTCGCGCTCGTAGCGAAAATCATCGGCGACCACGGCGGCATCATCGAGTGCGAGTCCGAGCCATCGCGCACCGTCTTCCGTGTGCTCCTGCCCATGCAGGGACGCGACGGACGGAGCAGCGGGCGGCGCCAGCAGGGATAGGATCACGAACATGGCACGAGGCACGGTTCTCATTGCCGACGACGACGCAGCGATCCGCACGGTGCTCAATCAGGCCCTGGCGCGTGCCGGCTACTCGCCGCGCGCCACCGGCAACGCGGCGACCTTGTGGCGCTGGGCCCAGGAGGGCCAGGGCGACGTCATCATCACCGACGTCGTCATGCCCGACGAGAACGCCTTCGACCTCATCCCGCGCATCCGCAAGGTGCGACCCGAGCTCCCGATCATCGTGATGAGCGCCCAGAACACGCTGATGACGGCGATCACGGCCGCCGAGCGCGGCGCATTCGAGTACCTGCCGAAGCCCTTCGACATCGCCGAGGTGGTCTCGATCGTCGGCCGCGCCCTGGCCGATCCTGTGCGTCGTCGCGATCGCACCAGCGAGCCCGAGGGAGACGAGCTGCCGATCATCGGGCGCTCTCCGGCCATGCAGGAGATCTACCGGATCCTGGCGCGGCTCACGCAGACCGATCTGACGGTGATGATCGCCGGCGAATCGGGCACCGGCAAGGAGCTCGTCGCGCGCGTGCTGCACGATCACGGCAAGCGCCGCCACGGACCGTTCGTCGCCCTCAACATGGCGGCAATCCCGCGTGAGCTGATCGAGAGCGAGCTGTTCGGCCACGAGAAAGGCTCGTTCACCGGCGCCCAGAACCGGAAGGAAGGCCGCTTCGAGCAGGCCGAAGGCGGCACCCTGTTCCTCGACGAGATCGGCGACATGCCGCTCGAGGCGCAGACGCGGTTGCTGCGGGTGCTGCAGGAAGGCGAGTACATGACCGTCGGCGGGCGCACGCCGATCAAGACCAACGTGCGCATCATTGCGGCTACTCATCGGGACCTGAGAACGCAGATTCACCAGGGTCTCTTCCGCGAGGATCTCTACTATCGCCTCAACGTGGTGCCGCTCAGACTGCCGCCCTTGCGCGAGCGCAGCGAGGACATCGGTGACCTTGCCCGCCATTTCCTCAGACAGGCGGCCCGCGAGGGGTTGGGCGAACGCAACATCGCGCCGGCTGCGATCGAGCGGCTGAAACGGCACAATTGGCCGGGCAACGTGCGCGAGCTCGAGAATTTCGTCTGTCGTCTCGTCGCGCTCTACACCCAGGACACCATCACGCCGGAGCTGGTCGAGGCCGAGCTCGCCGAGGCGACGGCCGCGCCGGCCTCGGACGAGCCGTCCGGCACCGCGACAGAGCTGTCCGAGATGGTCGAGCGCTACCTCGGACAGCACTTCGCTTCGTTCGGCCGCGATCTGCCGCCTCCCGGCCTCTACCGGCGTCTCATCCGCCAGGTCGAGCTGCCACTGATAACCGCCGCGCTGGCCGCGACCCGCGGCAATCAGATCAAGGCCGCCGAGCTGCTCGGTCTCAATCGCAACACCCTGCGAGAGAAGATCCAGACGCTCAATATCCAGGTCTTCAAAGGTCCGCAGGGTATTTGAGCCCGACGGCGTGCGTCATGACCACCCGCTCGTTGATGACCAAAGCCGCGAATCCGGCCGCTTCAAAGGATTGCTCCCGCAGGCGCAGACGCCCGTCCCGGGAAGCAGCAGCGATGGGGAATGCAGCCAGGCTCCGGCGCATCGCAAAGCCCAGCGCCCGCGCGGCTTGACGATCATCCCGCCGGCGGGTACGTCGTCATCAATGTCGCGAAAAAGTCACAGTGTGGCGATGGATTGTCCGGCGATCCCCGCCCTCCGGCATCGACCGGCGGTCAGGCCAATGTCCTTGCCACCGGTGGCGACGTGCGCCGCGCGAATCGAGAGCCTTCCTTGGAGCAGCAGACCTGGAGCCGACGTATGAGGGACCTCGGCGGGGTCCTTGCGGCAAGCGCTGATCGCGCCGTCGGCCCGTTCGTGCGAGTGCTCGAGCGGTTGCGGCAGGAGTCGCCGATGCCTGATGCCCTCGGTTCGACACCGCCTCCCGAAGATGACGCCGACGAGATGCCCGGTGCTAGCCCCTGGAGCTTCTGGTTCGGTCTGGTGGTGGTCGTCCTGTCCCTCGTGTCCGGCCTCGCCACATACCTGATCCTGACGGGATTGACCCCGATCGCCCCGCGCAACGACGTCGTGCTGATCGTGCTTGCGGTCAACATCGTGTTGATCGTTGTGATGTTCGCCGTCCTGGTCGTGCAGGGCGTTGGGCTCTGGCGCGCCTGGCAGCGCAAGGTTGCCGGAGCCCGCATCCATGTGCGGATCGTCGGTCTCTTCACGATCATCGCCGCCCTGCCGGCACTGCTGCTGGCCCTTGCTGCCACGACCACGTTCTCGCGGTCGCTCGACACGTGGTTCTCGACCCGGACACGAACGATCGTGGCCAGCTCGCTGGACGTCGCCCAGGCCTATCTCGCTGAGCATGGCCAGGTGATCCGGACCGATGTCGTCAACATGGCAAAGGACCTGGATGACGTCGCATTGGAGGGGCGCATCGGCGCCTCGGACGTAGGCCGGCTCCGCAATGTGGTGATGGCGCAGGTCGCGCTCAGAGACCTGTCGATCGCCGCCGTGATCGACGCCAAGGGGCAGCCGGTGACGCAGGCCGCCGCCGACAACCGCGTTGCCTACACGCCACCCGATCCGACCGTCATCGCCCAGGCGGCCTCGGGTCAGGTACCGCTCCTGATGCCGCGCGAGCAGTTCCGGGTGGCCGCGATTTCCCAGCTGCAGCAGGTTCCCGGTCACTTCCTCTATGTGGCTCGCAGCGTCAACCCCACCGTCGTCGGCCATCTGCAACGCACGCAGGCGGCGGTGGCCGAGTACGAGCAGCTCCGTCGCGCCCGCGGCGGCCCCAAGCTTGCCCACGGCATCATGTATTTCATGATTGCGCTCACCGGCATGCTGGCCGCCATCTGGGTCGGCTTGTGGTTCGCACGCCATCTCGTTGCCCCGATCCGCCGACTGATCGGGGCCGCCCAGCGGGTCGCACACGGGGATCTCGACGTCGTGCTGCCCCTGCGCCGCGGCGAGGGTGACCTCCGGCGCCTGTCGCGCGACTTCAACAACATGACGAGCGAGCTCGCCCGACAGCGCCACGAGCTGGTCAGTGCCAATACCCAGCTCATCGAGCGACGGCGTTTCATGGAGGCGGTGCTGTCCGGCGTCTCGGCAGGTGTCATTGGCCTCGGACCCGACGGCACCATCCGCCTCGTCAACCCCTCGGCCGAGCTCCTGCTCGCCATCCACGCCGACGCCGTCATCGGACGGCGCCTCGCCGACGTGCTTCCCGAGTTGGCGTCGGCCATCGAGGAGGGGGACGCCGGCCACAAGCCCCGCGGTCCGCGCGACGTCACCCTCGCCGTCGCCGGCGACGAGCGCCGCTTCTCGGTCCGCATCACCAGCGAGCAGGCCGGCAGCAGCGGCGAGGGACGGGTCGTCACCTTCGACGACATCACCGAGCTGGTCGTCGCCCAGCGCTCCGCGGCCTGGGGCGACGTCGCGCGCCGCATCGCGCACGAGATCAAGAACCCTCTCACGCCCATACAACTCTCGGCAGAGCGCCTGCGGCGCAAGTACGGCGCGTCGATCCAGACCGACCGCGATACCTTCGAGAAGCTCACCGACACGATCGTCCGGCAGGTCGGCGACATCAAGACGATGGTCGACGAGTTTGCAGCCTTCGCCCGCGTGCCGAAGCCCGAGATCGCGCTGGGGGACGTCCGCGAGGCGGTCCAGGAGCCTGTCATCCTGTTCCGGGAGAGCCACCCCGGCGTCAGGTACGTGCTCCAGCTCCCGTCGACGGCGCTGATGGCATCGATCGATCGCCGATTGATCTCCCAGGCGCTCACCAACCTCGTCAAGAACGCGACCGAAAGCGTCATGACGGCCGCGGAGGCCCCTGATCGTGCGCCCGACTGGGAGCCTACTGTGCAGGCTTCGCTTCGTCACGAGGGCGATCGGATCGAGATCGAGGTGCTGGACAACGGCCTCGGCCTGCCCAAGCAGAACCGGGCCCGCCTGCTGGAGCCCTACGTGACAACGAAGGGGAGCAAGGGCACAGGCCTCGGGCTCGCTATCGTGCAGAAGATCGTCGAGCAGCACGGCGGAACACTGGCGCTGGAGGATGCCCCTCCGGCACTCGGCCGCGCCCGTGGCGCCCTGGTTCGCCTGACGCTACCGGCGGGCCGGCGCGTGCGCGGCGAGGCGCGGGATCAGGCGCCAGGCGAGCGCGCGCGCGGCGGAGCCGAGATCGGGACCCCATGACTCAATCTGTTCTTTCCGGGAGCGAGAGATGCCAGCCGACATCCTGATCGTTGACGACGAGACGGACATTCGTGAGCTGATTGGCGGGATCCTCGAGGACGAGGGACACCAGACCCGCTCGGCGCGCGACGCCGACGAGGCCCTGCGAGCCATTCAGGATCGGCGCCCGCACCTCGTCATCCTGGATATCTGGCTGCAGGGGAGCCGTCTCGACGGCCTCGAGGTCCTCTCCCAGATCAAGCGCTCGCACCCCGAGCTGCCGGTCGTGATCATCTCCGGCCACGGCAACATCGAGACTGCCGTCACCGCCATCCGGCGCGGCGCCTACGACTATATCGAGAAGCCGTTCAAAGCCGACCGTCTGATCCTGGTCACGTTGCGCGCGCTCGAAGCGTCGCAGCTTCGGCGTGAGGTGAAGGAGCTGCGCGAGCGCTCGGTCCAGAGCGCGGAGATGGTCGGCCGCTCGACCGCCATCAATGCCCTGCGCAGCCAGATCGAGCGCGTATCGCCGACGAACAGCCGCATCCTGATCCGTGGCGCATCGGGCGCTGGCAAGGAGCTGGCGGCCCGTGTCATCCATGCCAAATCGGCCCGGGCCGACGGGCCGTTCGTCGTTCTCAATGCGGCCGCCATGGCGCCGGAGCGCGTCGAGGAGGAGATGTTCGGCACCGAGGATCGTGGCGGGCCGCGCAAGGTCGGCGCGATGGAGGAGGCGCACGGCGGCACGCTTTACATCGACGAGGTGGCCGACATGCCGATGGAGACGCAGGGCAAGGTCCTCCGCGTTCTCGTCGAGCAGAAATTCCAGCGGCTCGGCGGCTCGAACAAGGTGTCGGTCGACGTGCGCATCGTGTCCTCCACCAGCCGCGACCTCGAGCGCGAGATGCAGGAGGGCCGCTTCCGGCAGGACCTCTTCCATCGTCTCGCGGTCGTCCCGCTGCGGGTTCCCAGTCTCGCCGAGCGGCGTGACGACATCCCCGCTCTGATCGAGTATTTCGTCGGCCAGGTCGCCTCCGCCTCTGGCCTGCCGCCGCGCAAGATCGGCGACGACGCCATCGCCGTGCTCCAGGCCCACGACTGGCCGGGAAACGTGCGCGAGCTCCGCAACAATATCGAGCGCCTGATGATCCTTGCCGGCGGCGATCCCGGCACGGTCATCACTGCCGACATGCTGCCGGACGAGATCGGCTCCAACGTGCCACTGCCGGTCAACGGCGGCGCAGAGCACCTCATGTCGATGCCGTTGCGCGAGGCGCGCGAGATCTTCGAGCGCGAGTATCTGCTGGCCCAGATCAACCGGTTCGGGGGAAACATCTCGCGCACGGCCGAGTTCGTCGGCATGGAGCGCTCGGCGCTGCATCGCAAGCTGAGGGCGCTGGGCGTCGGGTCGGAGCAGCGGGTCGGCGAGACCAAGGCCGGCTGATCGGGCCGGCGAGGCGGGGCAGGGGAGCCATCACCGAAATGACACGCATCGTCTACGTCAACGGCGCCTACCGCCCCTACGACGAGGGGCTCGTGCACGCAGAGGATCGCGGCTTCCAGTTCGCCGATGCCGTGTACGAGGTGATCGAGGTGACGGGTGGCCGGCTGATTGACGAGACGCGCCACATGGAGCGTCTGGAGAGATCGATCCAGGCGCTGGGGTTGCCGTCACCGATGACGCGCGGGGCGCTCTCCCGCGTCCTCCGCGAGACCGTGCGGCGCAATCGCGTCAGCGAAGGGCTCGTCTACCTGCAGGTCACGCGCGGAGCGCGTCCGCGCGACTTCCTGTTTCCGCCGGCAGGCACGCCACCGACCATCGTATGCCTCGCCCGCTCCGTGCCGCTCGCCAGGCGCGAGGCCAAGGCCGCCAAGGGCATCGCCATCCTCAGCCAGCCGGACATCCGCTGGCGGCGGTCCGACATCAAGACGGTGATGCTGCTGCCGGCCTCGCTCGCCAAGGAGGCCGCGCGTGCCGCCGGCTGCGACGACGCCTGGTTCGTCGATGCCGAAGGCCACGTGACCGAGGGGGCCTCAGCCAACGCCTGGATCGTCGATCAGCAGGGGCGCCTCGTCACCCGCAAGCTGGGCCCGGAGCTGCTGCCCGGCGTCACACGGCGCACTCTCATCGACGTGCTTCGCCGCGAAGGTCTTGAGCTGGTCGAGCGACCGTTCACGATCACCGAGGCTCAGCGCGCCCGCGAGGCTTTCATCAGCTCTGCGACGAGCCTCGTCATGCCGGTCGTGTCGATCGACGGCGTGACCATCGGCAACGGCGCCCCAGGCCTGCTCACGCTCCGCCTTCGCAGCATTTTCCACGAGGTGGCGGAAGCGGCCGCGGTCTGATGATCGTGTCGACGGTTCGGCGCAGCTCTGCGTTTACGGAATAGTAAGCCCGCAGCCGCCCATAGTAATCATGTTCCGCTTGCGCGCTCTGACGCGAAGCACTACCTCTTGGGAGTCTTGACAACGCAGCCATATTGATCATGAGCCGACAGCCTACACGCGAGACCGCGCGCGATCGTTCGCCGTCTCCGGCCGAGCCGCCGCAGCGGTCAGAGCCGGCCGACGACAGCAAGGGCGCCAAAGACAACAAGAGCCTCAAAGAATACAAGAACGGGAAAACAATGGCCGGAGAGCGCCCGCAAAGTTTGCAGGACACGTTCCTGAACTACGTGCGGAAGAACAAGACACCGCTCACGATCTTTCTCATCAACGGCGTCAAGCTTCAGGGCATCGTGACGTGGTTCGATAATTTTTGCGTCCTGTTGCGGCGGGACGGCCACTCGCAACTGGTTTACAAGCACGCCATCTCGACCATCATGCCTGGCGGCCCCGTCCATCTCATGGACTCCGACCCGGCCGAAGGTGGTCAGGCGTAAGGAAGCGCAAATAGAACACCCGCAAGATCAAGACGCGCCGCACAAGGGGCGCAAGCAGCCCGTCGAGAGACAGCGCCCGGTCACCAGAGCGCTCGTGCTGGTGCCCGTTCTCAATCGCGCGGCACGCACGAACAGCCACGGACGCAAGCCCGAAGGCGCGTCCGGGCGCCCTGCCACCCATAGTCCGGATGACCGCCGGGCGGAGGCTGTCGGCCTCGCCGAAGCGATCGATCTGCTCGTTGTGGACAGTATCGTTGTGGCGGTGGCCACGCCTCGCCCCGGCACGCTGTTCGGCTCCGGCAAGGTCGAGGAGATCAAGGTTCTCGTCGAAACGGCCGAGGTCGAGCTCGTGATCGTGGATCACGCTGTCACGCCGATACAACAGCGCAACCTGGAGAAGGCCTGGAACGCCAAGGTTCTGGACCGCACTGGGCTCATCCTGGAGATTTTCGGGCGGCGCGCACGCACGCGGGAGGGCCGGCTTCAGGTCGAGCTCGCGCATCTGAGCTACCAGAAGAGCCGGCTGGTTCGCTCGTGGACCCACTTGGAGCGCCAGCGCGGCGGCGCGGGTTTTCTTGGCGGCCCTGGCGAATCGCAGCTCGAGCTCGACCGCCGCCTGATTCAGGATCGCGTCGACACGCTGAAGGAGGAGCTCGCCACCGTCGTGCGCACCCGCGAGTTGCACCGCGCCGGTCGCCGCAAGGTGCCCTATCCCGTGACGGCCATCGTCGGCTACACCAACGCCGGCAAGTCGACGCTCTTCAACAGGCTGACCGGGGCCGGCGTTCTCGCCAAGGATCAGGTGTTCGCGACGCTCGACCCGACAATGCGCGAAGTCAAGCTCGCCACCGGCCGGCGCATCATCCTGTCGGATACGGTCGGGTTTATATCGGACCTGCCGACCACGCTGGTGGCCGCCTTCCGTGCGACGCTCGAGGAGGTGATCGAGGCGGACCTCGTTCTGCACGTGCGCGACATCTCACATCCCGAAAGCGATGCGCAGGCTGCCGATGTCGCACACGTGCTCGGTGAGCTCGGTGTCGCCACGGAGGGGCCCACCGCCCACATCCTGGAGGTGTGGAACAAGATCGACCGGCTATCGCCCGAGGCGCGCGAGGAGGCGACGCATGCAGCGCGGCGCAATGCTGCGCCGCCCGTGCTGGTGTCAGCCGTGACTGGCGAGGGCCTCGACGAGCTGCTGGGTGCGATCGATTCGCGCCTCGCCATTGCCGACGTGCTCGTCGACGTTGTCGTAAAGCCGGAGGATGGCCGACTGCTGGCTTGGCTTTACGCCAACGCGGAGGTCGTTGCGCGTGAGGCGGACGCTGCGGGCGTTGCCCATCTCACGGTCCGGGTTCCAGCCGACAAGCGGCATCGCCTGGATCAGCAACTCAAAGCGCGCGCCTGAAGCCTGCAACCGGTTTTGGCAAGGCGGGCTCGAGCCGGGGAGCCCGGCGCGCTCTCATTCCTCCCGCTTCGCCTCGTTCCAGAGGGCATCCATCTCGGAGAGGTCGCTCTCGGCCGGCGTCTTGCCGCGCTCTGCGAGCTTGCGCTCGATCGCACCGAACCTTCGCACGAACTTGGCGTTAGCGCGCCGGAGCGCACTCTCCGGATGCACGCCGAGATGTCGCGCCACGTTCGCCATAACGAACAGAAGGTCGCCGAGCTCCTCCTCAATACGGCTCTTGTCGGAGGCGAATGACGTTTCATCGGGCGCGGCAGCGTGCGCGCCGCGCGGATCGGCGGCGAGCGCCACCTCCTCGAGCTCGGCCAGCTCCTCACGCACCTTGTCCAGCACGGGAGCCAGCGAGTACCAGTCGAAGCCAACCGCCGCGGCCTTGTCTTGGATGCGGAGAGCAAGGGTCAGCGCCGGCAGCGCGGCCGCCGCATCGCCGAGCAACGTGGACACCGGCCTCGCCGGAACGTCCGTCGCTGCTGACCGCTCGGTGGCACCGGCGGCGAGACGCGCACGCTCGGCCGCCCTCTCCGACTTCTCCTCGGCCTTGATCCGCTCCCAGCTTGCCTTGGCCTCATCGCTCGTGGCGCCCCGCTCGTCGCCGAAGACGTGCGGATGGCGGCGGATCATCTTGCGGGTGATGCCGTGCACCACGTCACCGAGATCGAAGGCGCCTTGCTCCTCGGCAAGACGTGAATGATAGACCACCTGGAGAAGCAGATCACCGAGCTCCTCCTTGAGGTCCGCCATGTCGCCCCGCTCGATGGCGTCCGCCACCTCGTACGCCTCCTCGATGGTGTAGGGGGCGATCGATGCGAACGTCTGCTCGAGATCCCAGGGGCAGCCCGTAACGGGCGTGCGGAGCGCGGCCATTACCTCGACGAGCCTGCGAATATCGCGCGCGGGCTCCATCTTGCTCGATCGGTCGGTCATCGGCTCTCTGCCTCGGCGGGAGGGGCCCGGCATTGCCGCGGCTCTGCATCGCGGCTAGGTCTAGCCGACGGATCGGCCGATGTCGAAAGGGCCGCCGACAAGGGACGGTGTCCGGGGAGCGTGCGGCCGGTGCTCATCATCCACTTCCTGCTCAATGGGACGATCGTGGCCATCGAGCTGGGCCTTGTCGCAGGCATTGGCTGGCTTGCCTGGAAGACCCCCCTCGTGATGTCCGGCCTGACGGCTGGACTGGCTTTGGTCCTCGGGCTTCGCCTCGAGATCCGCCGGCTCGGCTTCGAGATGCCGTTCTATTTCGAGCGCGCAGGTCGGGTCAGCGGCATCTTCCGCGCCGCCGTCGGCGGCGGCCACGCCCTGCTGAAAGCGACGGTCGCGGGCATCGTCGCCGTCATGACGTTCTCGGGGACCGAGCAAGGGCGGCTGCAGGTCATGGCCGGCATTTTCGCTGCGTGTGTGCTCGTGGGCTCCATGCTGCTGCGAAGACTGACGATCAGTTTCGGCGCCAAGCCGGCGCACTGGGGCTTCTTCCGGATGGGCGCGCCACTCGGCCTGCTGTTCTCGGCCGCCATGAGCTTCTTCCCGCCGCCGACATCGGTCGAGGTTGCGAGAAAGGTTCTCCTGGACCTGCCGGCACGGCCCAGCATCGCCCAAGGAGCCGAGGCCCTGTTCTCTCTGCGCCTGTGGATCGACGATCTGCTCGTGCGCTTGCTGGCGAGCCATGTCGGTCCCGACTGGGCGAAGATGGTCGGGATCGTGGTCGGCTCCAACATGCTGGCTGGCTTCGTCATTGCCGTCTACGCCGTCGCTATCGCCGAGGTGGTCCGCATCCTCGAGGAGGCGCATTGGCGGTTGCGAGGAATCGGCGGCCGGCGCGTTTGACGGACGTTGGGCGATCGGCGATCGACGATCGACCCCAGCGACGGCATTGGTCGGAGATCCCGGCACTAGGCTCAATTCGCGTAATATATATTATGGAAAATAAATTGAAATTACTATTTTTTAACAGCAGCTTGCTGCGTGCTTCAGAGGCTCGTCGCTCGACGAGGCGCCGCCATGCCGGCAATGCCTGCCCCCACGGCAACAGGACGAGCAGGCCGACGAACGCGCCACCGCGACGGCTCCTACTCGTAGTGCTTGGCCACCAGTTGGTCGAGCAGCCTGACACCCCAACCCGAGCCCCAACTCTGATTGAGCTCGTCGCGGCCCGAATCCATGGCAGTGCCCGCCACGTCCAGATGCGCCCAGGCCGTTGCCTTGTCCTTGATGAAGCGCTGCAGGAATTGCGCCGCTGTGATCGCGCCGCCGAAGCGCCCGCCGATGTTCTTCATGTCGGCGTTCTTGCTGTCGATCAGCTTGTCGTAGGCAGGCCCGAGCGGCATGTGCCAGACGCGCTCGCCCGTCGCCTCACCGGCCTCGGCAAGCTCCTTCACCAGACGATCGTTGTTGGAGAACAGACCTGCGTGCTCCTTGCCCAGCGCCACCATGATGGCGCCTGTCAGCGTGGCCAGATCGATGATCAGACGCGGCTTGAAGCGCTCCTGCACGTACCAGAGAAGATCGGCTAGCACGAGCCGACCCTCGGCGTCCGTATTGAGGATCTCGATGGTCTGGCCCGACATCGACTTGACGATGTCGCCTGGCCGGGTCGCCGTGCCCGATGGCATGTTCTCGACGAGACCGACGATGCCGATGGCGTTGACGTTGGCCTTGCGCCGCGCGAGCGCCAGCATGAGGCCCGAGACGCAGGCGGCGCCGCCCATGTCGCCCTTCATGTCCTCCATGCCCGCGGCCGGCTTCATCGAGATGCCGCCGGTGTCGAAAACGACGCCCTTGCCGACGAAACAGATCGGCGGCCTGGATTTGGCCCGTCCCTTGCCGCCGTGCCACTGCATGACGACGGCGCGGGCCTCTCGCGCGCTGCCTTGCGCGACGGCAAGCAGTGCCCCCATGCCGAGCTCGCGCAGCCGGGCGGCGTCCAGCACCTCGACCTCGAGGCCGGGAACAGCCAGGGCGGCGAGCCGGTCGGCGAATTCCGTTGGGCCGAGGGCGTTGGCCGGCTCGTTGACGAGATCCCGGGCGAGATAGACGCCTTCGGCGACGGCACCGCGCGCCTCGTAGGCGACGGCGGCCGCGTCGGGCTCGGCACAGTGGATGTCGACGCGGCTCGTCGAGCCGCCGTTGCCATTGTCGCCGTCCTCGGTCTTCCGCGTCCGGTACTTGCGGAAGGCATAGGCCCGCAGCACCGCGCCCTCCGCCAGCTTCGCGACCTGATCCGGTGTGGCCGATGGCGCGTCGACGACAAGGCTGACCACCTCCGCCCGGCGCTGGGCCGCCTGTGCCCAGGCAGCGCCCCCGAGCCGCTGCCAGTCGTGATCCCTCGTCTCCGCCGGATCGCCGAGCCCCAGGATCACCAAACGCTTGATCTCGAGCCCCTTCGGCGCCAGCAACTCGATGGACTGGCGTGCCTTGCCGGTGAATGCAGCCGCCTCGGCTGCGCCCTTCAAGGCTCCCCCCGACTGCTTCTCGAGCCGCCCCCCGATCTCGCCGAGCGCCATGTCCTTGCCGACCACAAGCACCACGCTCGAATGCAACGGCGACGCCAGCGGGACGAAGCGGATCTCGGGTCGTTGGGTCATGTCGGGCTCGCCGGCTAGGGTGGGTCAAGAAGCGCAGCCGAGCGCGGTGGCCGGCCGGCTGCCAATGGCTGGACTGGTGGGCTTACGCTGAGGAAACAATCCCCCGCTTCACGGCCACTGCAGACGCACCAGGCGATTGCGGAGCCGGAACCTCCCCCGTCTCGATCGTGTGAAACCACGGATCCGCACGCGGCGCGCCCTGCGCTACGCTTCGGCCGTGGTACCGGATCGGGACCCGAGGTCGCGAATTGAATTTCCCTGAGCGTACGCCGGGGCGACCAGCTTAGTGCCTTGCCACCGATTGGCAAGCATGGCATGCGGCGTCCGGCCGGCGTCCGGCACCTGGGCTCGACGAGGCATCTCGTGCAACACGGCGCGGAAATCCACCAGCCCCACCGCACGCACAGTCGGCGAGCCGCAGTTTGGTCATCAACGTGTGGGACGCGCTTGAGAGGGCCGCGGTCGGTGGGCCGAAGGATGGACCGGGAAAGCATGCTGCGCGGAGGTGGTCATCAGCGGCGCACTCGCAGGGACGGAGCGGGCTCGCCCAATTTCCGCCGGGACGCAGCCGCACCGCGCCATCCGGGCACGCGGGGGACAGCACGGTGATGCCAGGCATCCTCTTCCGCTACGTCTTCAGGCAGGCGGCGGGTGCAGTCGCCATGATCATGGCGTCGCTGACCGGTGTCGTCTGGATCGCGCTCGCGTTGCGCCAGCTCAATCTCATCACATCGCAAGGCCAGGACACTTGGCTCTTCATCAAGATGACGATGCTGGCGTTGCCGAATCTGATGGCGCTGGTTGCGCCGGTCGCGCTGCTGGTTGCGACCATCCATACCCTGAACCGGCTGAATGGTGATTCCGAGCTCATCGTCATGACCGCGGGCGGTGCCAACACCTGGACGGTGGCGCGGCCACTCCTCGTGCTGGCGCTTCTCGTCTCTCTGGCCGTGTCGCTGGTCAATCACCTCGGCATGCCTTGGTCCCTCCGCCTGCTGCGCAGCTATATCGTGCAGGTCCGCACGGACCTGATCTCGCAGGTCATCCAGCCGGGCCGCTTCTCGACGCCCGAGACCAACCTCACGTTCCACATCCGCGATCGTGACGGCGCCGGGCAGATTCTAGGGCTCGTCATGCACGATGCGCGCGACGAGAAGCAGATATCTACCTACCTCGCCGAGCGCGGCCAGATCGTGAAGCAGGACCAGAGTGCCTACCTCCTGATGGACAAGGGGCACATCCTGCGCCGGCCTCAGAACGGCGATCCTGTCCAGATGATCGCCTTCGAGCGCTATGTCGTCGACCTCGCCCGCTTCGAGCCGAAGGAGACAGGCATCGACCTAAAGCCGCGCGAGCGCTATTATGACGAGCTCGTAAGCCCGGCCGATGACGACACCATCGCCAAGCGCCAGCCGGGCCTGCTGCGAGCCGAGTTGCATGAGCGGCTTTCAAGCCCGCTCTATCCGTTCGCCTTCGTTCTCGTTGCAGTGGCCTTCATCGGGCATGCGCGAACCACACGGCAGAACCGGATTCAGGCAATCGTTGCAGCCTTCCTGCTGGCGACCGGCGCCCGATTGGCGGGCCTCGCCGGCACCAACGTCGTCGCGCTCAAGGCCTCCTCGACCTGGATCGTCTACGCCATTCCGCTGGGCGCCGCTGCGCTCGCCATGGCCATGATGGCGGCGCGGCGCACGCTCCGGCCGCCATCGCGCCTCGCTCGACAGATGTCTCTGCGTGCTGGGGATGCCGGCCAACTGCTCCTTCGGGGCCTCACCGCATGGCGCCGCGTGCGCCAGCCGAGCGCAGGCTGAGGGCGCGGCATGGCAGCACCGCGCACGCTCCGGCGCTATATCGGTCTCCGCTTCACCGTCGCCATCGTCGGGACCTTCACGCTGTGCTCGCTGTTGATCTTCATGATCGATATCGTCGAGCTGCTCCGCCAAGCCGGCAAGTTCGGACGCGTCGCCTCGGGCCAGATCGCCCTTATGGCACTGCTGCGGCTGCCGGCCTACACCGAGATGCTGCTTCCCTTTTGCGTGCTGGTCGGCTCGATCGGCGCCCTGTTGATGCTCAATCGCAAGTCGGAGCTCGCCGTGATGCGGGCCTCCGGACTGTCGGCCTTCCAATTCATCCGTCCCGGCATGGTTGTCGCGGTCGTATTCGGCATCCTTTCAGTTGCGGTGTACAATCCCCTCGCCGCCCGCGCCCGTGCCGAGTCCGAGCGACTGTTCGCCGAGGCGTTCGGCCGGGAGATGACCGTCCTGCGTAGCGACGGCAATGGCGCTTGGCTCCGCCAGGACGGCCGGGATGGCGCCTCGGTGCTCCATGCCACGGCCGCCGATGCGGGCGGCCAGCTTCTGCACGGGGTCATGTTCATCCAATTCGACAAGGAGGGGCGCTTCATCGAGCGCGTCGATGGCCTGCGGGCTCTTCTCCAGGATGGCTACTGGCAGATCGAGTTCGCGACGGTCTCGCGCCCGGGCGAGCGACCCCAGCAATTCGACGTCTACACCATCAGTACGTTCCTCTCGCCGGAGCGGGTCGCCGATGCCTTGGGCAGCGCCATAACAGTCTCCGTCTGGGACCTGCCAGCTCTTATAGAAATAACTGAAAAAGCAGGTCTTTCTGCTGATCGCTTCCGCGTTCAATATGCCTTGCTTCTCGGGCGTCCAGCCCTGCTCCTGGTGATGGTCCTTTTGGCCGCCACTGTGTCTTTGCGGTCATTCCGCTC
>JANRJI010000002.1:0-1957 GCA_033764055.1 Hyphomicrobiaceae bacterium
CTGGCGGAAATGGTAGGTTCCGATTTGCTGATAGCCTTGATAGGGCGTGGCCCGCGCCTCGATGCGGCTCAGCCACTTCACGCTCGCCATGCCGTACCAGCCGGGCACGATCATGCGCAGCGGGAACCCGTGCTGCGGCAAGAGCGGCTGCCCGTTCATGGCCCAGACGAGGAGGACGTTCTCGTCGCGCGCGAGGTCCGGCTTCAGGCTGCGGCCGTACTCGTGCTCGTTCGACTTGTCGAAGCCGCTGTCGATACCGTGGAACGAGATGTCGACGGTCTCGGGCTTGAGGCCAGCCCGGTCCAGCACCGCCCGGAGTGGCGTGCCGGTCCATTCGGCCGTCCCGACAGCTTCCCGCATCCAGGGCATGGACGGCCATCGCGGCTCGAAGAGGCCACGGCCGTTGCCGGCGCATTCGAGGGTTACCCGTTGCGTGACGGCCGGCAGCGCCTTGATCTCGGCGAGCGGGATCGAGATCGGCCGCTCGACCGTGCCGCCGATGCTGAGCGTCCATTTGGCGGCGTCGGCCTCGGAGACGTAGGGAATGTCGAAGTGGTTGAGCAGATAATGCAACCCCGCCGGCGTCACGTCGTGCCGCAGCATCTCGAGCGCGATTCCGTGATTGCGGTTGGCAAGCACGACTTCCTCGCGCGCGAAGGGGCCTTCGACGGCGCTGCGCGTGTCGGGATTGGTGAAGGGATTTCGGGTCGGCATCGAGTGATCTCCGCTGGGGAGCGCTAGAGAACGGCCATTCTGCCGGTTTGCCAAGAGGGCTCGTTGCGCGAGCTTCGCAGTCGCCCCCGGCGACCTTCCGGGGGCTTGCGATCGGGGGCGCGATGCAGGCACTCTGTCCCCGAACACCAAGGGAGCCGGCGGACGAGCGCGCGCTCCGGGAGCAACGCATGATCGAGCGGCACGAAACCGACATTCTGATCCTCGGCTCGGGCGGGGCGGGCCTCTTTGCGGCGCTGCACGCCCATCAGGCCGATCCCGGCCTCGACATCACGGTGGCGACCAAGGGCCTGCTCGGCAAATCGGGCTGCACCCGCATGGTGCAGGGCGGATACAACGTGGCGCTCCACAAGGGCGATTCGATCGAGCGCCATTTCATGGACACCATCGAGGGCGGCAAGTGGCTGCCGAACCAGGAACTCGCCTGGACGCTGGTCGTGAAAGCGATCGAGCGCGTGCGCGAACTCGAGAACGAGGTCGGCTGCTTCTTCGACCGCAATGCGGACGGCTCGCTGCACGGCAAGGCCTTCGCCGGCCAGACCTTCGACCGCACCGTCCACAAGGGCGACCTGACCGGAATCGAGATCATCAACCGCCTGATGGAGCAGGTCTGGGCGCGCCCCATCCGCCGCATGGAGGAGCACCGCGCGATTGCGCTTATTCCAGCTGCTGGCGGCGGACGTGATCTGTCGGGAGCGTTGTTCATCGACGTCCGGACCGGCAAGTTCCGCCTCGTCACGGCGAAGGCGGTCCTGCTCGCGACTGGCGGCGGCCCGACCATGTACAAGTACCACACGCCATCCGGCGACAAGGCCATGGACGGCCTCGCCATGGCGCTCGATTACGGGCTGCCGCTCCGCGACATGGAGATGGTGCAGTTCCACCCGACCGGCGTGCTGGCCGGTCCCGACACGCGCATGACCGGCACCATCCTCGAGGAGGGCCTGCGGGGCGCGGGCGGCTACCTGCTCGACGGTGCCAAGCAGCGCTTCATGTTCAACTACGATCCGCGCGGCGAACGGGCGACCCGCGATCTCGTTTCGCAGTCCATGTATCGCGAGATGCTGGCGGGCCGCACGACGCCGAACGGCGGCCTCTATATCTCCATGGGGCATCTCGGCCCGGAGAAGGTCGCCAAGATGTTCAAGGGCATGGTAGAGCGCTGCCGCGACTGCGGCTTCGATCTCGCGGGCGGCCTCGTCGAGGTGGTGCCGACGGCGCACTA
>JANRJI010000003.1:0-29644 GCA_033764055.1 Hyphomicrobiaceae bacterium
CCTCGATCGACTCATGTACGACCGACCGTGCCCTCGGAATAGGGCGGCGGACGGCGCAGCATGCGCCAGGAGCGGACACCGAAGCGTAGCAGGTGCTCAGCCAGTGCGACCGGATTGCGCCCGGCATGCTCGAGCCGGACCCTCAAATCCTCCCGGTGGGCGCCCCATGCATTGCGGGTCGACAGGCTGCCCGGATGAAAGCGGAAGGCTGCGAGATAGTCTCGTACCTGGACAGGATCGCCGCGGCGGCCGAGCCTCAACCACATGTCGTAATCCATCGCGTAGCGCCAGGACGGATCGAAGCCGCCCACCTCGAGAAAGGCGTCGCGTCGCACGAAAGTTGCAGGATGCGGCACCAAATTGCGTCTGACCAAGGCGCGCCAGCTGTAGGGCACCGTATCGAAATCGTTATCGGCGAGATGACCGTCGATCAGCGACCGGCATCGACCATAAAGCCACTCGGCCTTGCTGCCCCTCATGCGCTCCACCACCAGCGAGAGAACCTTCGGCCCGCTGTAGATATCGTCGGAATGCAGATGAGCGATGACGTCTCCTGTGGCGACCCGCACCCCCTCGTTCATGGCCCGTGCGATCCCCCCACGCACGCCCTCGAGCACCCTCACCTCCCCTGGAACCGCACGGAGCCGCTCCAGAGTCCCATCTGTCGAGCCGCCGTCGACGAAAATGCGCTCGACATGCGGGTATTCCTGGGCCGAGACCGAGGCGATGGAATCCGCCACAAATGGCTCGCTATTCCAGGTGCACGTGATGATCGAGAGCTTCAAGCCGAACTCCCGTGCTCGTTGGGACAGTCGCCGAAAGTCCCCCGTCGACCTCTACCCGTCCCGGGCCACCCACCCGACCACGCCGGGCGTTGCTAGGACATCGGATCAATTCGCACCCATATACTGCAGGAGCCGTACGGCACAAGGCGATCGCGCACGAGCGTTAACGCAGTGCAGCATAAGCCGGCAGCAGTGCTTTCACCAGCGGCCCGAGACGAGTAGACAAGGCTTCACTGCCGCAGCTCCAACGAAGCTGCATTGCGGCAACGCCAACATCCGGATCGCGACATGCAGGTCAACGCTGCCAGGATGGCGCTGCCAATCGTCCTCGCACTGATGACGATCTGCCCGGCCCTCGGCATCGTGCTGACCGGCCGGGACGTGTCGACGTTCCGGTCGCTCGAGCCGCTTGCGCCTTCAGCACTCGCCGTGTGGGTCCTGCGCCTCGGCACGCTGACGGCTGTCGCGGCGATGCTGATCGCGATGCTGGGCATTCCAGGCCTGGGCTTTTCAACGAAGGCCCGGCCGCGGCAGCTCACACTGCTCGCAGCCTTCCTCGCCTTCTTCACCACCAACTACATCATCCCAGGATTCCTCGGCACCGTGCCGAGCCACGGCTTGCGCGCCTACGGCTACACCTTCCTGCTGTTCCTTGCTCTCTACGCGGCCCGTGACCATGGGAGCGAGGCACTCATCGCAGGCACCAAGTGGAGCTTGAGCGCTTTCATGCTGGCCTCGATCGTCCTTGCCTTCGTCTGGCCGTCGGCAACCTTGCGCCCCTACGCCGACGAGTTGCGGCTGCCTCTGGTGCCGTTCCGCTTCTGGGGACTGGGTTCGAGCCCGAACAGCATCGGGCCCCTCGCCCTGACGCTGCTGCTGCTTCTCATCGTCCAGCCGTTTGCCCGGCGCTGGCTCCAGATCACTGCGTGCCTCTCCGCGGCCGCCGTGGTCCTCCTCGCCCAGTCACAAACGACCTGGATCGCGGCGGCGCTCATCGTGCCGCCACTGCTGCTTTACCGCAGGCGTCTGGCCCGGCACGGCCCGGGCGGATTGGCGCCACCCCCCGGGTTGTCGCTCGCCATGATAGGGCTCGCCACGGCTGCGCTGTCCATCTTGCTCACAGAGGCGGCGTCCCTTGAGCTACCGCGCGTCTCCCCGACGGGCGGCATCGCCGGGGCCGACGACATCCTGACCGGACGCGGCAGCATCTGGCGGGTGGCGCTGGATGTCTTTACCGCCAATCCCCTGTTCGGCTACGGCCTCGCCATTTGGGAGGACGAGTTCCGCGCAGCGATCGGCATGAGTTTCGCCGTCCATGCCCACAATCAGCTGATCCAGTCACTCGCCATGGGCGGCATCGTTGCGGCGGTGGGGCTGCTGATCTACGTCGCCGCTGTGATCCACGGAAGCCTCGCATCTGCAGCGGCGACGGGGGGCCTCGCCCCGGCGCTGATGGTGATGACGCTGTTTCGGATGATTACCGAGGTGCCGTTCCAGATGCAGACGCTGCTCGTCGGCGACGCGCTGATGCATGCGCTGCTGTTCGCGGTGGTGGTCTCGGCTCGACCCGTTCACTCAGCGGCGAGCTCCGTTCGGGCGGCGACGGCACCTTCCCACATGACGTGGGGGGCTCGCGGCCTGTCCGGCCGGCCCCGCCGCCTCGCCTGACACCGGGCTGACCGTCAGCTCCGTCGTATTGCAGCCGCATCGCGCGCAAGCCCCGTGACGAGGTCCCAGTCGCCCTCGGCCATGGCCGCTTTCGGCGCCAGCCACGAGCCACCCACCGCACAGACGTTCGGCAACGCCAGATAGTCGCGGACATTGCGCTCATCGATGCCGCCCGTCGGGCAGAACTGAATGGCCGCCAGCGGCGCCGCCAGCGCCTTGAGCGCCGCCACGCCCCCTGCCGCCTCTGCCGGAAAGAACTTGAGGCAGCGATAGCCGAGGTCCGAAAGCGCCATCGCCTCGCTGGCAGTGACCGCACCCGGCAGGAACGGCACGCTCCAGCTCTGGGCGGCCTCGACCAGGCGGGGTGTCATCCCGGGCGAGACGATGAAGCGCGCGCCCGCGTCGATGGCGAGGTCTGCCTGCTCCGGCGTGAGCACCGTTCCAGCACCGATGCGCGCCAGCGGCACCTCGGCGCGGATGCGCCGGATCGCCTCGAGCGCAGCCGGCGTCCGCAGCGTCACCTCGATCAGGTCCAGCCCTCCGCGCGCGAGCGACCGCGCCGCGGCTATCCCCCCCTCCGCGCTGTCGATGGTGAGCACAGGCACCACGCCGACCCGATAAAGGGTGTCACCCAGCGCCTGATTGAGCTCGCTCTGCATTGCCGCTCCGAAGTTCCCTGGTGAGCCCGTCCGTTCCCGCCGATCAGATGGCGAAACCGGCGAGCTGGCAAGCGCTACCGGCGCGTTGCGACAGGAACTGCGCGTTCGGCCGCGACAAGTTCGTCGCGCAAGCGCTGCCACGGAAAGCGGGGGCCCGGATCCTGCTTGCGGCGCACGAGCCTACCGCCACAGCTGAATGTCGACTGGTCGACGTGGTCGTGGCCTTTCACCTGTGCCAAGGGCACCTTCCAGCGCTTGCGTATATCGGCCACGAGCCTGGCCAGCGCCGTCACCTGCGCTTCCGGATACTCGTCGATTCCGTCTCCGGCATTGATCAGCTCGATGCCGATGGACCCGTCGTTGTTGTCGCGTGTGTGATTGGCGATCTCGGTTTCGGGCACGCTCGCGGCAACCGTGCCGTCGCGTCCGACGATGTAATGGATCGCGACAACGCGCGACCTCTCGAAGAATCGCTTCATGAGACCGACATCGCCGGCATTCGAGTAGCGAACCTTCCCGCCGAGGCAATAGGGGCCGCCCGTCGCGTGCACGATGACCTCGGTCACGGCGGTCCGTTTCGGGCCACGGCTCGCCGCATCGGCGGCGCACGGCAGCGCAACCGCAAGGACAACGGCCGCAAACGTCGAGCGGACAATGGCCAGATCAGGGCGACGGCACCACGGCATCGGTCACGGGCTCCGGTTTCAGGACGAACGGGCATGCCCGGGGGCAGCCGGAGCTGCATCCGTAGTTGCTGATTTGGCCGGGATTTGGTGAAAACTTTGTGCAGATGGGGGCAACGGCAAAGCCACGTGGCTTCCCGATCCGAGCACCCCTTCGCGCACGGCCGGCGGCCGCTACTGCGCCGCTTCGTCCCCTTCCTTGATTGCCGGCCTGTCGCCTGCGACGGGAACACCTGGTCGGAGGGATCCAGCGTGTGCGTGAACGACCAGTCATCGACCAGCCACCACGGCGAGTTGGCGATCACGCGGCCAGCCTTGTTCTTCCACCAGCGACTTGCGCGCCATTGGCAGCCGTCTGCCCGCCTGCCTACACTCCCGCCATCGGCGCCACCGCGGCCGCCGGCACCAGAGGAGCACGGATCATGTCACGCGAGCAGCTGCGCCGGCGCGGTGAAGCCGTCCGACGCGAATTGGGACTCGACCGCAAGCCCAACGCCGAGCCGCTGCCGGGTTTCGACGATTTTCTCGCCGAGGTCGCCTATGGCGGCATCTGGGACCGTCCGGGACTGTCACGGCCGGACAGGATGCTGTGCACTCTGGCCGTGCTTGGCCTCTACCAGCGTCTGCCGCAGCTCGAGGCATTCGTTCCGGCCGCGCTGGACACCGGCATCGAGCCGCGTGCCATCCTCGAGGTGTTCATGCAGGCGGGGCTCTACGGTGGCTTCGTCACCACCGAGACGGCGGCGGACTTGGCCCAGCGCGTGTTCGCGGCACGCGGCATCAAAGTCCCCAGCGAGCCTGCGAGGAGCGATTCAGAGGAAACCCTCGACCGTCGCGGCAAGGACCTGATGGCGACACTGCACGGCGACCGCGGCAGGCAGGGCTACGCGGCCCCGGGCAACCCGATCACCGGCGCACTCTACCCCTCGGCCATCCGCTACGGCTATGGCGAGCTCTGGTTCCGCGAGGGCCTCGCCGACCGACAGCGGATGCTGGTCGCGATCGCCTCGTTCACCGCACTCGGACTCGACAGCCAGCTGGCCAAGTTTGCGCAGTCGGCGCTCAACGTGGGCCTCTCGACGGACGAGATCGTCGAGGCCGTCATCCAGACCGGCCCCTACAGCGGTTTCCCCCGCGCGCTCAACGGATTGGCGATCCTGAGCGGGGTTTTCTGAGGGCAGGTGGCGGTGGCGGCACGTCAAGCCGCCCGCCCCAGGCAGGCGCTGAGGTCCCGAGCCAATCCCTCCATCAGCATGAAATACTGATCCGGCCCCGCCGCCAGATCTGCCCCGAGCGGGTCGAGCGTGCCGCGGGCGGCCTTCGTCCCCTCGATGATGGTGTCGATCACCTTCGGCGGAAACTGTGGCTCGGCGAACACGCACACGATGCCACCCTTGGCGACGCGTGCGCGAAGCGCGCTGATCCGCTTGGCGCTCGGCGGCACCTCCGGATTGACCGTCACGGCACCCGCAGCAACGACGCCGAAGCGACGCTCCAGGTACTGGTAGGCATCGTGAAAGACGAGGAAGCGGCGCTCCGCAAACGGCTTCAGCTCGATCGCGAGACGTGACGCAAGCTGGTCGAGTCGCGTGCCCAGCGCCGCAGCGTTCGCCCGATAGCGTGACGCATGCTCCGGCGCGAGCCGCCCCAGCACCTCGGCGAGATGCATCCCGATCCGGCGTGCATTGTCGGGGTCGAGCCACAGGTGCGGGTCGATGCCAGCCGCCTTGTGCCCCTGACCATGTCCTGCATGGTCGTGGGGGTCGGCCTCGAGCGCGGTGCCGGTGCGAAACGGGTGAAGCTTGAGACCGTCGATCCTGTCGAGCGTTGCCACCTGGACGCGCTTCGGCAAGCCTGCGATCGGCTTCACCAGGAACGTCTCGAGCCCTTCCGAGACTCGCACCACGAGACCTGCGTTCTGCAGCTGGCGCGCCTGCGACGGCTTCAGGGCGTAGGCATGCGGCGAGGCGGCCCCGTCCAGCAGGAGAATGGGGCTGCCTGCCCCCTGCATCACGGCCGCCGCCAGCGAGTGCACAGGCTTGATCGTCACCAGGACCATTGGCTCTGCTGCCGAGGACTTGGACCCCATCGCGCAGAGCGGGAACATTGCCAGAGCCGCGGCCAGCACGGCCGTCGCTGATGCCTTCAAGTGCGTCTCCCGTGTCAGGTGTGTGTAGCTACGACCGAATCCAGGGATCGGACGGCAGCTGCCGCGCATTAACGTTATAGCGTACCACATGCGACGCAATCGCCTTATGCATGCCGCATCCCACGGCTCTATGATGCGCTGCAAAACGAGCCGGCTCGCCCACGCCCCAGTCCGAGCCGCGAGATCGCCGAGCGAGGCTGCCCATGCAGATGATCCGATCGAAGCTGAAAGTTGCAGTTGCCACCAGCGGACTGTTGGCATTGATCGCCGCGGTCGGCCCCGCCAGCGCTCATCCGCATATCTGGGTCTCCACTTCGAGCGAGGTGCTGTTCGAGAACGGCGCCATCGTCGGCATCCGTCATTCTTGGACCTTCGACGAGTACTACTCGGCGACGGCCACCGAAGGCCTCGACACCAATAAGGACGGCATCTACTCGCGAGAGGAGCTGGCCGAGCTGGCCAAGGTCAACGTCGAGGCGTTGAAGGAGTTCGCCTACTTCACCTACCCGCGCCTCGCGGACAAGGACATCCCTGTCGCGCCGCCGAAAGACTATTGGCTCGAGCACACGGTCAAGCCGGCGGGCAAGGACTCGGCGCCGGCCCCCAACTCACCTGCCGCGGCGGCGGCGGCGATCGTCGCCCAGTCCGACAAATCCGGCGGCGTGCTGACGCTGCGGTTCACCCTGCCACTCGCCCAACCGGTGCTCGCCGAGGCTGCGGATTTCATTTTCAGCATCGGTGATCCGAGCTTCTTCATCGCGTTCGATCCCGCTTCCGACGCGCCAGTGACGATCGGTGCGGGCGCACCGAAGGGTTGCCGTATCGCTTCCGACGCCAAGCCCGACGCGGCCAATCCCGGCAAGCCCGGCGACCTCATGGCTCCGCAGCCGGCCGACGGCGTCAATCTCAACTTCGTCCAGGCTGCGGCCTGGAAGGTGATCTGCCAGCCACCGTCGTGAGGCGACGGGTCCTCGTCGCCGCCAGCTCGCACACATGGCCGTTCCGGTCCGCGAGAGCCGTAAGGTTCCATTGGCCCGTACACTTGCGGCCACTGGGCAGCCCACCTATCGTTGCTCATCGACCGGCCGGGAAAGCCGTCAATCGCCGCGGAGGAAAAAGCCATGAGCAGTGCCAAGAAGCTCGCCGACATGATCCGCTCCGGCCCCATGGTTGTGGCGCCGGGTGCCTACGACTGCATCACGGCGCGCCTCATCGAGCAGGCGGGCTTTCCGGCGGTCTACATGACCGGTGCCGGCACCTCGGCCGCCCACGGCTTGCCTGACTATGGCCTCGTGACGATGTCGGAGATGGTCGACAACGCCCGCCGCATCACCTCGTGCATCTCGGTGCCCCTCCTGTCCGACAGCGACACCGGCTATGGCAACGAGCTCAACGCCTACCGGACCGTGCAGGAGTTCGAGCGCGCCGGCGTCCAGGCGATTCACATCGAGGACCAGGTGTTCCCGAAGAAGTGCGGCCACCTCGACGACAAGGAGCTGGTCTCGGTCGAGGACTACGTCGCCAAGATCCGGGCAGCGGCCGCCGCCCGGCGTTCACCTGACTTCCTCGTCATCGCCCGGACCGATGCGCGGGCTGTCGCCGGGTTCGACGAGGCCGTCCGCCGGGCCAATGCGGCTGCCGAGGCCGGCGCCGACATCATATTTCTCGAGGCGCCGCAGACGATGGAGGAGGTCGCCAAGGTGCCGCAGCTGGTCAAGGCCCCGTGCCTGCTCAACATGGTGCTCTCGGGCAAGACCCCGCCTGTCAACATGAAGGACGCCGAGCGGATGGGCTATCGCATCTCGATCCTGCCCGGGATGCTGCTCTCCTCGATCATCGGCCTCTGCGACAAGATGCTGGCCGACGTCAAGGAGAGCGGCGCCCTTTCCCAGCCGTACAACCAGGGCGGGCCCTCGAAGATCTTCTCGCGTTTCGGCTCGGCCGAATGGGATGTCCGTCGCACCGCCTTTCGGGTGCCGGCCAAGGGACGCGAGGCCGCCGAGTAGGATATCCACGCCCTTGGATTGGTGGCGTCGCTCTCGCCGAGCCCTTGTGACGGACGCGAGCTCGGCGGGCACTTTCGCCCCGAACAGCCAAGACGCGATCGGTACAGGAACGCGCATCGGAACGCCATTCGTCGGGTGGCAATCCACCATCCCTCGGAAGCCGCCACGCTGAACGCCCGCTGCAGTGCGCCTCACGCGCGCGGTCGCACGCGTCGCGCCCCGCCAACCCGGCCGCGACGCAACCTGCTATCGCCAACCCGCCATAGGAGTTCCACATGCCCGGTCCACGCCTCAGTGGAAAAGTCGCCTTCATCACGGGTGCCGGTGGCGGCATCGGCCGCGCCACGGCCGAACGCTTCGTCGAGGAGGGCGCCAAGGTCGTCGTCGCCGAGATCAATCGCGAGCTCGGCGATGCCGCAGCTGCTTCAGCCCGTGCTCGTGCCGGCAATGCCGGTGGCGACGCTCACTTCGTGCATTGCGACGTCACCGACAAGGCGAGCGTGACGGCCGCCATAGCTGCAACCATCGCGCGCTATGGCGCGCTGCATGTGCTCCACAACAACGCTGGTGGCTCAACGCCAGAGGACGGCCCCGTCACGGAAGCCTTCCGAGGAAGAATTCTGGCGCGTCATGAAGCTGGACCTTTTCGGTACCTTCCTGTGCTCGAAGGTCGCCATTCCCGAAATCGCCAAGGCCGGCGGCGGCTCGGTCATCAATATGGCCTCGAACCTGGCACTGATGGCCGTTCCCGGCCGGGCCTGCTACGGTGCCGCCAAGGGCGGTGTCGCATCCATGACCCGCGCCATGGCGCTCGATCACGCCAGGCAGGGCATCCGCGTCAATGCCATCGCTCCGTCGGTCACGCTCTCCGATCGCGTCAAGCGCCTGCTCGAGCTCAATCCGGCGATCGGCAAGCTCGGCGAGAGCCACCTGTTCGGCCTCGGACAGCCGATCCACATTGCCAACATGGCCGTCTATCTCGCATCGGACGAGGCGGCGATCACAACGGGCCAGATCCTGTCGGTCGACAGCGGTGTGACGATCTACTGACCGGCGATCGGACCGGGCAGGCGCTCTCTCGGCCCTGCCCGCCTCCCCACAGAGCTGCCATGCCCAGCAATTTTCCTACTCTTTGCACGTCATTCTTTACTCCTTATTAACCCTTAACGGCGCACTGTCCTTGCAGTGTGCGTGCATTGCCCAAGCGAAGCCCCAATCGCGTCGCATTGCGGCCTTGGCGCACGCCTAACGAGGTCCGGAGGAGCTGCATGCAGCCATTCGGACATACGAGTTGGAGCGTTTGTTCATGCGTCAGCACGTGGTGATCGGAGCCGTCCTGTTGCTCGGGACAGGTGCCTCGGCGACGCCCGTCAAACTCGACGAGCAAGAGCTCCGAGCCATGATTGCCGGCAAGACCGTCAAGATCGATACGCCACTCGGCGTGCCGCTGACAGTGAGCTACGGCGCCAACGGACTGATGACCGGCACCGTCGGCACGGTTCTCGCGGCCTATCTCGGCTCGGCCAAGGATCGCGGCCGATGGTCGGTGCGCAATGGCCTCCTCTGCCAGAAATGGTTCAAGTGGCTCGATGCCGAGGAGACCTGCATGGAGGTCCGCCAGGACGGACCCAAGATTCACTGGCGAACCGATACCGGCAAGACTGGCACGGCGATGATCGAGCCCGGACCTCCCGTGCTGGCCGGAGCTAGTGCCTCCGGACTTGGCTTGCCCATGCGTCCCGATCCAGCGCCTGAGGAGCAAGCGCCCCCGGCGGCGGCAGAGACCATGCCACAGTTGGATCCGTCGCCCGAGCTTGCTGCAACATGGCCGGCGCCCCGTTCTCAGCACGAGGCGCAGCCCCATCCGGATCCGGCCCGCAAGGCGGTCGTCGCCCAACCGCATCGCCACCCGGCTTCCCCGCGTGGCGACCGGTCTGTGGATGCCGCATCGGTGCGCGAGGCCGCGGCCGGCGCCGAGCCGGCCCTCGTCGATCCCCCGCGCGAGATCGTGCGCGCATCCCCCGCTGCCTGGCGCCCCGTTCACGCCCTATCGATCCAGCCGGTTTCCCTGGTCAATCCGACTCCGTCGCTCGTCCCCCCGCCGGCCGGCGCCGTCCACCCCGCGACCGGACCGGACTCGGCCAGCGGCACACCACAGCCGATGCGCCTGGCGGCGGAGCTGGTCCTGGCGGAGTCGCTCGAGCATCGTTGGTGCCTGGCCAGCGCACTGGCCACGGGACCGGTGACGACGGGGTCCCCAGAGCTTTCCATACCGGTGGTGGCACCGGCGGCAACCTCTACGCCCAACCTGCTCGCTGTCTCGGCTGAGCAGCTGTCCCCGGATGAGTTGCCACTCTACGAGCCTTCGTGTCTCACCGCGGGGCCTGCACTCGTCCACGTTGCAACGCGCGATCTCGGCCGCTATTGAGGTCACACCGTCCTTCGGGGGCGACCAAGTGCCGGCGAAAACGCCCTATCGCTTCCGCTCGAGGGTCGCGGCCTCGATCGCCGCCTCGGCGCGCTTGCGGATCTCGGCGCGATAAGGGCTCGCCGGATACGTGCCGAGGATGCGCAGCTCCGTCGAGAAGAACGACAGCTCCTCGAGCGCCAGCCGCACCGGCCGGTCTGCCGGGTGCCCCTCGATATCGGCATAGAACATCGTCGCCACAAACTCGCCGTTGACCTGATAGCTCTCGAGCTTGGTCATGTTGATGCCGTTGGTGGCAAAGCCGCCCATGGCCTTGTAGAGCGCGGCCGGCACGTTGCGCACATTGAAGATGAACGTCGTGATCACGGGCCCATTGCCGGGATCGGCGTCGTCCGGCTCCTTCGACAGGATCACGAAGCGGGTCGTGTTGTGCTTTTCGTCGTCGACATCCTCGGCGAGGATGTCGAGCCCGTAGATCTCCGCGGCGAGCCTCGGGGCCAGCGCGGCCTTGGTCTTGTCGCCCCACTCCGCCACCTGCCGCGCAGCCCCCGCAGTGTCTCCGGCCACGTGTGGCTTGAGCCCGTGCTTTCGGATGATCTTCCGCGACTGGCCCAGCGCGTGCACATGGCTGTAGAGGTCCGTGATGTCGCCGAGCTTCGCCCCTTTCAGGCCCATCAGCTGATGGCGGATCGGGAGGAAGTGCTCGCCGACGATGTAGAGCCCCGAGTTGGGCAGCAGGTGGTGGATATCGGCGACCCGACCAGCCAGCGAGTTCTCGATCGGGATCATGGCGTAGCGGGCTTCGCCCGATTGCACGGCGCCGATCGCGTCCTCGAAGGTCGGACAGGGCATCGGCTCGAGCTCGGGGTGCACCTGGCTGCAGGCGGTATGGGAGTTGGCGCCCGGCTCACCCTGGTAGGAAATGCGCAGCTTGATGTCCGTCGGTTGCGCACCAGCGCGTTTCGCGGCGCCGGCGGCGCCCGCCCTGGTCTTTGCGGAAGGCATGTCGTCCTGTCCTTCGGGAAAATGGTGGCGCCGGTCAGGGCCGAGCGAGCAGTCGTCTGGCGCGCTCGAGATCAGCGGGTGTGTCGACGCCAAGCGGTACCGTATCGACCAGCCCCACGTCGATGCGCATGTTGTCCTCGAGAGCCCTGAGCTGCTCCAGGCGCTCGCGCTGCTCCAGTGGCGAGGGCCTGAGCCCGACGAACCGCTCCAGCGCCGTTCGACGATAAGCATAGATGCCGATGTGGTGATAGAGCGGCCCGTCGCCATAGGGAGCCGTGGCACGGGTGAAATAAAGGGCGCGGAGCACGTCCGGCGCGACGGGCGTTCCGACCACCTTGACCACGTTCGGGTTGGTCCGCTCCTCGGGCTCCCCGATCTCCGCCGCGATCGTCGCGATGTGGACCTCCCTCCGCTCCAGTGGGCGCAGGCAGGCGCGCACCAGGTGAGGCTCGAGCGTGGGCAGGTCGCCTTGCAGGTTGACGATGATCTCCTGGTCGCCTTCCGGATCCACCTTGCTCACCGCCTCGTAGACCCGATCGGAGCCCGACGCGTGGTCAGGCCGTGTCAGCACCGCCTCTCCCCCCGCCCGGCGCACTGCGGTCACGATCTCTTCGGTATCGGCAGCCACGACGACGCGTCCGACCTCGGCATCCATCGCCCTGCGCCACACCTGAACGATCATCGGCATACCCGCGATGTCGGCCAGCGGCTTGCCCGGCAGGCGGGTCGCCTGCATACGGGCCGGAATGACGGTGAGCACGCTCGGCTGGCGCATGAACGGGGCCTCGGCATGGGTGACAATTGGTCTCGGGGCCTTGTCGTAGAACAACTTCGTCGCTGGTTGCAAGGCAAGGTGGAGACCCTATAGTTGCCCGAGACTTATGGTGCGCCGCCCGGCGCGCCACGATTGACTTTGGCCGTCGTTGCGCGCGCTGGAAGCGCATCGGGTGGCGTGCACAACGGTAGGACTGGCTGGGACGAGACGCGGGATCAGGGGCAAATGGACAGCTTCGAGTTCAACAAGATCGCCGGTGCCGCACTGTCGGCCCTGCTCTTCATCTTCGGCGCCAGCGAGCTGGGCCATATCATGAGCGCCAAGAGTGGCCACGATGATGGCCACGGCAAGCAGGTGACGGCCGGATACACGCTACCGATGCCGAAGGGCGGTGCCGCCAAGGGCGGGGCGCCAGCAGCCGAGGCGTTCAATTTCGCCAGTGTGGCGACCCTCCTCCCGAAAGCCAGCGCCGACAATGGCAAGGACGTGTTCAAAGCTTGCCTGCAGTGCCACACGCCCGAGAAAGGTGGCGCCACCAAGCAGGGACCGAACCTCTACGGCATCATCGACCGCGACATTGGCAAGCATCCGGGCTTCACCAGCTACTCGCCGGCACTGGCCGAGAAGGGCGGCAAGTGGACCTGGGAGGCGCTGGCCAACTACCTTCACGACCCGAAGGGCTACATTCCCGGCAACCGCATGTCCTATGCCGGTGTGAAGGATACGAGCGAGCTCGCCGACCTTTTGACCTATCTCCGCACGCTGGCCGACAATCCCGCCCCGCTGCCTGCAGCACCCGCAGCCACTCCGGCCGCAGCGCCCAAGCAGTAGGGTTGCGACATCGTCGCCGCAGCAGGTTGCGAGGCGTTGCCTGACAAGCCTTGCCCGACCCGGAGGCAGCTCCCGGTCGGGTAGATTTTGTTCCCGGCCTTGTTCCTCTGGCCCCCGCAAGGTCGCAGCCGATAGGTGCTTCACCTGGGCCTGACCAAGATTTAACTTGGCAGATGGCCGCCCGGTTCTCATGGTCGTCTTCAGCCGGTGGAGCGAGTGCAGGCCAGCGTTCCGATCCACCGGCACGAACAGAATGGCCGCACAAGAGCCGCTTCCGTCAGCTTCAGCCAGAGACAAATGCCGCGCCCCCACTCCCTGCTCTCCGGAGCAATCGCGCCGATCGTTGCCCTGGCAATGCTCGTCCCTCTCGCCGTTTCCGTCCGCGCCGGCGACGATGCGGCCGCAGTGCGCCACCACGCGCTATCGCTCGTCGATAAGCCCGCTGCACCGCCAGGCTTCCTCCATTTCGACTGGGTGCGGCCCGATGCTCCGAAGGGTGGCCAGATCCGATTGCGTGCCCTCGGCACATTCGACACCTTGAACCCGTTTGTCCTCAAAGCCCAGCCTGCCGCCTCTCTGTCGCTCGTCAACGCAACGTTGATGACCCGGAGCCTCGACGAGCCGTCCACGGAGTACGGCCTGATCGCCGAATGGGTGAGCTATCCAGCCGACCACGCGTCGGCGACCTTTGGCCTGCGACCCGAGGCCCGCTTCAGTGACGGCAAACCGATTACGCCCGACGACGTCGTCTTCACGCTCGACGCGCTGAAGAAGGCCAACCCGCGCTACGCGCTCTATTACAAGAATGTCGTCAAGGCAGAGAAGGTCGGCCCGCGCGAGGTGCGTTTCGTGTTCGACGGGCCCGGCAACCGGGAGCTGCCGCACATCATTGGCGGACTGCCCGTGCTCCCGCGCCATTACTGGATGACGGCCGACGCCAAAGGCGAGCCGCGCGACCTCTCACGTGGCCTCATGGAGGTGCCGGTCGGCGCCGGCCCCTATCGGATCGCCACGTTCGAGGCCGGCCGTCGCATCACCTACGAGCGGATCAAGGACTGGTGGGCGAAGGACCTTCCCGTCGGCCGCGGTCAGTACAATTTCGACCACATCTCGTTCATCTACTATCGCGATCGACTGCCAGCATTCGAAGGGTTCAAGGCCGGCGAGACCGATTTCTGGCCTGAGAACAGCGCCAAGGGCTGGGCCACCGAGTTCGATTTCGACGCCGTCAAGCGGGGTCACGTGAAGCGGGAGGAGATTCCGGACGGCGATATCCAGTCGATGCAGGGCTTCGTCTTCAATCTTCGACGCCCCCCGTTCAAGGACCGCCGGGTGCGAGAGGCGTTCAACCTCGCCTTCAATTTCGAGTGGGCCAACAAGGCCATGTTCTTCGAGCAGTACCGGCGCTCGTCGAGCTATTTCGGCAATTCCGAGCTCGCCTGCCGCGGCGTGCCGGAAGGCGAGGAGCTTGCCATTCTGGACAAGGCTCGGAGCCTGCTGCCGGCCGAGCTGTTCACCACCGAGTACAAGAACCCCGTCAACGCCGCACCGGACGATTTCCGCCGCAACATGGGCAAGGCCGCCCGCCTCCTTGCCGAGGCCGGCTACGAGATCAAGGATGGTATCCGCACCAATTCCAGCGGCGAGCGCCTCGCCGCAGAGGTGCTTCTCGTGCAGCCGAGCTTCGAGCGTCTGGTCCTCGCCTATAAGGCCGAGCTGGCCAAGCTCGGCATTGCAATCGACGTCCGCGTCGTCGACAGCGCGCAATACGGCCGCCGTGTGCAGTCGTTCGACTTCGACATCGTCGTCGGCAGCTTTCCGCAATCCCACTCGCCCGGCAACGAGCAGCGCGAGTTCTGGGGCACGGAGGCGGCACGCCAGGAAGGCTCGCGCAACATCATGGGGCTGGAAAGCCCCGTGATCGACGCCATCATCGAGCGCCTGATCTACGCCGACGACCGCCAAAGCTTGGTGGCCGCCACCCGCGCCCTGGATCGCGTCCTGCTGTGGGGCCACTATCTCGTCCCGCAGTTCCATTCCCCGGTCGATCGCGTCGCCTACTGGACGAAGTTCGCACGGCCCGAGCGCCTGCCCCGACACGCCGCCCCATCGGATGCCTTCATCCGGCTCTGGTGGTACGACGACGCCGCGGCAGTGCGGCTCGCTGCCGAGCGTAAGGGCTAGTCGGTCGTGCCGGCAGCCGGTGGAGAGGATTGAGATGACGAGCATGCTTCGACGACTGGCGAGCCTCTGCGTAGCAATTCCCCTGGGTGTCGCCACCGTGGCCGCCGAGCCGCGTCATGGCCTGTCCGTGTTCGGGGACCTGAAATACCAGGCCGATTTCAAGCATTTCGACTACGTCAATCCGGACGCGCCGCGGACCGGCCGCCTGTCCCTCGTCGGCCCGGCCGCCATTCGCTCGTTCGACAGCTTCAACAGCTTCATCCTGCGCGGCGATCCCGCCCAGGGCCTGTCGCTGCTCTACGATACCTTGATGGAGGGCGCCGGCGACGAGCCGGGCTCGGGCTACGGGCTGATCGCCGAGACCGCCGATGTCGCAGCCGACGGGCTCAGCGTCACGTTCAGGCTGCGGCCCGAGGCTCGCTTCTCCGACGGTAAGCCGGTCACGGCCGAGGACGTCGTCTTCACTCTCGACATCCTCAAGTCGAAGGGCCATCCGAGCTACCGCATCACCCTGCGGGATGTCGTCAAGGCCGAGGCCCTGGACCGGCATACCGTTCGCTTCGTCTTCCAGGGGGCGCTGGTTCGCGATCTGCCGTTGACGGTCGCCGGTCTCGCCGTGCTGCCGAAGCACTACTACGATACGCAACCTTTCGACGAGACGACGCTGAAAGTGCCTGTTGGCTCCGGCCCCTACACGATCGGGGAGTTCAAGCATGGCCAGCAGATCACCTATAAGCGGCGGCCCGACTACTGGGCGAAGGACCTGCCTGTGAACCGCGGCCGCTACAATTTCGATGAGATCCGCTACGAGTACTATCGCGACCGCACGGCTGAGCTCGAGAGCCTGAAGGCCGGCGGCATCGACCTGCGCGAGGAGTTCACGGCTCGCGACTGGGTCACCGGCTACGACATTCCCGCGGTCAAAGACGGCCGTCTCGTCAAGCTGACCATGCCGGACGAGACGCCATCCGGCACTCAGGGATTCTTCTTCAACACCCGGCGCGCCAAATTCCAGGATCCGCGTGTCCGTCAGGCCATCGGTCTCGCCTTCGACTACGAGTGGACCAACAAGAACCTGTTCTACGGCCTCTACACCCGCACCGAGAGCTACTTCGAGAACTCGGACATGAAGGCGAAGGGGCCGCCCACTCCCGACGAGGCCGCGCTGCTCGAGCCGTTCCGGTCGAAGCTGCCGCCGTCCGTCTTCGGCGAGCCCTATTCTCCACCGAAAAGCGACGGCTCCGGCACCGACCGCCGCCTGCTCAGAGAGGCCCTGAAGCTCTTGTCCGAGGCCGGCTGGCGGCTCGAGACGAAGAACGGCGCGCAGGCGCTCGTCAATGCCAAGGGCGAGCAGCTCGAGCTCGAGTTCCTCGACGCGGGCGGCAGCACCTTCGAGCGCATCATCGCACCCTACATCAAGAACCTGCAGTCGATCGGCATCAAGGCATCGTTGCGCTTCGTCGACAGCGCTCAGTACCAGAGCCGCGTCAAGAAGTACGACTTCGACATCGTCTCCTCGCGCTTCACCATGGGGCTGACGCCGGGTATCGAGCTGTTCACCTATCTCGGCAGCTCGTCGGCGGAGTCCGAGGGCAGCTCGAACCTTGCCGGCATCAAGGACCCCGTGATCGATGCCCTCATCGAGAAGGTGATCGACGCCAAGTCTCGCCCGCAGCTCGTGACGGCAGCCCGCGCCATCGACCGGGTGCTACGCGCCAGCCACTACTGGGTGCCGCACTGGTACAAGGCAGCCCACAACATCGTGCATTGGGACAAATTCTCCCGCCCTCGGATCAAGCCGAAATACGCTCGCGGCATCATCGACACCTGGTGGTATGACGAGACCAAGGCAGCGAAGCTGAACCGCTGATCGACCGGAGACGAGCTGCGCCCCAATCCGGTATCACACACGAGCGAGCAGAATGGCGGCCTATCTCATCAAGCGCTTCCTGCTGATCATTCCGACGCTGGTCGGCGTGCTGACGCTGACGTTCCTGCTCGCTCAATTCGCGCCCGGCGGCCCCGTCGAGCGGATCATGGCGCAACTGACCGGCACGGATGCCGGCGCCACTGCCCGCTTCGGCGGGGGTTCCGGTGACGCAGTATCCTCTCGCCCGACCACCCCCGGCGGCGATGGTGTCGGTTCGCGCTATCGCGGCTCGCAAGGCCTCGACCCTAAATTCATCGAGGAGCTGAACAAGCAGTTCGGCTTCGACAAGCCCTGGTACGAGCGTTACGCCAAGCTCGTCTGGGATTTCGCGCGCTTCGAGTTCGGCCGCAGCTACTACCGCGACATCTCCGTGGTGGAGCTGATCAAGGAGAAGCTGCCCGTCTCCATATCGCTGGGCGTCTGGATGATGCTCGCGACCTATCTCATCGCCATTCCGCTCGGCATCAGGAAGGCGGTCGAGGACGGCAGCAAGCTCGACATCTGGTCGTCGACGGCGCTCGTCGTCGGCTATGCCATCCCGGGCTTTCTGTTCGCCGTGCTGCTGATCGTCGTCTTCGCGGGCGGCTCGTTCTTCCAGTGGTTCCCCCGCCGGGGACTTGGCTCCGACAACTGGGCCGAGCTGTCGGCGATCGGCAAGGTGATCGACTATTTCTGGCACCTCGTGCTGCCGCTGACGGCGATTGCCGTCGGCTCCTTCACCACCATGACGTTCCTGACCAAGAACTCGTTCCTCGACGAGATCAAGAAGCAGTATGTCATCACCGCGCGCTCCAAGGGGATCTCCGAGGGCCGTGTGCTCTACGGTCACGTTTTCCGCAATGCCATGTTGCTGATCATCGCCGGCTTCCCGAGCGCTTTCGTCAGCGCCTTCCTGTCGGGCAGCCTGCTGATCGAGCAGATCTTCTCGCTGGACGGCCTGGGTTTGCTCGGGTTCGAGTCGATCGTCAACCGCGACTACCCCGTCGTTTTCGCCACCGTCTACATCTACGCCATGATCGGGACCGTGCTGCACATCGTGTCGGACTTCATCTACACGCTCGTCGATCCGCGGATCGATTTCGACACGCGGGAGGTGTGAGCCATGGACGCGAAGCCCGATGACGTCATCGAGCGTCCGGCCCCGCCCGCCGGTCCGCCGCCCCGGCGGATCCTCGGCCGGCAAGTGCGCGTCTCGCCGATCAACCGGCGCCGCTGGGAGAACTTCAAGGCCAACAAGCGCGGCTACTGGAGCTTCTGGCTGTTCCTGGCGCTGTTCGTGTTCAGCCTCTTCGCCGAGGTCATCGCCAACGACAAACCCATCCTCGTTCGCTACAAGGGCGAGACGTTGTTTCCCATCGTCGTGGACTATCCCGAATCGAAGTTCGGCGGCTTCCTCGCGGTCACCGACTACAAGGATCCGGTCGTCCTCGACGAGATCGAGAAGAACGGCTGGGTGCTCTGGCCGCCGATCCGCTACTCCTACAGCTCGATCAACAAGGATTACCCGCGCATCAAGGGCGCCGACGGCCGCTGTCTTGGCTTCCCATCGCCGCCGCCTTGGGCTACCAGCCTCGATCTCTGCGAGGCGCCGCCCGACCAGCTCGCCCGCTTCAACGCCATCGGAAATCGCAACTGGCTCGGCACCGACGACCAAGGCCGCGACGTCGTCGCCCGCATCATCTACGGCTTTCGTCTGTCGATCGTCTTCGGCCTGCTGCTGACGATTTTCTCCTCGATCATCGGCATCACTGCCGGCGCCGTGCAGGGCTATTTCGGCGGCGTGGTGGATCTCGTCTTCCAACGCATCATCGAGATCTGGAATGCGATCCCGTCGCTGTATGTGCTGCTGATCATCTCGAAGGTGCTGGTGCCAGGGTTCTGGACGCTGCTGGCGATCCTGCTCCTCTTTCATTGGGTGAGCCTGGTCGGCGTCGTCCGGGCCGAATTCCTCCGCGGCCGCAATTTCGAGTACATCAAGGCTGCACGCGCGCTCGGCCTCTCCGATGCGCTGATCATGTTCAAGCACCTCCTGCCAAATGCCATGGTGGCGACGCTGACGTTCCTGCCATTCGCCCTGTCGAGCTCGATCACGGCCCTCACCGCGCTCGATTTCCTTGGCCTGGGCCTGCCCCCCGGCTCGCCATCGCTCGGTGAGCTGTTGCTGCAGGGCAAGGGCAACCTGCAGGCGCCGTGGCTCGCATTGTCCGCTTTTTTCTCGATCGCCCTCCTGCTCGCGCTCCTCATCTTCGTCGGCGAGGCCGTTCGCGACGCCTTCGACCCGAGGAAGACATTCCGATGAGCACGGGCAAAGGGCGCGAGACCCTCCTCACCGTCCGCGATCTCTCCGTGGAGTTCCGCTCGGGCCGCACCACGTCGCGGGCCGTCGACCGCGTCTCGTTCTCGATCTTCAAGGGCGAGACGGTCGCCCTCGTCGGCGAGTCTGGCTCCGGCAAGTCGGTCTCGGCGCTGTCTGTCACCCGCCTGCTGCCATACCCGGCTGCATCCCACCCGACCGGGGAGATCTTCTACGAGGGCCGTGACCTCCTGAAGCTTCCCGAGCGGCAGATGCGCGAGGTGCGCGGCGACCGCATCTCCATGATCTTCCAGGAGCCGATGACCTCGCTCAATCCGCTGCACACCATCGAGCGGCAGGTCGGTGAGGTCTTACGCGAGCATCGCGGCATCGGCCCGGAGGAGGCGCGAAGGCGCACGCTCGAGCTGCTCAGGCGCGTCGGCATCCTCAATGCCGACGAGCGGCTCGACGCCTTCCCGCACCAGCTCTCGGGCGGCCAGCGCCAACGCGTCATGATCGCCATGGCGCTGGCCAACGAGCCGGACCTTCTCATCGCCGACGAGCCGACGACGGCCCTCGACGTGACCATTCAGGCCCAGATCCTGGCCCTGCTGCAGGAGCTGCAGCGCGAGCTCGGCATGGCCATGCTGCTGATCACCCACGACCTCGGCATCGTCCGCAAGATGGCAAGCCGGGTCTACGTCATGCAGAAGGGCCGCGTCGTCGAGGACGGCCCGGTCGCGCGCATCTTCGCGGACCCGCGCCATTCCTACACCCGGCATCTGCTGGCCGCCGAGCCGAAGGGCGATCCACCAAGTGCCAACCCCGATGGCCAGATCATCGTCCAGGCGGACAACCTGAGGGTCTGGTTTCCGATCAAGCGCGGCCTCCTGAAGCGTACCGTCGCCCACGTCAAGGCGGTGGACGGCCTCTCGCTGGCCATTCGCGCGGGCGAGACGCTCGGCGTGGTCGGCGAGTCCGGCTCCGGCAAGACGACGCTCGGCCTCGCCATCCTGCGGCTGGTCAGCTCGAACGGGCCGATCATCTACCTCGGCCGCCGCATCGACGGGCTGACATCGCGTGCCATGCGGCCGCTGCGGCGCGAGATGCAGGTCGTTTTCCAGGACCCCTACGGCTCGCTGTCTCCGCGCCTGTCCATCAGCCAGATCATCGAGGAGGGGCTGATCATTCAGAGCCCGGACCTCGACTACGACCAGCGCCGCGCCCGCGTTGCCAAGGCGCTCGTCGAGGTCGGACTCGATCCGGAGGCCCAGGATCGCTACCCGCACGAGTTCTCGGGTGGCCAGCGCCAGCGCATCGCCATCGCCCGCGCCATGGTGCTCGAGCCGCGCTTCGTCATGCTCGACGAGCCGACCAGCGCCCTCGACATGAGCGTGCAGGCCCAGATCGTCGACCTGCTCCGCGACCTGCAGAGAAAGCGCGACCTCGCCTACATGTTCATCAGCCACGATCTACGCGTCGTCCGTGCGCTCTCCAACCACGTCATCGTCATGAAGGATGGCAAGGTCGTCGAGGAAGGCCCGTCGCGCGAGATCTTCGCGAGCCCGCAGCAGCCCTACACGAAGGCTTTGCTCGCCGCCGCGTTGAACCTCGAGGTTGCACACAACGGCGCCGCGGCCACCTGACCGACCAGCCGGCAAATCCAAGGACCAGATCGCCATGTCCCTCCTGCTCGTCATCAATGGCTCCGGCGACAACTGGGGGCCCGAGCCTTGGCTGCGTCGTTTCAGCGAGCGCCTGCCTGGCCGCCGGATCATGCTGGCAAAGGACGCCGGTGGCGATCCGGCGTCCTTCCGCTATGCGGCCGTCTGGAAGCCCGAGCCCGGTCTGCTCGCACGCTTCCCGAAGCTGGAGGCGATCTTCAATCTCGGTGCCGGCGTGGATGCACTCCTGAAGGACCCGGCCCTGCCCAAGGTGCCGCTGGTGCGCGTCGTCAACGACGACCTGACCAGGCGCATGACCGAGTACGTTGTGCTGCATTGCCTGATGCATCACCGCCGCCAGCGCATGTTGGACGCCGCTCAGGCGCGCGCCTCGTGGGAGGCCAAGGACCAATGGGCCGCTTCGGCCGTGCGTGTCGGCATCCTCGGGCTCGGCGAGCTCGGACGCGACGCGGCTGAGGTGCTGCAGCGTATCGGCTTTCAGGTGGCCGGCTGGAGCCGCTCCCGCAAGGCGGTTCCTGGCATTGCCTCCTACGCCGGCCCAGACGAGCTGCCGGCGTTTCTCTCCCGCACCGATATCCTCGTGGCGTTGGTGCCGCTGACGCCCGACACCGTCGCCATCCTGAATCGGAAACTGTTCGAGAGCCTGGCCCGCGACGGTGCTCTGGGCGCGCCCGTGCTCGTCAATGCCGGCCGTGGCGGCCTGCAGAACGAGGCTGATATTCTCGCCTGCCTTGACGATGGCACGCTCGGCGCGGCCACTCTCGACGTCTTCCACGAGGAGCCGTTGCCGTCTTCGAGCCCGTTCTGGCGCCATCCCAAAGTCACGGTCACCCCGCACAATGCGGCCGATAGTGACCCTGACGCCATCTCCGATTACGTCGCCGGCCAGATTCGCGCCTACGAGGCCGGCGAGCCGCTACGCAACATCGTCGACCCGGCGCGGGGCTACTGACGGGAAGCGCGCGAGTGGTCGCATGACGGTTCATTGTGTCCCGACACGAGCCTCCGGGCTGGCCGCCGCGGCGTCCCGGAGCGAAGTGACAGGAGTTGACCCATGAGCACACCGCGCCTGCGGCTCTACCATGCCGCCCCGAGCCGCTCGTCGACCGTCCTATGGATGCTCGAGGAGCTGGGGCAACCCTATGAGCTCCACGTCCTCGACCTCAAGAAGGGCGAGCAGCGCCAGCCGGCCTATCTCGGCGTCAATCCTATGGGCAAGGTGCCAGCGCTCGAGCACGATGGCGTGCTCGTCACCGAGGTGGGCGCCATCTGCCTCTACCTTGCCGACGCCTACCCCAGCGCAGGCCTCGCCCCGGCGATCGGTGATCCCCTGCGCGGACCCTACGTCCGATGGATGTTCTTCCAGGGCAACTGCCTCGAGCCGGCGCTCGTCGACAAGGCGCTGAAGCGCGAGCCGGGCCAAGCGTCGATGATGCCTTACGGCGATCTGGACACCACTGTGGAGACGGTGGCCAAGGCCGTCGCCAAGCGCCCATGGTTTCTCGGCGACCGGTTCACCGCACTCGACGTCTATTTCGGCTCGGCGATCCGCTGGACGGTGCAGTTCGGCCTGCTGCCACCGAGGCCGGAGCTCACCAGCTACGTAGCCCGCCTTGCGACGCGCCCCGCCCTGCAGCGGGCCGAGGCAAAGGACAAGGAGATCCAGGCGCTCCAGTGCGCCTGATCGTCCCGGCGCTGCGACGAGGCGCGCAAGCCCCGGGTTGTGCCGCCCCCGATCCGGTCGACCGAAGCCGGGCCGGTTGACGACTCCGACGGTGATCAGGCGACGGCGCGCCTGTAGAGATGCCAGGTTGCGTAGCCGAGGACGGGCAGCACTGCTGGCAGCAGCACGAGGCCCGAGGCGATGGCTCCGACGACCGCCGCGGCGATCGTCAGGCACCATGCGGCCATCGCGACAGGACTTTGCCGCACCAGCCGGACACTCGTGATGATGGCACTGATCGCGTCGATATCGCGGTCGTGCAGGAGCGGGAACGAGATGACCGAGATCGAAAAGACGAGGGCCGCGATCACGCCCCCCGCGAGGTGCCCGACGATCAGGAATGCGATGCCCTGGCTGGTCGTCAGGATCTCGGTCAACAGCACGCTCAGGTCGAGCGCCGCCGCGCCGAAGAACGAGAGCGTCAGCATCGCCGCGATATCCATCCAGATGAAGAAGGCGAACGCCGTGATCAACGCCATCCAGCGAACATCCCGGCGCGTGGCGGCGCGGACCGCGCACCACACGGCGGAGAGGCTCGGTCTTTCGCCGGCCTCGAGGCGGCGGCTGACCTCGTAGAAGGCCACCGCCACGAACGGCGCGATCAAGGCAAAGCCCATGGCCAGCGGGTAGACCAGATAAGGCAGCCTGAGCACCGCGAGACACGCGGCAAGCAGCCAGCCGCCGAGCGTGTAGACGGCTGCTATGGCGATGCTCATGAGAGGCGCCGCCCACATATCCTTGCATCCGAGGGCCAGCGCATCCGCGACATCGGCGACCGAAACGGGCCTCACCGCGACGCCGCCTGCGCCGGGCTTGCCAGGAAAGCCGTCAGCCTCGCTATCCGTGCTCATGATCCAAGCTTAGCAGGCGCTGCCGCTTGCCGTGCAAGGGCTCTTTCAGAGCCGGGCGCCTTCTCGCTTGCACTCGGCCGCCGCCCCTGCTGAATTCCCCGGGCCCGAGAAAGACGCCGGGCCGAGCCAGCACGAGGCCCAGATGACAACCGAGATCCTGGTCGAGCGGGACGGTCCCGTCATGACCATCACGCTCAACCGTCCGGAGAAGTACAACGCGCTGACGTTCGCCATGTACCAGCGCCTCGCTGACCTCTGCGACGGCGAGGCCCGCGACGGCACGATCCGCGCCATCGTGGTGACGGGGGCCGGCGGCAAGGCCTTCGCCGCGGGCACCGACATCGCCCAATTCCGCGACTTCAAGACGCCCGAGGACGGCCTCGGCTACGAGGCCAGGGTCGACAAGATCCTGTCCTCCATCGAGCGCTGCCCGGTGCCGATGATCGCGGCGATCTCCGGCGCCTGCACGGGCGGTGGAGCCGCCATCTCGGCCTGCTGCGACATGCGCATCGCCACCCGCGACATGCGCTACGGCTTTCCGATCGCGCGCACGCTCGGCAATTGCCTGTCGGCGACCAGCTTGCAACGTTTGACGGGGCTGATGGGTGCACCGCGCGTCGTCGACCTGCTGTTCACCTCGAGGCTGATGACAGCCGACGAGGCGCTCGCAGCCGGCCTCGTCACCGAGGTGGTCGAGGATCATGCCGCCCTCATGACCCGTGCCAAGGCCCTGGCCGACCAGATCGCCGGCTATGCGCCGCTGACGATTTCGACGACCAAGGAGCTCATGCGCCGCATCCGCGAGGCGGCGCCCAAGGTCGACGATCATGATCTGGTCGCCAAGGTCTACACCAGCGCCGACTTCCGCGAGGGTCTCGACGCCTTCCTGACGAAACGAAAGCCCCAGTGGACCGGCAAATGACACCGTAGTCCCGCCGACGCGGCACCCCGCTCCAGCCACTGGCTCGGGCGCCGCAAGCATCCAGTGCGCGCCGGGGCTGGTCCCGGATCGACAGCAGACGAGCAAATCCGGCATGGCACTTCCGGCAGGCAACACCCGTCCCTCAGTCGCTCAGTCCGTTCTCGATCGCCTGAAAACCGCCGTCGGCCCGGTCGGCTACATCGACACGCCCGAGGACATCGCGCCCTATTCTAGAAGCTGGCGGGGCAACTGGCAGGGACGCTCACCGTTGTTTCTGCGCCCCAGGACGACCGAGGAGATGGCTGCGATCGTGCGCATCTGCGCCGAGACGGACACGGCCATCGTGCCCCAGGGCGGCAACACCGGCCTCACCTATGGCAGCCAGCCGGGCCAGGGCATGAACGAGGTCATCGTCTCGACCGCGCGCATGAAGTCGATCCGCGAGATCGACTTGAAGAACGACACCATCACGGTCGAGGCGGGCGTCGTGCTGCAGGAGATCCAGCGGGCCGCCGCCGATGTCAATCGCCTCTTTCCGCTGAGCCTCGGCGCCGAGGGCACCTGCCAGATCGGCGGCAACATCTCGACCAATGCCGGCGGCATCCAGGTGCTTCGCTACGGCAATACCCGCAACCTGGTGCTCGGCCTCGAGGTGGTGCTGCCGGACGGCCGGATCTGGGACGGCCTCAAGGGGCTCCGCAAGGACAACACCGGCTACGACCTGAAGCAGCTCTTCATCGGCGGCGAGGGCACGCTCGGCATCATCACGGCGGCTGTGCTCAAGCTCTTCCCAAAACCGACGGAGGCTCAATCCGCCTGGGTCGCCGTCAAGTCCCCGGATGCCGGCGTGGCGCTGCTCGGCCTGATGCGCGAGCGCCTGGGCGAGAGCGTCTCGTCGTTCGAGCTGATCAGCCGCCCTACGATCGATCTTCTGCTCGCCGGCGTGCCGGGCCACACCGATCCGATGCCTGCCGTTCATCCCTGGTACGTGCTGACCGAGGTGACCGGTCAGGGCGAGCCGGGCTCTCTGGCCGAGCCGCTCGGCCTCGTGCTGGAGGCCGCCGTCGAGACTGGCATCGCCGAGGATGCGGTGCTCGCCACCTCGAGCGAGCAGGCCAAGCGCTTGTGGAAGATGCGCGAGGATCTGCCCTTCGGAGTGCAGGCGGCCGGCGGGGCCATCCCCCACGACGTCTCGGTGCCGCTGTCGCGCATCACCGAGTTCATCCGTCGTGCGGACGCAGCGATGAAGGCTGCCTATCCCACCTCGCGCTTCTGCTGCTTCGGCCATGTCGGCGACGGCAACCTGCATTACAATCCCGTCCGGCCTGCCGACTGGACCTATGACCAGTTCGCCGCCGAGCGCGAGAACGTCAACAGGATCGTGCACGACATCGTCGTCGAGCTGGGAGGCTCGATCAGCGCCGAGCACGGCATAGGTCTCGTGCGCCTCGAGGAGAACCTGCGCTACAAGAGTCCCGTCGAGCTGGATCTCATGCGCCGCATCAAGCACGCGCTCGACCCGGCTGGCATTCTGAACCCGGGCAAGCTCATCGTCGGCTGACCATGCACGCAAAAGGGGCCGCCCCAGGGGGCGGCCCCGAGCCAACTCTCGCGAGTTGCCCTGTCGCCTACCAGCGACGCCAGTGACGGCGCCAGTGCGGCCGCGGGCTGACCCACACGCGGTGGCAGCGGACGCCCCAGCGCGTGCGATGGCAACGCCGCACCCAATAGGCGTTCTCGACGGCCGATCCGGCGCCCGATGCCGCCTTCAGCGGGGCGAGGCCGTTGCCGGCCGGCGCGGCCTCGGCATTGCCGGCACTGAGACCCACCGCCAGCACTGCCGCAGGCAGAAGCATCTTCACGACGTGACGCATTGGAGTTCTCCTCTCGTTGTCGGTTGCCTTCCCTGGCGTACTTCCTTCAACGCGCGAGGAGGCAATTTTCCGTCGAGCCGATCCCCGGTCTTTCCCGCCGCAAGCTGCGGCAGCTTGCAGCGACGGTCGACCGACCACACGTTCACAGCAACCTCGAACTGAGTTGAAGTGCGCTGCCATGTGCAATCTCTACTCGATGACCCGTGCACCCGAGGCCGTGCTGCGCCTCTTCCGCGTCGGACACAACCGGGCCGGCCCGTTCGAACCGAAGGATTCGATCTTCCCGGGTCACGCCGCGTCAGTCGTGAAGCGGGCCGCGGACGGCGCCCGCGAGCTCGTCACCATGTCCTGGGGCTTCGTGCTCCCGCAGCCGGGACGCGCGCCGCGCCGAGTGACGAACTTCCGCGACGACAAGACGCTCGCGAGCCCATTCTGGCGGGAGAGCTTCGAGCTGCGCCGATGCCTGGTGCCGGCGTCCTCCTTCGCCGAGCCGCGTCAGATCACGCCAGCCACGTGGCACTGGTTCGCCCTGAAAGGCGACGAGCCACGCCCGCTGTTCGCCTTCGCTGGCCTCTGGAAGCACTGGAAGGGACCGATCAAGAAGGATGGGCCCGTGGTCGAGATCGACGTCTACTCGTTCATGACGACCACCCCGAATGCCCTGGTCTCGACCATCAATCACGAGCGCATGCCGGTCCTGCTGACCGGAGAAGCCGCATTCGAGACGTGGCTGACCGGCTCGCCACGCGAGGCTTTTGCCCTGGCCCGCGAGCATCCGCCGGAGGCCATGCGCATCGTGCAGGAAGGCTTCGACAAGCGCGATGCCGGCGGGCCTTGAGCCCGCACCATGCACATCCGTGTCCCTCCCGCCACACAGGTCTCGCGGCCTCTTTTCGCCACAACTCGCCTCTCCAACGGCCACATTCCGCGGCTAGACCATCGGTGTGGCCTCGACAACCGATCGATGAGGGAGAACCCGCATGCGTGGCAAGTCGTACCGGATGCGCGGAAGCTGGCTGAGGGATATGGCAATCGGAGCGACCCTGTTCCTCTGCATTCCAGTAGTGACTCTGCCAGCAGTCGATGGCGGCAGGGGCTGGACGCTGTCTGAAGCCTTCGCCGGTGAAACCATCGCCTCCCGTGCGGTCGAGGTCACGGCACCGCCTGGGCCCGGCGCCGACAACGCCATAGTTGCCGTCGCCCAGTTGCGCCCGGCAGCCGATCCGCTGCTGCCGCGGCGATTGTCCGACCTCGCCGTGCTGGGGCTAACCTTCTCGCTGCTGGTCGCCTTCAATCTGGCATTCCTGCGCCATCTCCGCCGCGTCAGCGCCTCCCCGCGGCGGGATGAGTGGAGGAGGAGGCGTTAGCCGACTCGGCGAGAGTCTTCGCCCCCTCCTCCACGAATTCCAGAAGCGCCCCCATATTGCAGCCAGCTGACAGGGAGACAGCCGATGCATCGCTCGACCGCCGTTGCCTTAGGTCTTGGCTTGGTTGGTCTCACGGCCGCGGTCTTCGCCGGCCTGAGTGCCGGCAGCACGGCTCGCTCGGCGGCACCGGATGCAATTCTCGCCAGCGGTTTTGCTCACGAGCTCGCAGACTCGGATGTGGCTTGGGCCATGCCCCCCGCCAACGTTTGGCTCAGCGGACTGGGATCCTCGGCCGCCGCATTCGGCAAGCTGCTCGTAGTCGGCGACCGCATCACCATCGACGGCAAGGATGGCCGGCCGCAACATGTCGAGGTGACCAGCCTGGAGCATGTCGACGGTGGCCGCCTCGGGCTGCCCGGGCTACGTTTCCAACTCGTCACCGGCCGCCTGGCGGACACGACCTCGCCGGGCACAGTTCGCTTCCTCTTCGCAGTCAACAGCACATTCGATCCGGCTCCTGCTGCGCCGAGACCAACCGACCGGCTGCTGTAGGCGCTCGACAGATTTCCGCCCTTGCCCTTGGGCCGCACAGCCCATCGGTGCAGAATTTCCATGCCTCGACCTGACCGTGTGGTCACCGCGAGCCCTGCGGTGCGGCGACAGAATATGGCGGTCGCCCAGCACGTTCCCCGTTGACTGCGGACCGAGCTGGGGTTATTTCAGCGCCGGCCTGGCACTCAAATGGCTTGAGTGCTAACAACGGCTAGCATGCAACCGAGCCGGTGGACCGTTGGGTCCCCGCCATCTGGAGCACCCTCGATGAAATTCCGTCCTCTCCACGACCGCGTCGTCGTGCGCCGCACCGACAGCGAGACGAAGACCGCTGGCGGCATCATCATCCCCGACACCGCCGCTGAGAAGCCCCAGCAGGGCGAGATCATCGCCGTCGGCCCGGGCGCCCGCGACGAGGCCGGCAAGCTCGTCCCGCTCGACGTCAAGAAGGGTGACAAGGTGTTGTTCGGCAAATGGTCCGGCACCGAGGTCAAGATCGACGGCCAAGAGCTGTTGATCATGAAGGAGAGCGACATCATGGGCGTGCTGGACAAGTGATCTGCAGCGCGGGTAGCCGGTCATGACGGGTGAGTGGCTCCGCGAGCCCCGCCCGGCGGCCTGCGCTCCCGACCGACTGCTCCTGTCCCACGCTTCTCATTCCATCTCAGATACGGAGGCAATCCGCCTATGGCTGCCAAGGACGTCAAATTCTCGATCGACGCGCGCGACCGCATGATGCGCGGCGTCGACATTCTCGCCAACGCCGTAAAGGTGACGCTCGGTCCGAAGGGCCGCAACGTCGTCATCGAGAAGAGCTTCGGCGCGCCCCGCACGACCAAGGACGGCGTGACGGTCGCCAAGGAGATCGAGCTCGAGGACAAGTTTGAGAACATGGGCGCGCAGATGGTGCGCGAGGTGGCGTCGAAGACCAACGACGCGGCCGGCGACGGCACCACCACGGCCACCGTGCTTGCCCAGGCCATCGTGCGCGAGGGCCTGAAGTCGGTTGCCGCCGGCATGAACCCGATGGACCTGAAGCGCGGCATCGACAAGGCCGTCACCGTCGTCGTCGAGCAGATCAAGGCGTCGTCGAAGAAGGTCAAGAACTCCGAGGAGATCGCCCAGGTCGGCACCATCTCCGCCAATGGCGAGGCCTCGATCGGCCGCATGATCGCCGAGGCGATGCAGAAGGTTGGCAACGAGGGCGTGATCACGGTCGAGGAGGCCAAGAGCCTCGAGACCGAGCTCGACGTCGTCGAGGGCATGCAGTTCGA
>JANRJI010000004.1:0-5893 GCA_033764055.1 Hyphomicrobiaceae bacterium
TGGTGTCGCCCGGCTCGCACAGCATGGGCACGGCGCCCGCGATGCGCTCAGACCCGCTCTCGGCGACGAGCTTCTTGATGTCGACCTTGCCGAGCTTGTGGCTGCCGGGGAGCATCCAGACGCAGTTGGCGGCGGTCGAGGGATAGAGCTGAGTCATGAAGTTGAAGCCGTGGGCGCCCTCATCCCAGTCCGGCGATGTCCAGTGTGTCGTGCCGTCCTGATGCCAGGCGACCGAGGGGCCTAGGCCCGGCTCCTTGACGAACGTCACCTCGTTGTAGGGGACGAAATCCTCGCCGTTGATGGCGGCTGCGACGGCGAGCAGGCCCGGATGACCGTAGAGGCGGAGACAGCTCTCCATCAGATGGAGGTTGCCGTCGAGAAGCTGGACGGTCCATTCGGGGGCGTCGTCGGCGGGTTTGGCCTCCAGCATCTTCACGGGATGGCGGCCGTTGTTCTTGTCGGTGCCGCCGAGCGGGTCGCTCAGGGGCTTCGCCCAACGGTAGGGCGGCTTCACGATGCCCGCGCCGAGGGCGGGCCGGCCGTGGCGATCGACGGTCGAGTCCGGGGCGACGGGCGCGCCTTCGATGACGCGGTCGACGTCGGCGCGAAGCTCGGCGAGTTCCTCAGGGCCGACGACGCCGGTGAAGACATAAAAGCCGTAAGTCCAGTAGGCCTCCAGGATGGCCGGGGCGAGCCGGCCGTCCGGCCCGAGAACGATCGGGCCCCGATTGGGGAGGGCGTAGGCGCGGGCGGTGCCCTCGCGCATGTAGTCGGCCATGGCGCGGGCGTGGTCGGCGGCGGTAAGTGAGGGGCCTGTGTCGGCGGTCGCGGTAGCGCTCGTCATGGGGTTCCTCCGGGCCTGCTTTTTTGGCCATTGTGAGCACCATCCCCAAGCCAGGGCAACCGTCGACACCCAAGTGGCCGTCTGCCGCCTTGAACCGGGGAGCCACATCCCGTCTAATCGGGGTTTCGGCCTGGGTTGGGCCTTCCGAGAAACGAGGACGATATGACGACAAGCGGCGGCAGTGACGGCAAGCCCAACGCCAAGCGGCGGACGTCGACCGATATCGTGCATCACGGCCGCGATCCGTTCGCACACCATGGCTTTGTCAATCCGCCGGTCTACCGGGGCTCGACGGTGCTGTTCAAATCGCTCGAAAGCTTCGAGAAGCGGCAGCAGAAATACACCTACGGCCGGAAAGGCACGCCGACGACCGAAGCGCTGGAAGCGGCAATCGCGCATCTGGAAGGCGGTCACCGGACGATGCTCGCGTCGAACGGTCTCGCCGCGATCTCACACGCGATGCTGGCGCTGGTGAAGACCGGCGATCATGTGCTGGTCACCGACAGCGTCTACCAGCCGACCCGCAAGCTCTGCGAAAACATTCTCAAGAAGCTCGGCGTCGAGACGACCTACTACGACCCGCTCATCGGCGGCGGCATCGCCAAACTGATGCGGCCCAACACGACCGTCGTCTTCACCGAGAGCCCCGGCTCGCAGACGTTCGAGATGCAGGACATCCCGGCCATCGCCAAAGCGGCGCACGCGGGCGGCGCCATGGTCGTCATGGACAACACGTGGGCGTCGCCGCTCTACTACAAGCCGTTCGCACACGGCGTCGACGTATCGGTGCAGGCGGCAACCAAGTACATCGTCGGACACGCGGACGCCATGCTCGGATCGATCACGATGACGGAAGCGGCGGCTGCCCGCATGGTGCCGCAGATCGATTTCCTCGGCATCGGCGTCGGCACCGAGGAGTGCTATCTCGGAATGCGTGGCATCCGCACGATCGAGGTGCGGCTGGAACGGCACTGGCGCTCGGGGCTCGAGATGGCGCGCTGGCTGCAGGCACGGCCCGAGGTGGCGCGGGTGCTGCACCCAGGGCTCGAGAGCGATCCGGGACATGCGATCTGGAAGCGTGATTTCCTCGGCGCGTCGGGGCTCTTCGCGTTCATTCTGAAGCCCGCACCGAAAGCGGCGGTCGCGGCGATGCTCGAGGGGCTCGAACTGTTCGGCATGGGTGCGTCGTGGGGCGGCTTCGAGAGCCTCGTGCTGCCGTTCGACGCGAGCGCCTATCGCACGGCGACGAAGTGGCAACCCGAGGGGCCGTGCGTCCGTATCCACATCGGCCTCGAGGACGTCGAGGACCTGAAGGCCGATCTCGATGCCGGCTTCACGCGCCTCAGGGCGGCGAAGGGATAAGTGGTCGTCGGCGACGAGCCGCTCAAAGAAGCGGCTCGTCGTAGACGCGGCGGCCGTCGACGACGAGACCCTTGATCGCGGTCGAGCCGTCGCGGCCCACGGCGACAATGGCCGCGAGCTTCGACGTCCGCGCAAGATTCTCGAGGGCGAGACCAGTGCCTTCCTGCACGTAGTACCGCTCGATGCCGTAGAGCACGCGGCGGCGGGAGTGCCATTGCGTCTTGCCCTTGAGGAAGACGCGGTTTGCCGAGAGGCCGCTCGGCTGGGTCTCGGAGACGGCGACCGGCTTCCAGCTTTCGTCCGGCTGGCGCTCAATGACCACATAGAGCGGAATGGTCGCACCGGGGCCGAAGCGCCGCTCGCCGCGCCGCGTCTCGTCGTCGGGCAGCAGGGCCTTGTCGATCTCGGACACATCGAAGGCGAGGCGGACGTAGTCGCCCTTGAACAGATCGCGCGGATCGACGGGCCTGATGGCGAGGACGATCTCGCGGCCGCTCGAGAGCAGCGCAATGCGGTCGATCACGAGCCAGGCGAGGGCGCCGGTCATGACGAGGCCGGACAGCAGAATGGCGACGGTCGGGGTGAGGAAGCGTCGCATCATCGGGGTTCCTCCACGATCTGGAGCGTCTTGCCGTGCAGGCGGAACGCGGCCCAGGCGAGGCCGGCAAGAAGGAGGCCTGTGACGAGGAAGAACGCCGAGGTGCCAAGCATGGTGCCGATCTTCTTCACGTAGAGCGAAAAGATCTCGATCGAGAATGCCGCGTATGCGAGCCAGATTCCGGCGCGGTTGTCGCTGCGCCACGCCCAGACGAGAACCCCGATGATGGCGAGCAGGGTGAGCGCGCCGAGCGGCAGCGTCAGCGTACCCCTGTGGTCGGCGACGAACTGGAGGCCGAGCGAGCCGACGAAGGCGATGAAGAAGCCGTAGGCGAACAAGGGGCCGGAAATCTGGCGCCAGCGGTCGATGACCGGGCCGAAGCCGACACTGGCGCCGACGAGTGTGAGGCCGATCAGGGTCACGAGCAGATGCCCCGATGCGGCACGGCCATGAAGATGACCGGTGTAGGCGAGCTGGATGATCCAGAGCGACAGGGTGATGGCAAGGAGATGCATGCCGGGGCGCCAGCGGGTGATGGCGACGCCGGCAGCCACGGTGGTCCAGGCCAAGAGGAAAGCCCAATGCGGGCCCTGCCGGAGGCCATAGCCGAAGCTCTCCATCTGCGACCAGAGCGTGAACAGCGCAAGGGCGGCGGCCAGGACCGCATTCGAGCGGGTCAGGAGGCCCATCAGAACGGTGCCGGATGCCCACAGCAGGACTGCGTCCGGCGGGTGTCCGTCCATGTGATACATCTGGGCGATCAGCATGATGCCGGCGCCGAAGATGCCGGACCCGGCGAGAAGGGCCGAGTTGGAGAAGTAAGGATGGCCCCGGCGATCGAGCCAGATGGCGCCGCCGAGGGCCGTCCACAGCCCGAGCGCGATGACCGCGAGCCGCCAGAGCTTCGGCATCACCTGCCAGTTGGCGGCTACGAAGCTCATCACACCGAAGCTCAGCAGGACGGCCGCAAGGGTGGCGAGGACGCCGGCCAGCCCGATGCCCGAGCGGCGGGCGGCGATCTCGTTGCGAATCGCCGAGGCGCCTTCCGGCGTGACCCACCCCGAGGCCTGCCAGCGAGCCACGTCGTCGAGCAGGCGGTTCTGAGACCGGTACATGCCTAATTCCTGATCAGCGTTTATCGAACACTGTTTAGTATGGATCGGAATAGCCGTCGATTGTGTCGACATTGCGCGGTTAAGGACCGGTTAACCCGATCCGATCCGGGGGTGGTCACGTGACCAAATCAAGGGCGTGAGCGGATCGTCATGCCGGATCGAGGCAGAGTCATGCCGCCCTGCGAGCTACCCGCATCGTTCATCTGCAACACCCTGCAGCCTCCGCCTCGTGACGGCCTAGAGCGAGAACTCGGCGGTGCGCTCGAAGCCCGGGAGCACGGGGGCCTCGGCGTCGAAGACGCTGCGGCGGTCGAAGCTCATGGCGTAGCGCCGCCATTCGTAGACTTTGCCGACGCCGTTGACATCGAGGATCGCGACGAGGCGGCCGCCGTCCTTCAGCTGGTCGAGGAGCGCCCGGGGCACCTCGCTTACGGTTCCACCGACGAGGATGCCATCGTAGGGGCCGCGGGCCGGGACCCCGTCCGCGAGGGCGCCGATATGCATCTCGGCGTTGGCGAGGCCGAGCGCCTTCAACGCTACGGTGGCCGTAGCAGCCAGTGCCGCGTCACTCTCGACGGCGACTACGCGCTTGGCGATCCGGGCGATAACGGCGGTCGAGTAGCCCGTGGCGGGGGCCACGTCGAGGATGGTCGATTCCGGCTCGATCACCAGCATCTGGAGCATCTTGGCGAGCGTGCGGGGGGCGAGCAGGCAGCGGCCGGTGGCCGAGACGGGGAGGTTCCCGTCCATGTAGGCGATGGCGCGCCGGTCCTCCGGAACGAAGGGTTCGCGCGGGGTGTCCAGCATGGCGCGGGGGATGCGGCGGTCGGTGACGTCGTTCGGCCGGACCTGGCTGTCGACCATGTTCTTGCGCTGAACGGCGCTATCCATTCTCAAGCCTCCCGCCACGTATCTCTCGTGGCCTTGTCTAGCGGACGGCTGCCCTCGCGGCCACCCGTCGATGCCGGACCCACATGCGGCGGCCCGCCGCAAGGACAGCGTAGCCAGGGGGACTCCTGCCGCTCCGCCGCCGGTCAATCGCATTGCGTGCGGTCACAGGCCTGTGATACACGCTTCGCGGTGATGCTGGAACGCTCGATCGCGCCCAGCTTGCGGAGGGCCACGTGGCGGAGTGGTTACGCAGCGGATTGCAAATCCGTGGACATCGGTTCGAACCCGGTCGTGGCCTCCAATCGTCTCATCCAAGATTGCGCCGGTAGAGCGAGATCAGCCGCTCCCAGTGGCGTTCGGCAGCCCATTTCTCGTAGATCTTGCGGCCCGGGAACGCAAAGCCGTGATGGGCCTTGGGGTAGATCTCCAGCTCGCCGCGCGTGCCCGATTCGGAGAACAGCCGCTGCAACTCGGTGACCATGGGCATCGGGGCCAGTTCGTCGATCTCGGCGCAGGCGATGTAGGCCTCGCCCTTGATGCGGCCGAGCGTCATGTGCGGGCTCTCGACCGCGTCGCTGACGATCCAGGTGCCGTAGAACGATGCGGCTGCGGCTATGCGGTCCGGGAAGCGGGCGGCGGCGGCCAGTGAGTAGGGGCCGCTCATGCAGTAGCCGTGGGTCCCGACCGGGCCGCGCTTCACGCCCTTCCTGGCATCCACGAAGGCGATCATGGCGGCGACGTCGACCATCACCGGGGGGATGATCATGCGGGTGCGTACGTGGCGCATGCGTGCGTGCTCGGCGCTGCCGTGGGTCAGCACGTCGGAGCCATACTTGGTGTCGCGGCCGGCGCGGTAGTAGAGGTTCGGCAGGAGCACGCAGTAGCCGACCGTCGCGAGCCGGCGGGCCATGTCGTATAGCTCCTCGCGGATGCCGGGCGCGTCCATCAGCATGAGCACGGCGGGGTGCTCGCCGCGCTCGGGCTGGACGACGAACGTCTCCATGGCGCCGGCGGGGGTCGTAATGTCGAGCGTTTCTTCGATCATCGGTGGGTCTCCTCCGGCGACAAGGCTAGGCAGAGGGA
>JANRJI010000005.1:0-2133 GCA_033764055.1 Hyphomicrobiaceae bacterium
GTGGCGATGGCCATCGTGGCGCCGCGTGGTGTCAGCAACCAGTAGCTCGGTCTGCAGCGCGAGCTGAAAGACACTTGTCGGGAGAGCGGCGAGCCGGGCCTCGCGCCTGCCGGAATCGAGGATCACACGGCCAAGGCCCGGGAGAGCGGGTTTGGCCAGGTTTGGGGAAAAGACGTGAGAAAGATTGCACGACTGGCGGCCGTTGGAGCTGCCTCACTATCGGGCGTGGCCTGGGCGGAGCCTGCAACGTTGCATAGCGATGACCTCCGCCGCGCCGTTTCCGGCAAAACAGTCGTGATCAGCACGCCAATGGGCAGCCTCCCCATCCTGTATCGGCCAGGCGGTGTACTGTCCGGCAAAGCGTCGATGATCACGAGCCAGTTCCTCGGCGGGCCCAAGGAGGACCAGGGCCGGTGGTGGGTCGCTGCCGGCGAGATCTGCCAGCAGTGGAAGGTGTGGCTCGACGGGCGGAAGCACTGCTACCGGATGCGCGTGACCGGAGCGACCGTTCATTGGCGTCGTGACGACGGCCGAACGGGCACCGCGCGACTGGTCCAGAACTGACGCTTCCCCGCGGCCCAGGAACGACCGACGAGGTTGCGGAAGCCCGACGCCCGTCGCACACTAATCCTCCGATCAGAAACGAGCAGGAGGAAAGCGACATGGCAGGGCTCTGCGAAGGGCGCGTGGCGATCGTGACAGGGGCTGGACGCGGCCTCGGGAGGCAGCACGCGCTCCTCTTGGCCAAGGAAGGCGCCAAGGTCGTCGTCAACGACATCGGCGCCAACGTCGATGGCACGGGTCGCGACGAAAGCCATGCGGCCCGGACCGTTGCCGAGATCAGGAAGGCCGGAGGCGACGCCATCGTCAACGGCGACGACGTCTCGAGCTGGGCCGGTGCGAAGAACCTCATAGACAGCACGGTCAAGCACTACGGCAAGCTCGACGTGCTCATCAACAACGCGGGCATCCTGCGGGACCGCATGCTCGTCAACATGACCGAGGACGAGTGGGACGCGGTGATCCAGGTGCACCTGAAAGGCACCTTCGCGCCGACGCGCCATGCCGCCGCCTACTGGCGCGAGAAGAGCAAGGAGATCGGCGGGCCGGTGAAGGCAGCCGTCATCAACACCAGCTCCACATCCGGCATTTACGGCAATGTCGGTCAGACCAACTACGGTGCAGCCAAAGCGGGGATCGCGGCCTTCACCGTGATCGCTGCTCGCGAACTGCGCCGCATCGGCGTCACTGTCAACGCGCTCTCGCCATCGGCCCAGACGCGCATGACCGAGGGCCTCCGCGAGCTGACGCCGGAGGAGATCGCCAAGCGCGATCCGAAGTGGGTGTCGCCGACCGTCGTCTATCTCGCGAGCGAGGAAGCGAGCGACATCACGGGCCGCGTGTTCCAGGCCGGGTTCGGTCGCATCGCCATCTGCGAAGGCTGGCGCCGCGGGGCCGAGGTTGGGCAGGTCGAGGACCCGCGCGAGGCCGGCCGCCTCTTCCGCGAGATGCTGCCGAAGGTCCGCAAGAATTCCGGCATGGACGGCATCGAGCTGGACTGACCAACATCGCACTCGGGAGACACCCTCAATGGCCCTGAACTACGACAAGCTGATGGGGCTGAAGCGCTCGGGCGACCGCTTCAGCTACACCGACCGCGAGACCATGCTCTATGCCATCGGCATCGGAATGAGCCGCGACCCCTACGACGAGGCCGAGCTCGCCTACACCTTCGAGCGCCAGAAACTGAAGACGGTCGCATCGATGGCGACCGTGCTGCAGCGCGTTCCGCTGCTGAAGGACTGCGGCTACGACTACACCAAGGTCGTGCACGGGGAGCAGCGTCTGACCCTGCACCGGCCGCTCGAGCCCGAAGGCGAGATCCTCGTCGATAGCCGCGTCACCGAGGCCTACGACAAGGGACCGGGCAAGGGCGCCATCATCTACACAGAACTCGCTGCCCGCTCCGCGACCGACAACGCGCCGCTCTATACGCTGCTCTCGACGACTTTTGCCCGCGGCGACGGCGGCTTCGGCGGTCCGAACGGCCAGGGCCCGGCCCCGCACGAAATTCCGAGCCGCAAGCCCGACCTGACCGCTGCCGCCGAAACCCGGCTCGATCAGGCCCTGCTC
>JANRJI010000006.1:0-38684 GCA_033764055.1 Hyphomicrobiaceae bacterium
GGAATAACTAGGCAGTTATCGTTAACAGCCCGTTAAGTCGCCCCCCGACGACGGACCTCAGTCGTCGCCGATGTTTCGGGCGCGAATTGGGGCATTCGGAGGATTAATTGTGGCGCCGCTCGAATTGCAGGATCAACCCGACCCCCCCCCGCGCCGGCGCTCGATGCCGATGCCCACGGCACGGCAACCGGCGACGATATCGGGCTTCTCGATCCTGATTCGCACGCAATGAACGCGGGCGTCCAACAGCACCGCGTCGGCAATCCGCTCGGCCAGCGTCTCGATCAGGTTGTAATGGGCACGGTCCACGATACGGCGGCACGCCTCGACGATCGTGCCGTAATCGAGCACCTGATCGAGGCGGTCCGACGTGCCGTCGTAGTCGTCGAGGACCTCGAGACCGACCGAGACCAAGATCCGCTGCTCGTAGCGATGCTCGACCTCGAAGACACCGACGCTAGCCATCAGCTCGAGGCCGTCCACGAAGACGTGGCGCAGCCCCCGCCCTGCAGCGCGGTCCCGCGGGTCGTCGCGGTGGCCGGATTCGTTCATCGAAGCACTCGGTCGGTTGCCGCCGCTGCACTGCGGCTCAAGCGCAGGTCCAGACAAGATGCTGGCCCGCGTCCAGGGCAATCATCTGGCCGGTGAGAGAAGGAGCGTCAAGGATGAAGCGGACACCCTGGGCGATCTCGGCCGGCCCGGTCACGCGGCGCAGAAGCGTGCCGCGAGCCTCGGCCTCGAAGGCAGCATCGGTCTGGTAGACGCTCTGGAGGACGGGGCCGGGACCGATGCCATTCACGCGGATCCGCGGTGCCAACGCCTGCGCAAGCCGGCGCGTGGCTGCGTGGAGCGCCTCCTTGGCAATGGAGTAGGAAAGGAAATCGGGCGTGGGCCTGAGCACCCGCTGATCGATGATATTGACGACATTGCCGAAACAGTCCGGCGGCAGGTGGTTGGCCAGGGCCTGGGCCAGGAGCACCGGCGCCCGCAGATTGACAGCGAGTTGCCGGTCCCATACGGCCGGGTCCAGCGTCGCGACATCATCCTCGATGAACAGCGAGGCGTTGTTGACCACGCAGGTCAGCGGACCGAGCCGGCCAGCGCATTCGGGCACGAGCCGCAGGACCGACGCAGCGTCCTCGAGATCGGCGTGCGCCGTGATCGCCCGGCGCCCCATGGCACGGATCTCAGCGGCGACACCGTCGGCCTCGGTCTCGGACGAGCCGTAGTGCACGGCCACATCCCAGCCGTGTGCCGCCATGTCGAGCGCAATCGCTCTGCCTATGCGCTTGCCAGCCCCGGTGACAAGCGCTGTACGGATCAAGCTGCCGGCTTTTGTCACTGACAACCCTTTTGCGCGATCGACGCGCTGCTCGACGCCATATGGACATTGCAGCGCAGACGGCCTCAAGTGGCAACATCTCTCGCATCGCCTCCCCGGCGCGCGACCGGATCGTGCACGGCTGTTGCGCACATGGCGTGCCGCATGCCGACTTCTCCGGCATCTACTGCATGCAATTTGGGCATCCACCAAATCTCGTTACTTATTCGCCACACTGGGATTTCAATGCCTTAGATGCCTGATTCTTCGCCTTGAGTTGCTTACATCCCTCGAATGATTGTGAGTGGGAGGGCAAATCGAGTCGGCCCCTGAAAAGGCTTTGCATGGATCGGGAGAGGGAAATGGGGACTTGGAATTCGGGCCGGCTGATAGCCGGTATCGTGGCGCTAACTGTCGGTTGCGCCGCCGGGCCGGCATTCGCGGACGGCATGGACAAGAAGGGGAGCCTGAAGGATTCGCCGGCCGAGGAGCCGAAGCGCGAGCTGCAGATCACCGCCAACGTTGCCGCCACCACCGAATACGTCTTCCGCGGGTTCTCACAGTCGGCTGAGCACTGGGCCGCGCAGGGTGGCGTCGACCTCGCCTACAAGTGGCTCTATGCCGGCGTTTGGTCGTCGTCGATCGACTTCGGCAAGGACGGCATCACGCCGGAGAAGGACGTCGCCCACGTCGAGATCGACTATTATGCGGGCGTGAAGCCCGTGATTGGCCCCGTCACGTTCGACATCGGCGTCATCTATTACACCTATCCCAATGCGTTCGACGGTGGCCTGGCAGCCAGCCGCGAGCTCGACTACGTCGAGGTCAAGCTCGGTGCGAGCGGGTCGCCCTGGAAGGACGGCACGATCAGCCTGACCGGCTTCTACTCGCCCGAGTACACCAACGACACGGGCGCGGTCTGGACGGTCGAAGGCTCGATCTCCCAGAGTTTCGCGGCGATCCACGGTGTGACTCCGTCGATAAGCGCGCTGATCGGCTACCAGGCCGGCGACGATCTGCGCTACGCGGCACTGGTGGGCAACGGCGACGACAGCTATCTCTACTGGAACGCGGGTGTGACGCTCGGCTTCGGCGACCGCTTCTCACTCGATTTCCGCTACTGGGACACGGACATCCAGAACAACAATGCCGCGGCCGGCTTCACGGACGGCTTCTGCACCGGCAAGGTCTTCCAGTGCGACGATCGCTTCGTGGCAACGGCCAAGGTCACCTACTGAACCGCCGTCTCTCCCTGATCTCCTGATGGCCGGGACCACTCGTCCCGGTCTTTTTATTGGGGGGATGCGATGCGGACAGCAGGGGGACCGGGGGTGGTGACGACGAGCCTGTCAGCTCCTCGTGCTCCGGGCGGCCAGGAAGCGCGGGTTTCGAACCTTCAACTCGACCGCGAGATGGGCTTTCAGCCGCTTTCTAAGGTCGCAATGCGTCGCGTCGTTGACGGCGCCCGATCTGATGTCGCGGGAGAGCTGCTCCACGGTGCCATCCCCGTCCTCATAGACGTAGTCGAGCAACGCAAAGGCCAGCGCCTCCTCCTCGACCGCGATCTCGCGACGCGCGATTTCGAGGGCGTTGCCCATCATCGCCGCGAGATAGCGCTTGTCGGGCGGCAATGACGGGGCAATCTCGGACTTGAAGGCATCGGCGACAAGATCCAGCAGCGCCTCGGCGCCGAGCTTCAGCACGGTCATGTCACCCTGCCTCTCGTCGCGAGCCGGTCGATGATGTCGAGCGCATCCCACTCCATCTCCGGCGGCATGAGGCCCGTCAGCGCCAGCTCCAGCGACCGCTCGCCATCTTTGACGAAGCGGTCGCCCTGGAGGAGGGAGATGACGGCCCAGCGCGCCGCTGCCAGAACCTCGAAGTAGGCCAGCTCGGGCGCTGTGACCTTGGCCTCGGCAATGGCATTGTATCCTTCGAGAAGGCTCGCCAGCCTGGCTATGCCGCCGGCCACCTTGTCGTCATTGCCGAAGCGCCAGCAGCGGGCAATGAACCAGCCGAGGTCCTCGCGCGGGTCGCCCCAGTGGCAGAACTCCCAGTCGAGCACGGCTGTCAGGCGTCCGCGATCGACCATGTAGTTACCGGTTCGGAAATCGCCGTGGACCAGGGTCAGCACCCTCGGGTCCGGCGCATTGGCATCGAGCCAGGAGAGAATGTACTCGATGGCCGGACGCGCCTCGCTGGCGCCATCGAGGCCCTTGCGCATCTCGGCGACAGAGCGACGCGAGGGATTGGCGATCGGCACCGGCAGAAACGTCAGCACGCCGGGCGCGGGGCGCACCGCATGGATCAGGGCGAGCTGACGGCCGATCTCACCGGCCAGCGCATCGCCGAACGAGGCCAGGTCCGGATCGCGGACAATGCGGCGTGCCTGCGCGTTGCCAGCGACGAGCGCCTGGATGGCGAAGGGCCGTCCGATCAACCCGACATCGGCCGAGGCCGCGATCGGCTCGGCCACCATCACGCCCGCGCGATGGGCCGCCTCGATGCAGCGGAACTCCGACAGGCGGTCGAGGCTGACGTCGAGGCTGGCGGCGGCATCCGTGCGCAGCACCCAGGCGTGCGTGCCGTCGCGCGGCCCGCCTGTGGCGGCGACGTCGAGCCGCCAGTTCTGTTGGACAGCGCCGCCAGCGAGCAGCGCGGCGTTGGCGATCTCGACCCGCTCCGCGCCGATCTCGGCCGCGAGCCAGGGGCACAGTGCTGCAAAGCTCGTCGGCTCGAGCGGCGCCCGCACTGTTGCGCCTGCACTGGACTGGGGATCCGTCAACGAGACCATGCTCATTCCGTCGGCAGGAGGTGGCCGCCGTCGACCACGAGCGTCGAGCCGGTCATGAACGAGCCGGCGCGCGAGGCGAGTAGCAGCAGCGGCCCGTCGAGCTCCTGGAGCCGACCCAGGCGGCGCATCGGAACGTGAGCGATCATGCGCTTGCCGGCATCTGTCTCCCAGAACTCGTCGTTGAGCTCCGTCGCTATGTAGCCGGGGGCGATGGCGTTGACGCGGACCTTGTCCCGCGCCAGCTCAAGCGCCCAGTTGCGCGTCAAGGCCAGCACCGCTGCCTTCGAGGCGGCATAGGCCGACAGCGTCTTGATGGCGCCGAGGCCGACGATCGAGGCGATGTTGACGATCGAGCCGCCTCTGCCTGCCGTGACCATACGCCGGGCAGCCTCCTGCCCGACACGGAAGACGCCGTCGAGGTTGACGTCGAGGACGCCGCGCCACTGCTGCTCGGTCATGCGGGTCAGGAAAGCCGGATCGGTCACGCCCGCATTGTTGACCAGCACGGTCACCGTGCCGAAGGCTGCCTCCGCCTGATCGAAGGCGGCCCTGACCGAGGCCGGATCTCTCACATCCAGAGGGACAGCCAGAGCGTGGCCGCCCTCCGCCTCGATGCGGCCGGCAAGGGACTCAAGGCGATCCGTGCGACGGGCGGCCAGGACCACCCTCGCGCCGGACTTGGCCAATACGCCGGCGAAATGATGACCAAGCCCCGAGGACGCGCCCGTGACCAGCGCCACCTCCCCGTCCAACCTGAACATCTCGCTGGAGCCCGTGCCGGTTGTCATATCGCTATTGCCTCAGAAGGTGCCGACGTAGTCGCGCTTGCCGATCTCGACGCCGTTGTGGCGCAGGATGTTGTAGGCGGTCGTGATGTGGAAGTTGAAGTGGGCAAAGGCATGATTGAGCAGGTACATCTGGCCCTTGAGCACCGCCGGCTGACCGCCGATGGTGAGGTTGATGTCCTTGCTCTCGCTGCCGTCGATCTGCTCAGGCTTGAACGAGCCGATGTAGTCGACGGCCTTCTGCAGCCGCGCCTTCAGGTCGGCGAACGATTTCTCGTTGTCCTCCCACTTCGGCATCTCGACGCCGGCGAGGCGGGCAGCCGCCGCCTTCGCCATGTCCGAGGCGATCTGGATCTGACGCTTGAAGGGGAACATGTCGGGGTAGAGGCGCGCGTTGATCAGCACCTCCGGGTCGATCTTGCGGGCCGCACAATGCGCCTCGGCCTTGTCGAGGATGGCGATCAGATTGCGCATCCGGCGCTGCATGACGGGGACGGACGCCTGGTACATCGAGATGGACATGGTGGGGAGCCTCTGAAGCGCGAATGCATGACAGCCCGGCCAGCGGCCGGGGCGGCGCGCATAGTGATCGGCGGGACGCGCCTTGGCTAGCCGGACTTCCTGGCGCCTTCAAGTCCAGAGCGCACGCGGGCCGAAGAAGGCGACGTCCTTGATCCGCCTGATGGCACCCTGCACGACATTGGCACGCGGATCGGTGCAGTAGGTCATCGATATGACGAGGCGGCGCTCACCCTCGACGATGGGGGTCACCTTGTGATGGACGCGAGCACCTTCGAACACGACGAGCGTATTGGGCGGCGTCGCGACGTCGGTCTCGCGGTCCGCGACCTTCGCCCTGAGCGTGGCGTGGCTGAGCCCGCCGGGACCGCTGCCTTGATTGACCACCGGGAGCAAGACCGTGAAATGCCGACCGCGGTAGAAATTATGGTCGTAGTGCCAGCCGATGTGGTCGCCGGGCTTCTCATAGAAGAGCACGGAAAGCGAGCTCTGATCGTAGATCGGCGTCGGCCGGACCCTGAGCCCGGTGACGCGGGAGATGAGCTCTGTCATCTCCTTCGAATGGTAGAGACCGACAATCGCCGGCGCCTCCTCGAACAGCGTCTCGTAGGCAACCGTGCCGCCCTTCTTATGGGTCGGAATGTAGCTGCGCTCGGGACGTACGAGGTGCTGGGCCTGGCGCGTCAGCTCCTGCAGGGTCGCGATCGGCAGCACATCGTGCAGCACAGCGATGCGCGCCCCGAAATCTGGCGTGGGCCGCTGCAGCAGCCCGCCGACCTCTGGCCGGTGGGTCGCAGCTATGTGGTCGATGCGTCCGGTCAATTGACGATACAGCGAAGACCGCTGCGACCTGGCGTAGACGAGCCCGCCTGCGGCAGCGGCTGTGGTTGCAAGGAGCGCCTCGATAATCATGTGCCGGGCTCGATCTGACCGTTCCGTTTGTCTCAACCAGGAAGCCTGTACCGCGCTTATCGCTGAATCACATGACGCTATCATTGCCTTGCGGCAAGCCGGAGGGGGCCTTGCGCGCATCCCAGGGGAAGCGGCGACGGGCTTCGGGCGGCCTGGGCCGCAGTGCCGCGAGCGGCTTGTCCCGGTTGCCGGGGGCCAGCCGCTGCACGTGCGCGTGGAGCTCGTCCGTCAGCGCGCGCCGGTCGGAGCGGTGATCGAGCTCCTCGAAACGGATCACATCTCCGACCGTCAGACACACACGCGCGCCGACGAAGCGGCGGAACTCGGCGACAAGGAGCGACAGCCGCAGCGTCAGGCTGTAGCGGCTGACGACGTGAAACAGCCGGCTGTTCTGCCCCTCGAAATGAACAGGCAGGACGCTGGCTCCGGCTTGCTGGACGAGCCTCGCCGTGAACAGCTTCCAGGGCAACTCCTCGGCAGGTCCGAACAGTCGCTCGGCCGTCGCGACGCCGCCAGCGGGGAAAATGACGATCGTCACCCCCTGCTTCAGCAGCCGTCGGGCCTCGGCACGGGTCGCCAGGTTGGTCCGGACGGCGACGTCCGTCTCGTCGAAGTCGATCGGCAGCACGATATCGCGCACCTCCGGAACCTTGAGGAAGTCCTTGTTGACAAGAATGCGATAGGGCCGCTGCAGGGCCTCCGCCAGGACGGTCAAGGCGATGCCGTCGCCGATGCCGAAAGGGTGGTTGGCGATCATCACCAGCGGCTCGTCGCCGCCGACCACGACCGGCCATGTGCCGCGGATGTCGAGATCGGTTCCGATCAGCTCCAGCATCTCGGTCATCATGGCGGGCCGGCCCGCCTTCTCACTGCGCCAACGTTCATAGATGGTCAGCAGACGGCGGCGGCCGGAGGCGTTCTCGATCGCTCTGACCAGGCCACGCTGCCAGGGCGGCATCCAAGCCGAGGCATAGCTCAACTGATCGGAGTGCTCTCGCTGCATCGACGACGGCCCCTGCCGATCCGACAAGCCGATCGGCTGCGGAGGATATGGGAGTATCGGCGCGAGTTGTCGAGGGACGGCTGGCGGCTCAACCGCGGGGGCGAGACTCGTAGACCGGCGGCTGACGCAGCGCCGCCATCCTTCGGGACGTCAGCAGCGGCCCCTCGAGCGCGGCATAGGCAGCGTTGATGCGACGGGCCATGGCGGAGAGGTAGTCGAGCACCTCGATCGGCAACTCGGCCGACGCGTAACGGTCGGGATGATAGGCCTTTGACAGGCGGTGCCAGGCGGCCTTGACGTCATCCAGACCGGAGCCGGCACGAACCCCGAGGATGGTATGGGGATCGAAGCCGTCGGCCGCCTCGAGGCGACCCTTGAGGCTCTGCGGCCGCGGCGCCTGCACCAGCCTGACGTTGCGCATCGACGCCTTGGCGATGAAGGTCCGCTCCCCGCCCCAGGCTTCGAACTCCAGGAAAGCGCCGGGGCTGTTCAGCGCCTCGACCAGGCCGCGCCCGACGGGCATCAGCAGGCGACCTGACAGGACATCGCCGCAATCGGTGGTGATCTCCACCGGGACGCCGTTGTGCTCGATATTGTCGACCTTGTTGCGCTCGAACATGGGGGCCTCGGCTTGGATGGGTGCACCGAAACGGGACAGCTGGTCATTGCTGCCAGGGACATTGCAAGAGGTGTGCACATTCGCGTGAACGATGTATAATTTTATTGATTCTCGTTCAGCCACAATCTATCAGTCCGGTCCGGGACTGCGGAGATCCGGGCCGGCCATGCGACTGATCGAGCACAACGACACTGTCACCCTCGTGAACGGCGAGGGCTCGCCGCACATGCAGCTGGTCCTCAAGTCGCTCTTCGTCGGCGGCATCACGACGGCGATCGTCATCGGCCACCTGAGTGCAGCGATCGGCGGCTGGCACGCAGGTTGGTTGGTGCTGCTGATGGCGCCGCTCTCCTACGGGTGGATCATCCGGGAATGGCGGACCGCGCACCACGCTACGCTGGAGGTCGACCTGCGCTTCGGCCGGGTGCGCGTCGAGCGCCGGTATGCCTGCAAGACGGTCGAGGACAAGGCATCGCTGTCCGATCTGGAGGACCTCGACGTCGCGACCGAGAAGGACGACGATGGCGATGCGACCTACCAGCCCGTCCTGACCTTCAAGGACGGCCGCCGCATCAACCTCGGGCCGGCCGCTTCGAGCCGCGCCATGCTGGATCGCGCCGTCGCTGCGGTCGGACGGTTGGGCTGAGCCTTCCAGCCATGGCACTGGTCGCCGGCAAGATCGCCGGCCTGCATCCTCCGGGACAGCCCCGTCCCGCTGGCCACTTTGGGCCGGATGTGCTACGCCCCGGCCAACTTTTCATGATGCGCTGCACAATCAGTGCGCGCCCGGCGCCTTCGAGGCCCGGAGCCCAACCGGGACGCCGATCACATGAACCTCCGCAACATAGCCATCATCGCACACGTCGACCATGGCAAGACGACACTGGTCGACGCCCTGCTCAAACAGTCCGGCGCGTTCCGCGAGAACCAGAAGGTCGAGAGCCAGGCGATGGACTCGAACGACCTCGAGCGCGAGCGTGGCATCACCATTCTCGCCAAGTGCACGTCGATCCTCTGGAAAGACACGCGCATCAATATCGTCGACACGCCGGGTCACGCCGATTTCGGCGGCGAGGTGGAGCGCATCCTGAACATGGTCGACGGTGTCGTCGTGCTGGTGGACGCATCGGAAGGACCCCTGCCGCAGACCAAGTTCGTGGTCTCCAAGGCGCTCAAGCAGGGCATGCGGCCGATCGTGGCGATCAACAAGATCGACCGGCCGGACGAGCGGCACGACGCGGTGCTCAACGAGATCTTCGATCTCTTCGCCTCGCTCGACGCCACCGACGAGCAGCTCGATTTCCCGGTGGTCTACGGCTCGGGGCGCGACGGCTGGATGGCCGACGACCCGAAAGGACCTAAGGTCGACCTGACGCCGCTCTTCGAGCTCATCATCCGGCACGTGCCGGCGCCGACCGTCGAGCCAGGCCCCTTTCGCATGCTGGCGACGACGCTCGAGGCCGATCCTTTCCTCGGCCGCATCCTGACGGGCCGGATCCGGTCGGGCTCGCTCAGGCCCAACCAGCAGATCAAGGCGTTGTCCCGCGACGGCAAGCTGATCGAGAGCACGCGCGTGACGAAGGTGCTGGCCTTCCGAGGGCTCGAGCGCACCTCGGTGGACCTTGCAGAGGCCGGTGACATCGTCGCCATAGCCGGCATCACCGATGCCACCGTCGCCGACACGCTGTGCGATCCGGCCGTCGATACGGCGTTGCCGGCCCAGCCGATCGACCCGCCGACGCTGGCGATGAACTTCCGCATCAACGATGGGCCGTTCGCGGGCCTCGAGGGAGACAAGGTGCAGAGTCGCGTCATCCGCGACCGCCTGATGAAGGAGATCGAGCGCAACGTCGCGATCCGCGTCAGCGAGAACGCCGACAAGGACAGCTTCGAGGTGGCCGGCCGCGGCGAGCTCCAGCTCGGCATCCTGATCGAGAACATGCGGCGCGAGGGATTCGAGCTGACCGTGTCGCGGCCGCAGGTGGTGACCAAGACCGACGAGGGGACCGGCCAGAAGCTCGAGCCGGTCGAGGAGGTCATCATCGACGTGGACGAGGCCCATTCGGGCATCGTCGTGCAGAAGCTGTCCGAGCGTAAGGGCGAGCTGCGCGAGATGCGTGCGTCCGGGGGCGGACGCACACGGCTCGTATTCTACGTGCCGACACGCGGGCTCATCGGCTATCAGGGCGAGCTGCTGACCGACACGCGCGGCACCGCCGTGATGAACCGGCTCTTCCACGACTACGTGCCGTTCAAGGGCGAGATCCCCGGCCGGCGCAACGGCGTGCTCATCGCCAACGGACCCGGCGAGGCGACCGCCTACTCGCTGTTCTACCTGCAGGAGCGCGGCCACTTGATGATCGACCCGCAGACCAAGGTCTACGAGGGGATGATCGTCGGCGAGCACAGCCGCGACAACGATCTCGTGGTCAACGTCGTGCAGGGCAAGAAGCTGACCAACGTGCGTGCCTCCGGCAAGGACGAGGCGCTGACGCTGACACCGCCCCTGCGCATGACGCTCGAGAGGGCCATGAGCTACATCCAGGACGACGAGCTGGTCGAGATCACGCCGGCGTCGATCCGTCTGAGGAAGCGCTGGCTCGACCCGCACGTGCGGAAGCGGATGGAGCGCAAGAGCGAGGCCGAGGCGGTGTGAGGAGACGCGCCCGCGAGGGGCCAAGGCTCGCGCGACGAGCCGCGGATCATTGGCGACGCCCGGGACGCCGTCAGTCGCTCAGACCGAGACGGCCGAGGGTGCTGCGCACGAGCCCCCTCACGTGCGGATCCCGATAGGCAAAAGCTCGCAGATAATCGCCGATCCGATAGCCCGGATGCGCCTTGGCAAGCCGCGCGACATAAGCAGCCGCGGCCGCGCTCCGCCCGGCGAGCGCGTTACAGAAGGCCGCGATGCCGAGGATGTGATAGTGGGCGTTGGCTTGTCGGGCGGCACGGTCGGCCAGCTCCGCGCCGTCATCGAGGCGGCCGAGCAACGAAGCGTTCATGGCCTGCGTCGCGAGCATCGCAAAGTTCATCAGATCGTAGGGGCTGAGGCGTCTCGCGCGGATGACCGCCTCGTCGCTGCGGGTATTGTCGCTCGCCAGCGCGCGAGCGAAGGCGACCGAGTAGTGGCCGATCGCGAAATTCGGATTGAGCGCCACCGCCTGCTCCATCTCCTCGATGGCCTGATCGAAGTCGCCAACGAGCTGGAAGGCCCGACCGAGAGCCCAGTGCCCCTGTGGATCGCGCGGGTCGAGCAGCAGGGCGTGGCGGGCCAGCTCCGTCGCCCTGTCGATCTCGAGCTGGCGGTCCTTGCCGATCTCCAGAAAGGCGCGCTGCCAATGGACGAACGACAGACCGGCAAACACGCGGGCAGAGCCCGGATCGAGCTTGGCCGCCAGACCGAACAGGCGCTCGGCCTCCTCGTAGGCAGACGGCGTGAACTGGAACATGTGCCAGGACGCCCGATGATAGGCGCTCCAGGCATCCAGGCTCGAGGGTGGCGTCAGCAGAGCCCGATGCCGCTCCGACTGCTCGATCTCGGACTCGACAGCGCCGACGATGATGCTCGAGATCTCGTCCTGCACGGCGAAGATGTCGTCCAGGGGCCGATCATAGTGCTCGGCCCATATCTCCCGCCCGCCGACAGCGTCGGTGAGAGCCGCCTGGATGCGCAGCCGGCTGCCGTTGAATTGCATGGCACCCTGCAGAACATATCTCACCCCCACCTTGCGCGCGATGAGCATTGGATCCTGCGACGGGCCGCGGAACATGAGAGCGGTGCCGCGGGAGATCACGAACAGCCATCGCGTGCGGGCCAGGCCCGTCATGATGTCGAGGGCGAGGCCATCGGATATGATGCGGTGCTCCTCCTCCCCGCTCAGAACATGGAACGGCAACACGATCAGGGAGGGCCGTTTTGGGAGGCTCAAGTCCACGCCCGCCGCCCCGTCGGCGTGCGCGGGATCGCCACCCGGCGCCGCTGAGACCGCGGTTGCCGGTCGCGTCGACTCTGGCGCAAAGGTTTCGCGCGGTGGCGCCTCGATTCCGGTGGCCTGCGTCTCGTCGCCAGGCACGGACAAGGTGCCCACGAACCGGATGCCACGGCGATGGATCGTCCGGATCATCGACTGGGACTTGCCGTCGTCTCCGAGCACGCGCCGCGCGGCCTTGAGACGGCTCGAGATGGCCGCCTCGGAGACGATGCGCCCCTTCCACACGCGGTCGATGATCTCGTCGCGCGTGATGATGCGGTCGACATTCTCGACAAGGAGCAAAATCAGGTCGAATACCTGCGGCTCGACGGGCACGCGCTCGCCGTGGCGACGAACCTCATAGGTATCAGTGTCGATCTCGCAGGCAGCGATACGGTAAATCACAAGCTGCGCTCCATCTCTCCGTCCAGGGGACCAGACGGGCACAATCCGCGACGTCGAAGCACGAGGGCCCTCCAGGCCGCGCGACACGACGCCCGACAAACTTCGACCGTCGGCCCGGACCTCCCGAGAACTGCGGCATCAATATTATTGTGGGTCGGATAGCGCCGTCAGGACAATCCTGCAAGTCACAATGATTTTCCTGCCTTTTATCCGCGTTTCGACTGAAGCACAGCGGACCAGCGATCGATTGGCCCTCTGGGCGAGCCGTATTCCGGCAGAGAGCCTGTTTTGCGAGTGGCCGAACTATCCGTCATAGATCCAATCTCAGAACGCTCAATTCCGCGGCAGCAAGGAGCTGCCGATCCACGGCGAAAATTCACGACTTCTCCATGAGCTCTCCGGCGGCGGTGCAAGATTTCGGACCGAAGCGGCCGCATATTCCGCCCATCAGCCGGCGCACCCGGGCAGGTCAACGAGCGGCCTGCCGGAGAATGAAAACCAGACGACCGGCCAACGACAGGATTTGGAGATGATCATGAGCCCGCACACATTGACGGGGGGAACCCCTGCGAGCGCGATGCTCGCATTCTTCCGGCCGAGCCCGCGGCTGGCCGGCGTCCGTGCCGCCGTGCACCGGTATCTGGCCTTGCGGACGGCTCACGCCGAGCTGACCGCGCTCGACGACCGGACGCTCAAGGACATCGGTCTCGACCGATCGGAGATCACGTCGGTGCTTTGCGACCGAAGCGGCGAGCGCACGATCGCTCCATCGCCCGGCCTTCAGACCCAATACTGATTTTTCGCCCAGCCAAGAGTATCCAGCCGGCCGTCGCGCGACGGCCGGCGGATAGGGCCGCGATACGGCCCGACAGACCAGCCAGCCCACCAACCAACCAACCGTGCACACAGCAGGAGATACCACATGTCCTTCACGACCAAGATTGCTGCCGCGACGATCGCTTTCGCGCTTTCGGCGGGGTCCGCTTCCGCCGCCAACATCAGCAAGACCGTATTCGGCGGAATCGCCGCCACGTCGCCACGTTCCGTGTTCGACGACATCGGCGCCAGCGCACCACGCTCGCTGTTCGACGATATCCGCAATTCGGCACCCCGCTCCGTCTTCGCCGACATCCACGACACCGCGCCCCGGTCGTCCATCCAGCAGCCTGGCGACAGCCCCCGCTGACATCGCCCCCGTAGCACAGCTGAAAACACTCCAACCGAAGGAGAGCACCAATGACCACCACAGCCACACCCTCGATCCAGACGACGATCAACAACGGCGTGAACGTTGCGGCCCTGATGGGCGCGCGCGAAGCACTGGCAAAGGCACCGGCAGCGGCGAGGTTCACCTGGCGGGCCAAATGCGACTGGCTTGTCGGCACCCATAGCCGCTCGGCCGTCAGCGGCTTCTATGGCCTCGGCGCCGAGCAGCAGCGCCGCAAGACGTTCCGTGTCGAGGCGGACCATCCGCACGTGTTCGCAGCCGAGGACCAGGCGCCGACGCCCGTCGAGCTCGTGCTCTCGGGGCTGGCGAGCTGCCTCACCGCCGGCGTCGCCGCTGTCGCGCAGCGTCGCGGGATCCAGCTCAACTCGGTGACGGCAACGGTCGAGGGCGACATGGACATCCAGGGCATCCTCGGCATGGACGACGACGTTCGCAATGGTTTCGACCAGATCCGGGTCCATTTCCATATCGACGCCGATGCGAGCGAGGACGACATCAAGGCGCTCGTCGCGCAATCGCAGAAGCGGTCGGCCGTCTTCGACATCGTCACGAACCCCACCAGCATCATCGTCTCCGTCAACTGACGGTGGCGACGGAAAGGAGCGAGTGCCGTGAAGTCGATCACCACGGTCATCATCGGTGCGGGCCAATGCGGTCTCGCCATGAGCAGGCATCTCCGCGACAGAAGCATCGATCACGTCCTGCTCGAGCGCGGCAGCATTGCCAACTCGTGGAGCACCGAGCGATGGGACTCGCTCCGCCTGCTCACGCCGAACTGGCAGAGCCGGCTGCCCGGTTGGTGCTACGGCGGAGATGATCCCGACGGCTACATGACCATGCCCGAGGTGGTGCGCTACCTCGCCGGCTATGCGGACGACATCGGAGCACCTGTCGAGGAGGCGACCGAGGTCGTCGGAGTGCGGCGCGACGAGGCGGGCTACGTCGTGGCAACCAGCCGCGGGTCATGGCATTGCCGCACGCTCGTTCTCGCGAGCGGAGCGTGCAGTCGGCCGGTCGTTCCTAGGATCGCAGAGGAGCTGCCGCGGTCGTTGCACACGACAACGCCGTCGCGCTACCGCAGCCCTGCCTGCCTGCCGAGCGGACGCGTGCTCGTTGTTGGGGCCTCGGCGAGCGGCATGCAAGTCGCCCGCGAGATCCAGGCATCGGGACGCCAGGTGATCCTGGCGGTCGGCGGGCACGTGCGCCTGCCGCGCAGCTATCGCGGCCGCGACATCATGTGGTGGCTCGATGCCATCGGCGCGATGGACGAGCGATACGACCAGCTGGACGACCTCGACCGTGCGCGCGGCTTGCCGTCAATGCAGCTCATCGGCACGCCTGAACGGGTGACGGTCGATCTCAACGCCTTGCGGCGATCCGGAGTGGAAATCGTCGGCCGGCTGGTCGGCGTGCGCGACGGCCAGGCGCAGTTCTCGGGCGCGCTCCCCAACATCTGTGCGCTCGCCGACCTGAAGATGAACCGCTTGCTCGATCGCATCGACGCCTGGGTGACCAGCATGGGCATCGGCGGCGATATCGGTCCGCCCTGCCGTTACGAGCCGACGGACGTCGGACCACGACCGCGGCTGCACGCCGAGCTCGGGCCGTCGGGCATACGCTCGGTCATCTGGGCTACCGGCTATGCTCCCAATCTCTCCTGGCTCGACCTCCCCGTGTTCGACCGCAAAGGCCGCCTCATCCACGACGGAGGCGTGGTGGCCCCCGGCCTCTATGTCATTGGCCAGCCCTTCATGCGGCGGCGGAAGTCAACCTTGATCGACGGCGCCGCAGACGACGCCGCCGACCTCGCCGCGCATCTCCATTCACACATCGCACAGGCCGCTGCCTAATCCGGAGTGACGCATATGTCTGCATTCGAGCATTTCGATGCCTGCTACGATGCCATCGTGGTCGGCGCACGCTGCGCCGGCGCGGCCACGGCACTCCTTCTCGCACGTGGCGGTGCTCGCGTCCTGCTGGTCGATCGCCTGTCCTATGGAGCAGACGTAACGTCGACGCACGCGCTGATGAGGGGTGGCGTCCTGCAGCTCGCGCGGTGGGGCCTGCTGGACAGGATCATGTCGGAGCCGACACCTGCGGTCAGAAACACCACATTCCATTACGGGCGCGAGAGCGTCACCGTCCCGATCAAGGCCGAGCACGGGGTCACGCATCTGTGTGCACCGCGACGCACGGTGCTCGATCGCATTCTCGTGGACGCGGCGCGCGAGGCGGGTGCCGGCGTTCATCACGGCGTTGGTCTCGAAAGTCTCGTTCGTGACCCGAACGGCCACGTGGTTGGCGCACGGCTCAGGGATGTCTCGGGCACGACGGTCACGGTCGCGGCCGCCATCGTGATCGGTGCCGATGGCCGCGGATCGACCGTCGCGAAGCAAGTGAATGCGCAATTCTATAAGGGCACCGTGCACGCCTCGGGCTGCGTCTACGGCTACTGGGAGGGCATCGAGGACAGCGGCTTTCATTGGCATTTCGGCGATGGTGTCGCGGCCGGCGTCATACCCACCAACTACGGGCAGCATTGCGTGTTCGTCGCCATTCCGGGGAACCGTTTCGCCGATACGTTCCGGGGTAATGCAGAGGCCGGCTTCCGGGCGGTGCTGGCGCAGAACTCGCCCGCGCTACGGGATACCGTTTCGCGCGGACGTCTTGCCGGACGAATGCGCGGCTTCGCCGGTGCAACGGGCTATTTCCGCCAGTCCTTCGGTCCCGGCTGGGCACTGGTCGGCGATGCGGGCTATTTCAAGGACCCGCTGACGGCGCACGGCATGACCGATGCCTTGAGGGATGCCGAGCTCCTGGCACGCGCCGTGCTCGACGGCAGTGCCAGATCGCTCGCCTGCTACCAGCAGGAGCGAGATTCGCTGTCGGCTCGCTTCCTCGAGATCACGGACGGGATCGCCTCGTTCGGCTGGACCCTCGATGAGGCACGGGCGCTGCACAGCCAGCTCAGCGTTGCGATGAAGGCGGAGGTCGAGCACATCGCGCGCCTCTCCTTCCCGTCAGTCCTGGCAGCATAGGAGGAGCAGATGAGCGTCAATGCCTGGGCCGGCACGCTGGCCGGACAACCCAGCGCCGGGGCAACCGCAAAGCGCAGCCGCATCACCTCGATGAGGGACGTCGAGATCTTCACCGAGATGACCGGCGACAGGAATCCGATCCACTACGACGAGGAGGCGGCACAGCGGACGGTGCTCGGTGCACGCGTCGTACAAGGCGGTGTGACGACCGGCCTGCTCAACGCTGTCGTCGCCGAGGATCTCCCGGGTCCGGGAACCGTGTTCCTGGAGACGAGCTGGCGATTCGTAAGGGCCGTACGGGTCGGCGAGACGATCACGGCTTGCGTCAGGGTCGAGCAGGTGCGCGACGACAAGCCGATCTGCAGACTGGAGACGGTCGTCACGAACGAGCGCGGAGACGTGTGCGTCACGGGCTCCGCAACAACCTACACGCTCCCCCTGCGGCGATCCGAGCAGGGTGACATGAGCGGCATGTGACCAATTCCGCAGGGGGCGGCCGGCTGACGGTGTCAACCGGTCGATACACAAGGTCCACACTGCAGACTGCTCGACATGGTGCCCCAGGAGGGATTCGAACCCCCACACCATTACTGATAGCAGATTTTGAGTCTGCCGCGTCTACCGTTCCGCCACTGGGGCGCCCGGCCGGTCGGAGCCGGCCGCTGCGAGGGCCGGACCATGCCCGAGGCGGGCGGCGGCGGTCAAGATGCGCGTGCAGTCCTCAATTCCTGACCAACCGTCGACGATGCTTTGGCGGCCGGCCGCATCCCGACGCCGAACCCGGCCGGGACCCGGGGGCGGGTTACCGCCCCCAACCGAGACAGTCCCAATCGGCGTCCCTCCGGCTTCATGCGCACGCTGGCGGCTCGCCGCTCGCGTATGACGAGAGCGACACCGCCGCCGCGGCCGATCGCCTGGCCAGCGATGCCTCACCCTGCCACGACGGCAGGCTCGCACGTGACCGGGAAATTGACCGAGTTGGCGATGAAGCACTTGGCGTGCGCAGCCTCGTGCAGCGCTGCGGCCTTCGCTGCATCGCGGCCTTGAGCGACGGTCACGCGGGGGCGCAGCGTGACGCTCGTGAACCGGCCCCCGCCATCGCTGTCCTCGACCATGACGCCCTCGGGCGTATCGCAATATGCAATGACGGCGACGCCGGCCCCGGCCGCGAGGTGCAGGTACCACAGCATGTGGCAGGCCGAGAGCGAGGCGACGAGCATGTCCTCCGGGTTGTGGCGCGTTGCATCTCCGCGAAAGACCGGATCGGAGGAGCCGGGGATGTCCGGGCGGCCCTCGACCGAGATCACGTGATCGCGGCTGTAGCCAGTGTAGCTGCGTGTCCCTTCTCCCGTGTTGCCAGTCCAGGTGATCGTCGGGCAGTAGCGGTGCTCGCGATGGGTCATAGGTTGCTCCCGTCGAGGGGACTGAGGCGGACAAGCCAAAACGCTTGCCGTCGCATGCACATTGCGGCATCACGCCATCGCCCGCGCGCGCCGGCAACCCGGAATTTGCGCAGCCGCCGCGGGTGCGGCGGCCAACAACGGAGAGGCTCCATGACGATCGGTTTCCGCATCTGCCAGCGCCGACGCAAGGTGTCGCCGGCCATCGTGGCTGCCTACCGGGAGCTGCCGGTCGCCAACATCTCCGACAACATGAGCCGCATGACCGCCGGCGGGCCGCGCCTGAGGCCGATGCATGCCGGCGGCGTCATGGCCGGCCCCGCCTTCACCGTGCGCACGCGGCCCGGCGACAATCTCATGGTGCACAAGGCGCTCGATATCGCCGAGCCCGGCGACATCATCGTCGTCGACGCGGGCGGGGATCTGACCAACGCCATCATCGGCGAAATCATGACCAGCTATGCCCAGACCCGGCGCATCGGCGGCATGGTGATCAACGGCTCGATCCGCGACGCCGGGACGATCCGGCAGGGCTCGTTTCCGGTCTACGCCGCAGGCGTCACCCATCGCGGCCCCTACAAGGACGGCCCGGGCGAGATCAACGTCGCGGTGGCGATCGACGGCATGACGATCGAGCCGGGCGACCTGATGATCGGCGACGAGGATGGCCTGCTTGCGGTGCCCTACGACGCGGCCGAGACGGTGCTCGCCGCAACCCAGGCCAAGCACAAGGCCGAGATCCAGCAACTCGCCGACATCGCCGCCGGAAAGGCGGACCGGGCGTGGGTCGATGTCACACTGGGACGCCTCGGGTGCAAGGTCGAAGGCTGACCGCTCCGCTGGCACCGGCCCCGGCACCGGCGCCCAGACATCTCGATACCACATCGTCTCCAGATTGCCCGAAAAGGTCGCGCAAGGGACCCGCTCATGACGACCAATGACCAGCCCAAGAAGCAGCTCCTGCACCTCGTCTTCGGTGGCGAGCTGAAATCGATCGAGGAGGTCGAGTTCAGCGACCTCTCCAAGCTCGACATCGTCGGCATATTTCCGAGCTATGCCGAGGCGCTGAAGGCCTGGAAAGGCGCCGCACAGCGCACCGTCGACAGCGCCCAGACGCGATACTTCATCGTGCACATCCACCGGCTGCTCGATCCGGGCACCGACGGCAAATGACGTCGGGCATGACCGCCCAATTGCAGCCGCCACGCCCTTGCCCAGGGATCGCCGCCTCGCCGCCTTAAGCCATCCTTAACGATGGTGAAGGGACATGGGGCGGCGCTCGAAGACCCGCGGCGAGGAGCAGCCAATGCGACGACCCAAAGAGCCGATGACGCGGCGCGAGCTGATCAAGCTCTGCGGCCTGACGGCGTTATTCCTGCAGCCGGTGCTGAGAAGCATGGCTTATGCAGCGGAGACCCAGTTCGAAAAGGCGCCGCGCTACATCCATTTCTTCAAGGGCGGCTCGTTCTATCCGAGCCGGACCAATCCGGCGACGCTCGCCAACCTCGCCGGCACGCCAATCGCCCCGCTGCAGGCGCACGCCCAGGACATCATCCTGTTCAAGGGCATGAACATCCACGGCGGCAGCCCGAAAAGCGATGGCTACAAGGAGGAGCACGCGGCCGGCACCTACGGCTGCGCCACCGGCAACAGCTACAAGTATTACAAGAACGACGCCTATTTCGCCTACACAGACAATGAGTCGATCGATATCCGGATCGCCGATCACTACAGGAGCCGTCCTGACCTCAAGGAGGTGCCGCTGGCGAGCCTCCACATCGGCGGAGGCGCGCACTCGGACGCGGACAACGTCGGAATCGGCAACCGCTTCATCTCTTTCCGCCAGCGCCGGCCGGGGGATACGCGCTACGGCAATGCCATAGAGCCGATCCAGGACGCAGGCGAGGTCTACGACCTGTTGATGCGGTCGGCTGTAGCCGCCTGCTCAGCGCACTCCAATCAACCGACGGGCGATACGGCGAAGGTCGATGCTGCGCTGGCCCGGCGAGCCCAGGTGGTCGACTTCATCCTGGCCGACATCAAGGACGCCAAGCGGCGGTTCGGCATGGATACGGAGCATGCCCGGAAGCTCGACGGCCTGATCGCGAGCTGGAGCGATACCGAGCGCAACGTGCAGCGCACGGCAGCAAGGCCGGCAGCGCCCGCAGCGACCGCGGCACGCTCGTGCCCGACACCCGTGCGGCCGACGGCCAACGGCGCCAACAAGAGGAACCTCGACCAGCTTTCGCCGGTGCACGATCAGATGATCGCGATGATCAAGCTGGCGTTCGAGCTCGACCTGACGCGGGTCGTCGCCTTCACGCTATCGGGCGGGTCGAGCGGCCAGACGTGGCCGAGCCGCGGCATCCACAAGGCGCACCACACGCTCGAGCACAGCGGTGACGTCAACGCGCTCGTGGCGATCGACACCTACTACTCCGAGAAATTCGCGGGCCTGCTCACGGCGCTCAAGTCGATCGACGACGGCGGCGGGCGCTCGGCGCTCACCAACAGCTCCGTCATGCTCGGCATGGAATGCTGGTCGAACAGCTCCAGCGGCCATTACCTGACCAACATCCCGTTCATTCTCGCGGGCCAGGGCGGCGGACGCTTCAAGACGGGCCGCATCGTCCAGGCCAACGGGCGCAACAACAACGACATTCACCTCTCGTGCTTGCACGCGGCCGGCCTCGAGGCGAGGACCTTCGGGCTCGCCAGCCTGTGCCAGGGACCGATCGTTTGAGCGCCGGGAACGTGGCTGTGGGCAAGGCATCACGGACAGGAGCGTCGACGGCGTGGTGGCGAGCTATGGCGGCGGCTTGGCTCATGGCTGCCGGCCTGGGCTCCGGACCGACACCGACGGCGGAGGCGCGCGTCGCTCCCTCGCCCGCCGAGCAGCGGCAGCTCGAGGAGAACCCGGCCCTCCATGCCGCGGCGCGGGCCTATTTCCCGACCGACGACCATGAGATCGCGCCCAAGCGCATCTTCAGGCTCACGCGAGACCAGCTCGACGCGACCGTCCGTTCGCTGCTGCCGGCCCTGGCCGTCCGCTCGATCAAGGAGACGATGCCCAGGGATCCGCTGCAGACGAACTACGAGTACGCCGAGGTCCTCGCGCTCAACCAGGCGAATCTCGCCGCGCTGACGCGTTGGATCGGAGAGATCGCAACGAGCGTGCGAAAGTCGCCAGGCAGCGTGATCGCCTGCAAGGAGCCGTCGAGAACGCCGGTTTGCCTCCAGGCCGAGGCGCGCAAGCTCGTGACGGCTGCCTTCCGCGGCGACGTCGACCGGGAGCGACTCGACAAGATCGCCGACTTCTATGCCGCGAGCGTGGCGAGCGCGGGCTTCGACGTGGCCACCGCCGAGCTTGTCGAGATCGTGCTGAGCTCCCCCGACTTCCTGTTCCGCAAGGAGCTCGATGTCGACGGCGAGAGCCGCCTGTCACCGGCGCAGCGGCTGCAGGCGCTCAGCTACACGCTTGCGGATGTGCCGCCGGACGCACTCGGACTGGAATCCAGTCAAGCAGACCGTCATCTCGGCTCGGAGCGGGCCACGACGGCGACCATTCGAGCCATTGTCGCAAGCAAGGCCGCGCGCGGGAAGCTGTTGCGCTTCTTCAAGGCCTGGCTCGAGATCAAGGAGCCGTCGGACTTCACGATCTCTGAGAAGGTCTTTCCCGAATTCAAGCCCGAGCTCGCCAAGGCGATGATCGCGGAGACCGACCGCTTCCTCCGGACCGCCCTCGAGAAGCCCGTGCCGACCTTGAAGGACATCACCGGAGCGACCCAGTCGTTCGTCTCCAAAGACCTGGAGCCGATCTACGGGGTGAAGGCGTCGGACGCGAGCGGCGCGAAGCCGGTCCAGCTCGATCCAGCTCAGCGGCTCGGCGTTTTTTCCCAACCGGCCGTGCTCGCCTCGCACTCGGGACCGACCGATACGCGGCCGATCAAACGCGGTGTGTTCTGGGTGCGCAAAGTGATGTGCATGGAAATGGGGGCCCCTCCGCAAGGGCTCGACATCACCCTCTATGAGACGGCCGAGACGACGACCGAGCGCAAGAGGATCGAGGCCACGACGGTCAAGCCGACATGCGCCGGCTGCCACAAGCTGATCGATCCGCTCGGTTTCTTCCAGGAGCGCTACGATGCGCTCGGCCGCTGGCGCACGACCGACAATGGACACCCGGTCGACGCGAGCATCGACGTCGACTTCCTGGACGAGGGGCCGGCCAGGGCCGCCGGACCGGTGGCAGCTCTGAAGCTGCTGACGGGCTCGGTGATGTTCAAGCAGTGCTTCTTACGGCAGCTGTTCCGCTTCTACATGGGACGCCAGGAGGAGCCGGCGGACGATCCGCTGCTGCGGCAGATGCTGTTCGTGCTCGCCAACAAGGACGAGCAGAACGTGCTCGAGGTGCTCGAGGCGCTGGCCAGCTCCGAAAGACTCGAGCGGCGCCAGTGATCCAGCCGCCGCCGGCGAAGGGTCTGTCAAACCAGCAATGGCGTGAATGGGCTAGCCTCGGCCTGTGAGAGGGGAGGTGCCATGAGCTGGACTGCCCAAGTCTTCAATTACTGCGAGCGTGGCTTCAATGCGTCTTTCTGGGCCGAGCCATTCAATGCGGCGAGCAACAGCGCTTTCCTGCTGGCATCGCTGGCCGCGGCAGCGGCGTTGCGGCGGCGGCCGGAAGGCTCTCGCGCCGAGCGCATATGGCTTTGGAGCCTCGTAGCACTCGTGGCGGTGATCGGCGTCGGCAGCTTTCTGTTCCACACGTTCGCGACGCGGTGGGCGCTGCTCGCCGACGTCATCCCGATCACCATTTTCATGGTGGTCTATCTGGCGTTCGCGCTCCGGCATTTTCTCGGTCTCGGCTGGCTTCCGATCCTGCTCATACTGCCGGCCTTCGTCGCCACGGGCTCGATCGCTGGCGAGCTGACCTGCCCCAAGGGCCGACTGGTGTCGGCCGTCGAGGCTGCGCGTGAGCCCTGCTTCAATGGCTCGCTCGGCTACCTGCCGGCGCTGATTGCGCTCTCCGTCATCGGCGCGCTTGCATCCCGAAGGCAGGCACACGGACGCCTGCTCCTTGTGGCTGCGGGCATCTTCACTGCCTCCGTGGCGCTACGCACGCTCGACAGGGATATCTGCGCCTCGACGCGCTTTTTCGGCGAGCTTCGTGGCACCCATGCGCTCTGGCACATGCTGAATGGGGCGACCCTCTACGTGCTGCTGAGAGCCGCGATCGAGAGGACCGGGCGGAGCATGAACGGCAAGCCCTCGGCAACACCGGCCGGCATGCCCTGAGTCGGAGCCCGAAGGGCCAGGGACCGGCGCGGCTCGCAACGCCCGAAAAAGTTGTATATGTCTTTGTCATGGACGGGGACACGGGCACTGCCATCAACCGGCTCGTGATCGAGCCAACATTGGAGGTCCCCCATGAAAGTCCGAGACGCGATGCACAAGGGCGTGACCTGGGCTGGCCCCGACACAACGGTGGCCGAGCTGTCGCGGATGATGCGCCAGAACGACGTCGGCGCCATCCCTGTCGGCGACAACGACCGGCTCATCGGCATGGTCACGGATCGCGACATCGTGTGCAAAGGATTGGCACAGAACGGCTTCGATGCGCAGCGTGCGACCGCTCGCGAGGTCATGACCGCCGGCATCCATTGCTGCGGTGAGAACGACGATCTCGAGAAGGCGGCGGAGCACATGGCGCAGCTGCAGGTCCGTCGCCTGCCCGTTATCGACAGCAACAAGCGCATGGTCGGCATGCTCAGCCTCGGCGACATCAGTCACGCCGCGGGGCGGGACTTGACGGCAGCGTGCTGCCAGAGCGTCACGGGCCACCACGCCTGACGAGGCGCCGCGGACCTTGACACGGCGACGTCGGCAGGGTTCAGCCTGTCGCCATCGGCTCCGGCCGACGGCGCGGCCGATCGGCGTCGTCGTGGTGGTGTCAGGCCTCGACCTGACACCACCGCCAGGGGCCCAATGAAGGACCCCTCTCATGCCGCAATCAGACCAGCTGCCCCCTGTGAGCCGTGATCGCCTCGTCGCCATCATCAAGGCCCGTTCCGTCGAGACCGGCCGATCGTTCACGCTCGCCTCGGGACGCACGTCCGATTTCTACTGCAACCTCAAGCCGACCATGCTCGACCCGGAGGGCGCATATCTGATCGGTGCGCTCGTGGTCGAAGCCCTGGCGGCAGATCGTCCGGACCTGGTGGGTGGGCTCGAGCTCGGGGCGGTGCCGCTGGCGACGGCGGCGGCGGCAGTCGGACATGGGCGCGGCATGCCGATCCGCGCCTTCGTGGTCCGCAAACAAACCAAGGAGCACGGCACCAGGAGCCTGGTCGAGGGGCTGATGCGGGGCGACACGCTGAAAGGCAAGCGCGTCGCCATCCTGGAGGATGTGACGACGACCGGCGGCTCGTCGATGAAGGCCATCGAGGCCGTGCGAGGCGAGGGCGCGATCGTGGTCAAGGTGCTCACGATCGTGGACCGCCAGGAAGGAGCGGCAGAGGCTTTTCGAGCAGCAGGCATTCCGTTCGCGGCGCTCGTCACGGCGGCGGAGCTTCGCTAGCCCCCTCAGCCGCGAGGGGCCCATCGTCACATCAAGCGGCGCTCGCGCATGCTCACGTGGCCAGCCCGGCCGACGATGATGTGATCGTGCACGGTGACGCCCAGCGGCTTCGCCGCCTCGACGATCATGCGGGTCATCTCGACGTCGGCGCGCGACGGCGTCGGGTCGCCCGATGGATGGTTGTGGACGAGGATGAGGGCCGTGGCGGCAAGCTCGAGCGCACGCTTCACCACCTCACGGACATAGACCGGCGTGTGATCGACCGTGCCTTCCTGCTGCACCTCGTCTGCGATCAATTGGTTCTTCTTGTCGAGGAACAGGATGCGGAAGCACTCGCGCTCGTCGAAGCCTTGCGCGACACGGCAATAGTCGAGGACGGCCGTCCAGGAAGCGAGCACCTTCCGGTGCTTGATCTCGCCCTGCATCAGGCGCACCGCCGCGGCGCGAACGAGCTTGATCTCATCGATGGCGCGCTCGCCGACGCCTTCCACCTCGGCCAACCGCTGCGGTGGTGCATTGACGACCTCGGCGAACGTGCCGAACCGGGCTATCAGGCGCTTGGCCAATGGCTTGGTGTCGCCGCGGGGGAAAACGCGGAACAGAACCATCTCCAGAAGCTCGTAATCGGCGACGGCCTCGGAGCCGGCGGTCCGGAAGCGGGCGCGGAGGCGCGCGCGATGACCCGCTCTATCGTCCAGCACCTCGTCGGCGGCCCGTGCGTCAGCGACGTTGGCCTCTCCGAAGAAGCTGATCTGTGGGGGCGCCGCGATCCGGTCCGGTGTCGCCGGCGCCGAAGTGCCCGCGCGCGCCGCGGGCCCCTTCCGACGCTTCCCGTCGCTCGCGCCGCCCATGGCAGCCTCAGTCGACCGGCACGTAAGGCGGGCGGTGCAGGCCGGCCGGCGAGAACGTGAACACCTCGCACCCGTCGACCGTCACGCCGACCGTGTGCTCGAACTGAGCCGAGAGCTCCCGGTCGCGGGTCACGGCGGTCCAGCCATCGGGGAGGATTTTCACGGCCGCCTTGCCGAGGTTGATCATCGGCTCGATGGTGAACAGCATGCCGGGCTCGAGGATCGTGCCTTCGCCGGGCTCGCCGTAGTGGAGGATGTTGGGACGGTCGTGGAAGACGCGGCCGAGACCGTGGCCACAAAAATCGCGGACGACGCTGCACCGCTCGCTCTCGGCGAAGCGCTGGATGGCAGCGCCGATGTGGCCGGTCGTGGCACCAGGCTTCACCGCAGCGATGCCGCGATGCAGCGCCTCGAAGGTCACGTCGATGAGGCGCTCGGCCCGGCGCGATACTCGGCCAACCGTGTACATGCGGCTGGTATCGCCGTGCCAGCCGTCGACGATCAGGGTGACGTCGATGTTGACGATGTCGCCCTCACGCAACGGCTTGGCGCTCGGGATGCCGTGGCAGACGACGTGATTGACCGAGGTGCAGCTCGAGTGCGTGTAGCCGCGATAGTTCAGCGTCGCGGGCAGAGCACCGTTGGACATTGCGAACTCGAACACCAGATCGTCGAGCCGCTCCGTCGTCACGCCCGGCACCACATGGGGGACCAGCATGTCGAGGGCCGCGGCGGCAAGGCGGCCGGCCTTGCGCATTCCGGCGAACGCCTCGGCACCGTGCAGGCGAACCTTGCCTTCCCGCTGCTGGAGGGTTCGGCTGTAGTCGAGATTGGACATGTGCTTGGCGTCGCCCGGCTGCTCGCATCACTGTCACGAATGTAGTGGAAATGTCGCGCGAGGCAACGGCCGGTGGCGCCGCGCCAGAAGTCTTGCGCCGCCAAACGCGAGCGCCCGGAGGCAGTCCGGGCGCTCGCACACTCCACAGCGTCGGAAGGTGCGTCCGTGATGCTACGCGCTGGCCTCGGCGCCAGCCTCGCCCGCCGTCGCCTCGGCGATCAGGGCGCGGGCCTTGCCGACCCAGTCGCCCTTCTCGATGGCGCCATCAAGAGACAGCGCCTCCTCGACGTTGGCGATGTCGTCACCGGAGAAGTTGGCGATCTGCTCGAACTTGGTGCAGTTGAGCTGCAGCAGGCGCGCCGCGAGATCGGGCGAGATGCCCGAGATGCGCGTCAGATCGTCGGCCTCGCCCTTCGGCTTCTTGAAACCCTTCCAGGCGGCAGCGAGACGGCGCGCGCGCGCATCCGTGCGCTCGACGATGCGGGCGGCCTTGCCGCGGCGACCACGCAGATAATAGAGCTTGGCGCGGCGCACCTTACCGCGGCGGACGACCTCGATCTCGGCGATGAAGGGGGAGTAGATCGGGAAGACGCGCTCGACGCCCTCGCCGTAGGAGATCTTGCGGACCGTGAAGCTCTCGTTCAAGCCCGAGCCGGCGCGGGCTATGCAGACGCCCTCGTAGGCCTGGAGGCGAAACGTCTGCTCCTTGCCGGCATCCGGCTTCTTGGCGCCCTTCGCCGGCGCCTTGCCCTTGGCGGCAGTCGGCTCGCCTTCCGACACGCGCACCATCACGCGGAGTGTATCGCCAGGCCCGAACTCCGGCACGCCCCGCTTCGCGAGGACGGCCTTCATCTGCTCCTGCTCGAGCTGTTGAATGATGTTCATTGATGCTTTTTCCTTGATTGGACATCATGGGCAGAGGAGCCGGTCACGCTCGGCCAGAAAAGCCTCGGCGAACGGCTCGTGCAGGCCCGGCAAGGCGGGCTCACCCGGTTGGGGCGGAAGTCGAGCCGGGTTGATAGCGGAAGCAGGCGGATTTGTCGACGCCGAGTTGAGACGGCTCTGCATGCGGCCCAACCCCTGCCTCGCCTCGACCAAGAAGCCGAGCCGTGGATGGGGATCGCGAATTGCGCCTACTCGCCGCATACGACCACTGCGCCGGGCAGAGGCCGGCCATGCCGGCGCCATTGTGCAACGCCCGCTCACATCTCCAATACGATCTTGCCGAAGTGGGCGTTGGCCTTCATGTGGGCCAGCGCGGCGGCGGCCTGGTCGAGGGGGAATGTCCGGTCGATGGGTAGCGCGATCTTCCCGGCTTCGACGTCTCCCCAGAGGTCCTCGCGCATGAGGCGATTGATCTCGCGCACCTCGGTCACGGAGCGGGTACGAAACGTCACGCCGATGTAGTCGATGCGACGCAGGGCATGCAGGTCGAAGTCGAAGTCACCGTGGAAGCCGCCGAGCCGACCGACGTTGACGATGCGGCCGAGGATGGCCGTGGCCTTCAGGTTCTGATTGGCGACGTAGCCCGAGATCTGGTCGACGATGAGGTCGACGCCCTTGCCGCCGGTCGCCTCGAGGATCCGATCGGCCCAAGTCGGGTCCTTCGAGTCGATGGCGAGGTCGGCGCCGAACTCCTTGAGGCGCTCCCGCCGCCCGGGGTTGGTCGATGAGCCGGCGACGAGACGCGCGCCCTTCGCCTTGGCGATCTGCAGGGCGACGAGGCCGACGCCCGAGCTGGCGCCCTGGATCAGCACGGTCTCGCCCGGCTTCAGGCGCCCCGCCGTGACCACGGCATTGTGCATCGTCTGCAGCGCCACGGGAAGCGTCGCCGCCTGGGCAAACGTCATGTTGTTGGCTGGTATGCGATGGGTGCGGCCCATATCGGCGATCGCGTACTCGGCATAGGCGGCCGCGGCCGAGCACATCACGCGATCACCGGGCTTGACGTGGTCGACCCCGGCGCCGACCTCGGCAACCTCGCCGGCGAGCTCGAGGCCCAAGATGGTGCCGGGTCCGCCTGAGGGCCCGTGCATGCGGCCGGACGCGACGATCAGGTCGGCGCGGTTGAGGCCGGCTGCGCGGACGCGGACGAGAACCTGCTCGGGACCAGGCCGGGGACGGACTACCTCGCGGATCTCGATCCCGTTCGATCCGAGCACGGCGGCTTTCATCGGCGTGTGCCTTTCTGATGGTGATGGGGCGCAAGGGCCGAAAGTCCGGGGCGGACTACTCGCCCCTGAACAAGCCGGCTCGGCCCTCGACACTGAGGACGACGAGAAAAGCACAAATGCCCAGCGCTGCGAACCCCACCGCGAGGGGCATCGGCGTGCCGTCGAAGGCGTGCCCGATCAAGCCGCCGAGAACGACGCCGCAACCGGTGACGAAAGCGCCGAGCAGCGACGACGCCATGCCCGCCACATGTCCCACCGGATGCATGGCGATGGCATTGAAGTTCGCCTGCATGAGCGCGAACAGGTAGAAACAGACTGCCAGCGAGCCGATCAGGAGCCAAAGGGGGGGCTTGCCTGTGAGCGAGAGGGCGGCCAGCGACGAGCTCGCGACGATGAACGCGACCAGCGCGACGTGCGAGACGCGCCGCATGCCAAGCCGCTGGACGAGCTGGGCGTTCGTGAAAGCCGCGAGTGCCATCGAGACGGCAATGCCACCGAAGGCAAGGGGGAACTTGTCGCCGAGGCCGTAGCCATCCACGAACACCTGCTGGGCGCTCGAGATGTAGGCGACCAGACAGCCGAACATCAGGCCAGCGGCAAGACCGTATGCACGGGTCACGCCGGAGGAGACCACGGCGACGATCGAGGCACCGATGCGAAGTGGTTGCGCCCCCGCCGCGGCACGGCCACGCAACGTCTCCGGCAGGCGGGTGCCGACCCAGGCGATGGCGATGATGCCGGCCGCGAGCAGCACACCGAAGCCGAGACGCCAGCTGCCGACGTAGAGCAAGGCCTGGCCAACGCTCGGGGCCAGAACGGGCACGATGATGAAAACCATCATGACGAAAGACATGGTGCGCGCCATGTCTCGCCCGGAGAACACGTCACGCACGATGGCCGTGCCGATGGTGCGGGCCGCAGCGCCGCCGAAACCCTGGCATGCCCTTGCCGCTATCAGCCACATGAACGACGGAGCCATGATCGCAGCGGCGCCGCCCGCCACGTAGATGGCCAATCCCAGAAGCAGGGGCATTCGGCGGCCATGACGATCGGAAAAGTGGCCCCACAGGAGTTGACCAAATGCCAGGCCGGCAAGATACGCGGTGACCACCAACTGCCGATCATTTTCGGAGGCGATGCGGAACGTGGCACCGATGTCCGGCAGCGACGGAAGCATGATGTCGATCGACAGGGCCGTGAGCGCCATCAACCATGCGAGCAACGCAATGAACTCGGGGAATGCGAGAGGCGGACCAGCTGGTGTGCTACCGTCGCCGGGTTGAGATCCGTTGCCCAATTCGCCTCCCACTGATTGCCGCGCCCTTCGCGGATGGGGCCGACGCTTGGCGGAGCGACGGCGAGGCTGTCAAGCTCGGCGGCAACATTTGGCTGCGACGAAACAACCCGAATCAGCCATCTTGAAACGGCCATATAGCCTCATATGCGTCCAAGCCTGACTAAGGTAAGAGTTGGGTAATGTGTCCCAGAGTCGCAAAAAAAGGCAGTGAGAGGGGACACAGAATCGCGCGTCTGCGCCTGCCGAAGCAGCAGGCCACCCGACGGAATGCGACATAGGGAGATCTTGAAGGATGGCAAATGGCTCGACCGATCGCCACTGGGCGCGAACCAGCGGCCTCATGTGGACAATGTTCGTTCTGTGGGTGTTCTTCAGCTTCGTCGTCCACTTCTTCGTGGACAGCCTGAACAGCATCTCAATCCTCGGCTTCCCGCTCGGCTTCTACATGGCCGCCCAGGGATCGCTGATCGCATTCGTGGTCATGCTCTTCGTGTTCGCCTCACGGCAGGACGCGATCGACCGCGAAGAAGGTCAGGCCGAGGACGCATAGGGGGGAAGGCCAATGGCAACGACGAAAGACACTACGGTCGGCGGAAAAGGATTCCTCGACAACCTTGGTAAGATCTACGCGTATTATACGGGTGGATTCTTCGCCTTCGTCATCATCCTCGGAATTCTCGAGCAGCTGGGAGTGCCCAACAGGCTGATCGGCTACGGCTTCGTGTTCCTCACGATTGCCGTCTATGCCGTTATCGGCGTTCTGTCCCGTACGACAGACGTTGGCGAATACTACGTTGCCGGCCGCACCGTCCCCTCCATCTACAATGGGATGGCGACCGGTGCCGATTGGATGTCCGGCGCCTCGTTCGTGGGTATGGCCGGCACACTGATGCTGCTTGGATACGACGGCCTCGCCTTCGTGCTCGGGTGGACAGGCGGCTATGTGCTCGTGGCGATCCTGATCGCACCATTTCTGAGGAAGTTCGGCGCTTATACGGTGCCCGACTTCTTCTCCGAGCGGTTCGGCGGCAATTTCGCCCGCTTCCTGGCCGTCATCGTGCTGATCTGCTGCTCATTCACGTACGTAGTGGCTCAGATCTATGCGACGGGTCTGATTGCGTCGCGCTTCCTCGACGGACTTCACGATCGCCGTTTACGCTGGCTTGGCAGGCATTCTGCTGTGCTCGATGCTGGGCGGCATGAAGGCGGTAACCTGGACGCAAGTCGCCCAGTATATCGTGCTGATCGTGGCCTACCTGACGCCGGTGATCATTCTGTCAGCCAAGAAGTATGGCCTTCCGTTGCCGCAGCTGACTTACGGACAAGCGATCTCGGACATCATCAATCTGGAGCAGAGCCTGATCAAGAAGGGCTTGGCCGATCCGGCAACGCTCAAGTTCCACATCAAGCCCTTCGTCACGTACGACGCACTCAACTACTTCGCCCTGATCTTGTGTCTGATGGTCGGAACGGCAGCGCTCCCGCACATCCTGATGCGCTACTTCACCACGCCGTCGGTGCGCGAGGCCCGCTCGTCGGTCGCCTGGTCTCTATTCTTCATCTTCCTGCTCTACTTCACGGCGCCGGCTTACGCAGCCTTCTCGAAGCTCGAGGTCTTCACGCTCATCGACAAGGGAACGAAAATCTCTGACCTGCCGCAGTGGATGTTCACTTACGGCCGGATCGGTCTCGTCAAGGTTTGCGGCGTCGATGTGCAGGTGATCCAGGACGTCATCGCAGCCTGCGGCAAGGTGGCGAATCATGCCGGACTTCTGCGCTGGCAAGACCTCAACATCAATACGGACGTGATCGTGCTCTCGACACCCGAGATCGCGGGCATGCCGTATGTGATCGCCGGCTTGGTTGCCGCCGGCGGCCTCGCTGCCGCGATGTCGACGGCGGACGGCCTGCTGCTCGCCATTGCCAACGCTCTCAGCCACGACATCTACTACAAGATGATCGATCCGAATGCGCCGACAGTTCGCCGGCTCACCGTCTCGCGCATCCTACTGGTCTTTGTCGCCGTGGCAGCGGCCTACGTCGCCTCGACCAAGCCTGCCGACATCCTGTCGATGGTGGCCTGGGCGTTCTCGCTCGCCGCAGCCGGCATCTTTCCCGCGCTCGTCATGGGCATCTGGTGGAAGCGGGCCAATAGCGCGGGCGCCATTGCCGGCATGGTTCTTGGCTTCGGCGTCTGCCTCTACTACCTCGTGAGCACGCGCTACTTCGCGCCGGGCTTCGTCGACATGTGGGGTTGGCTCTCCACGGCAACCCCGGCTCAGATGGCAAACTTTGCCAAGTTGAAAGCTGCTTGCGCAGCCGATGCGAAGCAATGCGCGGCGTTCGACACGTTCGCACAAGGCATCGCCAGCTGGTGGGGCGTCAAGAACATCTCGGCGGCTCTGTTCGGATTGCCGTTGGGGTTCGCCGCCATCTATATCGTCTCGTTGCTGACGCCAGCCCCGTCGCAAGCCGTGATGGACATGGTCGATGCGACGCGCCGTCCGCGCGGCGACACGATCATCAAGGACAAGGATGCGGCCGTCGCTCACTGAGCCCGGCTGCGTCGCGTCATGAAGCATCGGAGGCGGGGCCTTGTGCCCCGCCTTTCGTTTGGGCACAGTCCGCCCGTCCCGCGGCACCGGAAGGGATCGATGACACCGACCCAGAGCTTCCTCGCGCACTGGTACTTCCATGTGCCGAACCTGATCATGGCGGCCCTGATCTATACGCTGATCGGGCGCTACCTCCTCGAGCTGCTCCTGGCCAAGAAGCAGGACGCGGTGATCCTCGCGGTGTTCCGCAGCATCACCGCACCGGTCGTTGGTGCGGTGCGCTGGATGACGCCGCGCATCGTTCCCGACGGGCTGGTCGTCGTCTTGGCGATCTGCTGGCTCTTGAGCGGCCGCATGCTCTGGTTCCTCACCTGCGTGGCGGCCGGTATGCGACCCAACGTGGGAGGCTAGGGATGGACGACCTTCACCACCGCGAGCAGACCATGCAGCGTGACGTGCTGCTGGTTGCGACCGTCTCGGCTTCCCTGCTCAACGGCATGCACTTCTCGCCGCTGTTCGACCCGGTCCTCTTCCTCCTGAGACCGTTCGTGGCGTCCATCCTGGCCAGCCCGGTCGTTCTCTTCTACCTCACCTCGATTCTCATATCGGTGATGACGCTCGTGATCGGCGGCATTCCGGCGGCCATGTACGAGCGCTTTCGAGGGCACGCCGAGAGCACGCCGCTGTCGATCGGCATCTGGCTGGTGGCGACGCTTGTCCTGGCGCTGCCGGGAATTCTCGGCGCGACGGGATATTTCTCCATCGAGTAGCCGTAGCCTGTCGCATGCCCGAGCATGCGACACCCGATGCCTCCAATTCGGCTTTCCCGTCTCGGGCCGCGCCGGGCTAAGCTCCTGCCGAGGCTGGCCAGACACCGGGAGCGGCATCCCTCATGCTCGACCGTATCGAAGAGCTTGCGAACCTCTCGGTCGCACGCGGCTGCGGTTTCGCTGCGCTCGCGATCCTGACGTTCTTCATCGGCATGTCTGCCGACCTGACGATCGCGCTCAAGAGCGCCGGAGTGCTGTCGCTGCTGGTGTGCGCAGTGCTGCTGCTCAAGGCCGGCGCCGTGCACCGGCAGCCCTATCGCAACACCGAGGTCTGGATCATGCTGAAGCCGGCCGAGCGTCCGGAGGCGGCAGTGGCACAGGAAATCATCTCGAGCGTCCTCAAGGACGCCTATCTGCGCTTCGCCAAGCAGGCGGCGCTGCTTGCCACGCTGTTCATGATCGGAGCAATCATCAGCGCACTGCTCCTGCCGTGACTCGTGACACGACACGCGGTCACGTAGCGCATGCGCGGCATCAACCGGCGACGACCGGCTTCAAGGCCTCCGACAGCAACCTCGTCTGAGCTGCTTCGTCCTTGACCTCCAACTGGGCCGCGAACCAGTCGTTGACCATCTGGCAAACCTTCTCTGGAGCGGCGCGGGCCAAAGCCCTGGCATCGGAGAAGGTTTGCAGGTCGGAGGCGCTCCACCCCCGCTTGCCGAGCTCGGCAGTCAGGATATCGTAGTCCTCGCGCCGGGGCGGGGCATGTTTCGTCGGCGTCTGGCGTCCCTCGACGACCGCCTCGAAGATCGACACGAGCTGCGCATCGAGTGCAGCCCGCAGATCGCCGGTGCCGATGCCCGTCACGGCCGGGCTCGCCTCGCCCTGCGAAATGAAGCCGTAGCAGGCTGCCGTGCTGTGGCGCGACAGGCGGTTCAGGTTATCGACGAACGACGCGGCGATCGCCTTCAGCCGAGGCGGGCTCGCCTGCAGCGCCTCGGCGTTGTGCTTGCGGCGCAAGTCGACCACGGCCTGCATCATCCCGGCCATGACCTCGCGCTCGTCCTTGCTCTCGGCAGTCTGGCGCCGAACCTCGGCCAAGCGCTCATTATACCAGTCGGGAAAGCTGGTCCTGAGCAGCTGCCAAAGGGGGGACCGCTGCAAGGTGATCTCGATCGATCCCGACGCGGCAGACGGGCCGGCCGCTGGCGCGCGGCCATTGTCACGCGACGCCTCCCGGACAGGAGACGAGGGCGCGCTCACGACGGGAACCTTGCCGTCGACGGATGGCGCGCCGAGGAACGGAAGAGCCGTCAGCTGTCCCGATTTGTAGAGCGCAAAACCGCCCCCGGCCAACGCTGCGAGAACGACGAGCACCGCAGCAGCTCGCCACGGGAAACCGCCCCGCTCTTCTTCCTCCTCCATATCCGGAGCCGGTGGGCGGACGGGTTGGGGCGCTGCCGGCGCGGGGTGCGGTGAGCCTGCACCGGGCTGGCGCCGATGGGGCGACATCCCGGGTCCGTCGTGGCGCCGCGCCTGGGGGTCCCAGCGCTGTGCAGTTTCGGTGCCGACACCATAGGCGCCCCGCGCGGCGGGATCGCCAGCCGCCGGACCGGGCACACCTTGCGGACGGCCCACGGCTGCCGGATGCGGCTGGAAATGCGGAACCGTATGCTCGTCGGCCAGAGCCTCGCGTTGCCGACTGGCCGAGCCGTGACCGCTGGCGTCCGCCGGCCGGCGGCCCTGGCCCGGGTCGTGATAGGGGGCCTCTTGCCGGGCGGCCGCGCCCGCGGCCGCATAGCCGCCCTGGCGATGGGTTTGAGCCGGCTCCGGATCGAGCCTGACGTGCGGAGCCGGGTTGGCTGCCGGAGCGCCGCCTGAAGGATGCGCGGGCGCGGGCGCTACGCTCTCGGGCTTGGGCGCCGCCGGTGGGGGCGCTACAGGCCTCGCTGTCCCCGGTGGCGGCAACACGGCCGTCGCCGGCTGCCAGTCGGGCCAACCCTGGCGCCAGACGAGATCGGTCGGCCGCAGGTAGCCGAGCTCAATGATCTTGCGCAGCTCGGGCTCGCTCACCGGCCCGTGCTGCTGGCCGTCGCGGGCGAGGTACCACTCGATTGCCTGGGTGCTGTCCGACATGCCCGTCCGTCTGCCCGCCTTGGCGCGCCCGCCCGCCGCAATTGCCCTGCGAGAGAATGAAACCTATCCCGCAGCAGGATGATGGTAACACGGATCATCCAGGGCATCAGCGATGCAGGCGCACAACTCTTTCTCGTCTTCTAGGCTCCTACAGCGGCAATCCCAAGGCAACAAGAGCCGGAAGTGGCCGCCAAGTCCAAATTGTCTGGTCAGGAGGCCCATCGGAATCCACCGGCGGCGGTGGACTAGTCTTGCGACTTGAAGGCTTCGTCGACCGGCACCTTGTAGGCGTTCGCCAGACGGTTGGTCATGTTGGCCAGCGCGACGACCGCATAGAGCTCGTTGATCTGGGCCTCGGTCGCCCCCTTGGCCCGGGCGGCAGCGGTGTGGGAGGCCATGCAATACTCGCAGTTGTTGGTGATCGAGACGGCAACGTAAACGAGCTCCTTCGTCAAAGGGTCGAGTGCGCCCGGTCCCATGATCTCCTTGAGGCTGTCCCAGGTGTGGCGCAGCATGCGGGGCTCGTTCGCCAGGTACTTCCAGAAGTTGTTGACATCGGCGACGTTGCGGGAGGCCTTGATGTCGTCGAAGACGGCAGCGACCTCTGGACTCGCAGTGGCGGGCTCGACGGGCTTCATCGGTTGTGTACCTTTCCTCGGCTCTCGGCATGCGCGGCGGCGCTTGATCGGGGCGCCGTCCTGTATGGATAATGCAGGCTGGACCCAGGACCCACAAAACGGATTCCCATGACGCTCAACGATCCGCTCGGCGACTTGCTCGCCTCGGGCAAGAGCCCTGCTGAAATCGTCGCCGCCGTGACGGCGGATGCCGAGGTCATCCACACGCCCAACGGTGAGGGCAATCTCGTCTGGCACCGCTGGGGCAAGGGACGGCCGCTCGTCCTCGTGCACGGCGGCTCGGGCTCGTGGACGCACTGGATCAAGCAGGTGCCCGGCCTCAAGAGCCGATACGAGATCTTCGCCGTCGATCTGCCGGGCCTCGGCGACAGCGACATGCCGCCACATCCGCATATTCCGTCGAGCCTCGGCACGGTGCTGGCGCTCGGCATCAAGGCGCTCATTCCCCGTGAGGCGCGCGCCCACGTCGTCGCGTTCTCGTTCGGCGCGCATGTGTCGTCGCACGCCATGCTGCACCTCCAGGACTACGTCGCCGACTTCACGCTGACCGGCGCCGCCGCTCTCGGCTTGCCGCAGGGGCCGGGCAAGGAGTATCCGCGCGAGATGGAGGGCATGACCGACGAGGAGCGCATGGAGGTTCACCGCGGCCTGCTCGAGATCCTGATGTTCAAGGAGCCGTCGCGGATCGACCCGCTCGCAGTGCATCTGCAGGCCAACAACATCCGCCGGGCCAGATTCCGTTCGCGCCCGTTCGCGCGCGTCCCCGAGATCGCGCAGAACCTTCCAGAGATCCGAGTTCCCGTGAAGGCCGTCTGGGGCGGCGAGGATCAGACGGCCTGGCCGTCCGTCGAGGCCCGCTACGACGTGATCCGCCAGAGCCACCCCGAGCTGATCACCCGCACCGTGCCCGATGCGGGTCATTGGGTCATGTACGAGCAACCCGCTGCCTACAATCAGGCGCTCGTCGAGGTGCTGGAGGCGTAGATCGCAGACGTCGATGGGCTTCCCCGCCTCGATGTGGGGCGGGGACCTGCCGCTGCGGCGCTAGAGGACGAAGTCTGACGCCGTGAGAGCAGTGGCTTGGCCGAGCATCAGTATTCGCATCTCCGCGGCGACAGAGGCGTTCGTGTTCATTTCGATCAGCAGGTTCGCGCCGACGACCGTTTGGCGAATCTCTCCGGCGGAGAACGAACCGTCGGTATCGAGAGCGAAGGCCTGATCGCCTCCAAGCAACGTATTTGCATCGATGGCATTGAGCCAGATCTGATCGCCGGAATTGAAGTCGAGGATGCGATCGCATGTTGCTGACGTGGGGCCGCTGTCGGCTGTACTGGTATACAGGAATCGATCGATTCCGAGGCCTCCCATCAGATAGTCGAGGCCGAGCCCACCCGTAAGGTTGTCGTTGCCGCCAGCGCCGTACAGCTCGTTACTGCCGGTGTTGCCGACCAGGAAGTTGTCCAGCCGATTGCCGTTGCCGTTGATATTGTCGGTGCCGATCAGAAGTAATTTTTCCACTTCCGGCAAAAGGCTGTAGTCGATCGTCGATCGCACGGTGTCGATGCCGTTGCCGGCAACCTCGCCGACGAGATCGAGCGCGTCGTCGACGTAGTAGGTGTCGTTGCCGCCGTGACCGAACATGCGGTCGGAGCCGCCGCGTCCGTCGAGCACGTTGGCTCCGCTATTGCCGATGAGGGAATTGTCGAGAGCATTGCCTGCGCCGTTGATATTGGCGCTGCCGAGTAGAATGAGATTGTCGGTGTTGGCAAACAGGGTTTTGGAGATCGTCGAGTAGACGAGGTCGAGGCCTTCGCCGACGGCCTCGACGACAGAATCGCTTTCATTGTCGACATAGTATGTGTCGTTGCCGTCACCGCCCGTCATCGTGTCGGCACCGCCGCCGCCGTCGAGGGTATTGGCGGCAGCCGTTCCGGCCAGCGCATCACTATGTATCGAGCCGATGACGTTCTCGATGCTGATCAGGTTGTCGCCAGCGGCGTGACCGCCAGCGGCTGTGCCGGCTGCGAGGTCGATCGTGACCGCGGCATCCGAGCCGCCGTAATCGGCAGTATCCAGCCCGTTGCCTCCGTTCAGCGTGTCCGCGCCTTCACCACCATCGAGCGTGTCGTTGCCGTCGCCGCCCGCGAGACTGTCGTTGCCAGCAAGGCCGATCAACGTATCTGCCTCGGCTGATCCGCTGACGGTGTCTGCGGTGGCCAACAGGGTAGCGGTTATCGTCGCACTGGTCGGTCCCTGAAACAATGCAACGTCGGCATTCACACCCGCAATGCTCCAGCCGCCGGTTATGTATTCTTCTGGAACAACCGAGTAGTCGTGATACCACCAGCTCGAATTATAGGCGAAAACAGTCCCCGTGATGCCGATGATCGAGTTAGGGTCTATCGGGTCGGTGTCATACCCGAAATTTCCATCATAACGATAGCTGGCGCCCGCATCGAGGTCACCCTCTTGGAACTCGATGGTTGTCGCATCTGGAATAACCGAGAGCAGCCCTCCCCCGAAGGTTGCAGGATCGAGGCTGATGTAGGACAGCGCCCGCATGTTGATTGCGGACGACGCGCTGAAAATGGCCATTGGCCCCCCTGCATGACAACGAGATGGCGGCAATCGTCATCGAGAGCGCGCCAACATTCGGACAACAGCCACGATGGCGGACCGGAGCATACGGCCCGTCACCCTGCACTCATTTCACGCTAGCCCGGCTTTCTCACACTCGATAGCGACATCGGGGTGCCGACTCAGCGAAAGTTTTTCTGCGACAAAGACTTGCGCCCGAGCCGGAGAACACCCCGATGCCGACAGAGTGTATCCAGGATTCGCTCGATTTCGGAA
>JANRJI010000007.1:0-14154 GCA_033764055.1 Hyphomicrobiaceae bacterium
GATCGAGTACGGCCTGATCGCCGCCCTCATCGGCGTCGCCATCATCACCGTCGTCAACAACGCCGGCAACGAGATCAAGGGCACCTTCGAGGACGTCGAGGCCGGCCTCAAGAAGCGCCCCGCCTAAGACGCCTGAGAGGCAGCGCCGGCGAAAATTGCCGGCGCGCCGCTCGCGCCTATCGCCGCCTGGCCCCGCAAGGGTGCCGGGCGGTTTGCGTTTGTATCGCCGATGCTTCGACCTGCATTGCATATTGATCGCGGCTCTCGTCGGCACGGAAGGGACGCCCCCGGCCGCCGATGGCGGTTGCGTGGCAGCTGAGCCGCGACGCAGAAGGCGTGTGCGAAGCGCTCGATGCAGTGCCCCAGCGAGGAGGGCTCGCGATCTCCGCGGCAAAGCCTCAGGCCGCATCCTCGCCGAGACGGCCGTCACGCGACGAGACATCGGCCGGACACCAGCGCTGCAGCAGACCCTCGAGCTCCGACCGCTCGAACGGCTTGGCCAGATAGTCGTCGAGACCGGCCTCGAAACAGCGTCGCCTGTCCTCGGCGAAGGCATTGGCCGTGAGGGCAACGATCGGCGGCGCATTGCGCCCGCGCGCTGCGAACAGGCGCTTGATCCGACGCGCCGTCTCGAACCCGTCCATGTCCGGCATGTGGATATCCATCAGCACGAGATCGAGCTGCGCCGTCTCGTCGAGCACCCGCTCGCAATAGGCGACGGCCGCCGAGCCGCACGATGCATGGTGTACGCGGCAGCCGGCCTTCTCGCTCATCCGAGTGGCCAGCAGTGCGTTGATCTCATTGTCCTCGACCAGCAGGATCGCGCGGCTCGCGCGTCCCGATGGCGTCGGCGGCGGCTCTCCCTGCGACGGCGTCGCGATGGCCTTGGCCGCCGCCTGCCATTCGCGGTCGAGCTGGGTCACTAGCGACGCCGGTCGGACGGGACGCACGAGATAGGCATCGCAGCCGGCGGCGCGGAACTCGGCGAGGCGGGCTCCGCCCGGCTGATCCACCACGAGGACGGCACGTGGCGCGCGGCCCGAGCCTGCCCCGATGGCGCGGACCAGACGATCGATCGGGCCGGGTCCGTCCTCGACGTCGCACACGACCGTATCGAAGGCGGGGCCGGCCTGCTCCGCGCACTCAATGGCCGCGACCGCCTCGTGCGGCGCCGCGGTCTCGCTCGGGATGCCGACCGACAGAAGCGTCTCCTGCATGAGGGCACGCTGCAGGACGCGCTCGCTGACGATCATCACGCGACGCGCGCGGCTCTCGGAACCGGCCGGGAGGACCGGCCTCGCCACCATATCGGCGAGAAGCACGAGCCGCGCAGTGAAGACCGACCCTTTGGACGGCTCGCTGCTGACCTCGATGTCCCCTTCCATCGCACGAGCCAGGCGGCGCGAGATCGCAAGGCCCAGACCCGTACCGCTGCGCTTGCGCTTGACACCCTCGTCGGCCTGCTCGAACTCGGAGAAGAGAGACTTGAGCTGATCCGGCGCGATGCCGGCACCGGTGTCGGCCACCTCGATCTCCACCGGCAGGCGCTGGCCCGCCGCAGTGGAATCCGTCGCCTTGCCCGGCAACTGCGGCGCGACGAGATCCCAGCGCCTCACCCTGACGGCCACGCCGCCGTGATCGGTGAATTTGACGGCGTTGCCGATCAGGTTCAGCAGCACCTGGCGGACGCGGGTCTCGTCGCCGGTCACCACCTTCGGCAGCTCGGGCTCGATGCGCCATGCGAGATCGAGCCCTTTCTCCCTCGCGCGCGGCGCCAGCAGCTCGACGACGCCCTGGACGCACTCGTCGATGTGGAACGGTGCCGGATGCATCTCGAGCTTGCCGGCCTCGATCTTCGACAGGTCCAGGATCTCGTCGATGATGGTCAGCAGGTTTTTCGCCGAGTGGTCAACCGCGGCGATGTAGGAGCGCTGCTCGGCCGACAGCGGCGTCTCCAGCATGAGGCTCGTCATGCCGAGGATGCCATTCATCGGCGTGCGGATCTCGTGGCTCATGGCCGCGAGAAATCGCGACTTGGCACGATTGGCGGCCTCCGCCTGGTCTCGCGCCTCGGCGAGAGCGGCCTGCGTACGGCGCTGCTCGGTCACATCCCGGCCGACCAGTTGGATCTCGCGGATGACGCCGTCCTCTCCGGTGATCGCGTGGCGCTCGAAGGCGAGCCAGCGCGCACCATCGGCCGTGCTCAGAAGCTGCTCGAAGCGCACCCGGCGACCGACCTCGGGCGGCCCGTCGGCGGGCTCGCCCTCATGCTGGATGACATCGAAGGCGAAGGCCGTGCCGAGCACGGCTCCGGCCTCGACGCCGAACGTCCGGCAGAACGCCCGGTTGACGAAGGTGAGCCGGCCAGCGGGATCGACCCGCGCGATGATATCGACATGACTGTCGAGTAGATCGCGATACCGCGTCTCGTTGTCGGTGAGCTCCCATTGGAGATCCTGAAGCCGCTCGATGCCCCGCTCGAGGCGCTCGCCAAGGACGCCGAAACGCGTCCGGTCGGCTTCGTCCGCGCGCCGCACCAGCAGATGGACCAGGATCGCGACGCCGACGGCTCCCGTCAGGGCGATGCCTGCCGCGAGGCTGAGCTGGGCGGGACGCAAGGCCACATCGCCGGAGACGAGCCCCGCCCCCAGCAGGACCACGCCGGCGGTGAGCAGGAGGACTTCCGTTGCGTCTCCACTCGCAACCGCCGACCACCAGGCAGCGGCACGAGCCACCGGTCCTGTGCGCACTGGAGCGGATGCACCCTCCTGCCCCGCGGGGGGCTCAACTGGCCGACGAAACGTCTTCACGCAGATACCTGTACCTCGGTCCGGGTCGCAGCAGCGATCACAACACCACACGCGTCTTGAGAAAACCTTGGCGCCGTGACCTAGACTTCGCCATTCTCCGGCGCACGGGGCCTGTCGCGCGGCCCGGCGCCCGTCGAACGAGGCAGAGGAATCGAAAGAGGCAGAGATGGGACCGCTGAAGGGGTACCGGGTGATCGAGATGGCCGGGATCGGACCGGCGCCGTTCTGCGCCATGATGCTGGCCGATATGGGGGCCGAGGTCATCCGGGTGGACCGCCGCGAGCGCGCCGACCTCGGGCTCGAGCGCAAGCCGGCCTTCGAGATCATGAACCGCGGCCGCCGGTCCATCGCCGTCGACATCAAGAAGCCCGAAGCCGTCGCGATCGTGAAACGGCTCGTCAAGGATGCCGACGCCATCATCGAGGGATTCCGCCCCGGTGTCATGGAGCGGCTCGGCCTTGGGCCCGACGTGCTGGCCGCGATCAACCCGCGCCTCGTCTTCGGCCGCATGACCGGCTTCGGCCAGGAAGGTCCGCTGGCCCAGCGCGCCGGCCACGACATCAACTACATCGCGCTTGCCGGCGTGCTGCAGCACCTGGGCCGGGCGGGCGAGCGCCCGATCCACCCTCTGAACCTCGTCGGCGACTTCGGCGGCGGCGGCATGTACCTCGCCTTCGGCGTCGTCTGCGCCATGCTGGAAGCCCAGCGCTCCGGCAAAGGGCAAGTCGTGGACGCGGCCATGGTCGATGGCGCCGCGAGCCTGATGGCCATGTTCCACGGCATGTGGGCGGAGGGCATCTGGCGTGAGGAGCGGGGCACCAACATGCTCGACACCGGCGCTCCCTGGTACGACGTCTACGAGACGAAGGACGGCAAGTGGGTGTCGATCGGCGCGATCGAGAAGCGCTTCTACGCCGACCTGCTGCACCGGTTGGGTCTCGGGCACGAGAAGCTCCCTGCCCAGCACGACCGCGCAGGCTGGCCGACGCTGCGCGCCCGCTTCACCGAGATCTTCAAATCGAGAACACGCGACGCGTGGGAGACGGCATTCGAGGGCAGCGACGCCTGCTTCGCGCCCGTGCTCGCCATCTCCGAGGTGACGCGCCACCCCCATAACGCCTTGCGCAACACCTTCGTCGAGCGCGACGGCGTGCAGCAGCCGGCGCCGGCGCCTCGCTTCTCGCGCACGCGGGCCGAGCTCGGTGCGGCTCCGAAAGCGGCTGGCGCAGACACCGTCGAAGTCTTGATCGAGGCCGGCTACAGCGAATCCGAGATCGCCCGGCTGCGAAAGGACGCCGTCGCGGGCGCGGCATGATCTGCCGCCGACCGCTCCGTCATTGCCTTCACGACATGACCACAAAGACGAGGACGCGATGAACTTCGAATTCACGCCGGAGCAGATGGAGATCCGCACGGCGATCGAGCGTATCTGCCAGCGCTTCGGCGACGACTATTGGCTCAAGAAGGACAAGGAGGGCGGGTTCCCGTCCGAGCTGCATCAGGCACTGGCCGCCGACGGCTGGCTCGGCATCGCCATGCCGGAGCAGTATGGCGGCTCGGGCCTCGGCATCACCGAGGCGGCACTGATGATGCAGACCATCGCCGAGTCGGGCGCCGGCATGCAGGGTGCCTCGGCCGTGCACATGAACATCTTCGGCCTGCATCCGGTCGTCGTGCACGGCACCGAGGAACAGAAGCGGCGCTTCCTCCCGCCCCTCATCGCCGGCAAGGAAAAGAGCTGCTTCGCCGTCACGGAGCCCAATGTCGGCCTCGACACGACGCGGCTCAAGACCAAGGCCACGCGCGAGGGCAACCGCTACCGCGTCGACGGCCAGAAGATCTGGATCTCGACGGCGCAGGTCGCCGACAAGGTGCTGCTGCTCGCCCGCACGACCGACCTCGACAAGGTGAAAAAGCCGACCGAAGGCCTGTCGCTCTTCTACACGACGTTGGATCGAAAATACGTCGAGGTGCGCGAGATCGAGAAGATGGGCCGCAAGGCGGTCGACAGCAATCAGGTCTTCATCGACGGCCTGCCCGTGCCGATCGAGGACCGCATCGGCGAGGAGGGCATGGGCTTCCGCTACATCCTCGACGGCATGAACCCCGAGCGCATCCTGATCGCGGCAGAGGCCGTGGGGCTCGGCCGTGCTGCTTTGAAGCGCGCCACGCAGTACGCCAAGGACCGGGTCGTGTTCGGCCGCCCGATCGGACAGAACCAGGGTATCCAGCATCCGCTCGCCCGGTGTTGGATGAACCTCGCCGCGGCCGACCTCATGGTGTTCAAGGCCGCCTCTCTCTACGATGCGAAGCAGCCGTGCGGCATCGAGTCGAACGCGGCCAAGTATCTGGCGGCCGAGGCGGGCTTCGAGGCCTGCGAGACGGCGGTGCTCACGCATGGCGGCATGGGCTACTCGAAGGAGTTCCACGTCGAGCGCTACCTGCGCGAGGTGATGCTGACCCGCATCGCCCCCATCAGCCGCGAGCTCATCATGTCGAATATCGCGGAGCGCCAGCTCGGCCTGCCCAAGAGCTACTGAGGACGCGCCCGTGGAGCAGAGCACGACCTTTACGCCGAACGTTCAGTTCCGGAGGCTGAGGCGCTACTATCTCTGCGCGGTATTGACGGCCGTCGTGCTGCTGTTTCTGGCCCTGGTGACCATGGTCAACAACATCGGGCACGGCCTCCTGCCCGCCTTCCTGTTGGCCATGGCCGTGCTGCTGTTGATTTTCAGCATGATGGTGAGGGGGGCTGCGCGGTGCCCCGCCTGCTCCAACTCGCTGATGTGGAGGTCGGGCCCCTTCGGCACGGGCCGCCTGTCGATCGGCGTGAAGCCGAAATGCCCGTCTTGCGGGCTCGATCTCGAGCAGCCGTACAGTCCGCCGACGCCGTCCACCGAGGCTCCCCCCGCCGCGTAGAGCGAGCACGCTCGCGGTGGCTGCGCCGTCGCCATCGGCACGTCCGCGCACCATCACCTGCGGACGGCGGACTGCAACCGCGGCACGGGCAGGACGGCACCTTGCTCGTGTCACGACGCCATGGGAAGCTTCGGTCGCGGCAGCGGTCTCGGTCCGTGTCCTGCCGAAGCCCACGACGTGACCAGCCCGGAGCCGCGATGACCACAGCACCTGCCGTCGATCCGATCGATTTCGAGCTCTTCAAGAATGCGATCTTCTCGATTGCCGACGAGATGGCGCTGACGGTGTTCCGGACCACCTACTCGGCCGTCCTCAAGGACAACATGGACTACTCGACCGGGTTCGCCGATGGCGAGGGCCGGCTGGCAGCGCAAGGCCTGACGCTCCCGGGACACCTCGGCTCGACGCCGACGGCGCTGGCCGCCATCATGCGCCACTACGGCCACGACATGGCGCCGGGCGACGTCTTCATCATGAACGATCCGTTCGACGGGGGCATGCACCTGCCGGACATCTTCATCTTCAAGCCGCTCTACCATGCCGGCGAGCGGCTCGCGTTCGCGTGCACGGTCTGCCACCACACGGACGTCGGCGGCCGCGTGGCCGGCTCCAATGCGTCCGACTCGACCGAGATCTACGCCGAAGGCCTGCGCATTGCGCCGATGAAGCTCTACGACAAGGGCGTCCTCAACAAGACCATCATGACCTTCATCGAGAAGAACGTCCGCGTCCCCGTGATGGTGGCCGGCGACCTGCGCGCCCAGCTTGCCGCGTGTCATATCGCCGAGCAGCAATTCGCCGAGATCGTCGCCAAGTGGGGGCCGGCGATGACCAAGCGCATGCTCGCCGAGACGATCGACTACTCCGAGCGGCTGACGCGGGCCGCGCTGACGGAGCTCCCCGACGGCGAGTGGAGCTTCGAGGACTGGATCGACGACGACGGCATCGACGTCGGCAAGCCGATCCGCCTCTTCGTCACGCTCAGGAAAAAGGGCGACCACATCGTGGTCGACTGGACGGGCACCAGCCCGCAGGTGCGCGGCGCCATCAACAATACGCTGTCCTACACCAAATCCGCCTCCTACACGGGCGTGCGCTCGGTCTTGCCGCAAGGCATTCCGAACAACGAGGGCGTGTTCCGGGCGATCGAGGTGATCTGCCCTCCGGGCACCGTGGGCCATGGCGTGCTGCCGGCTGCCTGTGCCGCCCGCGGCCTCACCGGCTTCCGCATGGTCGACTGCATGTACGGCGCCCTCGCCATGATGCTGCCGGACAAGGTGAAGGCGGCCGGCGACGGCGGCAACAGCGGCATCTCGATCGGCGGCTACACGAAGGAGCGAAAGCCCTTTGTCTACGTCGAGTTCACCTGTGGCGCCTGGGGTGCGCGGCCCTGGGCCGACGGCCTCAATGGCAACAGCCACATGTTCGCCAACCAGTCGTGTCCTTCCGCTGAGGTGATCGAGGCCGAGCAGCCGGTGTCGGTGCTCGCCTACGAGTTCGTGTCGGATCGGGCGGGCGCCGGCAAGTTCCGAGGTGGCGTGCCCTTCAAGCGCGCCTATCGCTTCAACGAGGAGGCGGGCCAGCTGTCCGTACGCTCCGATCGCCGCACCCACCGGCCGTTCGGCCTCTACGGCGGCAGCCCGGGCCAGCCGTCGGAGAACCACCTCAATCCCGACACCGAGGGCCGGCTCATGCCCTCGAAGGTGACGATGGACATCACCAAGGGCACCGTCTTCCAGCACACGCATCCGGGCGGCGGCGGCTGGGGCGACCCGCTCGAGCGCGATCCGGCCATGGTGCTGCGCGATGTGCGCAACGAGTTCCTCTCGGCCGCAAAAGCCAAGGCCGACTACGGCGTGGTGATCGATACCGTCTCGTGGACCATCGACGAGGTGGCGACGAGGGCCGCGCGCGATGCGATCCGGGCCCAGCGCGGGTGGACGGACGTGCCGAAGGTGCAGTGGGTGGATCCGGCGTGAGCAACCCGGGCGACCCCGGCTCTGCGCTCGCGACGTCACCGTCGCCCGCTACGGCCGGGGACGCAAATCGAGGGGCGGAGGACGACGAGGCGCGAGGCCCATCGTGCCGCACGCTCCGCGGCCGGAGAAACTGCGCTGCGCCCACACAGTGCCTTCGGGTCTCCCGCGAAAGCCGACGCATGGGTGCTCGCCAACCCGCGCTCCACACTCGGCCGGGGATGACAACGGTGGGGGATAGACCAGCTGTCATCTCACAATCCGGCCTCGACTGCGACGTCGACGCCGCCGAGCATATCCGTTGCCGGGGGTGGTCTTGCCGAAGCCGGAGAGCCTCTGATAGTGCAGGTGACCCAAAGCCGAAGTCACGGAGAGTGAGTTTGCCCAAGGCCGCCATGTCTGCTTACGATCATCGCGACCGTCGAGGTTCAGGGAGGCAATGGGCCATAAGTGAGCAACAACTTAATGAGCCAACCAGGGCAAGCTTATCGGTAGCAGAGCCGACATTCGTCGATGGAAGAGTTCAACTCTTCGAAGAGATCGAGACAATTCGTTCCACTACACCGGCACACTCACCGGATCATAATCGTACAACCCACGATCAATCGCAGTACGACCTTTGTGACCCTCCTGCAGGGCTTGACCTTGTTCACGGGACCAAATCTGCACGTTCGTGCCGCGAACCTTGCGAGCGGCCTCATAGCGATGCAAGGCATCCTCGAACGATGCAGCAGCAACGAATGCGCGACCCAGCACCAAGCCGTCCTCCACGGCGATGCACGCGCCCTGGCCTAAGAACGGTGTCATCGGGTGCGCCGCGTCGCCCAGCAGCGTAACGCGACCCACAGTCCAAGTCTGCAACGGTTCGCGATCCCGCAAGCCCCATTTGAACAATCCTCCCGCCGGGACGGCGCGGATTAATGCTAGAACTTCCGGCGCGTGGTCCACATAAGCTTGTGCGAATTCTTCCGCAGTGGCAGGAATTGACCAACCCTCTTCTTCCCAATTTGCCGACTGTGCGTTGCCAAGGAGGTTGAAGATCTTGCCGCCGCGCATCGGATAATGCATCAGCGTTCGCTTCGGGCTCGGGTAATATGCCAATCCCCGCTCGAGTATCGATGTCGGCACCAACTCGCGGGGAATCAGCGCTCGAAATGAAACCTGCCCTGTAAATTTCGGTGGCTCACTCGGAAAAAGACAGGATCGAACCGCGGATGCGTGCCCGTCCGCTCCAATGAGGACATCGCCACGCACTGAAGCTCCATTGGCGAAAGCGGCCGACACCCCATGCTCATCCTGCTCCAAACTAACGAATTCATGATCGGCATGTAGCGCATTTTCATCATTCGCTTTGACAGCTTGCCGCAGGAGATCGTGTAGATCCGCTCGATGGACCTGGAGAACATGAAATCCGTACTTTTCGACGATGGATGAGTCGTAGTTTCTGTGCTTAACCTGCCCGGTTGCGTAATCACAGATATACATCTCTTGCGCACTACTGGAACAGGCTTCGAGCGCTCGATCAATCTCCAGGTCTCGCAAAGCTCGGCGAGCATTGGGGGAAACGGTGATGCCAGCGCCAATTTCGCGTATTTCTTTGCTACGCTCGAAGACTTGGACCTTGAAGCCCCGACGCTGCAGCGCCAAAGCGGCCGTCAATCCACCAATGCCGGCTCCTATGATCGTGATCAACTTTGGGTTCATCGGGGGAACTCTCTTCGCTGTGTTCGAGGAGGCGTCAGGCAATGGCCTGGAGCCATCGCACCGACATCATCGGTGGCGACGCAGATGCGGCGTCATTTGCTCAACCTAGGCTATGGATTGCATAGAGAGCGTCCAGTTCGCCACTTTCGTCGAACTTGCGAACCAATTGGTCGTCGATGAGATCAGTCACCGATACATTCAGCACGCGAGGATCATGGATGGATATCACTCGCTGCATCTTTGCCAATGGCGCCAATGAAGGATACGGCTTGCGTCGCAGCTCATTTAGGCTGCTTGCGGCAGTTTCTTCGTCAGCGATGCTGAGGGCGGCGTTGAACGCCTGCATGACCTTCGCTTTGTGGCGTCTGCCAAGGGACATCGCCAGCGCTTCCAAAAGGGCATGCACGACCTTCGCAACGACGTCGCGACTGCTCGAAAGAAAGCCTTCGGAAACAACCAGCCCGCCGCCAAAACTGCTGATGTCAGGAGGATAGTCCTTCAAGAGGGCATTAAACCCCTTGACTTGTAGTTCGCGACTTTGTGCGGCAGATACTAGAGCAGCATCAATTTCACCGTGTTCCAGAGCTCGGAATATTTGCATAGGATTTCCTACAGGGAGAATGGCTATTTCGTCACGCCGTGGATCCAGCGCCAACTGTTCGAGGGCAAGGACCGTTGATATCCACAAACCGGCGCCGATGACGCGCGCTCCAAGACGCTTGCCGCGCAAGTCGCTTGGCATCTTAATGCCGGGGCGTGCAACGAGGTGGCCCGAAAGCTTGATGTCGCTGAACGAAGCGACCAGACGCAAATCTGCGCCTTCTGCCGCTTGCAAGAGAGCAGCTGGCTCGCCTATCAACCCCAGCGGCATGTCAGTCGTCAGTCGAGGGACCGTCGCGCCTTTGATAGGCACAGAAAGAACCTCCATGCCGTATTTCTGGAAAAGCTTTTGTTGCTCGGCCATCGCAAGCAGCACGAGAAACGACCCCGTTCCGTCCGCGTAAGCAAGGCGAACGTCTTTTGCTGCCATGACAATTTCCTCACTCTTTGGACTGTTGCCCGTTCACGCCCTCATTTGACTGTCAGCTATCGTATCAAGGACCGGACCAACTTCAAACCAATTGTCGACGAGACAGCGACGGAAGGGAGGGCCCATGACGACGCGGTGCCTTCTTCCGGAATCGGGGGGTCCTCTGCCGCGGGCCCGAACGCGCGATAGGGCCGACCCTCGCCGGCCATCACCTGTCGCTCCCTCCGCATCTCGACCGTCCGCCCCGCACTCCATTCGCACCGACCAGGCGTCACGCCCCGCCGCTCGGCTCCAGCGCTCTGGCAGCAGACGTCTCGCTCTTCGGCACATACGCCGCCGCTACCTCACCCAACCTCCGGCTCCGCCATCCGCCAAAAAAGCTCGATCCGGACCTCTGGTACGAGAGCGCCGACCTCCACCAGCCGCAGGAGCTCGGTCGTCGTCCACCGCCAGCGCGGGAGGCCCTCCGCGGCTCGTGTGGTGCGGCCGGACGCAGGATTGAGCATCTCGTTCTTGGCGCGATAGTCTACCAGGTATGCGGGCCCCTGCAGCACCGGACGACAGGGGTTGTCTGCTCGCGTGCCGTCCACTGCCCTCGACCTCGGAGACCTCAGCGAATGACCACCTACCGCGTCGGCGTCGATATCGGCGGCACGTTCACCGATATCGTGCTGTTGGGCTCCGATGGCACCATCCACACCAAGAAGATCTCCTCGAGCGTCGGCAACTATGCCCAGGCGATCGTCGACGGGCTCGCCGAGGTGTTCGCCGAGAGCCGCCTTGCCGGCCGCGACATCGAGGAGATCCGGCACGGCACCACCGTCGCCTCGAACGCCATCCTCGAGATGAAGGGCGCCAAGGTCGGGCTGATCACGACCAAGGGCTTTCGCGACGCGCTCGAGATCCGCACGCTGCGCATGCCGCGGCTCTACGACATCGCCTGGGAGAAGCCGCCGCCCCTGGTCGAGCGCTACCTGCGCCGGGTGGTCGACGAGCGCATCGATGGGCGTGGCAACGTCGAGCGCGCGCTCGACGAGGCAGATGCCGAGGCGCAGGTGGACGCCCTGCTGAAGGAAGGCGTCGAGACGATCGCAGTGTGCCTTTTGAACTCGTTCGCCAATCCCGCGCACGAGCTCGCCGTCAAGCGCATCGTCGAGAGGAAGGCGCCGGGGCTGCCGCTGTCGATCTCCTACGAGGTGCTGCCCGAGATCAAGGAGTACGAGCGGACCTCCACCACGGTGATCAACGCCTACGTCATGCCAATCGTCGCGACGTACCTCAAGGCCTTGCGCAAGGGCCTCGATGCGGCGGGCATCCCCGCGCCGCTGCTGCTGATGCAGTCGAACGGCGGCCTGACCACCGACCGGGCGGCGTCCGAGCGCCCGATGCACATCATCGAATCCGGCCCTGCAGGTGGCGTCGTCGGGTCCGCCAAGCTGGCGGCAGCCAAGAGCATCCCCAAGATCATCACCTTCGACATGGGCGGCACCACGGCCAAGGCCTCCATGGTCGAGGGCGGTGATGTCATGCGGGCCCAGGAGCAGTCCGTGGGCGCCGGCATCATGGCCGGGTCGCGGCTGATGACGGGCGCCGGCTATGTCTGCAAGGTGCCGGCCATCGACCTCGCCGAGATCGGGGCCGGGGGCGGCAGCCACGTCTGGATCGACAAGGGTGGCGCGCTTCAGATCGGGCCCGAGAGTGCGGGTGCGCGGCCGGGTCCGGTCTGCTACGGCCTGGGCGGCACCATCCCGACCGTCACGGACGCCAACGTGGTGCTCGGCTACCTCAACCCCCGACACCTCGTAGGCGGCGCCCTGAAGATCGACGCGGGCCGCGCACGTACCGCGCTCGAGGCGAAGATCGCCCGGCCGCTGCGGCTCTCCGTCGAGCAGGCGGCGCTCGGCGCACATCGCATCGCCGCGTCCAACATGATCCGCGCCATCCGGGCGGTTTCGACCGAGCGTGGACGGGATCCGCGCGAGTTCGCGCTCTTCGCCTTCGGCGGCAACGGCCCCCTGTTTGCGGCAGGCATCGCAGCGGCATTGGGCATGAAGCGCGTGGTGGTGCCGCCATCCGCGGGCCTGTTCTCCTCGTTCGGCCTCCTCTACGCCGACGTCGAGCACCATCTGTCGCGGACGTTCCGGCGCCAGCTCAGAGGCGCCGACCTCGGCGCGATCGACCGCGCCTGGCGGGCTCTCGAGGACGAGGCGCGCTCTGTACTCGCCTCGGAGGGCTATGGACCGGACCGCTCGCGCGTCGTCCGCTCGGCGGCGATGCACTATCTCGGCCAGAGCTTCGAGCTGGTGGTGCCGGTGCCGGACGGACCGGTCGACGCGGCACTGGCGCGACGGCTCGAGGAGGCGTTCGGCGACGAGCACGAGCGGGTCTATGGACACCGCGCGGGACCGGACGAGCCGGTCGAGTTGGTGTCGATGCAGGTCGTCGGCCAAGGGTTGCGGGCCGGCAGCGGCGTTCCGGAGCGGGTCAGGCCGAGCCGCGCCGAGCCCGATCCCGGTCCACCACGGCAAGCCTACTTCGGGCCCGAGCATGGCTGGATCGAGACGCGCGTGCTCCGACGCTCGGACCTCGCGACCCCGGTGGCAGGCCCTGCGATCGTCGAGGAATATGATTGCACCGTGCTGATCACTCCAGGTGCCGGCGCTCATCTGGACAGCGCAGGCAACATTGTCCTCGAAATCGCCTGAACGGATCCGGGCCGGGTCCGGTTCAGTCCTCGACCGCAGCGCCAAGCAGCACCAAGGTGCCTCGCTGCGGCGGGACGGCCGCGCTCTGGCCACCATTTCAAGGACTTGATGAGTCCGACTCGCCAGGGCACCCACATCGTCAAGCATAACTGTCATGCAAATTCGCATAACTGGTGGGCACTTCCATGCCATGTCCGGACATTGTCATGTCCGGACAACCGGTCTAACTTGTCGCACAACGAACAAAAACAAGACGGCAGCCTTAGCCCAGGGGTCTGGAAACGCCATGTGGATCATCGTCAGGACACGCAAAGGCAAGAACACCTTCCTCACTGAGGACGGCGAGTGGAGCCGCAATCGTGAGAAGGCCGAATTGTTCGACCAGTTCGACTATGCCGTGACCATCCGCGACCGCGCCGTGCCGCCGAGCGAGCGCCGTGGCGTGGGCGTAATGCGGCTGAACTGACGGAACACCATCCGACCATGCAGACGTCAAAAACCACGCCGCTCGATGAGCGGCGTGGTTTTGTCTTGATGGGGCAACGTCCGGGCCAAGTCCTGGCGGCCTGCCACAGGGCGAGGTGGCGAGCCGCCCGTCGCCTCAACGCCGGCCTTACTCGGCGGCCTTGAGCGTGGTCGCCGGCTTCGGGTCCCGGAGCATCGCGGACAGCGTCTCGCGCTTCTTCATCGCCGCCTCGAAGCTCTTGTGCTTCACGTGGCCGAAGCCCTTGATCTCCTCGGGGAGCGAGGCCAGGGCCACGGCCGCGCGGTGCGAGTCGGCGGTGAGCCGCCGCTCGATCTCATCGAGCGTCGCCTCGTAGTCGTGGATCCACTGCCGCTCCATCCGCCGCTCGGCCGTATAGCCGAAGACGTCGAGCCACGTGCCCCGGAGGGATTTCCCCCTCGCCAGGTAGCGGAACGCTGAAAGCATCCACGGACCGAAGCTCATCTTCAGCGGGTGGCCCGTCACCTTGTCCTTTCGCAGCCACGAGACGAGCGGCGGCGCGAGA
>JANRJI010000008.1:0-61305 GCA_033764055.1 Hyphomicrobiaceae bacterium
GCCGACGCCGCTCGACGACCGAGATCACCTCCGAGCCCATGTGCCCTACCGTACTTAAGCACGTGCATAAGGTCAGTAAGGCACCCCATCCGACGAGCCCGCGCAACCCGCCAAGGCCGCAGTCGCGGACAGACGCTTACGCCTCCTCGGCAGCCGGCGGCGGAGCCCTCCGAGGAGTCCCCCATCTTCAGAGACCGCCCTGCCCAAACCTGCCGAGCTGTTTCCGGAGGCACCGCCGCAGCAGTCGAGCGAGACGCCGGTGGCGGGCTGCGGACCGGGCCACTCGCCGCCCGCATTCACGTCGATGTCGCTGGTACCGGTCAGCGAAGGTCTCGCGCGAGGCGTAAACCAAAAGCGAAATCGCGAACAACTGGCGGAGCGGCGTATCGAAAACTCGGACGCGTTCCTTCCGTGCGATAGTTCCAGGCGCCCCCGCGCAGAACCCGTCTCTGGCAGTCTGGCACGTCGACGGCGCCGGCATCGTTACGCCCCGCCGGGTAGGGCTTGCGCCAGCAGTCCTCAACCCATTCCCATACGTTGCCCTTCGTGTCGTAGAGCCCAAAAGCATTTGGCGAAAACGAGCCGACTGGAGCCGTCTTCACCTCATCCCACGTGCTGCCACATCCCTCGCAGTTGGCGGCTCCCTGTCCAGCCATCTCGTCAGGTGGAAACGGTCCCTTGGCGCCGGCCCGGGCGACGTACTCCCACTCGGCCTCGGTGAGCAGCCGATAATTGGCCCCGGTCTGCTTCGATAGCCACTCGGCGTACGCCTTGGCATCAGGCCAGCTGATGTAGATCACCGGGCGTCGACCCCGACCCCAGCCATGGTCGCGCGCACGCGTCGCGCAGCCAGCGTGCCGGACACATGCATCCCAGTCGTCGAACGTCACCTCGAAGCGTGACACGGCAAATGGCGCGGCGATGTTGACGATCCGCTGCGGTGCCTCATCGTCCGCGTGTCCGGCTTCAACCGGAGACGATCCCATCGTGAATGCGCCAGCCGAAATCACGACCATCTCAGGACAGTCGCGCGCGCATTCCCGGAATACGTCGCCTGGCTTCAGGCCCCCGATCGCGCTCGCGCTCAAGGTGTACGGCCAGAAATTGACGAGCCTGTAGGCGTGCTGCTCAATCAGAGTGCGATTGATCCATCCCACTCCGCCAGCGAGGATCAGCAGCGTCAGCACCGCAGCGAGCACCCGCATCCGTGTCCGGCTCGCGCGTTGCCGCCTTTCTGCCGACCGACAGGCGCGAAGGTATGCGAGGTCAGTAGGCTCAAGCACGCCCTTCAGGTCTGGGCGTGCCAGCACACTTTCGGTCGACCGAAGGCGATCGCTGCGATGCACGGCCCAGTCATCGAGCTTTTCGTTTGCTGCCCAATCCCGAGCCGCCCGCTTGATGCTGTCGACCACACCAAGCAGCCCCGCATCCTCCGCCAGCCACCCTTGAAGGACGCCCCACTGGCGCAACAATGCCTCGTGGACGACCTCGATCGTCCGCTCTCCCGTCTCTTCCGATGCGTTCAGTGACAGCAGACGGAATTCCACCAGCAAGTCGATCAGAGGACGACTTTCCTCTGGAATTTCGCTCAAGCGCGCAACGCGGCGGCGAGGCGCTCCGGTATCAGGATCAAGTCCAGCCAGCCATGGGATGAAGCCGCGACGCAAGAGCGCTCGACGGGCAACTTCGTCCCTTGGAATACGGGCATCACGATCGGCTCGCTCGAAAACCAGCTTCATCGCCGTATCGATCGAGCCACGAACCCGACCGAAGCGCTCAAAGTTCTCCAGCGAAATCGAGCGCGCTCCGCCAAACTCTTCATAGAGTTGGCCGAGCGTGAAAGCAAGCAGAGGCAATGCGTCACGAGGATTCCCCACGGTAATGTCATGGGAAATTGCAGTGATCAGGCTCGGCTCGAACTTGATCTCACGGTCGGTCCCCCCCAATCGACGGAGAGGTCCGCGAATGAGCTCACCGTAGTCGCCAAGCGGGATCGGAGGAAGACTGAAGACAATCTGGCGGATGCCCTCCAGATCCGGCGAAGACTGCAGCGCCTCATAGCGATCAGTGCGCATGACGAGCACCAGCGCCACTGCAGGCTCGTCGTTGGCTATGAGGTCGACCAGGAGCGAAATGAAGCGGCGTGAGTCGCGGACCTCGGGATTGAACAGCTCTTCGGCCTGGTCGACAGTGATCACCACCGTCGGCCTTGGTGAGGCAGCGGGTTCCGTCATGGTACGCGAGGAGACGAGCCCGCCGAGCAGGCGGCGCGTAGCGGCCTCTCCACCATCGAGCGCAGCTCGTATTTCTGCTCGCGAAAGCGGGGCTCCCGCCATGGATTGCGCGGTCGAGATTGCGCGCACAAGCCCACCCTCGCCGAGAAATGGGTCTGACCCCGGCCGGATAGCTGGCAGCGGAATGAAATCGCTGTACTGTCGGGCCAGACGAGGCAGAATGCCGGCCTGAATGAGAGAGGATTTACCCGCTCCCGAAGCACCGAGAACGACGAGGACACGTGGCGGGGGCATGCCGCGCAATCCGCGCAAGATGTCTACCAACTCCAGGATGACTGCGTCGCGACCGAACAGTATCCCAGCGTCTGCGGCCTCCAGGTTCCTCAGCCCTGGAAACGGCGGACGAAGGGGATCATCGACCGGCGGCCATTCAAAGTACTGGGGATCGAGACGCGTCTGAAGCAGCCCCCGACGAAGGCGGTCGAGGCCAATCGAAGCAAACCGGACCTCCTCTCGGTGTCCAGTCGGCGTTGTCACCTCCACCTGATAGTCACGGATCCCGACAGTCAAATCAACGTACTGCCACTCTCCGCGAATCTCCGACGGCAACTCCGCTATCGGCGTGGGCTCCACGATCACGAAAAATGGCTTTTTATTGAGATGGGTAGCGAGCAGGAACTCGCCCAGGCACCATTTCGACGCGCACCACTCCGGGGACAACAGAAAGATAACCGCCTCGCATACCCCGACCGCTGCCTTCAACTGAGACTGCCATCGCTGTCCAGCCTTGAACCCGCGCTCCGGGTCGAGATCGAGGAATATTTCGTTCCAGCCACTCTCGATCAGCCATTCCTGCAGCGCGAGCGCCTGAGCGGCGTTTGCCGAGGAGTGACTGAGAAAGATGCTTGCCACGTGCCCTCCCCATCGCCGGTGGCTGGAGCTCGACTTCGTCGGCAACTACGCGCAAGCCGAGTCGTCACTGCCTGAAAGGCACGATCACGAAGCCGCAACAGCGTCCGCTGCCGAGCGGGCAGCGGCGAGGCCTGCAACTGTTTCCCAGGCACACCTGGTCGGTTTGTGCATCACTTCTATAGCAATACTCATCGCCCGCCCCATAGCCCCCCTCCATTGAGCACGAGCCGATGTAGCGATTGGTACCCTCGGCCTTCCACACCACACATTGAGGTGAGAATATTCCCGCGTATCGCGGTCCGACCAATGCTCGAGCCTGGCGCGTGAAACAGCTCAGCATGTCCGACTTTGAACCCGAGCCGCGGCAGACCCAGGTGGCATAATCATCGATACAGCGAGCCCGGTCATCCGGACTGGCTATGCCCGAGCAAGGAGCTTGAGCGAAGGCCGGACCGACAAAAAGAGAGAAATAGAGAAGCAATATTGCGCGAAGCAACAATATCATGATCCACCCTCAACACAGAACTGAGGCGAGCGCCGCGGGCCGTCTTCGACTGCCCGCTCGGGACAAGCCCATAATCAACCACTACTACAGTCCTCCGGCAGGCTGCAAGGCGGCACGGTTCGTGGTCAGAACGTGAGGCCACCGACCGGTGGGAGTCATCTGCACCGGACGCGGCCAAGGAGTCGAAAACCCCGGCTCGCGACGATTGTAAGACGTGATCTGCGCCGCCGTCGATCGTTGCGGCATCTGCTGGTGCTCCGCGACGCGCAGACCTCGGTGACAACGTGCAGGCGCCGACGGCCCACTCACGCCTCCGCCAGGCTCGCGATCAACGCCCCCTGGTTGACCTGCTGGCCCTCGCTGGCAGCAACCTTGGCGATGGTGCCGTCGCGACCGGCGTGGAGCACGTGCTCCATCTTCATGGCCTCGACCACGGCGATTCGGTCTCCCTTGACCACCGCCTGGCCCTCGGTGACGAAGATCCGCGCGACCTTGCCATTGATCGGCGCGCGAACGTGATCGCCGGCGTGGCCATCCTCGAGCGCGGCGGCGTCGTACTCGGGCAGCGCCAGCTCCGTCTGGAAGCCGTCGGCGACGACGAGGAGGCGGCCCGGCGCGGCGCGGTGCTCGGAGTAGCTGTGAATCTCGCCACGGCCTTCGGCACCGGAAACACGCGCGCCGTCCGGCTCCCACGTCACGTCGAACGAGGCCAGCGTGCCGTTCACGACGACGCTGCGACGCTCCTGCCGGCGTGCGCCGAGCTGGAATCCGTCACGAACGCGCCAGGGCGAGTGCAGGCCGGCCATCGTCGCGAGGGAAGGCTCGTCGGCGTCGTCGGCCAGATGATCCAGCCAGGATTCGACACCGTGGGCTACGGCGGGTGAGCGCGCGGCGCGCGCAGAGAAACGCTCGATTCCGCGGCCGATCAGGCCGGTATCCATGTCTCCCGCGCGCACATCCGGGTCCGCAAGGAGGGCTGCGAGAAAGCCCTGGTTGGTCACCGGGCCGGCAACGGCGGTGCATTTGAGCGCATCGATAAGCCGCTCGCAGGCGGCGTCGCGCGTCGGGGCGCAGGTGATCAGCTTGGCGATCATCGAGTCGTAGAAGGGCGAGACGACATCGCCGGCCCCCACGCCGCTCTCGATGCGCAGGCCCTCGTCCTCCGGCGTGTCGAAGGCGTGGATGGGGCCGACGCTCGGCAGGAACCCCTTGGCCGGGTCCTCGGCGCACAGGCGTGCCTCGATGGCGTGGCCGCTCATCCTGATACCAGACTGCGGCAGCGGCAGCTTCTCGCCGGACGCCACCCGGAGCTGCCATTCGACGAGATCGAGGCCCGTGATCTCCTCCGTCACCGGGTGCTCGACCTGCAGGCGCGTGTTCATCTCGATGAAGTACCAGCGCGCACCCGCATCGGGCATTCCACCCTCCACGAGAAACTCGACCGTGCCCGCCCCCTCGTAGCCGACGGCCTTGGCGAGCTTCACGGCAGCGCCGCACATCCTTTCGCGCAGCTCGGGCGACATGCCCGGGGCCGGGGCCTCCTCGATGACCTTCTGGTTGCGCCGCTGCAGCGTGCAGTCGCGCTCGAACATGTGCACGACATTGCCATGGGCGTCGCCGAAGACCTGCACCTCGACGTGGCGGGGGCGCTCCACGACTTTCTCGATCAGCACACGGGCGTCGCCGAAAGCGGCCTGGGCCTCGCGCTGTGCCGATGCCAGCAGCTCCGGAAGCTCTGGCTCGGAGGCGACGAGCCGCATGCCGCGACCACCGCCACCGGCCACCGCCTTGATCATGACGGGATAGCCGATCCTCCTGGCCTCCACGGCAAGGGAGGCCGCGTCCTGCCTGTCGCCCTGATAGCCCGGCACGACGGGAACGCCGGCCGCGATCGCCACCTCTTTCGCGGCTGCCTTGCCGCCGAGCGCGCGCATGGCCGCGGGGGAGGGGCCGACAAACGTGACGCCAGCCCTGCCCACGGCCTCGGCGAAATCTGCATTCTCGGCGAGGAAGCCGTAGCCGGGGTGGATGCCGTCGGCGCCGGTCGCCTTGGCGGCGGCGATGATACGGTCGCCGCGAAGGTAGCTGTCGGTGGCCGGCGATGGACCGATGTGCACCGCCTCATCCGCCTCCTGCACATGCAGCGCGCGTGCGTCGGCGTCGGAATAGACCGCCACGGTCGCGATGCCCAGCTTGCGCGCCGTGCGGATGATGCGGCGTGCGATCTCGCCGCGGTTGGCGATCAGAATCTTGCGGTGCATGAGCGGACCTGGGCTGGGTGGGGTGGCACTGACGGACGGGCCTCCCAGCTTATGCCAAACCGGCTCCACGGATGCCAGCAGAGAGGGCCGGCGGCTCCTGGATAGCACCCAACTGCGGATCACGCCTCGAGCAGCCGCCGCCGTGCGGCCTGAAGCGTGTTCTGCAGCAGGCACGCGATGGTCATGGGGCCGACGCCACCCGGGACCGGCGTGATCGCGGCAGCGACCCAGCGAGCCTCCCCAAACGCAACATCGCCGACCAGACGGCCTTTGCTGCCGTCCTCGCCCCCCACCCGATTGATGCCGACGTCGATGACGATGGCGCCGGGCTTGATCCAGTCGCCGCGCACCATCTCGGGACGGCCGACGGCGGCGACGACGAGATCGGCCCGACGGACTACACCAGGGAGGTCGCGTGTGCGGGAGTGGGCGATGGTGACGGTGCAGTCCTCGGCGAGCAGAAGCTGAGCCACGGGCTTGCCGACGATGGAGGACCGGCCGATCACGACCGCCTCGAGGCCTTTCAAGGACGGGGCCACGGATCTGGCCAGGATGACGCAGCCGAGCGGCGTGCAGGGCGCGAGACCTCGCACGCCGGTTGCCAAGCGACCGACATTGACGGGGTGAAAGCCGTCGACGTCCTTCGCGGGGTCGATGGCCTCGACCACGGCATCGGCCCGAATCGCGCCCGGCAGCGGCAGCTGGACCAGAATGCCGTCCACTGCGTCATCTGCATTGAGCCGGGCGATCAGCTCGAGCAGATCGGCCTCGCTCGTCGTCGGCGCGAGCCGGTGCTCGAATGAGCGCATCCCGGCCTCCACGGTCTGGCGGGCCTTGCTGCGCACGTAGACCTGGCTCGCGGGGTCCTCCCCGACGAGCACGACCGCAAGGCCGGGTGCGCGACCGGCAGCGGCTGCGAAAGCAGCGACACCTCCGGCGACCTCACGCCTGAGGCCCTCGGCGATGGCCTTGCCGTCGATGATGGTTGCCTCGGGCATGTCGCGACCTCCGTTGGAAACGTGCTCGGCGGCCCATTCGCCCGCAGCCCAGGGACGAGCGGACGCAGCCTCGGCACGCCATAGCACCATGCGGATTCGGTGCCGAGCAGCCGCGACATCATGACGGCACCATCGGAGCGCCAAGCTTCGGGGCGTCACAGATTGGTCGTGGCGCGGCGCTACAGGCCGCGATCCGGTGGGACGAACCGCTGGAATTGGCAGCCGCCGCGCCAGCGCAGTATGGTGCGCCGCCACATGCAGCGGGGACAGGGGAAGCAATGTCGGACAGCCTCGGCACGAAAGCACGTGAGCGCCTGATGGAGCGGTCACGCTTCAAGACCTGGTCGCGGGTGCCGGTGCGCTACAACGATCTCGATCCGCTGGGCCATGTCAACAACACAGCCATGGCGATCTACCTCGAGGAGGCGCGGTGTGGGTTGATCACGCCGCTGCTCAAGGCCCACAGCCGTCACCTCGACATGGTTCTGGCGACAACCGCCATGGACTACCGCTTGGAGCTGACGTACCCCGGCGAGGTGGAGGTCGGGACCATGGTCACGCGGATCGGGGGAAAGTCGTTCTCGCTGGCCCATGGCGTCTTCCAGGCGGGCCGCTGTGCAGGCACGGCCGAGCTGGTGCTCGTCTGCTTCGATCTCGAGAAGCGTCTATCGGTCGAGCCGCCGGCCGACGTGCGGGCCCTACTCGAAAGCCTGCGCGGGGACTAGCGCCTGGCATCGATCGGAACCGACAAAAAAGCTCAACGGGAGTGCAACGCGTGAGAGAGCTTCGCCATCGAGCCGTTGGCTTCCTTGCCCGACTGATGCTCGCAATCGCTTGGATCAGCATCGACTTCTTGCAGCCGGCTCACGCCCAGACGCGTGCCGAGGCCGCACAACCGCCACTGACGGTCACACTGCTTGCGAGCCATCGGACAGACGTTTGCTTCGATACGGGCGAGCTGGCGGCGATCACCGCACTGGCCAAGCGCGAGCAGGATCGCATCAACCGCTTGGGAGGCATCGGCGGCCGCCCGCTCGAGCTGAAAATTCTCGACGATGCGGCAATCGAGTCCCGTACGACGGCCAATGTCCAGGCCGCTATCGCCGAGCCCCACGGGATTGCCGTGATCGGCCTCACGAACTCGAACCGTGCCAAGGTCGCGTTCGAGGCAGCAGGCCAGGAGCTGCGCCAGAGCGGCATGCCCTTCCTGTCGAACTTGTCGGTCAACGCGATCTTCAAAGACTTTCGGAATGTGCTGACCACCCAGGCCTCGCAGGACGAGGAGCGCCTGCCCGTCATGGCAGAGTTCATCCGACGAATGCAGTTCGAGAGCATCGCATTCGTCGGGCTATCGGATGCCGTGTTCAGCCGGGCCCTGGGCGATGGGCTGAAACGGGAGCTTGGCAACGTCTCGGGGATGACCGATCTGCGCATCCACACGGAAGGCGATGGCCTCGTCAGGAGCGAGCTGGCTGCGGCTGTCGCCTCGCTCAAGGACAAGCAGCCGGCGCTGATCGTCCTCGGAATGGGCGGCAAGCGCGGTGGAACGATCATCAGCGGGCTCATGGCCGCTGGCGTGGTGCCGCCGCTGTTCGTGGCTGGACGCATCGACAATCTGCCGGGCGAGATCGTTTCAGCCTACCCCAACGCCATGTATCAGCTCGCCTGGGACCGGCTGCCCGAGGCCGAGGTCGCCCGCGGGAAACGGATGCAGTTGCTCGAGCCGCACCAGCGCAACGGCATCCCCGAGTCCGCGCTCGGCGCGAGCCGATGCCAGATCGTAGTAGACCTTGCCCGAGCACACCACGACGCGCCGGGCCTTCGTCACGCCCGCATCCGCGATGACGTGCCGGAACGAGGTGCCTTCGCTGAACTCGGAAAGGGCCGACACGCATGCCTTGTGGCGCAGCAGCGCCTTCGGCGTCAGCACCACGAGCGGCTTTCGGAACGGGCGGTGCATCTGCCGTCGCAGCGCGTGGAAGAAGTTGGCGGGCGTCGAGGCATTGACGACCTGCAGGTTTGCCCCAGCGCAGGCGGCGAGCAGCCGCTCCGGACGCCCTGTCGAATGGTCCGGCCCGCCGCCATCAAGACCGTGCGGAAGCAGGATCACGAGGCCGGACGAGCGCAGCCAGCGATCCTCTCCGCAGGCGATTGCCTGATCGAACACGGCCTGGGCGTAATTCAGGAACTCGCCGAATTGCGCCTCCCAGACGACAAGGCGCCGCGGATCGGCCAGCGAGAGGCCGTACTCGAAGCAGACGACCGCGTGCTCGATCAGCGGCGTGTTGTGAATCTCGCAGGCGACGTCGGCGGGCGCGGCCGACGAAACGACGAGATGGCGCGCACCGGTGCGCCGATCGTGCAGCTCGAGATGGCGCTGCGTGAAGGCGCCACGCACGCTGTCCTGGCCGCCCATGCGAACAGGCGTGCCCTCGGCGACGAGCGAGGCCAGCGCCAGCGCCTCGCCGGTTGCCCAGTTGATGCCCACGCCATCGTCGATGCTGCGGCGGCGTTCCTCGAGAAAGCGGGCAACCTTCGGATCGATCTCGAAGCTCTCCGGCGGCGTGGTGATGGCGGCACCGAGGGCCTTGAGGCGCGGCGTGTGTACGCCGGTCGGCACGGTGGCCAGCATGTCGGCCTCGCTGCCGGCACGGAAGCCCTTCCACGCACTCTCGAACCAATCTGCCTGATTGACTTTCCAGGACTTTGCCGCCTGGAAGGCCTCGGACAACTTTGCGATCATGCCTGCACGGGCGTCCGCGGCGCTCGTCACGTCGTCACCTCGGGCGGCGAGCGTCGTTTCGTAAAGCTGATCGACGGGCGCGAGAGCGTCGATGGCCTGATACATGACCGGCTGGGTGAAGCGAGGCTCGTCGATCTCGTTGTGGCCGGGGCGGCGGTAGCAGACGAGATCGATCAGGATGTCGCGCCCGAACGTCGCCCGCCAGTTGGCGGCGACGAGCGCCACGCGCCAGACGGCCTCGGGGTCGTCGCCGTTGACGTGAAGGACCGGCGCCTCGATCAGGCGGGCGATGTCGGTCGGGCTCCGGGCGGTGCGGCCCGCGTCAGGCGTGGTGGTGAAGCCGAGCTGGTTGTTGATGATGATATGGATGGTGCCGCCGATATGAAACGGCGCAACGCCCGAAAGCTGCAGCATCTCGGCGACGAGACCCTGGCCGGCGAAACTTGCGTCGGTGTGGAGCAGCAGCGGCAGCACGGACTGGCGTCCGACGGCGCCGCGCATCGCCTGTTTCGCGCGAGCCCGTCCCTGCGAGATGACGGGGGCGAGTTGCAGGTGGGAGGGATGCGGCGACACCGAAAGATGCAGGCGGCTGCCGGCGATCTCGATGTCGCCCGAGTAACCGAGGTGGTAGGAGACGTCGGCGGAGCAATCGATACCTTCGGGCACGGGCGGGGCACCCAGCACCTCGGCAACGAGCTGGCCGATCGGCTTGCCCATGACGTTAGCCAGCATGTTGAAGCGGCCGCGGTGCATGCCGCCGATCACCGCCTCGTCGACACCGAGCTGCACGCTTTCGGCCAGGATCGTATCGAGCAGGACAAGAAACGTCTCGGCGCCGCCGAGCCCGAACAGGCGACCACCTGGATAGCGCTGCGCCATGCCCGTCTCGAACGCCACCGCCCGGGCCAGCAGCGCGAGGAGGTGCCGGCGGGTCCGAGCGTCGGGAATACCGGCGTCGAGTGCCTCGGCCTCGGCAGCCAGCCAGCTCCGCTGGGCCGGGTCGTGGATATGCCCGATCTCCCAGCCGATCGGACCGCAATAGGCCTTCTCGAGCCGTTCTACCAGGTGGCGAGAGGCATCGCCGATCAGGCCGTAGCCAGCTGGCGCGAGCTCGGGCACGGCGGCCTTCGGGGCAAGTCGAAGCGGGTCGAGAGTGGCCTTGAGAAAGCCCCGCGCACGGTAGGCTTCGATCAACGCGACCTCGGCACCGCCATTGCCGACGCTCGAGGCTGCGAGCGCCCGCCGACCGGGCCGGTCGCCACCGGCCTCGGCAAAGTATGCTTCCAGGGCACCCGGATCGCCGATGCCGAAAAAGGCCTCGTCCGGCACTGCCCCGAGCCCCGACCGGCGCAGGTGTTCGTTCATGTCTGGCTCCCTCGCTCTCCGAGCGGGCGCACCATAGGCTGAAGGCTGGCGGCTTGGCCATGCGTGTCCGCGCGGCACGGCCCCTCCTGGCGGCGCAACGGCTCATCCGAGCCGCATGAGCTGACGGCAAGGAAGTCTTAGCCACGAGCCTTGACTGTCTCGCGGCCCCGCCGGAAGAGCCTCTGCACGCTGGACGATCACGACCCGCGGCCCCGAGCAGCGCCGTGTCTTTCAACGTGGCGGCGGGCCTCGTGCTCGACGTGCGCAGCTGGTGGACGGACTACAACCAGAGCTCGCCCGAGTGCTTCCTCTACAATGCAGCTCCGCACAAACCCGGCCATCGCCATTTCGACAGGAGCGATGGCGACGCTACCGGTATCGAGGAGGGCCACGACGCGGTCGTCGCGGCGATGGGGACTGCTGCCCGGCAGTGCACCATGACGCGCTGTGACAGCGCCGCCCGCAATGCCTATCAGAAGGCGATCAAGAAGTACGTCGAGACGCGCGGCCAGGCCCTGGCGCGGCTCGACGTGCGCTACGGCGATCGCGGCCTCGATTGGGGACGCCACCTCTACGGTCGGCAAGAGGACCGGGAGATCGTCAACGACTTCCGCCGGCGTCATGCTTCCGGTCTCGTCGATATCGCCGCCATGCGCGACTATGCGCCGGCAGCGCGCATGCTGCTCTACCGGCCGTCGGCCGATTTCCTGCCGTGCCGGCGGGCTATCGGATAGCCAGGTCGGCAAGGCAATCGTGAGGATTGCCGTTCTGCGAGCGTTTGCCACATGTTTCTGGCAGGATGCCGGACAACGTGCTGGCGACGACGGCGAGGGGGCGCAGCAATGCCGGACAACAATCTGAGGAAAGCGGCGCTCGACTACCACGAGGCCGATCCGCCGGGCAAAATCGCCATCCAGGCGACGAAGCCGGTCGCCAACCAGGCCGATCTCGCACTCGCCTACAGCCCCGGCGTCGCACATGCCTGCGAGGCGATCGCCGCCGATCCATCGACGGTGTCGCGCTACACGGCTCGCGGCAATCTCGTCGGCGTCATAACCAACGGCACAGCGGTGCTAGGGCTCGGTGATATCGGGCCGCTGGCCGCCAAGCCGGTGATGGAAGGCAAGGCCGTCCTTTTCAAGAAGTTCGCGGATATCGACGTCTACGACATCGAGGTGGCGGAGAACGATCCGACGGCCTTCGTCGAGGCCGTGGCACGGCTCGAGCCGACATTCGGCGGAATCAATCTGGAGGATATCAAGGCGCCCGAGTGCTTCGAGATCGAGCGGCGCTTGCGCGAGCGCATGCGCATCCCGGTGTTCCACGACGACCAGCATGGCACCGCGATCGTCGTCGCAGCCGGAATTCTCAATGGCCTCCGCGTGGTCGGCAAGCGGCTCGAGGAGGTGCGGCTCGTCACGTCGGGGGCGGGAGCTGCAGCGCTGGCTTGTGTCAACCTGCTGGTATCGCTCGGACTGAAACCCGGCAACGTCACGTTGACCGACATCAAGGGCGTGGTCTACCGCGGCCGGAACGAGCTGATGAACCCCTATATGGAGCCCTACGCGCACGATACGCGCGCGCGGACGCTCGCCGACGCCATGCGCGGCTCCGACGTGCTGCTGGGCCTTTCCGCGGGCCGGGTGGTCAAGCCCGACATGGTGGCCACGATGGCGGCAAGGCCGCTCGTCTTCGCGCTCGCCAACCCGACGCCCGAGATCCTGCCCGAGGAGGTGAAGTCGGTCCGCGACGACGCCGTCATCGCCACCGGCCGCACCGACTACCCGAACCAGATCAACAATGTGTTGTGCTTCCCCTTCATCTTCCGAGGCGCCCTCGACGTCGGCGCGACGAGCATCACGGAGGAGATGAAGCGGGCGGCGGTGACGGCCCTCGCGCGGATTGCAGAGAGCGAGGCATCCGACGTGGTGCTGGCGGCCTACGGCGCCGAGACCTTCGTGTTCGGGCCGGAGTACATCCTGCCGAAGCCGTTCGATCCGCGTCTCATCAGCGAGATCGCACCAGCCGTGGCGAAAGCGGCCATGGCCTCCGGTGTGGCGACGCGGCCGATCGAGGACTTCGAGGCCTATCGGCACAAGCTCACCGGCTTCGTCTATCGGTCCGGTTTCGTCATGAGACCGGTGTTCGATGCGGCGCGACGCGCCTCGCGCGAGACGAGGAAGCGCCTCGTCTTTGCCGAGGGCGATCACCCTTACGTGCTGCAGTGCGCGCAACAGGTGGTGTCCGAGGGGCTGGCCCATCCCATTCTCGTCGGCTCACCGGATTCGATCCAGCGCTCGGCGTCGCATCTCGGCCTGCGCATCCGCCCCGGCCGCGATTGCGACGTGTTCGATCCGGCGCGCGATCCGCGCATGGCCGTGCTGACCGACGAGTATCTTCGCCTTGTCGAGCGGCGCGGCGTCTCGCCCTCCCATGCGCAACGCGTCGTCCGCAACGGATCGACAGTGGTCGCCGGCTTGTTGCTGCGGCGGGGCGATGCCGACGCGATGATCTGTGGGGCTGTCGGGCGCTACCTGACGCAATTGCGACATGTCTCGGAGGTGGTGGGAAAGCTCGGCGGCGTCCGCGGTTTCGCGGCACTCTCGGCGATGATCCTGCCGTCGGGACCGCTGTTCATCGCCGACACGCACGTGGCCTACGACCCGGACGCCGAGCAGCTGGCGGAAATCACCCTGCTCGCCGCGGAGGAGGTCCGCCGCTTCGGAATCGAGCCGAAAATCGCACTGCTCTCGCACTCGAGCTTCGGGACCGAGAATACCAAGTCGGCCCAGAAAATGCGTGAGGTGCTGACCATCCTCATGGACTGGTCGCCCGGACTCGAGGTCGAAGGCGAGATGCAGGCCGATGCCGCCCTGTCGCCTTTCATTCGTGAAGAGATCTTCCCGCATTCGCGACTGAACGGCCCGGCCAATCTGCTCATCGCACCCGGGCTCGACGCCGCGAACATCGCCTTCAATCTGCTCAAGGTGGTGTCGGGAAGCGTCGCCATCGGCCCGATTCTGCTCGGGGCGGCCCGGCCCGTGCACATCGTCACGCCCTCGATTACGGTCCGAGGTCTGCTCAACATGTCGGCGATCGCGGTCGTCCATGCTGCGCGGGACGCCAAGGAGCTCTGAGCGGCTTGCCGCATGTCGCACCCGAACTGCCGAACTGCTCAGTCTGAGCCCAAACCAGCCTGTGTCATCCAGGCAACGGTTCCCTCACCTTTTCGATATTCAAGGAAAGAAACACGGTGACACAGCGTTTAGTCCCGAGCTCGGAAGCGCCTTTGCGGCCGGGCCACGATGGCCAAGGCGTCGCGAGGCGGCGACTGGCAACCGCATCCAGACGGGGACCATGTCGACCACGATCATGGAGGCACAGCTGAAGGACGCACTCGACCGTGACCGCGACCTCGCGGCCAGAGGGTGCTACGCTGCCATCACACCCCCGAGCGGAGTCGTCGTCGAGCGGCGAGGCCGCATGCTGGCGACCTGGCATTGGCGGAGCGGCGGATTCGAGCTGCACCGCCCCGGCACAAGCGACCCGGTCGTCAAGGTCGAGACCGTCGCCGAGGCTTTGCACCGCACACGGGAGCATGTTTGCCCGCAGACGTGAGGGGGGCGACTCGACCCGCGGCTACATCCTCTTGCCAGCCGTCCAGCCACCATCGACGATCAGTGTCGTGCCCGTGATGAAGCTCGCGTCGTCGGAGGCAAGGAAAAGGATGGCTCGTGCGATCTCGCGAGCCTCGCCCCAGCGGTTCATGGCATGCACCGACTTGACGGTCTCGGCCATTGCGGCGTCCTGGAAATAGCGCTCGGTCAGCGCCGTGCGCGTGACGCCGGGACCGACGGCATTGACACGGATGCCGCTGGTGCCGAGCTCCAGGCCCATCTCCTTGGTCAGGCCCACGACGGCGTGCTTCGATGCCGTATAGGCAGGCCGGTTCGGCGCTGCGGTCACGCCGAGCGTCGAGGCGAGATTGACGATCGCACCGGACTTGCCCGCCTTGACCAGCCGCTGCACGAACGCCTGCGAGCAGAGGAATACGCCGGTGATGTTGACGTTGATCACCCGGCTCCACTCCTCGTGCGACAGCTCGATCACAGGCTTGATCTCGCGGATGCCGGCGCTGTTGACCAGCACGTCGAGTCGGCCGAGCCGGCGCTCTATGGCATCAAACGTCGCCTGCACGGCCTTCGGATCGGTCGTGTCGAGCGGGAAGGCGTAGGCGCGACCGCCGGCTTTCGTGATCTCCTCGACGGTGCGCTCGGCGCTCTTGGTGTCGATGTCGGAGACGGCGACCACGCCGCCCTCCCTGGCGAACTCCATCGCCGTCTCGCGGCCAATGCCGCTGCCCGCACCGGTGATGACGATGGCCTGATCCTGGAAGCGCATGTGGGTCTCTCCTCGTGGCAGCACTTCATCCAGCCTGCCTCTGCTGCAAGACGCTGGCAATGGTCACGCCTCCGGCGAGAACGAGCAACGAGCTCATTCGGAAACCTTCCGAGCTCGTCCTTTGCTTGTTGATGTCGGCATCGGGGATCGGGAGGCAATCCGCAGCCCGGGCGACAGGGGCCGCCGCTACTTCCCCTTGAACCTGGGCGCCCGCTTCTCCTTGAAGGCATCACGGCCCTCGATCCAGTCGGACGAGCCGTCGATCTCGTCGACGCGCATGCGCGCGATGTTGCCGAGCTCCGTCGGTCCCTTGGGCAGCGTCTCGGACGTCCAGTGCTTCAGCGCACGGGTCGGCAGCGGCGCGTTCGCAGCGATCTTCGCAGCCCACGTCATGGCCGTCGGCATCAACTGGTCCACGGGAACGACCTTGTTGGCATAACCGACCTCGTAGGCCCGCTTGGCGTCGATCTGCTCGCCGATCAGCAAGAGCTCCATCGCAATCTTGTGCGGAATGCGCGTGACAAGGTTGGTGATGAGGCCGCCGGAGAAGCCGACCTTGACTTCGGGGTAGGTGAAGACGGCGTTGTCGGCGCAGATCATCAGGTCGCACATCGTGGTCAGCACCATGCCACCGCCGACGCACCAGCCGGCAACTGCGGCGATGACCGGCTTGTCGACTGCAACGCCAACACCTGGAATGCCAGGGTAGAGGCCGCGGGGTGGGTTTTGTAGATCGGCACCGGCACAGAATGCCTTGGTGCCCGCGCCCGTCAGCACGGCGACGCGATCGTCGGACGCCATGAACTGCTTCCAGGCGGCGTGGAGGCCGTCCATCAACGCGTCGTCCATGCGGTTCATCCGCTCGGGCCGGTTCATGGTGATGACCGCGATCTGGTCCTTGGACTCGTACGTGACGACGTTTGCCATGAGGCGGGCTCCGCTTGGACTGAGGTGCCGCGCAGAGTGGGTCACCGGCCCCCCGGTGCGCAAGCTCCCGGTGCAGCGCTCCGGTGCGGCTGTCGATGCGCGCAAAGCCCGAAGCCGGTTCCGGCTCTGCCGCTGACGCTGGCCAGACGCACGTTGACCATGATCAACGCACCTCCCCACGCCTGCCGGCTCAATGAAAGCTTGTCGAGAAAAACCGAGGTGGAGGGAAACGTGTCATTCAGATCAGGACTGACCTCTGTCATCGGAGCCGTCGTCGGAGCCGCGGCGCTGTCCTCCAGCGGCGCTGCGCAGGACCGGCTCCTCGTCGCCGACGAGTATAAGATCTCGTGCCAGGTTTGCCATGGACCTCGCGGCAGGGGCGACGGCCCGATGGCGCCGAACCTCACCAGGAAGCCGAGCGACCTGACCACGCTCGAGCAGAAGAACGACTACAAGTTTCCGTTCCTCAAGGTTTTCCAGACCATCGACGGCCGCGCCGAGATTCCGGCGCACGGCACGCGCGAGATGCCGGTATGGGGCCGGCGCTATATCGAGGAAGTCGGCGAAAAATACGGACCTTATGGCGGCGAGGCCGCCGTCCGCGCGCGTGTGCTGGAACTCGTCTATTACGTGCAATCGCTGCAGGAGCGGTGAGCGTACTCCACCCATAGCACAATCGCACGCGACGAGCGGCACGGGGATAACTTGCCGGAATGCGCCGCCGGCATTTCGCGGTGCGGCCAGCTCTGAATCTCGCAGAGACGGCGGCTTCCGGCCTCCCTCTTTTCCGGGGGAACTGTCTCAGATGCTGAGATCCAGCAAGTTGTAGTCGCGGATATCGGCGCGGGCCCTGTCGTCCCAGGTGTAGCTGAGCCCAGCGTCGGCGTGGGGCTTGTAGACATAAGGCGTCTCGCCGGGGAAGCGCTGGCGGCGGGCCTCGATGCCATAGCCGATCAGCCTCGAGCGATCGCGGATGCGATCGGCCGTGTAGACGGCGCGGGCAGCGTGGAGGCCGCCGGCCTCGACGTTCAGCACGGACTTGCGGCGGTGGAACCCCTGGTTGACGGTGACGCGCCAGTCCTTCGACGTGTTGGCAAACGAGCCGTGCAGCGACTGGCGATTGGTGATGGCCACGTCACCTGGCTTGCAGATGATCGGCACCGCCTCGGGCAGCCGCGTGCTGCCGGCCTCGGCGACCCACCTCTTGATGTCGATCTTGCCAAGCTTGTGCGAGCCGGGCACGACCCACACACCGTTGGCGGCGGTGCAACCGTAGAGTTGCGCCATCATGTTGAAGCCGTGTGTGCCCTCGTCCCAGTCGGGCGCATCCCAATGCGTGACGCCATCCTGGTGCCAGGCGACCGAGGCGCCGCGGCCGGGCTCCTTGATGAACAGCGCCTCGTTGAACGGAGCGAAGTCGTCCCCGTTGATCGACGCGACGACACGCAGCAGGTCGGGATGACCGTAGACGCGCAGGCAGGCATCGGAAAACTGAAGCGTGCCGAGGATCAGGTAGACGACCTCCTTGGGCGCGTCCGCCGCAGCCTTCGGCTCGTGCATCTTGACGGGATGGCGGCCGTTGGCGAGCTCGGTGCCGCCGAAGGGATCGCCGAGCGGCTTCGACCAGAACAGCGTCGGCGCCTGGAGCCCCGTGGCGAGGGCCGGGCGGCCATGCCTGTCGACGGGCGAATCCTTCACGACCGGCAAGCGATCGAGGATGCTCTTCACGTCGCGCTCGATATCGTCGAGCTCGTCCGGTTTCAGCACGCCCTCGAACACGTAGAAGCCGACACGCCAATAGGCGTCGAGGATGTCCTGCGTCAGCCGGCCCTTGGCGTCGAACCGGATCGGCCCGCGGTTGCCGAGCTGGAAGGCCTTGCGCTCGCCTTCCACGAGGTAGGCGGCCATCGCAGCTTCCTCGGAGACATTACCATCGGACGTGGCGGCTGCTACGGTGGCCATTGCGTTTCCTCCTCCTGCCGGTGAGCGGTCGGTTGGCTTCGTCCGCGTCCATCTTGCATCAGGTTGGGTCGCCATGGCTCCGTCCGTCAAGCCACCGGCGCCGCGCTCGTGCTACTCCGCGGCCTCGGCGGCTTCCGCCGCCTTGGCCAGCTCGAAGCCCTCGTAGCCCTTGGCCACCACCTCGTCGCAGATCTGCTTGTAGCGGGCCATGCCGCCGGCGTAGGGCATGAATACGCGGGGCTTACCCGGCACATTGGCGCCGAGATACCAGGAGTGATGCGCCTCAGGGAGCAGTGTGGCGTTGGCCGCCTCGTTGACGTGCGCGACCCACTTGTCCATCGCCTCGGAGCGCGCCTCGATGCGCTCGATGCCGTTGCGGCGCATGTGATCGATGCAGTCGGTGATCCACTCGGCGTGCTGCTCGATCGGCACGGGCATGTTGCAGAGCACCGAGGGGCTGCCCGGTCCTGTGATCGTGAACATGTTCGGGAAGCCCGCAACCTGCAGACCCAGATAGTTGCGCGGGCCGGCCTCCCAGGCCTTGGCCAGCGGGTATCCCTCGCGACCCTTGATGTTGAGCTTCAGGAGCGAGCCGGTCATGGCGTCGAACCCCGTCGCGAAGACGATGATGTCGACCTCGTGCACGGCGCCGCTCTTCAGGCGGATGCCCTTCGGCGTAATGGCCTCGATCGGATCCGAGCGCACGTCGACCAGCGTCACGTGCGGCTGGTTGAAGGTCTCGAAATAGAAGCTGTCGATCGGCGGGCGCTTGGCCGCGTAAGGGTGATCGATGTCGGCCAGGATCTCGGCCGTTCTCGGATCCTTGACGATCTGGCGGATCTTGTCCTTCAGGAACGCGGCGGCCGTGTCGTTGGCCTTCTTGCTCGTTGTGATGTCGCGGAAGGCAGCGCGGAACTGCAGGCCGCCCTTCTCCCACTGCTTCTCGAAGATGTCGCGGCGCTCCGCATCCGACACGTCGAACACCGAGCGGTCCTCGATGACGAACGGGTGCCCGTTCGGCGTCGAGCGCATGGTGCGGCGCGTCTCGTCGATTTTGGCCCTGAGCTCCGCCTTGCGCTCCGGCGACAGGGGCGCGTTGTGGGCGGGCACGGAATAGTTGGCGGTGCGCTGAAACACCGTCAGGTGCTTGGCCGTCTCGGCGATGACGGGCGCGGCTTGAATGCCGGTCGAGCCGGTGCCGATCTGAGCGACGCGCTTGCCGCGGAAATCGACGCCCTCGTGCGGCCAGAGGCCGGTGTGAACCCACTGGCCCTCGAAGCTCTCGAGGCCGGGGATTTTCGGCACATTCGCCGTCGACAGGCAGCCGACCGCGGTGATCAGGTACTTGGCCGTGAAGCGCTCGCCCGCCTCGGTGGTCACATGCCAGCGGTTGCGGGCTGCATCGTACTCGGCGCCGGTGACGCGCGTCTTGAAGCGGATGTCGCGCTTCAGGTCGAGCTTGTCGGCGACGAAGTTCATGTAGCGCATGATTTCCGGCTGCTGCGGATAGCGCTCGGACCACTCCCACTCCTGCAGCAATTCGTCGGAGAACTGGAAGCAGTAGGAGTGGCTTTCCGAGTCGCAGCGCGCGCCCGGATAGCGGTTCCAATACCAGGTGCCACCGACCCCATCCGCCGCCTCGAGCACCGTGGCCTTCAGCCCTAGCCGGTCGCGCAGGCAGTGGAGCTGGTACATCCCGGAGAGGCCAGCACCGATGATGATGGCATCGAGCTCAGGCGCCTGGGTCCGGGCGGCGGAGGTTTTCGCGGCGACGGTGGGCATGGGGTCTCCGTGGGGATTGAGGCACGCGGAGGCGCGCCCGTGTGAGCACGCGGCACGACCCGCCAGCCGGGGCCTGGGCGAGCGCCGCAGAGGTTGTCCGGACATATAGCAGCGGTGGGAGACGCGGGCAATGAGGCTGGGGTGGCGGACTTCGACGGTGCGATTGCCCGGCAGCGCCAGCAGCGCAGGAAAGAGGTCGACCCAGCGTGGCCCATTCTCCTCTGCACCGGCCGGGAAACCGTGACTGCCTGCGATTTCTGCGGCTACCGCAGCCTTCGCTTTGCCGCTTACGCCGCCAGCCCCCGCTTGCGCAGCATCGAGGCGCTGGTCGGCAGGCGCCCGCGGAATGCCTTGTAGGCCTCCGCCGGATCGCGGCGGTTGCCGGCCGAGTAGACGAACTCCTTGAGCCGCCGGGCCGTTGCCGGATCGAACACGTTGCCGGCCTCGGTGAAGGCATCGAACGCGTCCGCGTCGAGCACCTCCGACCACATGTAGCTGTAGTAGGCCGACGCATAGCCGCCACCCGAGAACACATGCGCGAAATGCGGCAGGCGATGGCGCATCACCACGCCCTTCGGCATGCCCCGCCGCGCCAGCATCTCGGCCTCGAAGCGCGAGATGTCGATGCCCGTCGGATCGGCCATGGCGTGCAACTCGAGATCGGCCAGCGCCGAGGCGACGTACTCGCAGGTGGCGTGCCCCTGATTGAAGGTCTGCGCCGCCTTGAGCCGCGCCATCAGCGCTGCTGGCATCGCCTCGCCGGTCTTGTAGTGGCGGGCGTACCGCCCGAGCACCTCCGGCGTCGCCAGCCAGTGCTCGTAGAGCTGCGACGGAAGCTCGACGAAATCAGTCGATACCGCCGTTCCGGCAATCGACGGATAGGTCACATTCGAGAGCAGGCCGTGTAGCGCGTGCCCGAACTCATGGAACAGCGTGCGCGCGTCGTCAAACGACAGCAGCGTCGGCTCGCCGTTGCCGCCGCGGTTGAAGTTGAGCACGTTGACGATGATCGGTCGCTGTTCGCCACCGAGCCGCCGTTGGCCCCTGAACGCGCTCATCCAGGCGCCCGACCGCTTCGACGGCCGCGCGAAATAATCGCCGAGGAAGATGCCGACATGGCCGCCCGACGTGTCGGTCACCTCGAAGGCGCGCACGTCCGGGTGATAGACAGGCAGATCCGTGCGCTCGTTAAATGTGAGCCCGAACAGCCGCCCCGCCGTGTCGAAGGCCGCCTCGATCATGCGGTCGAGCTGCAGATAGGGCTTCGTCTCGGCCTCGTCGAGATCGTGCTCGGCCTTGCGTACTTTCTCCGCCCAGTAGCGCCAGTCCCAGGGCTCGATGTCGATGTTCTGGCCGTCCTTGCGCGCATAGGCCTCGAGCTTGGCACGCTCCTCGCCGGCCCTCACTTTCGCGGCGGCCCAGACCTCGTCGAGAAGGCCCCGCACGGCCTCTGGCGTCTTGGCCATCGCGTCGTCGAGGCGGAAGTCCGCGAACGTCTTGAAGCCGAGCAGCCTGGCGCGCTCGGCCCTCAGCGCGATCGTCTCCGCCGCGATAGCCCGGTTGTCGTGGGCGTTGCCGTTCTCTCCGCGCCGGATCCAGGCGGAGAATGCCTTCTCGCGGAGGTCCCGCCGCGACGAGAACTGGAGGAACGGCTCGATGGACGAGCGCGACACCGTCACGACGTGGGTGCCGGCCGGCAGGCCCAGGTCCGCCGCCGCCCGCGCTGCTGCCGCGCGCACGAGCTCGGGCAGCCCGGCCAGCTCGGCCTCGCCCTCGAGCACCAGCCGGAATGCCTGCTCCTCGGCGAGAACGTTCTGCGCAAACTGCGTGCCGAGTGTGGCCAGCCGCGCGTTGATCGCGGCGATCCGCTCTTTTCCGGTCGTGTCGAGGTTGGCGCCGGAGCGCACGAAGCTCGTGTAGGTCCGTTCCAGCACGCGCATCTGCTCGGCGTCGAGACCGAGGATGTCGCGCCGCTGCCAGAGGTCGGCAACACGTCGGTAGAGATCGGGGTTGAGGGCGATTGCCGTCGAATGCCGCGAGAGCCGCGGCGCCATCTCCCGCTCGATGGCCTGCAGCTCGGGATTGGTGTGGCTGCCGGTCAGATTGTAGAACACCCGCGCGACCTGCGTCAGACTGCGTCCCGCGATCTCCAACGCCTCGACCGTGTTGGCGAATGTCGGCGTCTCGGCATTGGCGGCGATGGCAGCGATCTCGGTTTCGTGGACAGCGATCCCTTCCGTGAATGCCGGCTCGAAGTGCCTTGGCTCGATGGCGCCGAATGGCGGCATGGCAAATGGCCCCTGCCACATCTCGAGCAGCGGATTGCCTGTCGACGATGTCGGGTTGCGCTCTGTCATCGGTCGCCTCTCCTGCAGCTCGCATCCGTGACGCGCCGGTCCCGACCGGCGCGCGTTGTCATTCTCTTCATCATACCCGGACCGGACATCGTCCGGCCATGATGGCGCGGATCAGGCCGCCGCCCGCGCCTCCGCATCGACGTAGGCGGCGAGATTGCGGTCGAGCCCCAGCGCATCTGCCAGCGACACGAGGAACTCATGCTCCCCTGCACTGTCGAGGTCGATTGCCACCCGCGCGGCGGTGAAGAGCTGAACGGCTTCCGCCTCGTTGCTGACCGAGCCTGCGAGATCGGCCACGCTGGCCGGATTGTTCAGCTCTTGCGCCAGGAACTCCTCCGCCTCGGCGTCGAGCCCCGCCTGTTTCAGGCCGCCGACGATCCGCTGCTGCTCGTTGGCGTCCACCCGGCCATCGGCGGCGGCGGCGGCGATCATCGCCCGAATATAGAGCAGCGCTGCCGCGTTGCTGACGGCGCTGGCCTCGAAGCCCGAGCCCTGGGGCGCCTCGACGAGCGCGGAAGTGGTGCCAGTCGCGGTCTCGCCAATCACGGGTCTGCCCTGCTGGTAGTTCTGCAGCGCCTTGTAGGCGAGGCCGCCGATCAGAGCGAGGCCGCCGATCTTTACAGCGGTGGCCGCCATCGAGCGTCCCGACCTGGTGCCGAGCAGCAGGCCACCGAGACCGCCCGCTATGGCACCGGCACCGAGCTGGTTCTTCTCGATCAAGTCCTTGAGCTGGGCCAGGAGCTCGTCGGGGCTCTTGCCTGTCGCCCGGCCGATGGCATCACGCACATGCCCCGACGCGCCGGTCGCATCGTCGACACGCCCCGCACCTTCCCGGACGCCTTGCGTCGCCTGCCCGAGCACCTGCCCAAGGATGTCCATCAGTCCGCCGCCCCGGGCACCGGCTCCGCTGCCGCCGGGCAGCACACTCTTGAGGATCTCCTCGAGGCCACCGGCGCCGCCAGCTTCGGAGCCGGAGGGCATGGGCTGTTGCCGGGCATCGGGCGCGATCTGGCGCCCCTGCGGTTGGCCCATCGCCTCGCCGAGCTTCCCGAGGATCTCTCCGAGCCCGCCGGGGAGTCCCTCGGCTGGGCTCGGGGCGCGCCCCGCCGGTTGTCCGCCTTGTTGGCCCATGGCTTGGCCGAGTTGTCCCAGGATGTCTCCGAGGCCACCGAGGCCTCCGGCTGGAGCCTCGCTTCGAGACGGGCCGCTCCCTCCGCTACGCATGAGTTGCTCGAGCAGGCTGCGCGCATCGAACATGATGGTCTCCATCGGGTGTCTGGAAGCGTCCCATCCCCGCCCCCAACCTAGGGCTGCGACTGGACGCACGCAATGATGCTCCGGCTGCCGATTATTCGGCCGCTGCCGCGCGGGGCACAGATGCAGACGTCGGGCTGTGAGCCGGCTCGCCCGTGCCGGCGCCGACCGGCTCGTCAACCGGGCCCACCATCCAGCCGAAGCCGCGCCACAGCAGCCGCGCGAGATCGTCGAGGGCCACGAACACCGCCGGCACGAACACCAGCGACAGCAGCGTCGACGATATCAGCCCGCCGATCACCGCGATGGCCATCGGGGCGCGGAACTCGCCGCCGTCTCCGATGGCGAATGCTGATGGCAGCATGCCGCCGACCATGGCGATCGTGGTCATGATGATCGGCCGCGCCCGCTTGCGGCCGGCATCGACGATGGCCTCTGCGCGCGGGATGCCCTTGGCCATCTCCTCGACGGCGAAATCGACGAGCATGATCGCGTTCTTGGTCACGATGCCCATCAGCATGAGGATGCCGATCACCACCGGCAGGCTCATCGGCTTCGCGGTCACCGCCAGCGCCACGATGGCGCCGCCGATCGACAGCGGCAGCGAGAACAGGATCGTGATCGGATGCAGGAACGAGCCGAATAGCAGCACCAGCACCGCGTAGACCATCATCAGGCCAGCGCCCATCGCTTGCGCGAAACCCTGGAACACCTCAGCCATGATCTCGGCGTCGCCAAACTCCTTGACCTCGACTCCCTCCGGCAGGTTGCGCGCCGAGGCGGACGATTTGAGCGCCGCAAGCGCGTCGCCGAGCGGCGTGTCACCGACGAGATCGGCCCCGATCAGAACCCGCCGCGAGCGATCGTAGCGATCGATCGAGGTAGGACCCTGGCTCATGCTGAAGGTGGCGAGGGCCGCCAGCGGCACGTGCCCGCCGCGCGCCGTTTGCACCTTGAGCGCCTCGAGCATGTCTCGGCTGCCGCGCGCCTTCTCGTCGAGTTGCACCCGGATGGGAATCTGCCGGTCGGCGATGTCGAGTCGCGCCAGATTGGCGTTGACGTCTCCGATGGTGGCGAGGCGGATGGCCTCGGAGATCTGGTCTGTCGACACGCCGAGATCGGCCGCAATGTCGTACCGCGGTGTCACGATCAGCTCCGGGCGATCGAGCTCCGCCGTCGACACCACGTTGGCGAGCATCGGGTGCCCGTCCTTGGACATGACGCGCTTGGCCTCGCTGGCCAGGGCCGCCGCCACCTTGCCGACGGCCATGCCGTCCCGGCCAGAGACCACGAGCGCGAACTGCCGCTGGCCGTCGTCCTTGAGGAACCAGTAACGGATGTCCGGCAGGCCACCGAGGTCGCGGCCGATGGCCTGGCGGGCCTCGTCCTGGCTGATCGTCCGCTTGTCGCGCGCGACGAGGTTGACGGTCAGCGTCGCCTTGCGAACCTCGGCTCCCGAGCCGAGCAGGGTGCCGCCGTTGACGAATACCGTCTTTACCTCGGGCCGGTTGGCGATGCGCCTCGCGACCTCGTCGGTGACGGCACGCGTCGCCTCGATCCGCGAGCCGGGAGGCAGCTCGATGGCGAGCAGCATGCGGCCGGAGTCCTCCGGAGGCAGAAAGCCGGATGGGACCAGGTAGAACGAGCCGATCGAGGCGGCGAACACAATAAGGCCGAGCGCAACCGTCTTGAGGCGGTGGCGGACGGACCAGCCAACGAGCCGCGTATAGACACGCAGCATCCAGCCTTCCCGCTCCTCGTGTCCTGCCTCACGCATGAAGTATGCGGCCAGCATCGGCGTCACCAGGCGTGCGACCAGCAGCGAGAAGAACACTGCGAACGCGACTGTCAGGCCGAACTGCTTGAAATACTGACCGGCAATGCCGCCCATGAAGCTCACCGGCACAAACACGGCGATGATCGTGAGGGTGATGGCGATGACGGCCAGTCCAATCTCGTCGGCCGCCTCGAGCGCCGCCCGGTAGGCGGATTTGCCCATCCGCATGTGCCGCACGATGTTCTCGATCTCGACGATGGCGTCGTCGACGAGAATGCCAGTGACGATCGTTATCGCGAGCAGGCTGACGAGGTTCAACGAGAAGCCCATCGCCTGCATCGCCCAGAAGGTCGGCATGATCGACAGCGGTAGCGCGACGGCCGCGATCAGCGTCGCCCGCCAGTCCCGCAGGAACACGATGATGACCAGGATGGCCAGCACGGCGCCCTCGATCAGCGTCGTCATCGTCGAATGATAGGAGCCAATGGCGTACTGGGTCGTGGTATCGATGGTGCTGATCTCGATGTCCGGGTGCTCGCCCTTGAGCTTCTTCAGCACTTTGGTGACATCTGCCGAGACCACGACGTCGCTCGCGCCGCTCGCCCGCGAGATGGCGAAGGCGACGACGTCGCGCCCGTCGAGCGTCGCGAATGTCCGGGTCTCGGCATGTGCGTCGGTCACGCTGCCGAGCTCGTCCAGGCGCACCTTGCGTCCGCCCGGCAGCGCGATCATCGTGCCGGCGAGATCTGTGACGCTCGCTCTGCCGCCGAGCGTCCGGATCGCCTGCTCGCTCGCTCCGATCTCTCCGCGTCCACCCGCGAGGTCGATGTTGGTCGCCTTCACCTGACGGTTCACGTCCCCGGCGGTGATGCCGAATGCCAGCAGGCGATCCGGGTCGAGCGAGATCCGAATCTCACGGTCGACGCCGCCGATGCGCTGGACCTGGCTGACGCCCTTCACGCCTTGCAGGGCGCGCACGATCGTATCGTCCACGAACCACGACAGCTCCTCCGGGGTCATGGCCGGTGCGCGCGCGGCGTAGGTGAGGATTGGCAGGCCCTCGATCTCGAACCGCTGCACGATCGGCTCCTCGATCGTGCGCGGCAGGTCGGACCGGACCCGGGCAATGGCGTCCTTGACGTCGTTGAGCGCGCGGTCCTGGTTGGTCTCGAGCCGGAACTCGATGACCGTCGTCGAGCTGCCCTCGGTCAGCGTCGAGGTGATGTGCTTCACTCCGGAGACGCCAGCGATGGCGTCCTCGACCTTCTTCGTCACCTGCGTCTCGAGCTCCGCCGGCGCGGCCCCGAGCTGCGAGATCCTCACCTGGACGATCGGCACGTCGATGTTGGGGAACCGCGTGATGGCCAGCCGCTGGAAAGACAGAACCCCGAGCACCATCAGCACGAGGAACAGCACGAGAGACGGCACGGGCCTTCGAATCGACCAGGCGGAGATGTTCATCGGTGGCAAGCTCCCTCTCGGCTCAGCCCGCTACCCGCGGTCGTCTGTCCTCGGCCGGCATCGGACGCACCGCATCACCCTCGCGCAGGAATGTGCCCGACCGCGCCACGACCAGGTCGCCGGCCGCGAGGCCTTGCCGGACCTCGATGCGGACCCCTTGCGAAAGTCCGAGGACCACCCGATGCGTCCTGATCAGCCCGTCGCTGACGATCTGCACGACCGGACCATCCACCCCATACAGCACTGCTGTCGCCGGCACCGAGATCCCCCGGCTGCTCGCAGTCTCGATCACGCCCCGCGCGAACGAACCGATTCTCAGGCCCGGCTGGTCGCCGATGTAGATGCGGACGCGGCCGAGACGGGTCGTCGGGTCGACTTCCGGCGAGATCAGGCGCACCGTGCCTTTGACGGCGCCTGGACCGGCACCCGCGGCATCGATACGCACGTTCTGGCCGACGCGCAGGTCCCCGAGTCGGGTCTCCGTCACCTCGGCGTCGAGCTCGATTTCTCCCTTGGCGATGATCCGAAACATCGGGTCGGCCAGCCCGGAGGCGTAGCTGCCGATGCGCGCATTCCGTCGCGAGACGATTCCGTCGGCTGGCGCGCGAATCTCCGTCCGCTCACGGCGCCACGAGATCTCCCGCCGCTGGGCCGCGACCTGAGCCTTCTCCGCCTCGGCGAGCTTCAGGCCGTCCCGCGACGAGGCAAGTGTCGCCTCCGCCGTACGCCGGGCCATTTCGCGTTGGTCCATCGTACTCTCGGAGAGGTAGCCCGACTTGGTGAGCGGGCTGGCGCGGTCATAGGCGTTCCTGGCTTCCTCGAGACGGGCCTCGGCCGACGAAATAGCGCTTCGCGCTTGGGCGATTGCAGCCTCGGTCCGGGCGAGCGCCGCCGTGTTCTGTGCAAGCTGGGCTTCAAGCGTGTCGGACACCAGCCGCGCAAGAACCTGTCCCTTCGCGACCCGGTCGCCCTCCTCGGCGAGCACTTCGACCACGCGCAGTCCGTCGATCTCCGGCCCGACCAGTATCTCCTCGCGGGCGACCAGGGAGCCGGTCACCAACGCGCTCGAGGCGAACTCGGCCGGTGCCGCTCTCACCACCGTCACGGCCGGCGCAAGGGCCGGCATTGCCTTCTCCGGCGGCTTGGCCTCACGCGATGCCATCATCACGCTGGCCGCCTGCGGCAACTCCAGGTGCCCCGTGGCGACGAGCGCGCCCCCGATGGCGCCGAGCCCCGCGAGAACGAGCAGAGTGCGCTTCAGACTCATGGCGTAGTCTCCGGATGCCTTCGGGCTCGAGCGCTACGAGGCCGGCTCGGCGCAGATACGGGGTTGATGAGCGAGCCGATCACCCCCATGACGGCGGGGAGCGTCGTCTCGGGATCGAAGCCGGGATCGACGGCGCGGCGCCAGAACAGCCCATCGCCGATCGTCATGCAGACATTGGCCAGCAGCGGCACGTCGAGCACCGGACGGATCCGGCCGTCGTCCTTCAGCCGCTGGAACAGCGAGACGAAGCTGTCGCGCACCAGCGCATCGACTCCGCGATAAATCTCGCCGACCCTCGGGTTGCGTGTCGCCTCGAGGCCGATCTCGATGCACATCAGCCGCTTGTGGGCCGGCTCCTCCACGAAGTACCGCCGGCACAGCTCCTCGAGCGCAGGCATGAAGTCAGGTGCTGCGGCAAGCGCCGCAAATCGCCCCTGGAATTCCGCCCGGTCGCGCTCGGCGATGCCTTCGATCAGCGCCTCCTTGCTGTCGAAATAGAGGTAGAGCGCCCCTGGGCTGACGCCGGCCCCTTTGCAGATGTCCTGCATCGTCGTGCGATGGAAGCCGTTGCGCGTGAAGCAGCGCTCCGCCGCATCGAGGATGTGGGCGCGTCGCTGGCGCTGGATGTCGGGCTTCAGACGGGGCATGTCCGGCAGTCCATCGAAATTGCTGACGGCAGCGTCGCCGCTTCGAGGCTGCCTGCCGATGCAAGCTGTAGCGGCGACTCATGGTGCAACGCAAGATAAAAAACGAACGATCATTCGTTTTGCGCGTCGCTGGCCGACCCGAGCCCGCCTGCGCTCCTGCTGCCGTTCAAGGTGTGTGTCGCTCGATCCAGACGCCGGGCCGGTCGATGTGCTCGAGCTTACCGGCGGACGCAGGTGCCCGCGCGCATCACGCAGTTTCACGCCCGGTCAAATGCGAGATCGCAGACGGAAACACAATTGAAACGGCGTTGAAGCAATATATCTCGGTACTTCGACGACCCGATCAACACCGGAACGGAAGCAACCCGTGACGAGTTAGCAGAGCGAATTACGCCGAAGGAGCGTGCCATGGAATTCAACGAGCTCGGCTGGGCGACCCAGCAGCCTCGAAGCGCCGGAGTGGCGCTGACGGGGTCCGACATCGAAGCGATCGCCAAGCTCATGTGCGAGCTGCGCGAGGTGACTTTGTCGCGGGGAACCTACGTGGCCGCGTCCGATTTCCTGAGGCGCTTCGGCTATGACGCCGACAGCTCTGCCCTCGTGCGTCCCGAGTCGTGCTCCAATTGATGCCGCGTCCTGCTGGCACTGGTCAGATTTCGCGCGCGTCGAGGTAGCGGTAGGGAAGCAGCATGCCCGGCGCGAGTCGTCGGGCGAGCCCATGCAACGGCAGGGGAGCGGGGTCGGTGAGGGGGAACGCCAGCTGGTTGCTCGCAGTGCCGGTCACGGCCTTCGCCAGCTCGCGCCCGAGAGCAACGGAGAGGCCGACGGCCCGACCGTTGCAGCCCGCCCAGGCATAGCCGTCTGGTCCCAGTCGATGCATGCGCGGGAAGAAATCGCGTGTGATACCGACGTAGCCGTTCCACACATAATCGAATTTGACCGGCCCTATTTGCGGGAAAAGCCGTTCGAGCCTGGCCGCGATATACGGCTGAATACGGGCTCGTTTTGCCAGCGGCAGCAGAATGGCACCGCCTGTTACAAGCCGGTTTCGGGCATCGTATCGCGCGAAATACAGCTCCCGGTGAGTGTCGGAGACCGCCTGCCGGCCGGGTATGATGCTCTTCCGCACGTTGTCGGACAGTGGCGTCGTCGCCAACTGCCAGGAATGGAGCGGCACGACCTCACGGGCGATCTCCGGTGCAAGCCGCTGCGAGAACTCGCCGGTGTAGGCGTTCGTGGCAAGCACCAGCGCACGGGCCTTCACCGAGCCGCGCGGCGTGCTGGCATGCCACCAGGCTCCTCCCCGCTCGAAGCTTTCGACCGGCGTCCGGGCAAAGATGCGTCCCCCGTGGCGCAGCACCGCGGCTGCCAGGCCTCGCGCCAGTGCCAACGGGTTGACGTGCCCGCCGGACCGGTTCTCCCAGCCGCCGAACCAAGCGTCGGAACCGGTGATGGCGCGGATCTCCTCGGGCGACTTGAGCGCCACCGGCGCGCCGACCTTCTCCCATTGCCTGACCCGGCGCTCGGCGATCTTCATCCGCCCCGGAGAGTGCACCGGCTGCACCCAGCCGGTCTGCTCGGCCTCCGCCTCGATTGCTTCCTCGTGCACCGTATCGAACAGGATCTGCGCGCAGTCCCTCACCAGGGCGACGAGGCGCTCGCCTGCCGCGCCATGGCGCCTCACGATGTCCTCGGGCTCCGGCCGGGTGAGTGTGGGAATCACCTGTCCATTGTTGCGGCCCGAAGCGCCCCATCCGGGCTCTGCAGCCTCGACGACCGTGACGTCGATGCCTTTGCGAGCCAGGTGCAGTGCGGTTGATAGTCCCGTGAAGCCGGCACCGATCACCACCACGTCCGCTGTGGCGTCTCCCTCGAGAGCGGGGAGGGCCGGACCCGGCGGGGTGGCAGCAGCCCAGAGCGAGGGCGGCCATTCGATCGGCGTCTGCATGGGATTGCTCCGCGCGCTCCCGCCAATTGCGGGGCCGTGACAAGGCTAGCCCATCGCAAGTCCCGATGCGAGGTGCCGGGTCGATGCCGACCCGGCATGGTCGCCTCGACTACATCACGAAGTCCGTCGCACCGAGCATCGTGCTCCGGCCGATCACCAGGACCGCCATCTCGGCAGCGGCGGTGGCGTTGGTGTTCATCTCGAGCAGGAGGTTGGCGCCGACCAGCGTCTGCCGGATCTCGCCGGCGGAGAACGAGCCGTTGGTGTCGAGGACGAAAGCCTGATCGTTCGCGAGGATTGCGTTCGCGTCGATCTCGTTCAGCCAGATCCGATCGCCGGCACCGAAGTCGAGGATGCGATCTGCTGCACTTGCGGTGGATTCGGCTGTGCTCGTGTAGAGGAAGCGGTCGCCGCCGAGCCCACCGCTCAGATAGTCGAGCCCCAGCCCGCCGGTGAGGTTGTCTATGCCGCCTGCTCCATTCAACCGGTTCGAGCCGCTGTTTCCAACCAGCACGTTTTCGAGGCCGTTGCCGGTGCCGTCGATGTTGGCCGCGCCGAGCAGCAGCAGCTTCTCCACCTCTGCGCCGAGCGTGTAGTCGATGGTCGATTTGACCGTGTCGGAGCCGTTGCCGGCCACCTCGCCGACGAGATCGCCGACGTTGTCGACGATGTAGGTATCGTTGCCGCCATGGCCGAACATGCGGTCGGCTCCAGTGCGCCCGTCGAGGACGTTGGTGCCAGCATTGCCGATGAGCGTATTGGCGAGGGTGTTGCCCGCCCCGTTGATGCTGGCCGTGCCGTCGAGGATCAGCGTCTCGACATTGGCGAACAGCGCCTTCGAGATGGTCGAGCGCACGACATCCGTGCCTTGGCCGGCGGCCTCGAACACGTTGTCGGCGGCATTCTCCACATAGAACGTGTCGTTGCCGATGCCGCCATACATGAGGTCTGCGCCCGCGCCGCCGTTGAGCGTGTCGTTGCCCGCCTCGCCCTTCAGAACGTCGTTGACGAGGCCCACCACGCCCGTGGCCAACAGGTCATTGCCACCACCGCCGAGCAGAGTGACGGAATAGCCCCAGCTGTTCGTGCGGATCGTGTCGTCGCCGCTCGCGCCCTGGATCGCCTCCCAGTTGAGCCAGCTGTCGAGGCCAATGTCCGCATCGAGGATGCCGGCCTGCCAGTCCGCCATCACGGAACGGCTCATGACCATGGTGTCGAAGCCTTCGCCACCGTCCATCCAGTCGCCGCCGGCGTCGATGACGAGGAAATCGTTGCCACCACGCCCTTCGAGCCGGTCGTTGCCAGCGCCGAGGCTGATCGTTTCGCCGTAGCTCGCGCCGATGACGGTATCGTTGCCGCCGGTGCCGATATACGTCTCGAACTCGCGCAGGTAGATGAACTGGCCGTCGATGGTGAAATTGACCGTGGCGAAGTTGAGATTGATCGAGTTGCCGTAGAACATCACCGTATCGCTGTCGGCACCGCCAATGGCTTGATCATTGACAGCCATGACGATGGTGTCGTTTCCGGCGCCACCGTCCATGGTATCGGCCGAGAAGTCCCAGGTGCCCTGACCATCGCCCTCCATGCGGTCGTTGCCGCCGAGGCCCCAGAAGCGGCTGGCGCGCTCGTCGCCCTCGAAGGTGTCGTCGAAATTGGTGCCCTCGATGTTCTCGATCGAGACGAGCGTGTCGGCAATCACGCCGTTGGCCAGCACCTTGCCGTCGGTGACACCGTCGGTGAAGTGAAGCTGCACATCGATGCGCGTATTGAGGTCTGCATACGAGGCGGTATCGTTGCCACCGCCGCCGTTGAGGTAATCGCGATCGGTGCCGCCGTTGTCGGTGCCGCCTTGCAGCCAGTCGCCCTGGTCGCCGCCCCAGAGCTGGTCGACGCCGGCCCCGCCGGAGAAGCGCGCGCCGAGGAAGTTGCTCGCGACGAAGATGTCGTTCTCGGCACTGCCACGGAACTCCTCGATGCTCACGTACGTATCGCCGATCGCCTCGCCGGCCCGCGTGTTGTTCTGCAGGTTGACCGTCACCGCATTGCTGTACGTGACGATGTCGTAGCCGGAGCCGCCGCCGATGAAGTCGGCACCCGCGCCACCGCGGATCGTATCGTCGCCGCCTTCACCGATGAGCTCGTCGTTGCCGCCGCGTCCGTCGATCTGGTCATGACCACCGCTGCCCCAGATCGTGTCGTTGGCATCGCCCATGGCGATCGTATCGTTGCCTTGGCCGCCGTAGATCTCCTCGATGGACAAGAGAGTGTCGCCGGTCGCCCAGCCGCCGAGCACCTTGCCGATGGTGGTGTCGATCTGGATGTCCTGGGCCGACCCGAAATAGCTCACCCGGTCGAAGCCCGTGCCGCCGTCCATGAAATCGGCACCGGCGCCGGCTTCGAGCGTATCGTTGCCACCCCAGCCGCGCAGCTCGCCACCGCCCGCGCGCTGGTCGAGATAGTTGTTGTAGTCGTTCCCCCATATGGTGTCGGTGCCGGCGCCGCCGATGGCATGCTGAATGATCGTGTCGGGGTGAATGGCGATGTTATTCACCAGGCCGGCGACGCTCGAGAAATTGCCGGGGCCGAGATTGATCACGGCGTTCGGGTTGAAGCCGGAGACGTCGAGTGTGTTGTTCGTGCCGGTGGCCCAGAGGGTGACGACGGGCGTCTGATTGATGGTGAAGTCGAAAAAGGGGCGAACGATGCCAGTGAGATTGGTGTTGAAGCCGAACACCTTGTTTCCGCCGAGCAGGTCGGTCTGCGTCGTCGGCAGGCCGTAGAGTCGCTGGATGGCGTAGATGTCGAGGATCATCGGGGTGGTAGAGTCGCGCTGATAGGTGGACCCAGTGCCCGGCTGCACCCAGTCGCCCCACTGCGTATCCTTCCAGGGATTGTCGGCCCATCTCGCAGCCGTAGGATCATCCGGCTGGATGTAGGACATGATCGACCACATCTTGCTGTCGAAAATGCCGAACTGACGTGACTCCTCGGTCCCTAGCCCGTCTCCGGCATTGTAGGGGCCCGAATGGCCGAGGCCGAGGGCATGGCCGATCTCGTGCACGATGGTGTTCATGACGTAGCCGCCAAAGGCCGCCATGCTCGCGGGCTGCGTCGGGTCGCCGATCGGACCGAAGCCCGGCACCGAGGTGTCGATGCCGATCGTCACGAAATTGAAGCCGATGTTGCTGGATGTGCCGCTGCCTATGGTGGCCTGGGTCGCAACCGGGTCCGACGCCCCCGCGCCGCCGTCGTTGGTGCGTGTGATCCGGATGTCTCCCGCCGTGTAGGTGTTCGTCTCCTGGAACGTTATGCCGGCGAGGGCCGCCCAGATGCCGAAGCCCGTGCGGAAGGCCGCTTGCTCGGCCAACGTCCAGTTGGAGGCTGGATCGAAGGCGTATCTCACCGTGCTGCCGGGATTGCCGCCGACCCGCAGGATCTGGCTGCCCCAGTTGAACGCTCTCGACTGGTTGTTTTCCGTTCCGAGGCCGTAGGTGACCGGGTTATTGGTGTCCCAGGTCCAGTAGGAGACGCCGGCGACCCTGGCGTCGGCGGTGACGCCGGAGATGAAACTGATCTCGGGCTCTGATCCGTTCGGAATGGCCATCGCGAAGGCTCCTGTTTCCCTATATGTTTCAGTAGAGTGGGCTACGAATTCAGGCGAGCAAATGGGCGTCGTCGGGCATAATATCGCCGTGACGATAGCGGCTTCGAGGTGTTCGGTTGGTCATGAGCTTGAACGTCAGAACCCTCCCCGACCCCTGGATGGCGCTGGGCATAGCCCTGCATTTCGTGGCGCGGCGCGAGCCCTTCAGCCGCTTTCCGGCGGGCGAGTTGGTGCGGACGCTGGCCGGGCAGGTGCATCGTGGCCATTACCTGCTCGCTTTCGATACGAGCAGCAATCCTGCCAAGGTCGTCGGGTATTGTGGCTGGGCGCTCTACGACAACGCCCAGGCAGATCGGCTGGTCACATCGAGCGAGCCATTGCCTGATGGGCTGGCGTCCGGCGGAGACGTCGTCTGGATGCTGACGGCAGTGGTCGAAGACCGGGCCGCATTCCATGAGTTGCGGCGCCGCACCCGCACCCTCTATCCGGGTCATCGCCTGATGGCCATCCGCCACAAAGCTGGGGGGCGCCGCATCGTTCTCGATCGGCCGACGGTGGGCGCTCCTGCGGGCAGGCCCGACGAAGGCGGCGGATTGCTGCGGTGAGCGAGCCGGCCGGCGTGATGCCGGCTCCGCAATTTTCAGTACGACACCGGCGCTGCGTCGCCAGTCGCGCACTTGTCCTCGTATCGTTCCCGAATATGACATGCCGTTGCGTCGCCTGTGTATGGACGCGGGAGCCCGGCAATGATTGTAGCCCTGACTTGCTACCACAGAGCCCGGGAGAGCCGGCGCAATTTCCTGAACGATATTTAATAGAAGACGGTCCGGTTAGGAACCCGTTTCGCACGCGATGCCGAAAACGTGATGCACCGGGACTCGGTGGCCAGCTAGGCCACGCCCGCCCGCAACAGGTCGTGGACGTGCACGATGCCGACCGGCCGGTCGCCGTCCACCACGAACATCTGCGTGCGCTTCAGGGCATTGATTTGCTCGAGGGCGGCGGAGGCGAGCAGATTGGGGGAAAGCGTATTGGGCCTGCGGGTCATGATGTCGCTCGCTCGCGATACGAGCAGGCGATCGCCCATGTGGCGCCGCAGATCGCCGTCCGTGATCATTCCCATCAGGCGGCCGTTGCCGTCCACGACGCCGACGCAGCCGAAGCTCTTCGAGGTCATCGTCACGATGACCTCGCTCATGGCCATGTCCTGGGGCACGAGCGGAAGGGCGTCGCCCTTGTGCATCAAGTCGGCGACGTGCTTGAGCTGCGCGCCGAGTGAGCCGCCGGGGTGGAACACCTTGAAGTCGTGAGCCGCGAAGCCCTTGCGCTCCAGAAGCGCGATAGCGAGGCAGTCGCCAAGCGCCAGCTGCATGGTGGTGGACGTCGTCGGAGCCAGCCCATGCGGGCAAGCCTCCCTCGCACGCGGCAGCTCGATCACCACGTCGGCGGCCTTCCCGAGCGCGGAGTGTGCATTCGAGGTCAGCGCAATCAACCCAACCTTGAAGCGCCGCGAGAAGGTGATGATGTTCGAGAGCTCCACCGTCTCGCCCGACCACGACAGTGCCAGGATCACGTCGTCCCGGGCGATCATGCCGAGATCCCCGTGCGAGGCCTCGGTCGGGTGCACGAAGAATGCGGGGGTTCCGGTCGAGGCGAAGGTCGCGGCCACCTTCCTGCCGATATGGCCGGACTTGCCGAGCCCTGACACGATGACCCGCCCGGGCGCCTCGGCCAGCATGCTGACCGCGCGGTCGAATGCCGGCGCCAGTGGCCCGCCGAGGGCCCTACGCACCAGCGCCAGCCCTTGCTCCTCGGTCTCGAGGGTTCGGCAGGCGGAGTGGCTCGGGGTCTCGATGCTACCCGGCGGCAGCAGGATGTGTGCGGCACTCTGGGGCTCATGCCCATCCATATCGAGCGGGCTTGTCATGGCGCGATCTCCCCCAGCCGCGACTGACGATCCCCCGTCACGGCATCACCTTCGACGGCATCAATACAACCGACATGTGGCTCCCGCCATTCTCTGTGGTGCCGCGCCCCTGTGCATAACGGCGGACCGTGTGCCGCAGGCGCAACGCCAGCGTCAGATCGCCGCCGCCATTGGCGGGCGGGAGCGTTGCCCCCCGAGGGACTGTCGCGACCGACGTCGCTCAGCCGTGACCGTGAATGATCAGGATTTCACAACGGCTCTGATCCCCTCGGCGATCTTGTCGCGGTTCGGAAAGACATGATCTTCGAGGCAGGGGCTGTAGGGAATCGGCACGAACAGGGCGCAGACGCGCTTCACCGGCGCCTTGAGCGCGCGGAACGTCGCCGGATCCTCGGTCGCAAGCGTGGCGATCTCGGCGGAGGCGCCGCAGATCGGCCCAGCCTCGTCTGCGATGACGAGCCGCCCGGTTTTCCTGACCGATGCCCGGATCGTGTCTGCGTCGAGCGGCGCAATCGTCCGCGGGTCGATCACCTCGACCGAGATGCCTTCCTTGGCCAGCGTCTCGGCGGCAGCCAGCGCCTCGTGCACGGCCCAGGCGAGTGCGACGACCGTCACGTCCTTGCCTTGCCGCTTCACCTCGGCCTTGCCGATCGGGATCAGCTCGTCAGCATCGGCGTCCGGAACCTCGCCCTTCAGGCCAAGCATGCGGTTGCCCTCGAACGAGATGACCGGATTGTTGTCGCGGATCGCCGACTTCAAGAGCCCCTTCAGATCGCGCGGCGTCGAGGGGAGGATGATCTTCAGCCCGCTCATGTTCATGAACATCGAGTAGGGGCTATGCGAGTGCTGGGCCGCGAGCCGCCCGCCGCCGCCGACGTTGGCGCGATAGACGATCGGGAACTTCTGCTGACCGCCGAACATGTAGGTGATCTTGGCAGCCTGATTGACGATCTGGTCCATCGCAACGAAGCAGAACGTGACCTGCCGCCAGTCGCAGATCGGCCGATAGCCCGAGCCGGCCGCTCCAATGGCCATGCCGGTCATCGTGCTTTCTGCGATCGGAGTCGAGCGCATCCTCTCGGTGCCGAACTCCTTGGCCAGCGGCAGGATGGCGTCGGTCGACATGTAGAAAACCTTGCCGTCGCGCCGCATCTCCTCCTGGACGGCCTCGAGCCCGGCCTGGGCATAGGTGATCTCGCGCATGGGTGGCCTCCGGAGTTCAAACGATTGGCGAATGTGTCGGGGAATGCTTGGTGGGTGGGTTCGCGTCTCACGCCCCGACGTGCCAGCGGCCGCGCTGCAGGAAACGGTCGAGCGTGTCGGGATTGGCCTTGTCGAAAGCGGTCACCTTGGCGCGCGTCTCGTCCTGCTTCGCATTGGCTCGACCGACCGCGGGGCGCGCAGCCATTGCGCCCATCCAGCGCGCCAGATTGACGAGCTTGGCCTTCTCGTCTCCCAGGAAGCCCAACGTCTCGGCCGTGCGCGACCAGGGGTAGAAGGCGATGTCGCAGATGCCATACTCGCCGCCGGTGAGCCAGGGCGACGACGACAAGCGCTGATCCAGGGCCCGGTACACGTTGCGCACTTGCGTCTGGTAGCGGGCCCGCGCGTAGTCGTTGCCCGCGGGGGCGAACCGTATGAAGTGCACGAGCTGGCCCGACATCGGACCTTGCCCCGTGAGCTGCACCATCAGCCACTGCATGGCCTCGTAGCGCGCCGCCCCGTCCTTGGGCAGCAGCTTGCCCGTCTTCTCGGCGAGATAGATGAGGATGGCGCCGGATTCGAAAATCGTGATCGGCTTGGCGCCCGGCCCGTCGGGGTCGATCAGCACCGGCACCTTGGCGTTCGGGTTGAGCCTCAGGAACTCGGGCTCGAACTGCTTGCCGTCGAACACATCGACCAGCTTAAGCTCCCAAGGCAGCCCGAGCTCCTCGAGTGCGATGAACACCTTGGCAACGTTCGGGCTGCCCATTCCATAGAGGGTGATCATGGAGCTCCCCATTACGCCGCGAACACGTCGTCGAGCGCCTCCTCGGGCGCCGGGAACGGGCTCTTCTCCGCAAATTGGCAGGCCTGCTCGATTCGTCCGAGAATTTCCCGATCCATCGCCTGCCATTCGGCCTCGGTGAAGCCGTCCGTGCCCTTGAGGTGGGCGACGAGCCGCGCAATGGGATCCTTGTCGGGCTTCATCCAGGCCTCGATCTCGTCCTTCGGCCGATAGTCTGGCTGACCTTTGCGCTCGGTGTGCGCGCGCCAGCGATAGGTACGCGCCTCGATCAGCGTCGGTCCCTCGCCGGCCCGTGCACGGGCGACGGCCTTCTCCGCCGCCTCGTGAATGGCGAGGATGTCGTTGCCGTCGACCAGCACGCCCGGAATGCCGTAGGCGGCCGCCCGCACCGCCACCTCGCCCCCGCGCGCCAGCGTCGTCTCGGCCGGTGTCTGCGCGGCATACAGGTTGTTCTCGCAGACGTAGAGGATCGGCAGCTTCCAAGCAGCTGCGATGTTCATGCACTCGTGGAACGGCCCCGCCGCCGAGGCGCCGTCCCCGAAGAACGACACCGCGACGCCGCCCTTGCCCTCGAGCCTCGCCGCCAGCGCCGCCCCGGTCACGATCGAGATGCCGCCGGCCACGATGCCGTTGGCGCCGAGCATGCCCTTCTGGAAGTCGGCGATGTGCATCGAACCGCCTTTGCCCTTGCAGTAGCCGTCGCGGCGCCCGTAGAGCTCGGCCATCATCCGGTCGAGATCGGCACCCTTGGCGATGCAGTGGCCGTGGCCGCGGTGCGTCGAGATGATCTGGTCGCCGTCGCGCAGCGCGCCACAAACGCCCGTCGCGACCGCCTCCTCGCCGATGTAGCAGTGCACGACGCCGTAGATCTTGCCGGCGTGATAATCCGCGGACGCACGCTCCTCGAAGCGCCGGATCGTCTGCATCGTGTGGAGCATCTCGCGGAGCTTGTTCGGGCCGAGAGCCATGAGTGCGTCTCCTCCGTTGTCGTGGGACGAGTGTTGCGCGGGACGCGCCGGACCTCAAGTGGTTGAGGTGAGGGTGAGGTGAGGACACCGTCGACATCCGGTGGTGCGCTTATTTTTCGCCTTCGGCCCTCACGGGCATGACGGGCACGCCAAAACCCGCTATCGCATTTGTCCGGACAACGGAACACGACACCGGCTACAGCCGAGGAAGGACGAGTGTGATGGCCAAGACGCGCGAGATGACGCTGATCGGTTTCATGCAGGCGCAGAACTGCTCGAACTATATCGGCTCGTGGCGTCACCCTGAGTCGGTCTCGGACTTCCTCGGGCCGGAGTACTTCCAGCGCATCGCCCGCACCCTCGAGCACGGCAGGTTCCAGCTCTGCTTCTTCGACGACCGCCTCGCCATGCCCGACATTCTCGGAAACGACCACCGCGAGGCCGTCAGGCACGGCGCCCGCGTCGTGAAGATGGATCCGGTCACCATCCTGGCCTGCATGGGCATGGCCACCCGCAACATCGGCCTCGGCTCGACCTACTCGACCACCTACTACCAGCCGTTCCACGTCGCGCGCGTGATCTCGACGCTCGACCTGATGACCGCGGGACGTGCCGCCTGGAATGTGGTCACCTCGCTCAACAACTCCGAGGCCCACAACATGGGGCAGGAGAGCCACACCGAGCACGAGCTGCGCTACGACATGGCCGACGAGTTCATGGAGGTCGTGCTCGGCCACTGGGATTCGTGGGAGGACGACGCCATCGTCGTCGACAAGGAGGCCGGCCTCTTCGCGCACCCCGAGAAGGTGCACATGCTGCAGCACAAGGGCAAATATTACAGCTCCAAGGGGCCATTCACCGTTCCGCGCTCCCCTCAGGGCCGCCCCGTCGTGATCCAGGCCGGCCAGTCGGGCCGCGGCCAGGCCTTCTCGGCCCGCTGGGGCGAGCTCGTCTTCTGGGTCTTGCCGAACCTCGAGATCGGCAAGCGCACCTACGACAACTTCAAGGCCATGGTGGCGAAGGAAGGGCGCGACCCGGCCTCCGTCGCGGTGGCGCCCGCCATCTACTGCGTGCCGGCCGAGACCCAGTCCATGGCCGAGGACAAGATGGCCGTCATCGACAAGCTGGCAAAGCCGGTCGACGGCCTGGCATTGTTGTCGGAGGCGCTCAACTTCGACTTCTACTCGAAGCCCATGGACAGCTCCTTCAGCGACGAGGAGCTGGCCGCCGTCAGCGGTCTTCGCGCCATCATCGACCGCGTCGTGGCGCTGTCCGGCAAGAGGAACCCGACCATCCGCGACTTCGTGCAGTTCTCGAGCCGAGGCACCGTGCGCGAGTTCCCCCGCTTCGTCGGCACGCCCAAGCAAATCGCCGACGGCCTCGAGGAATGGTTCACAACCTGCTGCGACGGCTTCGTCGTTGCCGCCACCCATCTGCCCGGGAGCTACGAGGACTTCGTCCGCCTCGTCGTGCCGGAGCTCCAGCGCCGCGGCCTCCACCAGAAGGACTACAAGGGCGCGACCCTACGCGCGAACCTCGGGTTGCCCAAAGCCCAAATCGGTGACTGGAAGCCCCGCGCCTGACGCGCTAGCGTTGAAGCGACGAGGGTGGCTGGCTCCGGCCGGCCACCGTAGCGACAGCCCGTCCTATCGACCGCGCCGACAGCCGCGGGAACCGGGACAAAATATCCGCGCGGGAGCCGACCACAGATGGACAGCGCCAAGTTCAAGAGCCTCATGCGCCATCAGGCCGGCGCCGTGACGATCATCACCGTCGGCGAGCCGGGCAACCGGACCGGGCTGACGGCGACCGCCATGTGCTCGCTGACGGATTCCCCACCTTCCGTGCTCATCTGCGTCAATCGCAATGCGAGTGCCCATACGCCGATCCGCAAATGCAAGTGCTTCTCGGTCAACCTGCTCGCCCAGGAGCATTTCGACCTCGCGCGGCGCTTCTCCACCAAGATCGTCGAGGGCGAGGCCCGCTTCGACAAGGACGACTGGGACACGCTCGCAACGGGCGCTCCGGCATTGAAGGGGGCGCTCGCGACGCTCGACTGCGAGTTGGCCGACGAGCACGAGTTCCAGACACACTCGATCTTCATCGGCCGCGTGCGTGAGGGACGGTTCCGCGAGGATGCCCAGCCGCTGCTCTATTTCCGCGGCGATTTCTGGGACGTGAAGGGCCGCTGACGCACCGAGCTCCGGTCGGCAGCGATCGCGAGGCCACGCGGTCCACAACAGGCAGTGTGACGGCCTTCCGATCCCCGGCTGAGGCTGCTCACCCCGCGAGAGGACGCGCCTCGGATGGGACCATGTGCGGCACGCCGCGTCGGATCGGATACGCGAGCCGCGCCTTCTCGCTGATCAGCTCCTGACGAGCCGAATCATAGCGCAGCACCGCCTTGGTCACTGGACAGACCAGCAGCTCCAGCAGCCGCCTGTCGGGCCGCTCGGCCATGTCTTCGTCAGGATTTTCAGGCCGTACCGCTGCCGCAGCAGCAGCGGCCGCATCGTGATCCAATTCGGCATCGCTGCGCCCATCGGATTGACTCATCGCCGGCCTCCACTGCGCTGCAGGCGAAACAGCCCGTCTATTGCAGGCGACCGCCACCATCCCCGCTGCTCGTAGCCAGCTCCATCTCGGCCAGCGTCATCAGGGCCTCGGCGCGTTCCTGCAACGTCCCGGCCTCTAGCAGAGCCTGCTTCTCGGGTCCACCGAACGGGCTCGCCACGGAGAGCCAGTTGACCAGCGTCTCCACCCCAGTGCGGGCGATGGCGCTCCAGTCGGCCCTTAGGTTGCGCTGCGCCAGATATCGCTTCAGCGTCTCCAGCAACCGCTCTCGGTCGACGTCGTCCTCGCCGCGGCCGGGCTCGAGATCCGCCGCGAACGGCTCGAATTCCGCCGCCAGAACACGGTAGGGTTGTGCTACGCTTCGCTCACCCACGGCCCGGAAGCGTGCAACACCCGTGAGCGCAATGGTCAGGCGTCCGTCATCGTGCTCCTGATAGGCCGTCACCCGGCCGGCGCAGCCGACCTCGCGCAACGGCGCGTTCCGATCCTGGGGCGAGCCGGTGGGCCCCCCCTCGCCGGACGGCTGAATGATGCCGACAAGCCGCCCCGCGCTCATGACGTCATCGAACAGGCGCAGATAGCGCGGCTCGAAAATGTTGAGCGGAAGTGTGGCCCGGGGCAGCAGGATGGCACCCGCCAAGGGGAAGACGGGAAGCTCCCCTGGCAAGTCTGCAATGCTCTTGTAGCGATGAGGCACGGCAACCTCCTTCACGCAGGGTGATTTCGCCGCCAGCCCCTCGCCGGATTGTGCCTGCTCCGGCCGTTGGCGTACGCTCTAGAGCCCGTTCAACCGGGGCAGATCCGTCTTCGCTTCCAGCGAGGACGTGAAGCCGTCTCGGCGACAGTGGCCCATGATGCTGCGCTCCGAGGCCATGGATCGCCTGCGCACTAGGAAAACAGGATCGACGACAGCCTCCTGCGCCCATCGAGGGTAGCCGGGTCTTTCGGCCCCCAGGCCTCGAACAGCTGCACCAACTGCTTGCGCGCCGCCTGCTCGTTCCAGTTCCGGTCGCGCCTGAAGCTCTCGAGCAGCTCCGTTACCGCCGCGTCCTTCTCGCCCGCGGCCGCATATGCCGTCGCCAGCTCGATGCGCGCCTCGTGATCCGCCGGATTGGCGGCCACGCGAGCCTTGAGCTCGCCCGTCTTGGCCGCCGGCGCCCCGCGACGCTGCAGCTCGATGGCAGCCTTGACCCCGGCGATCGGCTGCGACGATTGCTTGTCGGGTGAGGCCAGCGCGACGGTCTGGGCGGCGCGATCGAGATCGCCCGTCTTGAGATAGCACTTGGCGAGACCGGCCAGCGCCGCGAGGTTCTCGCGATCCTCTTTCAAAACGGCAGCGTAGATTTCTGCCGCCGTCTGCACGTCCCCGGCTTCGATCAGCTTGTCGGCCTCCGCGACCGCCTCGGCAAGATCAGCTCCCGCTTCCTCCCCGATCAGGCGCTCGACGAACTGCCGGACCGCGCTTTCGGGCAGCGCACCCTGGAAGCCGTCGATCGGCCGTCCGTCACGGAACGCATAGACCGTCGGAATCGATTGCACGCGCAACTGCCCGGCGATGGCCGGATGCTCGTCCGTGTTGATCTTGACCAGCCTTACCTTGCCGCCGAACGACCGCACGACCTTCTCGATGACGGGCGTCAATTGCTTGCACGGGCCGCACCAAGGCGCCCAGAAATCGACGATCACCGGGACCGATTTCGAGGCCTCGAGCACGTCGGCACGAAACCCTGCCGTGCTCGAGTCCTTGATCATGTCGGCGCCAGCAGCGCCGCCCGGAGCACCGGCTTTCCTTTGACCAAACTCCATTCATCTCTCCATCGCGTCGGCGCCGGCACCCCACCCGGGTCTCCGTCCCTGCAGCGGATCCGCTCGCTCGCCATCAACCCGTTGCTGCCTGCCCGGTCAGCGGAAGTATGCGGGGCTTCACGCCGCACGCCTCCATGAAGCGCAGGAGATCCTCTCGCCGTATAGCCGTGGTGGCCGTGTTTTCCAGCGGGTGGCAGTTTATGATCTCATACTGCATCAGCCGCTCGTCTACCACCACGCTGAGCCGATGCTGCCTGTCGTTGACCAGCGCCAGTGCCGTGACCGACCCCGGTGGGACGCCGAGCACCTCCATCAGTAGCTCGGCTTTGCCGAACGAGAGGCGGGCCGAGCCGATGAGCCTCGGAAGCGACTTCAGGTCGACCACCGCATGCGCCTCGGCGATCACCAGCCAGAGCTTGTCCTTGGCATCCTTGAGGAACAGATTCTTCGTGTGGCCGCCCGGAATCTCCCCGTGCAGGCGCTCGCTTTCTGCGACGGTGAACACGGGCTCGTGGTCCACGGTCGTGGTCCTGATCCCGAGCTCGTCGAGCCGGGCCATCAGTTGGGTGCGTGTCAGAGGCATGAGTGGAGCGCTCTTTCGAGATTTCCGTCGTCCAGGAGCCGTAACGGCAAGCGCACGTCAGATAGCCACGCTGTACCTCTGATGCAACAGACCGATCCGACGTCCGCCCCCGGCCCGCCTCCGGACGTGCCGCAAGGCGACACCCCCCATGCATGGCTTCGATCGCCATCGCCGGGATCGCCGCAATCCGATCGGGCAACGCTTGCAGCCTGCACGGACTTGGCGGACACTGCCGGCAACGCTGCAGTTACGCCCAAGGCACAGCACTCGGAGGCTCGCGATGAAGCTCATGTGGTTCCACCTGATGCCCTACACGGAGCTGCCCGACGACTTCCGCGAGAAGCATCCGTCGGTGTGGGTGGACATCCATTCGACGCTCTTCGACCCGAAGCGCGCCCATCACATGTACAACGACTTCATGGACGAGATGGAGTTCGCTGCCGACTGCGGCTTCGACGCCGTCTGCGTCAACGAGCACCACTCCAACGGCTACGGCCTGATGCCCTCGCCGAACCTGATCGCCTCGGCGCTCGCGCGGCGCACCACCGACACCGCGCTCTGCGTCATGGGCAACTCCCTCGCGCTCTACAATCCGCCGACGCGGGTGGCCGAGGAATTCGCCATGATCGATTGCATCTCGGGCGGTCGCCTCATTGCCGGCTTCCCCGTCGGCACGCCGATGGACACCTGCTACGCCTACGGCACCAACCCCTCCATGCTGCGCGAGAAATACATGGAGGCACACGATCTGGTCATGAAGGCGTGGACCGAGAAGGAGACGTTCGCCTTCAACGGCCGCTTCAACCAGCAGCGCTACGTCAACATCTGGCCACGACCGGTGCAGGATCCGCATCCGCCGGTCTGGATCCCGGGCGGCGGCTCGGTCGAGACGTGGGCCTGGTGCGCCAGGATGGACTACGTCTACGCCTATCTCTCCTACTACGGCTACAAGGCCGGCCTGAAGACCATGCAGGGCTTCTGGGGCGAGATGGAGAAGCTCGGCAAGGACAGGAACCCTTACCGCGCCGGCTTCCTGCAGTTCATCGGCGTCGCCGAGACGCGCTCAGAGGCGATGGAGCGGTATGCAGAAGCCGCCGAATACTTCTACGGCCGCTGCCTCCACGTCGATCTGAAGTTCGCCTCGCCCCCCGGCTACAATACCGAGGCAACCCAGCGCGTCGGCCTGGAGAGCCAGGTCCGCGCCGCGGCCGAGGCCGCAGCCGACCCATCGAAAGGCAAGGACGCGCTCGCCGCCCAGGGCACCACGGGCTCCACGACCGGCACGCGCTTCAACATGGTCGCCAAGAACATGGAGGACATCGTCGACCGCGGCTACGTCATCGTCGGCTCGCCGAAGGACGTCGAGGAGCAGCTCCGCGAGGTGGCGATCAACATGAACGTCGGCCACCTCATGCTGCTGCTGCAGTACGGCAACATGTCGAAGGAGCTGGCCAAGTACAACACCAGAATGTTCGCCGACCACGTCGCGCCTAAGCTGCGCCCGCTCTTCGCCGAGTGGGAGGACAAGTGGTGGCCGAAGCCCATGGAGAAGGCCAAGCGTGCCGAGCTGCCGGCCTTTGCTCCCCGCGTGCAGGCGGCGGAGTGACCGCAAGCAATGTCCGTGATGGCTGAGCGGGAGAAATTGAGAGAATGGCTCCAGACCGTGCTTACGACCACTGGTCAGAAGCCGACGGCTCTCGCGAAATCGATAGGAGTGGCGCCGTCCACTCTTCTTCGCGCTATTGACCCTGCTCAGAGCCACGTTCTTAGCCTCAACACAGTCCAGAAAATTGTTCATAAATTCAATGTCAAGCCGCCACAGTTGTTTGAAGAGAAGCATCGACAACGAGAGGCGAACTCTTCGGATGTTGCGCCCTCGTCGGAGTTCAATTTCTTCCCTCCCGAAAGGTTGAATTCTACAGAAAGACTCTGGATCGTCTCAACGCGAGCACTCGACATGACTGGCTATCTACCTGGCGATTTTCTGATCTCGGATTCAAGCATCGCGCCCCGCGACGGTGACGCAGTGTTGGCTAGCTGGAGGCCCGGAACGACAATGCTGAGAAGGTACTTTGAACCATACTTGGTTACAGAGACTGCAGACGGTGAAAGTCGAAAAAAGCCGGTGATTGTTGATAACGAGCAGCTTGTGATGGCGACAGTAGTGAGATCAGTACGTATTAGGCGCTAATCAGCGCCTAGGCTCAGATAAAGCATTTGCGTAAGATCACGTAGAATAGGAGGTTTTCGCCATGAAGCTCATGTGGTTCCACTTGATGCCGTACACGGAGCTGCCCGACGACTTCAAGCAGAAGCACCCGTCGGTGTGGGTGGACATCCATTCCTCGCTCTTCGACCCGAAGCGCGCCCACCACATGTACAACGACTTCATGGACGAGATGGAGTTCGCAGCCGAGGTCGGCTTCGATGCCGTCTGCTGCAACGAGCACCACTCCAACGGCTACGGGCTGATGCCGTCGCCCAACCTCATCGCCTCGGCCCTGGCGCGGCGCACGACCGACACCGCCATCTGCGTCATGGGCAACTCGCTGGCGCTCTACAATCCGCCGACCCGGGTCGCGGAGGAGTTCGCCATGATCGATTGCATCTCGGGCGGTCGCCTCATCGCCGGCTTCCCGGTCGGCTCGCCGATGGACACCTGCTACGCCTACGGCCAGAACCCCTCGATGCTTCGCGAGCGCTATCTCGAGGCCCACGATCTGGTCATGAAGGCCTGGACCGAGAAGGAGACGTTCGCCTTCAACGGCCGCTTCAACCAGCAGCGCTACGTCAACATCTGGCCGCGCCCCATCCAGAGCGATCCGCACCCACCGGTGTGGGTGCCCGGCGGCGGGTCTGTCGAAACCTGGCGCTGGTGCGCCGAGATGGACTACGTCTACTGCTACCTGTCCTACTACGGCTACAAGACCGGCCTCGGCGTGATGAAGGGCTTCTGGTCGGAGATGGACAAGCTCGGCAAGGACCGGAACCCATTCCGCGCCGGCTTCCTGCAGTTCGTCGGCGTCGCCGAGACCCGCTCCGAGGCGCTCGAGCGCTACGCCGAGGCGGCTGAGTATTTCTACGGACGCTGCCTGCACATCGATCCGAAATTCGCCCAGCCGCCGGGCTACGTCACCGAGGCCACACAGCGCGTCGGTCTGCAGAGCCAGGTCGTCAAAGCCGCTTCCTACCAGGAGAAGTTCAAGTCGCGGCCCACCTCCATGCAGCAGATCGTCGACGACGGCTACGTGATCATCGGCTCGCCCGACGAGGTGGTCGAGCAGCTGCGCGAGGTGGCCATCAACATGAACGTCGGCAACCTGATGATGCTGCTCCAGTACGGCAACATGTCGAAGGAGCTGACCAAGTACAACACCCGGCTCTTCGCGGAAAAGGTGATGCCGAAGCTGAAGCCTCTGTTCTCGGAGTGGGAGCACAAGTGGTGGCCGAAGCCGATGGCGCGCACGAGCCGCGCGGAGCTCCCGGCCTTCGCGCCGCCGGCCGAGGCGGCCGAGTGAGCCGCACGTCGTAGCAGACCAGCGGCCGGACCCCGCTTGGCCGGCCGTTGATCTGCTTTAGCGAGGCGCCGAGGTTGAGGGCCCGGCGCCAACGCCGCCAGGAGAACGCCGATGAAGTGCATGTGGTTCCATCTGATGCCCTACACCGAGCTCCCCGACGATTTCCGGGAGAAGCATCCTTCGGTTTGGGTGGATATCCACTCGACGCTCTTCGATCCGAAGCGTGCCCATCACATGTACAACGACTTCATCGACGAGCTCGAGTACGCCGCCGACTGCGGCTACGACGCGATCTGCGTCAACGAGCACCACTCCAACGGCTACGGCCTGATGCCGTCGCCCAACCTCATCGCCTCGGCACTCGCTCGCCGAACCACCGACACGGCGATCTGCGTCATGGGCAACTCGCTGGCGCTCTACAATCCGCCGACCCGGGTCGCGGAGGAGTTCGCCATGATCGATTGCATCTCAGGCGGTCGCCTCATCGCCGGCTTCCCCGTCGGCACGCCAATGGACACCACCTACGCCTACGGCGCCAACCCTTCGACGTTGCGCGAGAAGTATTACGAGGCCCACGACCTCGTCATGAGGGCCTGGCAGGAGAAAGAGACGTTCGCCTTCAACGGCCGCTTCAACCAGCAGCGCTACGTCAACATCTGGCCGCGCCCGATCCAGCAGCCGCACCCGCCGGTCTGGATCCCGGGTGCGGGCTCGGTCGAGACCTGGCGTTGGGCGGCCGAGATGGACTACGTCTTCTGCTACCTGTCCTACTACGGCTACAAGATGGCCCGGAACGTCATGAAGGGCTTCTGGGAGGAGATGGAGCGCCTCGGCAAGGACAGGAACCCTTACCGTGCGGGCTTCGCTCAGGTCGTGGGTGTCGCCGAAAGCCGCGAGCAGGCGCTGGAGCTCTACACCGGACCCGCCGAGTACTTCTACGGCCGCTGCCTCCACGTCGATGCTCGCTTCGCCTCGCCCCCTGGCTACGTCACCGAGGCGACCCAGCGCGCTGGCCTCGAAAGCCAGATCAGGACCGCCGCCCAGGGCGCCCGTGCCGCGGGTCCGTCGACCAACGATTCCTCTGCCCAGAAGATGCAGTCGCTGGCTCGCGAGATGAAGGGCATCGTCGACAACGGCTATGTCATCATCGGCTCGCCCGACGAGGTCGCCGAGCAGCTCATTGACCTCGGCAAGACGCTCAACGTCGGCCAGCTGATGCTGCTCATGCAGTTCGGCAACATGTCGAAGGAGCTGACGAAGTACAACACGCGCCTGTTCGCCGAGAAGGTCATGCCGAAGCTCAAGCCGCTGTTCTCCGAGTGGGAGAACAAGTGGTGGCCGAAGCCGATGGAACAAGGCACACGTGCCGTGCTCCCCGCGTTTGCACCGAAGGCGCAGGCAGCCGAATGAAGGGGCGCTGGAGCATGTCGGGCGAGCCCGCTTGCCTTCACGTGACGAAGGCTGCGGCCAGACGGCTCACCCCACGCACGCGGATCGGGAATTGACGAATGAGCGAGCAGCTAGCACCGGAGCCGAGAACAGTGTCCGAGCCCACGACCACCACAATCGACATCAATGGCCACGCTTGCCGTGTCTGGACGAAGGGCTCGGGCCCCAAGATCGGCTGGCTCGCTGGCTTCGGCGGCCTGCCGCGCTGGATCCCGTTCCTCGACGAGCTGGCGAAGACGCGCACTGTCGTCGCTCCCTCTCTCCCGGGCCATCCCGGGGCCACAGGCCACAACCTGCTCGACTCCCATCTCGACTGGATCGTCGCGGTGCGCCAGCTCATCGTGAAGAGCGGTCTCGAGGGCGAGGACATCGCCGGCTCGTCGGTCGGCGGCTCGTTCGTCGCCGAGTTCGCGGCGCTCTGGCCGCACAAGGTCAAACGCGTCGCCATGATCTCGCCGTGGGGCCTGTTCGATGAGAAGGACCCCGCGACCGACGTTTGGGCGCAGCGCCCGGACGACCAGCCCGGCGTGCTCTGCGCCAACCCGCAGATCTGGAAGGACCTGAAGGCCGTGCCGCCGGGCGCCAACTCGGTCGAATGGCCGATCGAGCAGGTGCGCGCCTCCGAGGCAGCAGCCCGCGTGTTCTGGCCGCTCGGCAATACCAAGCTCGAGAAGCGGCTGCCGCTCATCCTCGCGCCAACGCTCCTCCTCTGGGGCGATCAGGATCGCGTCATGCCACGCAGCTACGCCGGCACCTTCGCCAAAGCCATCGGCAGCAAGGCGACTGTGAGGACCATTTCCGGCGCCGGCCACCTCGCCGAGCTCGACCAGCCCCAGGCGACGGCGAAGGCGATCCTCGAGTACATGAGCTGACGGCACGCAGGCCCACCCTCTGCCTGCGACAGCAGCCGCTGCCACGTCACACGATCTCGGTCTGAATTCTCAGCTTTGCGGAGCCACATCATGAAGCTCGACGACGATAGCCAGGCCTTCCTCGATCTCATCAAGAAGCTCGGCCGCCCACCGCTGAACTCGCTGCCGCCGCTGGAAGGTCGCGAGGTGTTCCGCCGGGGGCGCATGGCGACGCAGCCCGAGCTGCCCCACGTCGACCGGGTCAAGGAGTACGACGTTCCGGGCCCCAATGGTCCTATCGGCTGCCGCTTCTATCGCGGCGCCGGCACCGCCGACATGGGCCCGCTGCCCGTGCACGTCTACTACCACGGTGGGGGCTGGGTTCTCGGTGACCTCGACAGCCACGACTGGGTCTGCCGCAAGATCGCCAACGCCGCCCAGTGCGCCGTGCTCTCGGTCGACTATCGCATGGCGCCGGAGCATGTTTTCCCGGCTGCGTTCGACGATTCGCTTGCCGCACTCCGCTGGGCCGTCGACAACGCCAGCCGCCTCAAGGTGGATCCGTCGCGCGTCTCGGTCGGCGGCGATAGCGCCGGTGGCAATCTGGCGGCGGCAGTAGCCATCGCCGCCCGCGACAGCGGCAGCCCGCGTCTCAAGGCCCAGATCCTGGTCTATCCGGCGGTCGATCTCTCCATGAGCGGCAACTACTACGGCCGTTTCACCAAGGACCTGATCCTCACCGACGACACCATGCGCTGGTTCATCGACCTCTATGTTCCAAGCAAGGAGCAGAGGAAGGACTGGCGCGCATCGCCGTTGCTGGCCTCGAGCCTCGCCAACCTCCCGCCCGCTCTGGTCGTGCTCGCCGGCTTCGACCCGCTGTGCGCCGAGGGCGAGCTCTATGCCGAGAAGCTCAAGGCCGCCGGCAGCGAGGTGACGGTGACCCGGTATCCGGGACAGCTTCACGGCTTCCTGTCCAACGGCAAAATGTTGCCGCGGGCCAATCAGGCCATCGACGACATCGCGGGGGTCTTGAAGAAGGCGTTTGCCTGAGCCATTGCGAGGAGGGCCGCCGCAGCGGCCCTCTGGCCCTTTGCGACCCCAGCAACGCCGTTCGCCTCAGGCGATACGCTTGCGATAGACCCTGAGCGTCTCGAAGCTGCCGGCCGGCTCGAGCACGCCCTCGGCGACCAGCATTCTGCAGATCCGCTCCGCGACGTCGTAGGCGTAGGAGCCCGAATAGAACAGCGCGAGGCCCTGCACCTTCAGCTTGCCGATGAGCAATCGCACCATGCTCTCGTCGGTCAGCGCGCCGTAGGCGTCGTTCTTCTCCGTGCGGAACTCGCCCACGTGGAACAGCGTGACGATGTCGAGTTCGGGCAGCAGCCTCGGCTCGAGCAGATAGATGTCGCCGAACAGCACCTTGTAGTGGCGCCCGAGCGCGGGCTGCTCGATGATCAGCTTCTCGTAGGCATCGTGCTCTTGCGGTGACGCCGTGATGCCGAGCACGAGGTTGCCTGCGCCACTCTCGTGAGACCGCAGCCCGACGACATGGTGCCCGCCCGTGCCGAAATGGAAGATGACGCGATCCTTCAGACCCTGCGATTCGAGGTATTTCACGAAATGCACGTCGCACGGGCATAAGGGCTCGTCGAGATACCAGCTGATCTCGTAGTAGTTGAGCTTGGCCAACGTCGGTTCCTCCCTCGCTTTTGTTTGTTATTCACCTTCGATTCTGAACGTCGGGTGATGCGGCCTCGCCTTCGCCGCCTACGCCGGCACCTCCTCCAGCGACCTGAGCGCAGCCGTGCCGCCCGTGCGGTCGATGGCAAAGCGCGCGATGCCGCTGGCGGCCCCCCTTGGCCGCTGGCTGAGACTGATCAGCGTCGCTCGCGCGAGCCGCTGCATCAACCGGTCCTCGAGCTCTGCCTGGCTCGCCTCGTCGAGCGCGGCCAGCGCGTCGTCGAGAATGAGGATGTCGGGCCGATGCACCAGCGCCCGGGCCACGCACAAGCGCTGGCGCTCGCCATTGCCGAGCACCTGGTCCCATCGCTCGATGGCATCGAGCCGCTCGGCGAGATGCCCGAGGCCCGCATCGGCGAGCGCTTGGCGGATGCCGGTCTCGTCGATGTCGACCGCCCGGTCCGGATAGAGCAGCGCGCCCCGCAGCGTGCCTGTCGGCAGGTAGGGCTTCTGCGGCACGACCATCAGCCGTGCGCCGGCCGGCACTGTGATCTCTCCGCGCCCCCATGGCCACAATCCCGACAGTGCCCGGACCAGCGACGACTTACCGGCGCTCGTGCTGCCGTGGATATGCACCCGGGCGCCAGCCGGAATGTCGAGATCTCTGGCCCCAACCAGTGGCTTGCCGTCGGCGCTGTCGACCTGCAGCCCGCGCACGCTGATTCCGCCGCTGTGCGCGGGCACGATGCGGATGCCACCGCCGCCGAGGCCAGCGAGGCGATTGTCGAGCCCGTCGCAGGCCTCGACGATGTCCATCACGCGCCGGGCGGAGGCGAACCACTCGGCGAGCCGGTTGTAGTTGTCGACGATCCAGGAGATGGCGAGTTGCACCTGCACGAAGGCCGCCGCCAGCTGTACGACCTCCCCCAGCGAGAATTCCCCGGCGAAGTATTTCGGCGCCGCGAACAGCAGCGGAACGATCGGGATCATGGGCCCCGACGCATTCGTGATCCAGGTGATACGTCCGTGCTGCCTGACGATCGCCAGCCATCTCCCGACGACCGCGCCGTAAAGGCCTTTGAGCGCCGCCTGCTCTGCGTCGCCGCCGCCGGAAAGCGCCACGCTCTCGGCATTCTCCCGCATCCGCATCAGGGCGAAACGGAACTCGCCTTCGGCGGCATTCTTGGCAGCGACGCACCCGACCAGCGCCCGCCCGATCCACAGCATGAGGCCAGAGGCCAATGCGCCGTAGGCGAGTGCCAGCAGCACCATGTAAGCCGGAATGACCAGCGGGACCCCGCCCACCGACAGCTTCAGACTGCCGCCGACCGACCAGAGGATCGATATGAATGCCGCCGCGCCGATCACCGACGAGAAAATGCCGATGACGAGATCGACCAGCGGCTCCGTCGCCCATCGCGTATCGTCCGAGATGCGGTATTCCGGATTGTCCGGCTCCGTGTGGGTCGCCGACAGATGATAGAATCGATGCCTGCCGATCCATAGCCCGACCAGCCGCTCGACGATCCACGCGCGCCAGCGCACCTGCAGCGTCTCGCGCGTGACGACAATCGCGACGCCGATCGCGGCCATGGCGACGATGATGCCGAGAAACACGAGAACAGCTACGGCCGCCGTCTCAGCATCCTTTTTCTCCAGCGCATCGAAGAACCACCGTTGCCAGCGGTTGAGACCGACGGTCACCGCCGTCGACAGTGTCAGCGACAGCCCGAGCCCCAGCGTCAGCAGCCAGGCTGTGGCAGTGGTCGAGCCCTGCCAGAAGCCGCCGGCAAAGCGCAGAAACGCGCCGGCGGCGCGAGGATCGAGCTGCATGGCCTGCATCGTAACGATGACCTCATCCCGAAGCCGACTGGCCCAGGATCAGCCGGGCGGCGCGCACGCATCGATGCCGCCTCTCCGTGGCCACACGATGGTCTCGGGCGAGCATATCACCGGATTGGAGCTTCCCCGCAATCGAGCGCGGCGGATAGCGCGAAGCGCTCGACGGGTGAGCCGTCAAAGCGCTGCCAGCCTGCTGTTGCGCACGTCGGTGACCAGCATCGCTCCCGGCGCGTGCGTGATCGCGATCTCCGGCGCCATGGCCGCGATCACCGCCTGCGGCGTCACCCCGCACGCCCAGAACACCGGCAACTCGTCGGGGTGCATCCCGACGGCATCGCCGTAGTCGGGCCGAGCAATATCGCTGATGCCGATCAGCTCCGGCAACCCGATGTGCACCGGCGCACCGTGCACGGCCGGAAAGCGCGACGTGATCTGGATGGCTCTGATCGCATCCGCGGGCTTGAACGGCCGCATCGAGACCACCATCGGGCCATGGAACGGGCCGGACGCCCGGCATTGAATGCTCGTCCGGTACATCGGCACGTTGACACCGCACGTCTGGTGGCGAAGCTCCAGCCCGTCCTCAATCAGCGCCTCCTCGAACGAGAACGAGCAGCCGAGCACGAACGCGACGAGGTCCTCCCGCCAGACGTCGCGGATGTCGGATACCTCCGCCGCCAGGTCGCCGTTGCGCCAGACCCGGTACATCGGAATGTCGGTGCGGATGTCGAGATCGCCGCCAAGCTCCGGCACGGACGGATCGCCCGGCTTCGGCGACATGCCGATCAGCGGGCAGGGCTTCGGATTGAGCTGACAGAACCGCAGGAAATCGGCGGCCAGCGACTGCGGCAGGACCGCGAGGTTGCCTTGCACGAAGCCGGGGGCGAAGCCGTGCGTGAAGCCAGTCCAGGCCCCGCTGCGGAAAAGCAGTCGCGCAGCCTCACCGGTTGCAGCCTGAGCCTGCAGGGCCGCCAGTCGTCCGCCGTGCTCATCGATCCCTTCAGGTGCGGCAATGTCCTGCGGTGCCATCGACGGCTCCTTTCCGAAAGGCCTGCGAAAATCGTACCCAGCCACCTTAGGCGGCGAAGGCAGGCGTCGCCAGAGGCCGCGCGCGCCCGGGGGGCATGCCCGAACTCGCTAAGACGGCACTTGAGCCTTGCCCCGTCCGTGCCATGATGGGGCGCCGAAGCGCACTCGACACGCCAGAAGCCCGACGGGAGACCATCATGCTCGACATCATCATTCGCGGCGGCGACGTCGTCACACCCGAAGGCGTCGTCAAGGCGGACGTCGCCATCAAGGGCGAGACCATCGCGGCCGTTGCGGCACCCGGCATCGTCGCCCCGCAGTCGGCCGTGCGCGTCATCGATGCGACAGGCAGGATCGTCATGCCGGGCGGCGTCGACCCTCATGTGCATATGCAGCATCCGTTCATGATCCCCGGCGGCGAGGTCCTTTATACGCGGGGGCCCGATCACGTCGGCATGGCCGCCCTCTACGGCGGCACGACGACACTCCTCGACTTTGCCTATGTGGAGTCGAACGGCTCGGTGCGGACCGGCATCGAGAGCCGGGACAAGCAGTTCGCCGGTGCCGCCTGCGACTATGCCTACCACCTGATGCTGCACAGCGAGCCGGCCCACATGCTGATGGGCGAGCTGGCCGAAGCCATCGAGGCGGGCTACCCGACCGTCAAGATCTTCATGACCAACATCTGGCCCCACCGGCAGGGACGCATGGTCGATCTCGGCGACATGTGGGAGGTGTTCAAGGTGCTCGCGCACGCGGGCGGCATGGGTGTCATCCACGCCGAGGACAACGACCTCGTGATGCACATGTACGCGAAGCTGATCCGCGAGGGCCGCACGGGCTTCGAGAACCTGTCGGAGGTGCACAGCCAGCTGTCCGAGGACATCTCCTTCCGACGCGTCATCCGCCTCGCGGAGAGCGTGCCCGGCTGCGCTCTCTACATGATGCACGTGTCCGCCGGCACCGGCGTCGCCGCCATCCGCGAGGCGCGCGCCAAGGGGCTGCCCATCTATGGCGAGAGCCTCCACCAGTACATGCTCTACACCGAGGAGGACTACAAGCGACCGAATGGCCAGATCTACCACACCTACCCGTCGCTCAAGTCGAAGGCCGACCAGAAGGCGCTTTGGGACGGCACCCGTGACGGCTCGATCAACTGCGTCGCGACCGACGACCTCTGCTGCACGCTCAAGGAGAAGACGCTCGGCAAGCGCATCGACGACACCACCGGCGGCAACTCGGGCATAGAGCCTCGCCTCGCAGTGATGTACACGGAGATGGTCGTCAAGCGCGGCTACTCGCTCCCGCAGTACGTCGACCTCGTCTCGACCAATGCCGCGAAAGTCATGGGCCTCTACCCGCGCAAAGGCGCCATCGCCGCCGGCAGCGACGCCGACATCACCATCCTAGACCCGTCGCGGCGCGGCCAGATACGCGCCGGCGATCTGCACCAGACCGACTACACGCCGTGGGAAGGCCACGACATATTTGCCTGGCCGGTGCTGACCATGCTGCGGGGCTCGGTCAAGGTCGAGAACGGCCGCTATGTCGGCAAGGCCGGCGACGGTCGCTACCTGAAGCGCAAGATCCCGCGCTCCTTCATCGAGAAGCCGATGCTGTGACACATCGGTCTCCCCTATGCGGCGACCCGCGATGAGCACGTCGGGCAGCGAAAGGACCGATGCCGCGGTGCTCAACCTGTTGCGCGCCAGCATCGCTATGTGGGGGCTCGACGCCACGGTGGCGCGGCTGCAGGACGGGACGATCGCGATCGGCCACGCCGGGGGCGAGTTGCGGATCGGCCGCGCTCCGCCAGCACTGCCGTTCCGCTGGCTGGTGGCGATCGAGGGCCGCCAGCGCGCCGCCTCCTCCGTGACCGGCTTGCTGCGAGTCGTCCGCTCCACGCTCGATCCGACTTGGCGCCCTGGTCGCGCACGCATCGCCACGTTGCCGCCGGTCGCGCCATGATCCCGGTCACCGTCCTCACCGGCTATCTCGGCAGCGGCAAGACCACGCTGCTGGCCCGTCTCCTCAAAGACCCGGCACTCGGCCGAACCGCCGTCATCATCAACGAGTTCGGTGCCGTCGGCATCGACCATGACCTCGTCGAGGCCAGCGAGGAAAGCTTCGTCGAGCTCGACACCGGCTGCATCTGCTGCGCTGTCCGCGGGGACCTCGAGACAACGCTTGCCGATCTCGTCGGCCGGCGTGCGCGCGGCCTCGTTCCCGCCTTCGAGCGGGTCATCATCGAGACGAGCGGCCTCGCTGACCCGGCGCCCGTGTTGAATGCGGTCATGAGCGAGGCTGGTCGTGGCGCGGGTCTTGTGCTCGGTCGCGTCGTCACGACGGTCGATGCCGCAACTGGCCTCGCATCGTTGGACCGGGAGCCCCAGTCCGTACGCCAGGTGGCGGTCGCGGATCGTCTCGTGCTGACCAAGGTGGATCTCGTGGGAACGCCGCCACCAGACCTCCTGGAGCGGATCGCCACGCTCAATCGCCGCGCCCCGTTGCTGACTGCCGTGTACGGACAGACCGCCGCCATCGATCTGCTCGATGGTCCCTCCGCTGCGGCGGGCGAGATGTATGGCGGCGTCGAGGCCTGGCTCGGCGCCGATGATCCATCAGGAAGCCGGGTGCCCGCCGGCAGCAACCACCGCGATACCCTCCGGACGGGCCACCACGCCCGCCATGGCGACGACATCCAGTGCATCACCCTGCGGCGGGACGATCCATTGCCGGCCGTCGCACTGACCCTCCTGGTCGAGGCGCTGGCCGACCATTGCGCCGTAGGCCTGCTGCGCCTCAAGGGTATCGTCCATGTCGCGGAAAGCCCCGAGCGCCCGGCCGTCATCCACGGTGTCCAGCACGTCTTCCACGAGCCGAGTTGGCTCGAGCGATGGCCGTCCGCCGACCGCTCGACCCGACTGGTCCTGATCGGCCGCGGCCTCTCCCGCCTCTGGCTCGAGCGGTTGCTCGACGCGCTGGCGACCGAGGTCGCGGAGGTGGCCGGAGCCTGCTAGCGCGGTCGCGATCCACGCCAGCCGTCCATCGACCGCGACGCAGGTCAAACGATCGCCTCGAATGCGCGTGATATGCTGCCGGGGCTCTCCGTGCAGGAGCTGCGAGGCCCACGACGGGGGTAGAATGCGCAACGAGGGACTGGACGACCTCGACCGCACGCTGGACAGCGCGGCAGCGCTCGTCGCCGTGGCACCCGCTCACGAGGCCGAGCTCGTCGCGCGCCTCGAGGACATCTACCGTCGTCTGTTCCTGGTCGATTTTGCCGACTACGACATCGATGGAGTGCGCGAGGCTGGACCGGCTCTGCGCCGTCGCATCTGCGCCATCCACCTCGGCTTGCGGGAGCGGATACCGGATTGGGCCGCCCGCGGCCTGATGACCCGGCCGGTGCAGACGGCCTTGCGCGACGTGTTCCGCGTCGCCCGCTATGCCCGCGATCTCGTCGGCTAGATCGAGCTGCTTCATCCGCGTCTCGCCGAGGGCCAGGCGACGGCCACTGCCTTCTCCGGCCCGCCGGAGTTTCTGGATATCAACCCCCGCTACTCCGCGAGCCCCCTCGAGCTGCTTCCCGGCGATGTCGTGTTGCAGCGCGGCATGGCGAACAATAGCGCTGCCATCGCCCGCATCGGCGACATCGATTCGCAGTTCAGCCACGTCGCCATCGTGGCCGAGGGCATCGACGGGCGACCCGTCATGGTCGAGGCCCTGATCGAGGACGGTGCGGTCGTCACGCCGCTCGAGAAGGCACTGGCTCACGGCATCGGCCGCGCCATCCTGTTCCGGCATCGCGATCGCGCGCTGGCCCGCGAGGCTGCCGCGCTGATCCGCGACCACGTTCTGCGCACCCGCGAGAGCCCCTCGCAGCGTGTCCTCTACGACTTCACCATGCAGCCCGAGGGCTACGGCGAGCTGTATTGTGCCAAGCTCGTGCGGCTCGCCTATTCGATGGCATCGACGGGCGAGATCCGTCTGCCGACCTATGCGACGCTGCTCGACATGCGCAACCGCGACTTCATCGAGCGCATCGGCGTGTCGACGATTGCCACCTTCGCGCCCGGCGACCTCGAGCTGGAGCCCGACTTCGACGTGGTCGCCGAATGGCACGACTACCGGGTCACCTCCGAGCTTCGTCTGAAGGACATGATCATGACGAAGCTGTTCGAATGGATGGAGCGGCACGATTACCGCTTCCGGCCGAACCTCCTGATCCGCCTGGTCGCATGCGGTGGTCGCCTGATGGCCCACCTTCCCGATAGCCTTCAGGAAGCGCTCCGCGATCGCATCGGCAAGGTGCCGCCGAACATGGGACCACGGGCCATCGCCGCCGTCGCCATGCTGCACAAGACGGCAGAGGTGCTTTATGCCCGTCTGGCGGAGCTCGAGGGTGACATGATCCGCAAGGCCGGTCGGCAACTGCATCCCCGGCAGGTCCTCGACGAACTCGAGTTGATGCGCCTCGAGCTCGGCCGCCGGATTGGCTATCTCATCCAGCGCAAGGCCTGACGGCGCGACGGCGACGCCGCCGGACCCGGCCGACGACCGGTGCGCTACCGCTTCTTGCCCTTCTCCGCCCAGCGCCGGTACATGTCGTGCGTGGCGACGATGTCCTGGCCGCGATAACCCTCCGCGAGCGCCGTCGCCATCATCTCGCGGACCATCGACGCCGCCGGCGTCGGCATGCCCATGGCGCGGCCGAGGTCGATCGCCAGCGCCATGTCCTTCTCGCCCAGCTCCATCTTGAAGCCGGGCTGGTAGTTGTCCTCGAGCACCCACGGGAAGCGCTTCAGGAAGTGGTGCGAGCGGCCGCCCGACACCGACAGCACCTCGAACAGCTTGGCCGGCTCGACTCCCGCCGAGACGCCGAGCGCGAAAGCCTCGGCCGCGATCAGAACATTGCCCATCGACATCATGTTGTTGACGAGCTTCACCACCTTGGCCGTGCCAACCGGCCCCGTGTGCCGCCACGTCGGCCCGAGCAGCCTCAGGATCGGCTCGGCCCGCTGCACGGCCGTCTCCTCGCCGCCGACGATCAGCACGAGCTTGCCGTCGGCCGCCTCCGCCGGGCTCCCGGATACGGGGCAGTCGAGCACCTCGATGCCCTTGGCCGCCGCGGCCGCCGCCACCTCGCGCATGGTGGTCGGATCGATCGTCGACAGCTCGATGACGAGGCTGCCCTTGGCCACGACCTCGATGAGGCCACCCTCGCCGAGCCACGCCGCCCTGATCGCCACCGGATCGGGAAGGCTCGTCAGCACGATGCTGCGGCCGGCGACGGCATCCCTGGCGCTGGCGGCCATCGCCAGCCCTTCCTTGGCCAGCGCCTGCCGCGTCTGCGTGTTGATGTCGTACCCGACGATATCGTGGCCCTGACTCATGAGCCGGCGGGCCATGCCCGAGCCCATTTGCCCCATGCCGATGACGGCGATCTTCTCGGCCATTCCTGGTCCTCGTCCTCTGCTTCCGTTCGCGACCGCCAGAGGCGACGCTCACATCTGGCCGTACATTTGAAGGCCCGGCACCGGCAGCTCGGCCGCCAGAACGTTGTTCTTGAGCGAGTTCGTGATGAACATGGTGCGGTTTCCGGCCCCGCCGTAGGCCATGTTCGTCGTCAATGTGCCTCCGTCGCAGGCCGCGACCTTGTAGAGCGGCAGCCCCATCGGCGACCACACCCACACCGCCGCGCCGCCGGCATGCGCCATCGATACGTTGCCCTCCGTGTCGACCGCCATGCCGTCCGGTCCCCAGCCGCCGACGAGCTGGCAGTAGAGGCCGACCCGATGAATGCTCCCATCGGCACGGATCGGCATGCGCCATACGGCATTGGCGCGCGTCACGGCGAAGTAGAGCGTCGTCTCCGCCGGGTCCATGACGAGACCGTTCGGGCTCGGCACGTTGTCGATCAGGCAATCGAGCTTGCCGGACGCGGAGTAGCGGAACACCCGACCCGTAGGATCGTGGAAGCCGGTCTCGCCCTGGTCGGTGAAGTAGAGGTCACCCTTCGACGAGAAGAAGAGGTCGTTCGGCCCCTTGAAGCCCGGCAGCCTGTCGCGGCCGATGAACGGCTCTACCCTCCCGCTGACCGGATCGACCACCATGATGCCGTTCATGCGGTCGGTGACGAAGATGCGCCCGTCCTTGTGCAGCTTGAGCCCATTGGGCAGGCCGTCGTACTGCGCCACCACCGACCAATCCTTCGCCGTCGACAGCTTCAGGATGCGCCCGTGGGCGATGTCGACCATCAGGAGATTGCCCTGCCGGTCGAACGATGGCCCCTCCAGGAAAGCGCCAATTCGCTGCCCGTGAAACATGTCGCGCGTGAACGGCGAATCCCGGTCGTCGAGCAGCAGCTCCTTCGGCATCGTCGCGTAGATCGTCGTCTCGATCACCTTCGGCGCGGGGACCATCGGGTTTGCCTCCTGTCATACGGCTTCGTCGTGAGAGGTCGCTCCCGCCACGGTCGCCAGCTGCGGCTGGCCTGTCAATGTGAAGCAGCGACCCCTCATTCCCCGGCTAAGGCAGGTCGAAGCAGCCGGAACGCGACGCGGGGAGCGTCGGCGAGGGTGCGGGCGAGGTCGGTGGCGAGGCGCAGCAGGGTTTCGCGGGCATGGCGAACGACTTTTCCGACCGTGTTCAGCACG
>JANRJI010000009.1:0-29863 GCA_033764055.1 Hyphomicrobiaceae bacterium
GGCGGCGGCTTCGACGGGCTCGGCACGTCGCCATCGAGCACGACCTTCTTGCGGCGGATCGTGGGGTCGGGGACGGGCACGGCCGACAGCAGCGCCTCGGTATACGGGTGGCGCGGCGCCGTGAAGATCGTCCTCTTGTCCGCGAACTCCACGATGCGGCCGAGATACATCACCGCGATGCGGTGAGAGATGTGCTCGACCACGGCGAGGTTGTGCGAGATGAAGAGGTAGGCGAGCCCCAGCTCCCGTTGCAGGTCGACCAGGATATTGATGACCTGGGCCTGGATCGACACGTCGAGTGCCGACACCGGCTCGTCACCGATGATCAATTTCGGGTTCAACGCCAGCGCACGCGCGATCCCGATGCGCTGACGCTGGCCGCCCGAGAACTGATGCGGGAAGTTGTCCATCTGCTGCGGTCTGAGCCCCACGCGGCCGAACAGCTCAGCGACCCTGGCGCGGCGCTCGTCGCGATCGCCCACGCCGTGCACCTCCAGCGGCTCGGCAACGATCTGCCCTGCCGTCATTCTCGGGTCGAGCGAGGAGAACGGATCCTGGAAGATGATCTGCATCTCCCGGCGATAGGGGCGCAGCTCGGCACGCGTGAGGTGCGTCACGTCCTTGCCGTCGAGCAGGATCTGCCCGGAGGTCGGCTCGAGCAGCCGCAAGAGGGTTCGCCCCACCGTAGACTTGCCGCAGCCCGACTCGCCGACGAGGCCCAGCGTCTCGCCCGGCATGATGGTGAAGCTCACGCCGTCGACGGCAAAGACGTGACCGACCGTCTTCTTGAGCAGCCCCTTCTTGATGGGGAAGTGCTTCTTGAGATCGCGCACCTCGACGACCGGCCGGACATTGGGGTCGCGGGCGCTGGCGGCGCCCCGGCCGTGGGACTTGGTGCCGGCAGCAGCGGCGATCGAGCCATTGGCATTGGCAAGGAGGCCCGGTGCAGCCGATGCTGCCCCCGTCACCGGAGCCGCGGCCCCGGGCATGCCCAGTCCACCTGCCGTGGCCGCGTGCGCGACGGGCGCCAGCGGCATCTGTAGAGACCTCGGCTCAGCCACGGGCACCTCCCGCCAAATCCTGGGGTTTCCAGCAGGCGACCCAATGTCCGGGGCGCTTCTCCTCGTACGCGGGATAGCTCTGACGGCAATGGTCGTCGGCGAGCGGACAGCGCGGCGCGAAAGCACAGCCTTTGGGCAACGCATAGAGAGCCGGCACGATGCCAGGGATCTCCTGCAGCCGTGGCGGCGTGTCTTCGTCGCTCGCGGCACCGCGGATCAGATCGAGCCGGGGAATCGACGCCATCAGCCCCCGTGTATATGGGTGCAGCGATCGGGCAAAAAGCTCCTCGACGGGCGCTTCCTCGACCTTGCGGCCTGCATACATGACGATCACGCGCTGTGCGGTCTCGGCAACGACGCCGAGATCGTGCGTGATCAGGATCACGGCCGTGCCGAGCTTCTCCTGCAGCTCGACGATGAGCTGGAGGATCTGGGCCTGGATGGTGACGTCGAGGGCGGTGGTCGGCTCGTCGGCGATCAGCACCTTCGGATTGCAGGCGAGCGCGATGGCGATCATCACCCGCTGGCGCATGCCGCCCGACAACTGATGCGGATACTCCCGTACACGTTGCTCGGGCGACGGAATCTTGACGAGGCGGAGCATCTCGACCGCCTTCTCCTCCGCCTCCCTGCGCGTCAGTCCTTGGTGCAGCAGCAGAACCTCGGCAATCTGGGTGCCGACGGTCATCACCGGGTTCAGCGATGTCATCGGCTCCTGGAAGATCATCGAGATGTCGTTGCCGCGCACCTTGCGCATCTGCGCCTCGTCGAGGCCGAGCAGATCGACGCCGTCGAGAACGACCTTGCTGCCCTCGACGATGCGGCCCGGCGGATCCGGCACGAGGCGCATCAGTGAGAGCGCGGTAATGCTCTTGCCGCAGCCGGACTCGCCGACGATGGCGAGCGTCTCGCCCCGCTTCAGCGCGAACGAGACGCCATCGACGGCCTTGACCAGGCCTTGGCGTGTGAAGAAGTACGTGGTGAGCCCGTCGACCGAGAGCAGGGCGTCACCCTGCTGGCCCGGCCGTACGGATCCCACCGAGGAAATCGGCGCTGCCGCGGTCCCTGTCGCTGTCACGAGATGTGGCTCCTGAGGATGGCTAGCTGCGCTGGCGCGGATCGAGGATGTCGCGGACGGCATCGCCGAGCAGGTTCGTGCCGAACACGGCGAGGCTGATCGCGAGACCCGGGAAGATGACCAGCCAGGGAGCTGTGCGGACGTACTCGGCAGCCGACTCCGACAGCATCCGCCCCCACGACGGATGCGGCTCGGGCACGCCGAGGCCGAGGAACGACAGCGAGGCCTCGGTGAGGATCGCCGAGCCGAGCTGCGCCGTGCCGAGCACGATCAGCGGCGCCACGGTGTTCGGAAGTACATGCCGGAACGCGATCTTCGTCTCGCTCATGCCGACGGCCTTGGCCGCCTCGACATACGGCATCTCGCGCAGGGCCAGCGTGTTCGACCGGATGACACGCGCCACATGCGGAATGATGGGGATCGAGATGGCGATGATCGTGTTGGTCAGCGACGGACCGAGCGAGGCGGCCATCAGCAGCGCCATGACCAGCAGCGGCAGAGCCTGCATGATGTCGATGAAGCGTTGCGTGATCAGATCGAGCCAGCCACCATAGTAGCCGGACAGCAGACCGATGATGACACCGAAGAAGCAGCCGACAACGGTCGAGCCGATGCCGACCATCAGCGAGATGCGAGCGCCGTAGACGATCCGGCTCCACATGTCGCGGCCCATGAAGTCGGCGCCCAGCGCGTGAACCCCACCGGGCTTGGCGAGCGATGTGCGCGGGTTGGTCGAGGTCGGGTCGAAGCTCGTGAAGACAGGGGCGAAGATGGCAACGACGAGGAACAGGATCACGATCACAGCGCCAGCCGCACCCAACGGGTAGCGGCGGGCGTAGTATGTGAAACGGGACCAGGTGCTGTCGATGTTGGCGCCTGCACGATTCAGCTCGGCGCTATGGTCGATGATGGCCATGGGTTTGTCCTCTCGCCGGCTACTCGTCGTACTTGATACGCGGGTCGAGCACGACGTAGGCCATGTCGACGAGGAAGTTCACGACCACCGTGACGATGGCGATGAACATAACGAGGTTCTGGACGATCGGGTAATCGCGCCAGCGGATCGCCTCGACCAGGAACCGAGCCACCCCCGGAATGTTGAACACGGTCTCAGTGACGATCAAGCCGCCGATCAGGAAGGCGGCCTCGATCCCGATGATCGTGACGACCGGCAGGACGGCGTTGCGCAATGCGTGATTATAGTTGACCGATGTCGTAGAGGCGCCCTTGGCGCGGGCGGTGCGGATGTAGTCCTGGCGCAGCACCTCGAGCATCGACGACCGCGTCAGGCGCATGATCAGCGCCGAGGCCCGGAAGCCGACCGCCAGCGCTGGAATGCTGAGCAGCCCGATCTCGTGCCAGACGCTCGAAGGCTTGTCGGTATAGATCGGTATCCAGCCGAGATACTGGACGAAGCCCATCAGGATCAGGAGGCCCAACCAGAATGAGGGAAGGGAAAGGCCGCTCAGGCTGAAGACACGCAGCGCGTAGTCGAGCAGAGAGTCCTGCTTGACGGCGGAGATGACGCCGAGCGGCACACCGATGAGCACCGAGAACAAGAGCGCCAGCCCGGCGAGCTTTGCCGTCACGGGAATGCGCGGAAGGATCTCGTCGATGGCCGGCTTCTCGGACACGTAGGCATAGCCCAGGTCGCCCGTCAGCAGGCCTTTGATCCAGGCCCAATACTGAACGATGATGGGCTGGTCTAGGCCGAGCTCGGCCTCGAGGCGCGCCTTGTCGGCCGGGTTCACCATGCCGGCGGCATCGAACAGGATGTCGCTGATGTTGCCGGGCACGAGCCGCAACATGACGAAGATCAGGATCGACATCCCGAACAGCGTCACGATCATCAATAGGAATCGACGAATCAGATAGGCGCCCACGCGTCCACTCTCCCTTCAACGCGCCGCCTCCCGACGAAACGGGACGACGGTGCCGGCTGCCTCATTCGAGGGCTATTCTTGTTGGCCGCCCCACCGTAGGGGCGGGGAAACCGGGAGGCGCCAACGGTCGCGCCACCCGGACTCAGTGTCCGCTCTTTCCGGCTACTTGTCGAGCCACACGTCCTCGAGGCGCCAGTTGCTGTAAATGCTATTCATATGCGTGACGAAGCCCTTGACGTAAGGGTGCCGGCAATGCGCCGCGCGGTCGTGGTAAATGATGGGCCGCGCCACATCCTCGTTGATCAGGCCCTCGATCTGCCAGACCAGCTTCTTGCGCTTCTCGACGTCGGTCTCGGCGGACTGCGCATCGATCAGCTTCTCGACCTCCGGATTGCAGTATTGGGTGTAGTTGCGCTCCGACTTGCAGGTGTAGTTCTCGATGAAGTTGATGTCGGGATCGTCGGCACCGACACCGGTCAGGTTCATGCCGACCGCGTAGTCGCGGCGCGCCACCTTTGCGTGCCACTGGGAGGTGTCGACCACCTCGAGCTCGCCATCGATGAAGATCTTCTTAAGCTGGTCGATGAGGATCACCGCGGGGTCGCGATAGATGGCGATATCACGGGTCGAGACCTTGACCTTGAGCGGCTTGTCGGCGGAGTAGCCGAGCTCGGTCATGATCTTCTTGGCTTCCTCCTGGTTCTTGGCGACGTCGGGCCCGTAGCCGGTCAGCTTCTCGAGCACGTCCTTCGGCATGCCCCACTGGCCCTCGGGTGCCGGCAGCATGGCGCCACCCTTGGTGCCCTTGCCCTCGGTCAGGATGTCGATGAACGCCTGCCGGTCGATCGCGAGCGCCATCGCCTTCCTGATCTTGGGATTGTCGAAGGGCGGAGCCTTGGCATTCACGATCAGGTTGCGGCTGACATATTGCGGATGCAGATCGCAGACGGTGTCCGGCGCCTGTGCCTTGACATCCTTCAGGAGTGGGATGGTGACGTCGCTCGAAAACGTCATGTCGAACTCTTTGGCGACGAACGAGAGCATGCGCGTCGAGCGGCTCGGCATGATCTTGAACTCGATCCTGTCGACGTAGGGCTTGCCCTTCTTGAAGTAGTCCGGGTTCTTGACCAGCGTGATCGCGTCGTTGCCCTTGAACTCGACGAACTTGAAGGGACCGGTGCCGATCAGCTTCTGGCGCATGTCGCGCGTCGAGACGTGACACGGGTACATCGGTGAATAGCCGGTCGCGAGCATCATCAGGATCGACGGCTGCGGCTTCTTGAGGACGAGCGTCGCCTCATGATCGCCGTTCACCGTAACGTCCTGAACCTCCCGGTACCAGATGGCGCGCGGGTTCTTGCGGAGCCGGTCCTTGGCTTTACCGAGCAGCAGATCGAACGTGCATTTCACGTCGGCCGAGGTGAAAGGCTTGCCGTCATGCCATTTGACGCCCTGGCGCAGCTTGAAGGTCAGCTTGGTCTTGCTGTCGTCCCAGGCCCAGCTCTCGGCGAGGTCGGGTACGATCGTGTCCATCGACTGCAGCGGCTTCTGCTGGTCGAAGATCACGAGGTTGTTGAAGACCGGCATCGCGGCGATCTGCACCGATACGGTCGATTCCTCGTGGATCGACAGCGACGACGGGTTGTCGCGATGCTGGATGCGCAAGGTGCCGCCGCTCTTCTGAGCGAGGGCCGGAGCCACAGTGCCGGCGGCCAGCACGGCGGCGACGGCCACGGCAAGCGTGGACTTTCTGGTCATCTATCCTCCCGGATTCCGACAGCCGTCCGCGCCCCTCGCTCCCCGCAAGACACGGACCGGCCGATGCTCTCAAGCGGGCGCAACGTAGCCGGTCGATCAGGCACGATCAACCTTGCAGGGCTCCGCCGACGTTGCGCCCCGGATGCCGACTACCGGTCGAGCCAGACGTCCTCGTAGCGCGAGTTGTTGTAGATGCCGTTGCGGTTGGCGACGTAGCCCTTGACGTGCGGGTGCCAGCAGGTGGCGGTCGTGCCGTAGTAGATTATCGGCCGCGCCACGTCCTCGATGAGCTTCATCTGGATGTCTTTGACCATGGCTTTGCGCTTGGCGACATCCGTGATCGCGGACTGCTCGAAGATCAGTTTCTCGACCTCCTTGTTGCAGTACTGCGTGTAGTTGCGCTCGGAATTGCAGGTGTAGTTCTCGACCAGGTTGGAGTCGGGATCGTCGACACCGACACCGGTCAGATTGAGACCGACCGCGTAGTCCTTGCGCGTCACCTTGGCATGCCAGATCGACGTATCCACCACTTCCAGCTCGCCAGAGATATGGATGCTCTTGAGCTGGTCGATCAGAATTACCGCCGGATCACGGTAGACGGCGATGTTGCGGGTCGCGACTTTCACCGCCAGCGGCTTGTCGGCGCTGTAGCCGAGGCCTTCCATGATCTTCCTGGCTTCCGCACGCGCCTTCTCGACGTCGGCGCCACTGCCGTAGCCGGGAATCTTGGCCATCTCCTCCGGCGTGAAGCCCCACTGACCCGCCGGTGCCGCCAGCATGGCGCCAGACTTCAGATTTTTGCCCTCGCTCAGGATCGTGATGAAGGCATCGCGATCGATCGCCATGTCCATCGCGCGCCTGATCTTCGGGTTGTCGAACGGCGGCTTCTCGCTGTTGACGATCAGGTTGGTCGAGACGTTCGTCGGATGCAGGTCGCACGTCGCTTTCGGCGACTTGGCGACAATGTCCTTCATGATCGGCACCGTCGTGTCCGACGGGAAAGTCATGTCGTGCTCACCGGCCGTGAACGCCAGTGCCCGGGTAGCGACGCTCGGGATGATCGTCCAATCGATACCGTCGAGATAAGGTTTGCCCTTCTTCCAGTAGTCCGGGTTCTTGACGAAGCGCATGATCTCGTTGCGCTTCCACTCGACGAACTTGAACGGCCCGGTGCCGATCGGCGCCGTGCGTTGCGCCTGCGCATTGACGTGGCACGGATAGACGGGCGAGTAGCCCGAGGCGAGCAGCACGATGAAGCTCGGCTGCGGCTTCTCGAGCACGAATGTCGCCTCGGACGGGCCGGCGACCGTGACCGAGCGCAGGTTGTGGTACCAGACAGCGCGCGGGTTCTTCCGCAGCCTTTCCTTGGATTTGCCGATCAGCATCTCGAAGGTGCACTTCACGTCCTCGGCCGTGAAGGGCTTGCCGTCGTGCCACTTCACGCCCTCCTGCAGCTTGAATGTGAGCTTTGTCCCGGTGGCGTCCCACGACCAGCTCTTGGCGAGATCGGGTACGACGGTCTCGAGGCTGTTCGTCGTCTTCTGCGAATCGAACATCACGAGGTTGTTGAATACCCCCATGAACGGCTCGACGACCGAGTTGGTCGCTTCCTCGTGGATCGAGCCTGAGGGCGCATTGTCCCGGTGCTGCATTTTGAGCGTGCCACCGGGCTTCTGGGCAAATGCAGGTACGGTGCCGGTCACCGCGACCAGTACGGTCGCGATGCCGCATGCGACGGCAAATTTCATCGAAGTCTTCCTCCCTACGCAGTCTTCCGGCCATCCTCGAGCCGGCAACGGAATTGCAGCGGTTTCTCCGCCGTCCTTTGTTCCTGATGAGGGTAGTCACGCATTCCAGGTGAATCAACCCCGATTCACCCGGCGGATTATGCTGCAGATGCGAATGCCACATGCCGGCTCGACCGGAGTTGTCATCTGGCGAGCGCGGTGGTGCCATTTGCACCGGGCAAGATGCCGTCAGTACATCGGATTTCTCATTGGAAACCTGTCGAGGTACGGCTGGTACTCGGGCTCGACATCGATGCGCATCGTGCCGAGGTAGCGCACGACGGCATTGTAGAACGCCATGGTGATGACGAGGTCGGTCAGGCGCTCGTCGTCGAAGGCTTGGCGCAGCTCGGCGAAGGTGCCGTCGCTGACGGCGAGGCTCTCGGTCATCTCGCGGGCAGCCTTGACGATGAGCTTCGCCACAGGCTCGAGGCTGCTCGCCTCGCCGTCGCACGCGGCGATGACGCCCTGAATGTCGGCCTCGGTGACACCGAACTCCTGGCCGATCTTGACGTGGTGCGACCACTCGTAGGGCGCCTGCGTGATCCAGCCGACGGCGAGGATGGCGATCTCGCGGAGGCGGCCATCGAGCCGGCTCTTATGGCGGATGAAACCGCCGAGGCCCTGGAACGCGCGGACGGCGTTCGGACTGTGGACCATGCACTTGAAGAGCGTGATCTCGCGCTTCAGGAGGTCCTGCTGGTCGGCAGGCAGGTCCTTCTTCTCGAGGTAGGGGAGACGGGCCATGAGCGTTCCTCGCTGTTATCCCTCGCCCAGTTCACGGCACGTGCATCCGAGGCGGAGGGCAGGGTGAGGGCGACGCGTCTTCCGTTCCGCCTGAACTTGTGAGCCTGCTAGGCGCAGCCACCGCGCTGCATCATGCAGCACGGGCCGGCACCGCACATCGCGGGGTCTCCGGCCGCCGCGCACGCCTGACCGGTGTCCGTCTCTCCGCCGCGGACCGGACGGGCGATGAGGGAGAGCTGGCGGGTGAGACCGGTGCTCTCGCAGGAGGGGCATGCGGCGGCGTCCGAGGAGGTCACCAGCGTCGCGAACTCGTGTCCGCAGTCGTCGCAGTGGAAGCCGTAGATGGGCATGGGCTCGATCCGGGCGGTGGCTGCCTGCTCAGTGGGTCTCGGTCTCGGTGCGGCTCTCGCGCTCGGGCGCCTGCAGCGTGACGCCGCCGTCGACGACGAGCACCTGGCCGGTGATGTAGCGGGCGTGGTCGGACATGAGGAAGCGGACGGCGTTGCCGATGTCCCAGCCCGTGCCCTCGAGCCCGAGCACGGAGGCCTTGCGCCGCGCCTCACGGGCCGAGGGCTCCATGCCATTGCCGCGCGCATAGACCATCGGCGTGTAGACAGGGCCCGGCGCCACACAGTTGACGCGAATGCCGTCCTTGCCGTGATCGACGGCCATGGCTTGAGTGAGGCCGATCACCGCAGCCTTGGTCGTCGTGTAGATCGTCAGCCCACGCGGACGCAGCGCCGAGATCGACGAGATGTTGACGATGGCGCCGCCGCCGGCGGTCTTCTTGATGGCCGGAATGGCGTGCTTCGAGGTCAGGAACATGACCTCGACGTTGACCTGCATCATGCGCTGCCAGGTCTCCTGCGTCTCATCGACGACGGAGCCCTTGGAGCCGATGCCGATGTTGTTGTCGAGAAAATCGAGGCGGCCCCAGCGGTCGACGGCAGCCTCGACCATGCGCTTGCACTCGGCGGGCTTGGTCAGGTCGCCACTGTGCGCCTCGGCCGTGCCGCCGGCCTCGCGGATCATCTCGACCGTGCGCTCGGCGAGCTTCAGGTCGTGGTCGACGACGAGCACTCTGGTTCCGGACTTGCCGAGCAGGATCGCCGCCGCGCGGCCATTGCCGATGCCGTCACCCTGCGCGCCGCCGCCGGCGACGATGGCAACCTTGTCACGAAGTCCTGGATCGTCGGGGATTTGAAGGGGCATTGGGCCTATTGACCTCACGGTAGTGGCGGCGTCTCGCAGCAGGATGCCGAGAGGAACGTCGCGTTATTTTCGTTGAGGAAGCCCCTGATATTGCGGGAGCTCGTCAGTGATCTCAAACCAGACCGCCTTGCTTCTTACGAAGACGTGGCAAGCTGCCCGAACACCAGGGTCGCCATCAAGAATTCCAACCGGGATACCGTACCTGGTTGACGCGTTAGAGTTGTGGGGCAACGCGGCTTCGCCCCCGGCGAACTTGTTCAGGATTGGCGAGCCGCAAATGCGACAAAAGCCGCGAAAAACGCCCGCCGACGACTCGTAGAACGAGACGAGATGCTCGCCCTCGACCCAATGAAAATCGTCCTTCTCCACGCGAACGCGAGTGCGGAATGCCGCCCCGTGCTGCTTTCTGCAGTTCTCGCAGTGACAATTGAGCGGATTGTCCAACGGGCCGCGGATCTCGAATCTGACACCACCGCACAAGCAACGTCCTCGAACCGAACCCATGACACCCTCGCTCGCGTCAATGGATCGGAAACGCTCCGGTCCAAACCATAGAGAGGATCTCCCCATCCGACAGGACGCGATGGGGAGAGGGGGACTCAACGCCCCTGGAAGCTCGCCACGCGGCGCTCGTTGACGGCGCGCACACCTTCCTTGAAGTCCTCGGTCTTTCTGAGCTCGCTCTGGATCTTGAGCTCGTGGTCGGTCGCGGCCTTGACTGCATCGGCCATGCCGGCACGGACGGTGGCGCGCGTCTCCTGCACGGCAAGTGGCGCCGATTCCGAAATCTCCCTGGCGAGCTTGACGGCCGCGCTCCGAACCTCGTCCACGCTGGCGACGAGCACGTCGGCGAGGCCGATCTTCACAGCCTCCTCGCCGTTGAGGCGGCGGCCGGTGTAGAACATGAGGTTCGCCTGCTGGTCGCCAACAAGGCGCGGAAGAGTGTAGGTGAGCCCGAAGCCCGGGTGGAAGCCGAGCTTGGTGAAGTTGGCTGCGAAACGCGACTCGGGGCAGGCCACGCGGAAATCTGGTACGAGCGCGAGACCAAGGCCACCGCCGATAGCCGGCCCCTGGATGGCGCCGACGATCGGCTTTTTCGTGCGGAACAGGCGCACGGCCTCCTGGTAGAGGTGGCCACCCATCTGGTTCTCGTTCGGGCGGTTGCCTTGCGCATCGAGCTTCGAGCCGTCGCCGAAGTTGGCACCGGCACAGAACGATTTGCCCTGGGCGCAGAGCACGCCGGTCCGGATGTTGCGGTCCTTGTCGAAGCCCTCGAACGCGTCGGCGATCTGCTTGATCAGCGACATGTCGAAGAAGTTGTGCGGCGGGCGGCGGATCTCGACGATGGCGACGTGGCCTTCCGTGGAAACGGCGATGTCGGTGAATTGACCCATTGGGCTAGCTCCTCGCTCTCGATTGTCATCCTCGGGCTTGTCCCGAGGACCTATTCCTCAGCTTGCACGGTGAGCAGAGAGCATCATCTGCGCAACCATGCCGAATAGTTTCCCTCGGAGATTGGCGCCCGATGGGTCCTCGGGACAAGCCCGAGGATGACACTTTTTCGGCCGCGCGCTCCACCGGGCACCGCCAGAGACGAGCGGAGCCTTCACTGCACCTTCACGATCAACGCATCCGCGATCGTGGCGCCATCGCCTTCGGCATGCACGATCACCGGGTTCAAGTCGATTTCGGCGATCGTGTCCTTTTGGTCGGCGGCGAGCTCCGAGAGCCTGACGATCATGTCGGCAAGCGCCGCCTTATCGGCCGCCGGCTGGCCGCGTACGGGGCCGAGCAGCGCGGCGCCTTTGAGACGGCCGATCAGCATCTCCGCGTCGGTCCGGGAGATCGGCACCGGCGCGAAAACTACGTCTTTCAGCACCTCGACGTGGATGCCACCGAGGCCCAGCATCAGCATCGGGCCGAAGTGCGGGTCGCGGTTGATGCCGAGAATGACCTCGCGGCCCTTTTTCGCCATGGCCTGGACCAGCACGCCCTCGACTTTGGCGCCGGCCTTGTAAGCCTTGGCCGAGGCGGTGATGCGGTCGTAGGCGGCAGCGACCTGGTCGGCCGAGGCGGCGCCGAGCGCTACGGCGCCTGCCTCCGTCTTGTGCAGAATGTCGGGAGACTGCACCTTGAGCGCGACGGGACCGCCGATGGCCCTCTGCGCGGCGATGGCCTCGTCGCGGCTCGTGGCGAGCTTCTCCAGGGCGCCGACGGCGAGGCCGTAGGCCTGCAGGATGGGCTTCGAGGAGGCCTCGCTCAGAACGGGACCGCTTTTGGCGAGCGCCGCGGCAACCGTCTCCCTGGCAGAGGCGGCGGTGGTGCGCACCTCCGGCACCTTCAGGAAGCGCTCGCGAAGTACGTTCCACTCGCCCATGTGGCGCATCGTGGTCACGACGTTCTGCATGTTGGTGTAGAGCGGGAAGCCGGCCCCCGACAGCACCTCGACCGAGGCCGCCGCCGGCAACGTGTAGGACCACATCAGGATCGGCTTCTTGGCGGTCGCCTTCAGCGCCTTGAGCTTCTCCTTCTCGTGCGTGAGGCCCTCCGCGGAGCGGGCGCTCATGATGCAGATGACGCCGTCGATGACCGGGCTTTCGACGAGCGGTCCGGCGAGGCCCACATAGCCGATCTGGCGGATGGCCTGGGCGGTGCCGTCGACGGGATTCTGCGAGGTGCCGTAGGAGGGGAGCAACGGGTCGAGGATGGCGCGCGTCGCGGCATCGAGCGTCGGCACCTCGAGGCCGGCCGACATGCAGGCGTCCGACAGCCATGCGCCGCCGCCGCCGGAGCCTGTGCAAATGCCGATACGCTTGCCTCGCGGCAGGCGGTCACGCCAGCACATGAAGCCGTTGGCGATGTCCACCATCTCCTCGACCTGGGCGCCCTCGATCACGCCGTAGCGCTGCGCGATGGCCTGGAAGGCGCTGTAGGAGCCGGCGAGAGCGGCGGTGTGGGAGGCGGCGGCGCGGGCCCCCGCGTCGGTCTTGCCGATCTTGTTGACGATGAGGGGCTTTCCGGCCCTCAGCGCCTTCTCGGCGACGCGCAGAAACGTCTCGGGCGTCTTGATGTCCTCGATCATCATCAGGAAGGCATCGGTCTTGCCCGCATCGAGCAGATGCTCGACGATCTCGAGCCCCTCGAGGCAGGCCTCGTTGCCGGTCGTGACGATGTAGTCGAAGGCCATCTCCTTCGGACGGCCCCGGTCGAAGAAGGAGAAACCCATGCCGCCGGACTGGGCGACGAGGGCGACCCGGCCGTTCGATCGGTTCGCCGGGAGCAGCGGGACGGCGGACGGCCCGGCCACCGGGCTGAATGTCGGCAGCAGGTTGGCGTCGATCGAGGCGAAGCCCTCGGAGTTCGGGCCCGTGACGGCCATGCCGTAGCGGGTGGCGATGGCCTTCAGCTCCGCCTGCATCCGGGCGCCGGCCTCGCCTGGCTCCTCGGCGAAGCCCGACGAGATGATCGCGGCGGCCTTGACGCCGGCCTTGCCGCAGGCCTCGAGCTCGCTCGGCACGAACTTGGCGGGAACGATCAGGATGGCGAGGTCGACAGGGCCGGGGCAATCGCCGATCGACGGATAGGCCGCAAGCCCCTGCACCTCCTTGTGGCTGCGGCTGACCGGATAGATCTTTCCGGCGTAGGGGTGCAGCTTCATGAACTCGAGGATGCGGCCCCGAAGGCCCTGGCCCACCGGCGCCGCGCCGACGACGGCGACGGATCGCGGATTCAACAGGGCGCCGATGTCTCGTTTCATTGAAGTCCGTCCTTCGGTTTCAGCGCCCCGTGGTGTCATCCTCGCGCCTGTCGCGAGGCCCCATCGAGCCGCAAACGCAACTGTCGAGATTTGCCTGCCGCTGCGCAGGGCCCTCGATCCTGCTCAGGAGCAAGTGAATGAATGGGTCCTCGGGACAAGCCCGAGGATGACAAGCGCGAGGATTATCGCCCTCTCAAGCCCAACCCCTGCGCAATGACGCCGCGCAGCACCTCGGTGGTGCCGCCCTGGATGGTGAGCTTCGGCGCAATGGTCGTCGCGAAAGCGAGCTGCTCCTCGAAGGCGACACGGTTGGCGTTGTCCTCGGGCTCGATGAAGGCGGCGATCTCGCGCACTTTGTGCGGCAGCTTCTGCTCCCAGATGGTGCCGAGGTCCTTGACGACCGAGCCCTCGACCACCGGCTCCTTGCCGGCCTGCAGCATGCCGTTCACCGAAACCGACATGCGACGCAGCGTGTGCAGCTGTGCGACCAGGCGACCGAGCCCCTCGGCGCTGCGCTGGTCCGGCTTCTCGCCCATGACGCGAACGAGCTCGAACAGCACCTGGATGGTCTCCAGGAAGCGCTCGGGACCTGATCGCTCGTAGGCGAGCTCGCTCGTGGCCTGCTTCCAGGCACCGTCCTTCTCGCCGAGCAGGTGCTCGTCCGGCATGAAGGCATCCTCGAACACGACCTCGTTGAACTCGTGGAGGCCGGAGAGCTGGATGATCGGGTTACACTTGATGCCCTTGGTGTTCTTCATGTCGACCAGGAACGACGTCAGGCCATGGCGACGGTTCTCCTTGGTCGGCGGCGAGGTACGGAAGATGGCGATGAGGTAGTCGGCGCGATGCGCGTTCGACGTCCAGATCTTGGAGCCGTTGATGAGCCAGCCACCGTCGACCTTGGTGGCCCTGGTCGAGGCGGCGAAAAGGTCCGAGCCCGATCCGGGCTCGCTCATGCCGATGCCGAAACAGCATTCGCCGCGGCAGATGCGCGGCAGCACGTCCATCTTGATCCTCTCGCTGGCGTACTTGAGCAGCGTCGGCCCGGACTGGCGATCGGCGGTGAAGAACACGCGCGTCGGCGCGTTGGCGACGCGGAACTCCTCCGTCACGACGTAGCGCTCGAGAAAGGTCCGCTCGTGACCGCCATACTTCTTGGGCCATGTGAGGCCGATCCAGCCCTTCTTTCCGACCTTGCGGGCGAAGTCGTAGTTGAACGCCTCGTCGCGCCCGACCGCATTCGGGTCCCAGGTGCCGGCCGCGATCTCCTCCTTGACGAAGGCGCGAACCTCCTCGCGCAGGTCCTCGCACTCTTTTGGCAGGCGGATGGGATCGAATTTGAGAGCGGTTGTCATGGTTCTAGCCATCGATGAGCGGCGCCGCCGCGAGGAATTGGTTACGCGACGACCCGGCGGTCGCCGCTCGCTCTTCCCCTCCCCCTCGTGGGGAAGGGCGAGGGATGGGGTGAAAAGACTGGCGCGGAGGCGTGTCGCAGGCAAAGTGCAATTGCACGAGGGCCGACGCCGGTTTCCCGGCATCCCCCCGCCCCCAACCCCTGCCCACGAGGGGGAGGGGGGCACGCATCCGTGTGCGGCTCACGCCTAGCCTCCCTCGCTGCTCTTGTTAGACCTACCCATCAGCGCGACGCCACCAGCGGCCACAGCTCTTCGGCGCCGGCGGCGGCGACGCGATTGCCGAGGTCGACGGCCCATTGGCTCTCATTGCCGAAGTCGTCGCGCCAGGTGAGCAGGCGCTGCGTGAACCGGTGCAGGATGTGCTCCTTGGTATAGCCGATCGCGCCGTGGACCTGATGGGCGATGGCCGCGCCCTCGGTGGCGGCCTCGGCCGAGCGGATGCGGGCCGACGCCGCCTCGAGGTAGATGCCGTGCGAGCCGAGCGTGTCGGCATTGGCGACGGCGTCCGCTGCGGAGGTGGCGGCAGCGCTCGCCGCCGCACTCTCGCCGGCGAGACGGGCGAGATTGTGCTGCACGGCCTGGAACTTCGAGATGGTCCTCTCGAAGGCGACGCGCTCGCCGGCATAGCGCACCGAGATGTCGAGAATGGCCTCGAGCGCACCGGCAGTGGCCAGGCTGCGCACGACGGCGCCCATCAGCATCAATGTGTCCTGGCCGAAGCCAGCCGGCGCGTCGGCGACGCCGACAGGCTTGGCCTTGTCGAAGGTGAGCTCGTAGACGGTGTTGCCCGCGATGCCCCGATTGTCGACGATGCGGGCGCTCCGCGTCTCGACGAGCGCAACGACCATACCGTTCGCGCCATGGGCAAGCACGGCGACATGGGCGGCGTCACGAGCGAATGGCACGCCGCGAGCCCGGCCGGACAGCGTGCCGTCGGGATTGTGCGTGATGCGGTCGTTGGGGCGCATCGGCGCCAGCGTCATCATGCCGGACAGAGAGGCGATCCGACCCTGCGACAGCAGCCAGCCCGCGAGCAGGGTCTCGGCAATCGGAACGGGAGCGGCAAACCGACCGGCGACGTTGATCACCTCGAAGCCGTCCGCGAGACTTGCTCCTGCGCCGCCGAGATCCTCGGGCACCCAGGCCAGCGTGAGGCCGTTCTCCTCGAGCGCGGACCACAACGGCGACTTCCACGACTCGTCCTTGGCGGCATTGACGGTCTGTGGATCGGCAAGATCGGTGAAGATCCGCGCGGCCGTCTCGGCAACGATATTATCGCTGGCGCTCATAGCGTCTCCCGTGGCGTTTCCGCGCCGCGATGGGGGCAGCGGCTCCGTGACTTGTCCGGACTTTGAGGTCAGGCGTCAGTGGTAGCCCTACCGGCGCCGGGCATCAAGGGTGCGCGGGGGCGGGCATCCGGTCAAGCCGGGACGACGTGCGGCCAGGGGCAATTGCATCGGGCGTGAGAGCCCGAGCTACGAGGAGAGATGCGCCACGAACGGCGCGATGGCAGCAAGCACCTCCGCCTCCTTCTCGCGCCAAGGCGCGTGACCGCAGCCGGGCAGAACGAGCCGCTGTGGCTTCACGGGCGCCAGTGCCTCGATGGCATCGAGCTGGGCGAGCGTGCCATACTCGTCGTCCTCACCCTGAATCAGCAGCGCCGGCACGACGAGCCGCTGGCATTCGGGACCGAGAGACCAGGTGCGGAATCGCGGGTCCAGCCAGATGCGCGACCAGCCGAGGAAGGCGTCATCGACGTTCGCGTGGTGGCGTGCGAGCCGGGAGCGCAGGTCGGTCGTCTCGTACGTCTCAACAATCCTGGCGATGCTCTGCTGCGAGATCGGCTCGACCATCACGTGCGGGGCCATCAGCACCGCCCCTGCCACCCGCTCGGGCCTGTGCGCAGCCATGATCAGCGCGATCGAGGCGCCGTCGGAATGCCCGACCAATACCGCGCGCCCAATGCCATGAGCATCGAGCAGGCGAGGCAGAGCATCGAGGGCTTCCCGGTGCATGAAGTCCGGCTTTCGCGGACCATCGAGCGGTTCGGACCGGCCATATCCGCGCCGGGAGTAGAGCAAGGTCGCGAGCCCCGTGTGCCGCGCCAGCTTGTCGGGAAAGTCGCGCCAGAGCGAGACCGAGCCCAACCCCTCGTGCAGCAGCACGAGCCAGGGCTTGCCGGCCCTTCCGGGAATGAGGCGCGTCTCGAGGCGGACGCCGTCGACCATCGTGACGGGCATGGTATGTTTTCCTCAAGTGCCGCAATACCGTCGACAATGCCGCCGACTATCGTCGGCGAGAGTGCCGGCTCTCGAATTGCCAACAGGAGCAAACCATGATCCGAAAGATTTGTCTGGCCGTCACGGCGTCAACACTGGCCTCGGGCGCAATTGCGCAAACCGCGGAGGAGCTCTCCGGTGTGTGGACCGTCGTCAAGATCGAGAACGTCGCCGCAGACGGCACGCGCACACCGGCCTTCGGCAAGGAACCGCTGACGCAACTCATCCTGACCCGCGACGGTCATTTCTCCCAGTCGTTCATCCGCTCGGACATCCCGAAATTCGCCTCCAACAACCGGACCACGGGCACGCCCGAGGAGAACGCGGCCGCCGTGAAAGGCGCCAGCACATCGTTCGGAACGTTCTCCGTGGCGGACAAGGTGGTCACCTTGAAGATCGTCGGCAGCACCTATCCCAACTGGAACGGCGCGACCCAGCCGCGCCCTCTCGTCCGCTTCAGCGCAGACGAGCTGGTATGGCGGGTTCCTATGGCGACAACGGGGGGAACCATCGAGACCCAGTGGAAACGGGTGAAGTGAGCGGGATCAGCAGCGCGCCCGACCATCCAGGCGCGCTGCTGGCCGAGCCTCACAGCTTGCAGCCGGTGCCCGGATCGGCGAGCGCCTCGGCGGCGATGCCGACGACCTTGTTCTCGCCCTTCTCGGCCCTACGAAGATAGATGTTGTGCACGACCTCCTGGGAAGCCGACATGGTCGTCGGTCCCCGCGGGCTGTCGATCTTCGCAGAGCGCATCGCCTTGTAGAGGTTGGCCTCGTCCTCGACGTTGCCCTTCACCGCCTCGAGACCGATTGCGAGCAGCTGGGCTGCGTCGTAGCCCTGCACCGCATAGACATCGGCATCGCGGCCGGCCTTCGCCTTGAAGGCAGCGCGGAAGGCCTTGTTTCTCGGATTGTCGAGGCCATCGGCGTAGTGCAACGCCGTCTCTACGCCCTCTGCGGCATCGCCCTGTGCGGCGAGAGTGCCCTCCGTCAGGAAGCCGGAGCCGCAGAGCGGCGGCTTCAGGCCAGCGGCCTTGTACTCCTTGACGAACTGCACCGCACCACCACCGGCGAAAAAGGCGCCGACCACCTCGACATCGAGGCTCGGGATCTGAGCCAGAAGTGGCTGGAAGTTGGTCTCGGGGAATTTCAGGGTCAGGGTCTGCACGACCTTGCCGCCGTGCTTCTCGAGGCCCTCACGGAAGCCGTCACCCGACTCCTTGCCGGCAGCATAGTCCCAGGTGATCCAGGCCGCCTTCTTCACGCCGCGCTTGCCGAGCGCGAGGCCCATGCCGTGCGCCGGCTGCCAGTTGGTGAACGAGGTGCGGAACACATTCTTCGCACACAGCTCGCGCGTCACGGCGTTGGCACCGGCATTGGGCACGATGGTCAGCGTGCCGGTCTCGCGAACGACCTTGTGGATGCCCATCTGCACGCCCGAATGAACGGTGCCGATCAGCACGTCGACGCTGTCGCGCTTGACGAGGCGCTCTGCATTCTGGGGCCCGTTCTCGGGCTTCGACTCGTCGTCGAGCCGGACGATCTGGACCTCACGCCCGCCAAGCTTGCCGCCCTTCTCGGCGATCAGCATCTCGACGGCACTGGTGATATTCTCGCCGAGCTTGGCGAAGGTGCCCGAGTAGGGCAGCATCAGGCCGACCTTGAGCGGTCGCGCCTGGGCAATGGCGAAGGTCGTCGGCAGGCTTGCTGCGGCACCCAGCACGAGGCCGCCGCCGACGAGGCGACGGCGCGAGATGTTGGTCTTCACGTCCGGCATGGCTCCCTCCCTTGGGCATATGGCCGGGTCTGCGCGCCGCGCTCCTCCTGCGCGGATGGCACCCGTTGGGCCGAACCTATAGCCGGTTTCGCAGGTTGTGGAGATGGTAAAATCCGTTCGCGGCCGGTGCAGACGCCGGCGACCGGGCCACGAGGGACCGTCGCGCTTTGGCTCCGGAGGCGAATGCCTGTAGGGTCGCGAAAGAACCAGAAGAGACCGGCACCATGACGCACATTCGAACGATCGGAGTCGTCGGCGCGGGCGCGTGGGGCACCGCGCTGGCCCAGACGGCACGGCTCGCCGGCCGGGACGTGGCTCTGTGGGCGCGAGAGGCCGAGGTCGCCGACGAGATCAACAGCGCCAACCGCAACTCGATCTTCCTGCCGGGCGTAGCCCTCGATCCCGGCGTCATGGCGACGAGCGACCTCGCGGAGATCGCCGAGCGGGACGCCATCCTGCTGGTGCCGCCCGCGCAGCACGTACGTGCCACGGCCGAGGCGCTGGCGCCGCTGCTCGTGCCCCGGACGCCGGTGGTGGTGTGCGCCAAGGGCCTCGAGCAGGCGACATCCAAGCTGATGGGCGACGTGATCGCCGAGACGCTGCCGGCGGCAACGCTGGCCGTGCTGTCGGGGCCGAGCTTCGCGGCCGACGTGGCGCGCGGCCTGCCGGCGGCGCTGACGCTTGCATGCGCCGACGCCGATCTAGGCCAGCGGCTCGCCGAGGCGATCGGGTACCGCAATTTCCGCCTCTACTGGTCAAACGACATCGTCGGCGTCCAGCTCGGCGGCGCCTTGAAAAACGTGCTCGCCATCGCCGCCGGCATCGTCGACGGCAAGGGTCTCGGCGCGAGCGCCCACGCTGCCCTTGTCACTCGCGGCTTCGCCGAGATGCGCCGGCTCGGCGCGGCGCTCGGCGCGCGTCCGGAGACGCTCGCGGGTCTCTCCGGCCTCGGTGACCTGATCCTGACCTGCGGCAGCCCGCAATCGCGGAACATGAGCCTCGGCCGCGCGCTCGGGCAAGGCGAGAAGCTCGACGACGTGCTCGGCTCCAGGCGCTCGGTGGCAGAGGGCGTCTATACGGCGGCGGCCGTGGTTCGCGCCGCCGGCGAGCACGGCATCGAGATGCCGATCGCGGCGGCAGTGCACGCCATCGTCTCGGGCGCACTCGACGTCGACACCGCGATCGACGCACTGCTGTCGCGCCCCTTCCGGGCAGAGGGGACGTGACGGCGAGCGCTGGCGGTCAGGCGTGGCGGACGTAGGTCGGCGTCCGGCCCATGGCCATCAGCGCGTGGTCGGCTGAGAACATGTCGGCGTGGTGCAGCACGTAGGCCGACAGGTTGCGGCCGCGGTAGGGCATCTTCGGCGAGTGCGTGGTCACGGTGGCGACCACCTCGTGGTCGAAGCCGAGCTCCTTCAGAAGCATGCCGCCGACGACGCCGTGCGGGATCTCGTCCGCGAGCTGCGAGCGGACCACCTTGCCGTCGCGGCGCTCGTACATCAGCGGCTTGTCGACGTCGTGCAGGATCAGGATCGGGACCAGCACGTCATTGGCGATCTCGGTGCCCCAGTCGGCCTTGGCGCGACGGGCGAGATCGACGCCGGCCCGCGTCACCTCGTTGACATGAGAGAGGAGGGGATAGTCGATGCCCTCGGTCCACGGCATGTCCTCGAGCCGCTCGTAGGGACTCGAGGCCCAGGTCGTGACCCAGGCTGTCACGACCTCGTCTCGCAGGCCGGGCGAGACGAGGTCGAGGCCCCAGATCTTGTCCTCGACGGCCTTGCGGCGGGCGTTCGAGGTGCGGTCGATGGTGTAGGGGTGTCTCATGCGGCACTCCTCGAAGGCGCGGGGCCGTGCCTCACGGCCAGCCCCGCTGTCATGTGTTGGCCCTGGCGACTACTGGTCGAGCCAGACGTTGACGAGATCGTTGCCCTGGAAGTGGCTCGACGAGAAATTCCAGCCCTTGACCTTCTTGTTGTAGACGATGATCCGCTGCCACCAGTGCAGCGATAGCGAGTACGCCTCGGTCAGCACGCGGGTCTCGAACTCCTGGATCAGCGCCTTGCGCTTGGCGGGATCCAGCTCACGGGTCTGACGGTCCCACAGCTCGTCCAGCTTCTTGTCGTTGTGGCGCGCGTAGCTGATCGGCGACTTCTCGTTGGTGAGATGCGACTGGTGCATCTCGGTGGCGTTGTCCGCCGCGACCGTCACCGGGTAGAGCGCTACGTCGAAATCTCCGCCGACGAGATTGCCGAAGTAGGCCTTGGTCTCGACCTGGCTGTGCTCGACGTTGACGCCGATCCGGCGCCACTGGTCGATCACGAACACGCCGGCCGGCGTATAGGGCTGATCGAGTGTACGGTTGTGCAGCTTGATCTTTAGGTTCTCGGCGCCGGCTTCCTTCAGCAGGCGCTTGGCCTCGGCCCGCGAGCTCTCGATGTCGCGCCAATAGCCCGGGATCTTCTCGAGCTCGGCGTTCGACAGAGCCATGTCGTAGCCGGGTCGCAGGAAGCCACCCGTTGCCTTGACCAACGTCACCTTAGACAGCTGCTCGTTGCCGTTCCAGCGGTCGATGGCGAGGGACAGGGCCCGGCGCACGCGGACATCGTCGAACGGCTTCTTGCGCGTATTGAAGATGATGATGTCGACCGTGCCCCACGGCCCTTCGTGCACCGTCCACCGATCGGCGCCGGCCTTCAGAAGCTGATCACGCTCGGCTGGCGTGCGTCCGCGGAACTCGGCGTCGAACTGGCCGCCGATCATGCCCGGCACCACGGCGCCCGACTTGACGAAGAAGGCCTTGTAGCCGTCGAGGTAGGGCCTGTCCTTTTGGAAGTAGCCGTCGAAGCGCTTGGCCGTCATGTGCGAGCCGCGCACGTACTCCACGAACTGGAACGCACCCGAACCGACGATGTTGGCGACCGGGAACCGGGCGTCCTTCTCGACCTTGGCCTTGCTGTAGATGCAGTTGAAGGGCTGGGCGAGATTGTCCAGCATCGAGGCGTTCGGCTCCTTGATCTTGAACACGACGGTCGCCGGATCCGGCGCGTCGATGGAGACCACGTCCTCGAACAGCGATTTCCGCAGCGACACGACGCCCGTCGGCGGCGACTTGATGCGCTCGAAGGAGAATTTCACATCGGCGGAGGTCAGCGGCGACCCGTCGTGGAACTTCACCCCCTCGTGCAGCTTGAACGTGTAGGTGAGCCCGTCCTTCGAGATCTCCCAGCTCTTGGCGAGGTCGCCCGTGATCTTTCCGCCCTGACTGGCGTCATAGCGGACGAGGAACGAGTAGAACGGGCTGATCGGGTGCAGCAGGGCGAAGGTCTGCGAGGCGTGGCAGTCGTAGTCGGCGGGCTCTGCCGTCACGGCAAACTGCAATGTGCCGCCCCGCTTCGGCGTCTCGGCCGACGCACCCAAGGATGCCAATCCGAATACGGCTATCGCGCAGGCCGCCGGAGCGGCCCTTCCCAGACGTCTCATGGTGCTACCTCCCTTGCGTCCCGAATGTTTGCTCGACGCGTGTGCGCCTGTCCGGGCTCAGGAGGCATTGTGGGCCGAGACTCGCGGTCGGACAACCCCATTCATCCCAGCCAGCCCGCCTCGGTCGCCGGGGAGCTGACCGACGGACGCACGCCAGAGACGTCGAGCCTCAGCCGACACTCGAGCCGCCTGCCAACGTGTCCCGCGCGCGTGGGAATTGCAGCACCAGCAGGTCGAGGCCGTCCGTGCCGGCGCGTGCCGTGTATGCCGGCTCCTCGGGCGTGACGAATACCGTCGAGAGGTGATCGAGAGAGACGCCGCCCGACCGAAGCGTGCCGCCGGCCACGATCAGGTATTGCCCGCCGGTGTCGGCCGGCCCGGGCAGAGCCGCCTCGCCGCCCGGGGCCAGACGCCACATCCAGGCAGCGAGGCCGTCGGCCTCGGGCGGCATCACCGTCTCGATCGTGGTAGCCGTTCGAGCCAGCCGCTCGGCCGGCTCCGCGACACCGATGCCGCCCTTGATGCGTGTGCGCTGGTTGCCCTTGCGCAGGAGGTCGCGGGAGGCCGGCAGGTACTTGGCGCCAGGGTCCCAGCGCTGACGGAGCGTGAAGTACATGACGCCCTCGTCGCTGGCGACGATCGGGCCGTAGGGGGTGTGGCCGTTGGCATACTGCACGGTGAGGGGAGCTGCCGGGAATGCGCCCATGCGGCCAGAGCCACCGACGAACACCTGGAACTGGTTCGGCTCGTGGAAATGAGCGGGCGTCACCGCATTGGCCGGCTTGTGGACCAGAAAGCCCTGCGGCCGGCCGTCGTCGTTGGCCTCGTTGCCGGCGACGTAGTGGCCGCGCTTCGGGGCCGAGCCGACGTACTCGTCGATGGTGTAATCGCGGCCGTTGACGTGCACTTGGCGGCTGCGCGCCTTAGCCTCCGCGCGGCTGGTGACGATCAGCATGGCTTCTCCCGCAGTCTCGTTGCGCTTCGGACGGAGAGGTTGCCGCGAAGGCATCCCGGCTGCAAGCTCGGATCACACGCAGCCAGCTTACAAACAGCCCGCGGCCGCGGGACCACCAGACGAGGGATGCCAGGATGCCGGTCACGCTTCTGATGTACGACAGGGGTCTCGAGCCCATTCGCAACCGCCTCGATGCACTCGGTCTCGATCTCGATATCGCGACGTTCGACCGTGACTGCCACATCACGCGCCAGGGGCGGCCCGTCACGCCCGAGACTGCGGCGCTCGACTACGTTTGGCTGTCTGCTCCGATCACCGGCGACGGCATCCAGGAGCAAGCCTTCGCACTGGTCGAGCGGCTGAAATCGGTCCGCGTTCTGCAGACCTACAACGCCGGCCTCGATCATCCCTTCTACAAGCGGATGGCTGCCAGGGGCACGCAGCTCTGCAACAGCAGCGCGCAGGGTATCGCCATCTCGGAGTATGTGCTCGGCCAGGTGCTCAGCGTGATGCAGCCGATCGAGCGACAACGGGCGCTGCAGGCCGAGCGCAGGTGGCAGATCACGCCGTTCCGGGAGCTCTCGCAAACCAGCTGGCTGGTCATCGGTTTCGGTCCGATCGGCCGGGAGATCACGAAGCGGGTCAAGGCGTTCGGGGCGAAGGTCACGGTCGCGCGCCGGACCGCGGACACCGGGGGCATCGCCGACGCGGCGGGCACTTTCGCCGACATTCCTCGCCTGCTGCCAACGGCCGACATCGTCGTCCTGGCGTGCCCACTCAATGCCGAGACACGGGGCTTCGCCGATGCCCGGTTCTTCGCCGCCATGAAGGAAGGGGCGGTTCTCGTCAACGTGGCGCGTGGGGCCTTGATCGACGATGGGGCCATGCTCGCCGCGCTCGACGGGCCGCGGCTCGCGACCGCGATCCTGGATGTGTTCGCCGAGGAGCCCTTGCCAGCGACGAGCCCATTTTGGGCCCATCAGAAGGTCCGCCTGACCGGTCACACCTCGTTTGCCGGCAGCGGCGTGCGGAGCCGCTGGGAGATGCTGTTCCTCGACAACATCGGCCGCTTCGTGCGGGGGGAAGCGCTCGCCAACGTGGTCGATCCGGGAAGCCTCGCGTGAGGAGTGGGTGTCCGGGCCCAGCTATTCCTCCTGCAGGTAGCGGCCGACGACACCGCCGACCACACCGCCGATGATCGGGGCTACCCAGAAGGCCCACAGCTGCGCGATGGCACCCGCGCCGCCGAAAATGGCCGTGGCCGTGCTCCGGGCAGGGTTGAGCGAGCCGTTGGTCACCGGGATGGCGACGACATAGAACAGCGCCATCGCCAGGCCGATCGCCAGGGGAGCGAAGCCTGCCGGTGCCCGGCGCGCCGTGGTGCCGACGACGACGACGACGAGCAGGGCCGTCAGGAGAACCTCGAGCAGGAATGATGGCAGGAAGCCGAAGCTGCCGATGGGTGCATAGTGGTTGGACGCTCCGGCGAACGTATTCCATCTGCCGCCTGTGGAACCACCAAGCACGATCGCAAGCACGCAGGCCGCGACGGCCCCCCCGGCCACCTGAGCGACGATATAGCCCGGAGCCTTGGACGAATCGAACCGGCCCGACGCCCACAGGCCGACCGTGACAGCCGGATTGAAGTGCCCCCCCGACACATGACCAACGGCATAGGTCATGACGACGACGGCGATGCCTGCCGCGAGCGCTACGGCGACGAGCCCGGCCGAGGGCGCGGCAAGCAACGCCGCACCGACAATGCTCAGAACCAGGGTGAAAGTTCCGATGAACTCGGCGACGAGTGCTCGTGCGTTCATGTCAACGTCTCCTTCCGCGATGCGCCATCGGCCGGCGGCAGCCGGACAGTTCTTCAGCCAGGACCGGAGCGTAGGCATTCAGCACTGCCAGGACGAGCGCCCTTGGCGGACGCTCTCCGGTCCCGAGGCGGGCCGATTCTCAAAGGACGAGCAGAGCCCCGAGGCCGAGGCCTCCGATAATGATGCGCCACCACGCGAACGGAGCAAAGCCGTAGCGCGAGACGAACTCCAACAGGTAGCGGACCACCACGACGCCTGCGATGAAGGCCACGACGAAGCCGATGGCAATGGACTGGACGGCCGCGGCGTCGAGAGTGCCGATGTTCTTGTAGAGGTCGTAGGCGAAGGCTCCGGCCATGGTGGGCATGGCGAGAAAGAACGAGAACTCGGCCGCGGCCCGCTTCGACAAGCCGAGCAGCATCCCCCCGACGATCGTTGCCCCCGATCGCGACACACCGGGTATCATCGCAAGGCACTGGCACAGGCCGATCTTGACGGCGGTCATCGGCGTAACCTCGAAGGCGGCGTGCATCTTGGGCGCCAGCTTCAGGCGATCCACGAGGAGCAGGACGATCCCGCCGATGATGAGCGTCGAGCAGATCAACAGTGGCGTCTGGAACAGCACCTGCTTGATGAACTTGTGCAGCAGCACCCCGGCCAAGGCTGCGGGAAGGAACGCCAGGACGATCGCCATCACGAAGCGGCGTGTCGCCGGGTCGCGGGGCAAATCGACGAGCATTCGCCACAGCTTGGCCGAGTAGACGGTGAGCAGGGCCAGCACGGCGCCGAGCTGTATCAGGATCTCGAACACGTTGCCCGGCGACTGGATGCCGAGGAAGTGCTCGGTCAGCAGCAGGTGCCCTGTTGACGAGACGGGAATGAACTCGGTCAGCCCCTCGAGAATGCCGAGAAGAACGATCTGCCATGTGCTCATCGGCTTCCCCTGCCGCCCCGCCGCCCGCTGTCGGCGCGGCCCCCTCTAGCAGATTTCCCGCCTCGGGCGAGCGGACGGATCGTCTCTGGCACGATCGCCCCCGAGGCGCTCGCTCCCGCCAAATCGAAGGCGAGGGCGCCCCCTGCCGGAATGGCTGCTCAGACGCGGGCGTTTACACAGTTTTGACGCAATGAGAGCCTCGATACGGAGGAGCAACGAGCGCAGGAGCAGAGACACCTCCGACATGGCCCGGCTGACCCACTTCAAGCTCTGCCCGTTCTCGCGCTCCATCCGGCTGGCGTTGCACGAGCTCGAGATCCAGCCTCAGCTCCTCGATGAGCTGCCGTGGGCCTGGCGACCGGCGTTCCTGGCGCTCAATCCGTCCGGCGACCTGCCGGTCCTCGAGCTCGGCGACGGCCTGATCATCGCCGGCGCCTATGCAATCTCCGAATATCTCGGCGAGATCGCCCGCCGGGCTCCGCCGGACGACCGGGTGACCAATCTGTTCCCTGGCACGGACGAGGACCGCGCCGAGGTCCGCCGGCTGGTCGACTGGTTCCATCGCAAGCTCCAGGGAGAGGTTTCGCGGGAGATGTTGCGTGCCAAGGTGGAGGGGAGGCTCCGGCCCGAGACCTCGCGGCAGCCACCTGATGTCGAGTTGCTGCGCGCACTCCGGGCCAACCTGCGCTATCATATGAGCTACGTGGGCTTTCTTGCAGACCATCGGCGGTGGCTTGCGGGCGATGACATGAGCTTCGCCGACCTCGCCGCTGGTGCCCATCTGTCGATCCTCGATTATCTCGACGAGGTGCCATGGGACGCCTACCCATCCGCGCGCGAGTGGTATGTGCGGCTGAAATCGCGGGCAAGCTTCCGTCCGCTGCTCGTGGACCGGGTGGCGGGTATCGTGCCGCCAGCGCACTACGGCGACCTCGATTTCTGACGGTGCTGCGGAGGACGCTCGCCGCACAGCAGCGCGTCGCCGCGTGACCCGGGTTGCGCAGCCCCCGGAGGCGATCGTCCGGCAGGCCGCCCTTGAGGCCGGTTTCGACGCGGTCGGAATAGCCCGCCTCTCGGATCTCGGAGAGCAGCCCGGCCGGCGGCTGGACGCGTTTCTCGCGGATGGACGGCACGGCGACATGGCGTGGATGGCAACTCACGCCGCCCGTCGGCGCCATCCCAACGCGCTGTGGCCCGAAGCCCGTTCGGCTGTCGTCTGCGCGCTCAACTACGGTCCCGAAACCGACCCGATGGCCGCGCTCGACCAGCCGGGCCGCGGCGTCGTCTCGGTCTATGCGCGCGGGCGCGACTATCACGACATCGTCAAGGGCCGGCTCCGCCAAGTCGCCAGCGTAGTGCAGCGAGCTACAGGGGGAGCGGACGTCAAGATTTTCGTCGACACGGCGCCGCTTATGGAGAAGCCGCTGGCGGCACTCGCCGGGCTCGGCTGGCAGGGACGCCACACCAACCTCGTGGCACGCGGGCATGGCTCGTGGCTGTTCCTCGGCGCAGTGCTGACCACGGCTTCACTCGAGCCCGACGCGCGACACGGGGATCACTGCGGCTCGTGCCGGCGATGCCTCGACATTTGCCCGACCGACGCGTTCCCGGCGGCCTACCAACTCGATGCGCGCCGCTGCATCGCCTATCTGACAATCGAGCACAAGGGACCGATCCCTCGCGAGCTGAGGGCGCCGATCGGCAATCGGGTCTTCGGCTGCGACGACTGCCTCGCTGTCTGCCCATGGAACAAGTTCGCGCAGGCCGCGCGGGAGAGCCGGCTCGCGGGAGGGCCGGCGACCGACAACCCGCCGCTGCCCGACCTGCTGGCGCTCGACGACGCGGCGTTCCGGCAGCGCTTCGCAGGCACGCCCGTCAAGCGCACCGGGCGCGACCGCTTCCTGCGCAACGTCCTGGTGGCGGCCGGCAACTCCGGCGACCGGGCGCTGATCCCGCTCGTCGAGCCGCTGCTCCGCGACGGCTCGGCCCTGGTGCGTGGCGCTGCCGTCTGGGCTCTCGGACGTCTGGTGGATCGTGGTGATCTCGCCGCGCACGCCGATCGTTGTCTCAGCCGCGAGACGGACGACGCGGTCCGGGCGGAATGGCAAGCCGAAGCAGATGCATGAGCACGGACGCATGGACATGAGCGAGGCAAAGGCGGACGTCCAAGCTTCCGTCGCTGGGGAAGATCGCCGTCTGCTGTGCATCGGGCTCGGCTATACGGCGCAGGCACTGGCGAGGCGGCTGCAGCCGCGCGGACTGACCATCATTGGAACGTCACGCAGCGACAGCGGCTGCGTAAAGCTGACGCAGAAGGGCTTCCGTGGTCTCGTCTTCGATGGCGGCGCGCGGTCTGCGGCACTCGCCGGTGCCATCGCCTCGGCGACGCACGTGCTCGTCTCTGTTGCTCCGGACGCCAACGGCGATCCCGTGCTGCGCCACCACCGCGATGATCTCGCAGCCGCGCCCGGCCTCGACTGGATCGGCTACCTTTCGACGATCGGCGTCTATGGGGACCGGGGCGGGGCCTGGGTCGACGAGACGACTTTGCCCGCGCCAGGCAGCGAGCGGAGCCGCCGCCGTCTCGCCGCCGAGACCGACTGGCTCATGCTCGGCCAATCGGCGAGGAAGAGGGTCGAGATCTTCCGGTTGCCGGGCATCTACGGGCCGGGCCGCTCGGCGATCGACACGGTGCGCGCCGGCACCGCACGGCGTCTCGTCAAGGCCGGGCAGGTCTTCAACCGCATGCATGTCGACGACATCGCAGCGGCCCTAGATGCCGCGCTGTCGCGACCGCATGCCTTCCACATCTACAATCTCGCCGACGACGAGCCGGCGCCGCCGGAGGATGTCGTCGCCTATGCCGCCGGACTGTTGAAGGTGCCGCCGCCTCCCCTCGAGCCGTTCGACGCCCGGCGCTTGTCGCCGATGGCGGCGAGCTTCTATGCCGAGACCAAGCGCGTCTCGAACGCCCGGGCCAAGGCGTCGCTCGGACTCCGACTGCTTTACCCGACTTATCGGGAAGGACTGGCAGCGATCGCCGGTGCCTCCAGCTGACACCGGACGGGTATTCAGCTCAGGTTCAGCACTCGTCCGCTTTGCTGCCCCAATCCTCGGGCACGAATGTCAATGGGGCTAGGCAGCGGCATCCAGCCGCGCGCGAGAGGTGTGGGAGAGAGGCGATGCGCATGTCGTATGGGCGCAAGAGCCGTTGGGTTGCGGGCGGTATCATCGCGGCCAGCCTGACGGTGTCGGTCCCCCCTGCGCTGGCCAACGATGACGCGGCGCGAGCACTTGCCGAACAGTTCGCGGCGGGCGCCCGGAAGACGACCGCCCCGGCGGCATCGAAGCCTCGCACGCAGAAGAGCGTGACGCTCACCCAAACGCAGGCGACGGCAGATGAGCAGAGGCTGCTGGAGGAGATCGACATGCTCGAGCGCGCTCGGGCCGAAGCCGAAGCGCGCCGCGAGGAGCTGATGAAAGCCCGCGAGGCGGCCGAGCAGGCCGAGCAGGAGGCCAGCGCGAGCGCCAAGTCTGCAGCCGCCGAGCGCACGCGCCATCTCGCAGCCGAGGCGGAGGACGCCGCAAGGCAGGCTGCAGCAGCGCGACGCAAGGCCGACGAGGCCCGCCGCCTCGCCGAGGAGCGCGCCAAGGCCGAGGCAGAGACCCGCCGTGTCGCCGAGGAGAAGGCTAAGGCCGAGGCAGAAGCCCGCCGCGTCGCCGAGGAGCGCGCCAGGGCCGAGGCAGAGACCCGCCGCGTCGCCGAGGAGAAGGCTAAGGCCGACGAAGCCCGCCGTGTCGCCGAGGAGCGCGCCAGGGCCGAGGCAGAGACCCGCCGCGTCGCCGAGGAGAAGGCTAAGGCCGACGAAGCCCGCCGTGTCGCCGAGGAGCGCGCCAGGGCCGAGGCAGAGACCCGCC
>JANRJI010000010.1:0-7605 GCA_033764055.1 Hyphomicrobiaceae bacterium
CAGCTGGCGACCTTCGGCGCGCCTTTGCTGCTTGCGCACTATCGCCTGCGTGACCGTCTCTAGGATTTCCCGGAAACGAGAGGACAGCAGACCATGAAGCTACCCATCATCGAGCGCAGACGCATCGAGGCCCTGATCCTAAAGCACGTCTACGACGCACTGGAAACGAGCCACGGCAAGGAGGTCGCTGTCGCCACGATCGACGCGGCCGTTTCGCGCGCCGCCGCAGCCTTCGGAGAGGAGCATCGCCAGGAGCTTGGCCGCACCCCCGATCTCGCCGACATGGCCGCCATCCTGCCCAACTGGTCGGCGGACGACGCCTTGCGGATTGAGGTCCTGGAGGCACGGCCCGACCGGCTCGACTTCAATGTCACGCGCTGCCGTTACGCCGAGATGTACCGGGAGATGGGCCTCGGCGGCATCGGCCACATCCTCTCCTGCAATCGCGATGCCCGGTTCTGCACCGGCTACAATCCCGACATGAAGCTCGATCGCTCGCAGACCATCATGCAGGGGGCAAGCCACTGCGACTTCCGCTACAAGCTGGAGAAGACGTCATGATGGACCCCTCGCGATTGCTCTCGTCGGATGAGACCTCGCAGTTCGTGGCCGAACGGTTGGCGTCGTTCGGGCTCGAGGTCTCGCGCGGGCTAGCCGGAACCGGCGTTGTCGGCACGCTGCGGCGCGGAACCTCACGGCGGACCCTCGGGCTTCGTTCCGACATGGATGCGCTGCCGATCACAGAGGCGACAGGCGTACCCTATGCCTCGCGCTTTCCGGGGCTCATGCACGCCTGCGGGCACGACGGCCACATGACGATGCTGCTTGCGGCGGCGCGTCACCTGTCGCGGCGCGACGATCTCGACGGCACGATCCACTTCGTGTTCCAGCCTGCGGAGGAGAACGAGGCGGGTGCGCGCCGGATGATCGAGGAGGGGCTTTTCGACCGTCACCCGATGGACGCCGTGCTCGGCATCCACAATTGGCCATCGCTGCCGGTCGGCGAGGTTGGCGTCATGGCCGGCCCGATGATGGCGGCTTTCGCGGTGTTTGACATCGCGATCGCGGGGCGCGGCGGACATGCCGCCATGCCGCATCTGGGCGCTGATCCGCTCTCCGCGGCTTTCCAGATCGGCACGGCGCTGCAGACCATCGTCGCGCGCAACGTCTCTCCCCTCGCGTCGGCCGTCGTCTCGGTGACTGAGGTCCACGGCGGCGACACCTATAACGTCATCCCCGCCGAGTGCCGGCTGGCTGGCACTGCCCGTTGGTTCGATCCCGCCGTGGGCGACATCCTCGAACAAAGGCTGAGGGACATCGTGACGGCGATGGCAGCCGCGCTCGGTTGCACCGCGACGATCGACTACCAAAAGCGCTATCCGGCGACGATCAACGATGCGGTCGAGGCGCATGCCGTTGCTGACTCCATCGCCTCGCTAGGGCCTCGGCTCACACTCGCGACCGCGCGGGAGCCGAGCATGGCCGCCGAGGATTTTGCCTTCATGCTGGAGCGCGTGCCGGGCGCGTATATCTGGCTCGGCGCCGGGCGGCCGGGAGATAACCCGGGGCTGCACTCGCCGCGCTTCGACTTCAACGATGCCATCCTGCCGCTCGGCGTCGCGCTCTGGACCAAGCTCGCCCTCGACCGGCTCAGTCGGTAGGGTCGCATATCGAGGCGGGGAGAGGGCGAATGGTCCTGGTCTGGGTATCGCCTGTCCTGCTGTTTCTTGCGCTGATGGCTTCGGGGCGTATCAAGGCGCTGCCGGCGTCCTTCGTCGCGACGCTCGCCTCGGGACTGGTTGCGGCAACGGCCGCGCCGATTCCGGTCAGCGCTGCAGATCTGGCGCGCCACTTCGGTGCCGGGCTCTGGATCGCCCTTCCGGCGACCATGGTCATCCTGGCTGGTCTGTTCTTCGCGCGGGCCACCGAGCGCCAGGCTGCGGCCGACGATGCCGGCCCCATCAGCCACGACACGCTCGCGACGCGGTGCCTGATCATCGGGCCGTTCATCGAGACCGCGACGGGCTTCGGTGTCGGATATGTCGTGGCGCTGTCCGGCGTGGTGCGAGCGGGCGTCGGTCACTCCCAGGCTCTGGCACTGGCGGCGTTCAGTCAGTTTCTGGTTCCGTGGGGTGCGCTCGGGATCGGCACACGCATCTCGTCGGAGGTCTCGGGCGTGCCGCTCACGGCGCTCGGCTGGCGTCTCGCCCTCATCACCGCGCTTTGGTCGATCGTGCTGCTGCCACTCTTCTGGCGCCTTTCGGAGGCTGCGGGTGTCCCGCCGACTCGCCGTGACCGTGTCGTCTGGGCTCTGACCTTTGCCGCGCTGATGCCGCTGCTTCTTGCGGCCAACAGTGTCTTCACGGTGGAAATCGCCGGGCTCGCGGCGCTTGCTCCCGTGCTCGTCGGCCGCCACCTCGCCGCGCGCGGACGTTCCGGTCTGTCGCGCGACGCACTCGAGGTGGCACTGCCCTATGCATGCCTTATCCTCGCTCTCGCCGCGATGCGCTTCGTGCCGCTGGTCATATCCTTGCTCGAAGCGTGGTCCTTCCGGCCCTACCCGGAGCTCGCCCGCTTCGCACCACTCGCCTCCCCGGCGCTACCGCTCACCATGATCGGCCTCGGCATGGCGGCGCGCCGGGGAGGGACTTCGGCGGTACGGCGTGCCGGCCAGCAGATGATGGCTGGCGGCTGGCGGGCGGTGACGCTGACCTTCCTGCTCGTCGGCATGGCGGCGGTCATGGTCCGATCAGGGCTCTCGGCCGCCGTAATGGGCGAGATCACGGGCGCGGTCGGCAATCTCTCCCCGATCGCCTTGCCCGTGGTGGGCGCCGTCGGCGGCTATCTGACGGGCAGCAATGCCGGCGCAGGGGCCTTGTCGATGCCGCTGTTGGCCGGACTGTCGCCCGATCCAGCCCACGCCGCCTGGATCGCGGCGGCCACCATCTTCGCCGGCAGTGCGATGACGGCCCTCAGCCCCGTGCGCGTGACAATGGGCACGGGCTTGATCGGCGCTTCTCCGGCGGAGGGACGACGCGCCACCATAGGGTTGCTGTCATTTGCGCTTTCGGCATGGGGTGTTGCATCGCTCGTCGCACTCGCGCCGTTGCTGCTGGATCTGCGGTGATCTAAGATAACTTATTAAAAACAGTTTGACAGGTTACTAATGGCGTGCAACCTTTATATCGCACGATAACTAGTTACTCATAGAAGGTAAATGTCATGAACCACCGCTCGCGGCGCGGAAGCGCCACGGCCGGAGCGATAGCGCTCGCCTCAATCGCGGCGCTGGCGGTCCCGGTCCTTCCACACCTTGGCTTCTGCGGCTCGGCGGAGGCGGCCCAGACCGCATCTCGCCCGGTCGTCAATCACAAGACGATCAAGGTCCGCGGTATCGATGTCGCCTACCGCGAAGCGGGGCCAGCCAGCGGCCCCGTCGTGCTCCTGTTGCACGGCTTCCCGTCGTCGTCGCACATGTTCCGCGACCTCATTCCGGTGCTCGCGGACAAGTACCGGGTCATTGCGCCCGACTACCCCGGCTTCGGGCACAGCGGCGAGCCCGGCCTTGATGCGTTCGACTACAGTTTCGCGTCGCTGGCCGCCCTCATCGGCGACTTCACGCAGGCGGTCGGCGCCAAGAGCTACACGCTCTACATGCAGGACTACGGCGGACCGGTCGGTTTCCGTCTGGCGCTCGCCAATCCGGATCAGGTCAAAGGCCTCATCGTCCAGAACGCGACCATCCACGCCGAGGGCTGGAATCCGGACGTCGTGAAGCAGTTCCAGCCGTTCTGGAAGGAGCGCAATGCAACCAGTGAGGGGCCCATTCGCGGGTTCCTGAAGCCCGAGACGACGAAGTGGCAATACACGCACGGCGCGACCCGCCCCGAGCGGCTGTCACCCGACGCCTGGACCCATGATCAGGCCCGGCTCGACCGGCCCGGTAACGACAGGGTGCAGCTCCAGTACCTCTGGAACTATCAGGACAACGTCGCCCAGTACCCCGCCTGGCAGAGCTACCTCAAGACCCGTCAGCCGCCGACGCTCGTCGTCTGGGGCAAGAGCGATCCGTTCTTCACCATGGCCGGCGTCGACGCTCTCAAGGCGCTCGCACCGAAGGCCGAGGTTCATCTCTACGATGCCGGCCATTTCGCGCTCGAGACCCACGGCGAGGAGATCGCCGCGGCGATCAAGGGCTTCCTCGCCAAGTCCGTCCGCTGAATTCCGCCGCTGGCACGCATTCTTTCCACTGCCAAACCCAACAAGGAGACGACACATGAACATGCTCGCACGCAATACCGCCAGGAAGGGCACGCACTACACACTGTTCGAGAGCGGCGCGCTCAAGGACTGGATCAACAACTCCGTCGAGATCCCCGGTCTCGGCAAGGTGCCCGGCAAGCTTTTCCTCAAGGACGCGATGGGTCTCACCTCGATCGAGATCTCGATCAACGCGATGCCGCCGGGACAGGGCATGCCGTTCCACCACACGCACCGCCAGAACGAGGAGGTCTACATCTTCATCCACGGCAAGGGGCAGGTGCAGGTCGACGGCGAGATGTTCGACGTGCGCGAAGGCTCGGTCGTCAGGATCGCGCCGAAGGGCGAGCGGGTGTGGCGCAACAACGGCTCGGAGATGCTGGTCTACATCGTGATGCAGATGCGCGAGGGCTCGTTGCAGCAGTGGGGCACCGGCGACGCCGACGTCCCGCAGAAGCCGGTCGTGTGGCCCGCCTGAAGCGCATTCGTAAAGTTTGTCTGCGGGGCGCGGTGAGACCGCGCCCCCATGTCCAGCAGTTACCGAGTTCGCCATGAGCAATGTTTCCGATCGCGAGCATGCGTCCACCGCGCTGGCCATAGTGCAACGCTTCTACGCGGCCCTCGCACGCGGTGACGTTCCGGCGTCATCGCATTGCTGGCGCCGGACATTGAATGGACCGAGGCAGAAGGCTTCCCCTATTACTCCGGCACCTGGCGCTCGCCGCAGGCCGTTCTCGACAATCTTTTCGCGCGCATCGGCCAGGACTGGGATGCGTTCTCGGCCATCACGCATTCCTACCTGACCGAGAATGACCAGGTTGTGGCCTTCGGAGACTATGGCGGCATAACTGTCAACAGCGTGCTGCCGGGACCGGTCATGACCGACCGCCGACGGGCCATGGTCGAGCGCATGGCGGCAAGTCGGGGCATTGGCATGGCCGACGCCATAGAGGCCTTCGTAACCGAGGCGGGGATCTCCCGGTTCGGTGCCCCGGGCGACATCGCCGCGTTGGTGGCCTTCCTCGTCTCACCCGGTTCGCGGTGGATGACCGGCTCGGCGCTGCGCATGGACGGCGGCGAGATCAAGGCACTTTAGGTGACGGCCATAAACCCGAAGGACATACCATGACACCGAGCAGTAAACGGACCTCGCTCATTGCCGCGCTCGCGGCGCTTGCAGCTTCCGGCTTCGTCGCACTCGATTGCCTCGCGGCAGGCGAACCGGCAAACGCCTCTCCATCCTCGAGGCGACCCGTCTCGGTGCTCGAGTTCGGCGCGCTCGGGGTCGGCGTGCTCAAGGCGGCTCCGGCCTTCGGCGACCGGGCAACAGGCCAGCACGGCACCTTCGTCAAAATTCCGGCCGGGTTCTCCAGCCCGGTCCACGCGCACACCGCCGACTTCCACGGTGTCGTCATCAACGGCGTCATTGCGAATGGTGCGCCGGAAGAGTCCGATACGCCACTTGCTCCTGGCTCTTATTGGTTCCAGCCAGCGAACCGTATGCACGTGACCAAATGCCTCTCGCAGACGGAGTGCGCGATCTTCCTCGTTCAGCCGGGAAAGTTCGATTTTGTACCGGCAGCTGCCGCCAAGTAATGCCGGGCGGTGCTTGCGGGCAGGCGATGGGCGGCCGGAGTGGCTGTTCGGCGGCGGCCCGCGACCCGGCTGCCGCGCGTCCCGCCCCCTACCTGAGGAGAAACCACGGGTGCCGAAATTCTACTTCAATGGCTCGCCCAATCCCACCAAGGTCGCGCTCTTTCTCGAGGAGAGCGGGCTCGCCTACGAGCCGATGCCGGTCGATACGAGAAAGGGCGAGCAGTTTCGGCCTGAGTTTCTGGCCGCCAATCCCAACGGCAAGGTGCCAGCGATCGACGACGACGGCGTGATCGTCTTCGACAGCAATGCCGTCCTGCTCTACCTCGCCGAAAAGACCGGAGCATTCCTGCCGCCCGCCTCACCGGCCAACCGGGCCGAACTATTGTCGTGGCTAATGTTCGTGGCCACCGGTGTCGGACCCGTTCTGCGGCCAGGCCGTGCATTTCAAGCATTTCGCACCGGAGAAGGTGCCTTACGCTCACGCCCGCTACCAGTTCGAAGCCATGCGTCATCTTCTGGTGGCCGACGAGCACCTCGCCGATCGCGAATACATGGTCGGCGGCGTCTACACGATCGCCGATATGGCGTTGTGGGGTTGGGCCAGGGTGATTCCCTTCATTCTCGGCGAGGACGCATGGCACAAACTCCCGCACCTGAAGCGGCTCGTCGATACCATCTCGGCGCGGCCGACGGCGGCCTGCGCTGTGGCGCTCAAGGAGCGCTACACGTTCAAATCCGAGATGGACGACGAGGCACGGCGCAACATGTTCCGGCATCTCGCGGCGACCGCCGCATGAGCAGGGAAATCAGCAAACCCGTTCTGTGCCGTTCGAGGAGAATGCCGCCATGTCAGTCGGCGATCTCGTCTTCACGCATAGGACAAAGCGGATCTTGCCGGCGCGCCGCGCACTCGAGGCCGTCGAAAGCGTGCCGCAAATGAAGCTGCAATATCTCGGAGATTCCAAGGACTGCTTCAAATGGGATTACCATCACTTCCTGGCCGACGCGTTGGGTGCCGAGCAGTTGCAGGTCGTCTGGATGATGACACCCGACGACGGCTCGACGCATGGCTCGACGCCACCAGACCGCTTCCCGGCGCGGCCTGAAGTCCTGGCGCTTTGTCGAGATTTGCGCACGACCCGCAATCCAGAACGTCTGCTGACACTGCCGCAGTTGATGGGTGCAAGGTATGCGATGACGTTTCGCGATCCCGCTGGTGGGCCTGGATCCGGCTCGCGCGGTCTCGAACCAGCCTTACTGGAGCGTTTTGGCCTGTGTCCGGCACCCCGCTCCGTCATCCTGCTTGATCCCGACAACGGGTTCGAACCCGAGCGCAATCCGACCAGCCGCCATCTGCGTTACGCCGATCTCGGCGCGCTTGTCGGACGCCTACCGGACAGTTCCCTGATCACCGTCTTTCAGCATTTCCGCCGTCGAGCATTTACCGCCGACTTGGCGCGCATCCGAGAGCGCCTGCATGGCGGCCACTCGACCGCGCTCTACTGGCAGTCCGTAATGTTCGTCGCCATCGCCTCGTCCTCTGCGCGCATTGAGGAGGTTCGCTTGATCAACCAGCGGTATGCCAGCGTGCGACCCGCCTCCGTCATTGCCTAGCCCGGATCATGCATCAGGCATGAGGAAATCGGTGTTGGCCGTGGCGCAGGTCGTTGCAATCGCGTAGCAAACCGTTGTCGAGACGAGCGTGCTCGCGTCGCAACGGGACGCCACGGCCATGACGGACTTAACACC
>JANRJI010000011.1:0-18139 GCA_033764055.1 Hyphomicrobiaceae bacterium
CGGGCTGTCACTTCCACACCCGTTGCCCCATCGCGCAGCCGCGATGCAAGATCGACACGCCACCGCTCGAGGAGAAGTCGCCAGGTCAGTTCGCGGCCTGTCACTTCAGGTAGGGCAGTCACTTCAGGCAGGCGAGCTGGCTCGGCAGCCCCGAGGCAGGGGGCTGTCTGTCGGCGAGGCATGCACCGCAGGGCCATTGCGGGCCACGGCACGAGCCGTCCACGAGCAGCGTTGCGCCGAGCATGCCGTTGATGGCTTCGTGCGGCGGATCGGCATCCGCCCCTTCACCGGGAAGGCGGCCCGGCGGCGGCTGCCACTGATCGAGCCTCGGCGGCTCGCGCTCACAGGTGCCGGGCTGGCCATCCAACCGGTGAGGCCATTCATGATGCTTGCCCGCCTCATTGTCGTCGCCGGCTTCCTGGTGTCGCTCGGCACCGGGCCTGCTCGGGCCCAGGGCAAGTTTCTGGCGGCGTGCTCGCGCGGCAATCTCGAGGCATGTTACAAACTCCTCGCGCGTCCGCGACTCGATGCCGGACGCCGCGCGGCGATCGAGTTCCATCTGGCCGAGCTCGAGGCTCTGATCGCCGCCTGCGCCAAGGCCGATGCTGCGGCCTGCGCCACGCTCACCGACAAACATCCCGATCTGCCGCCCGACCTCAGTCCGCAGGCATTGCGGCCCTCGCCGCAGCGCGATTAGGACGGTCACCCGGCCGAATGGGACCGGCTTCCCGTCGGCCGCGGATGTGCTAACGTCCGGACAAATTGAGAGAGGCGCGGCGGGTCTGCCCGGCCGCACCCCAACCGCGAGGGAAGAGCCCATGGAAGCCCAGACGCAGACACAAGGCACTGGCAAGCCAGGCGCCGACGCCATCACGCGCGGCCTTGCGGCGTGGTCCGCATCGTTCACGTCGGCCGGCACGACGGCGTCCGCCGACACCTGGGCGCGGCACGCTCTGATGGACTGGTTCGCCGTCACCATCGCCGGCGCCAAGGAGCCGCTCGCCGACATTCTGGCGGAGGAGTTCAAAGCCTCGGCGTCCGGCCCGTGCACCGTGATCGCACGCAACACCAAGGCCTCGCTGCACGATGCGGCTCTCGTCAACGGCGCTGTCTCGCACGCGCTCGACTATGACGACGTCAATCGCCTCATGCATGGCCATCCGACGGTGCCGGTGGCGGGCTCGGTCATCGCGCTCGGCGAGCTGATGGGCAAGAGCGGCCGCGACGTGCTCACGGCCTTCATCGCCGGCTACGAGGTCGAGTGCCGCCTCGGTGACATGTGCGGCGACGGCCACTACGAGCACGGCTTCCACGCGACAGGCACCGTCGGCACGTTCGGGGCCGCGGCCGGTGCCGCGAACCTGCTCGGGCTCGATGCCGAGCAGACGGCGATGGCGCTCGGTATCGCCGCCTCGGAGGCGTCGGGCCTGAAGATCAATTTCGGCACGATGACGAAGCCGCTGCATGCCGGCAAGGCCGCCATGAACGGCGTCATCGCTGCGCGCATCGCGGCCCGCGGCTTCACGGCCCGCGCCGACGCGATCGAGGCACCGCAGGGCTTCCTGCAGACCCAGGCGCCGGGGTTCACGCCCGGACCGATTCGTCCCGATCCGCGGGCTCCGATGGCGGTCGAGTCCAACCTCTTCAAGTATCACGCGGCCTGCTACCTGACGCATTCGCCGATCGAGGCCATTCGCGAGCTCAAGCGCCAGCACAACATCGGCCCCGACGACGTGAAGCTGATGACGGTGCACATCGATCCGGGCCACCTGAAGGTCTGCTGCATCCCGGAGCCGAGGACCGGCCTAGAGATCAAGTTCGCGCTGCGCCACCTCGCCGGGATGGCACTCGCCGGCGCCGACACCGCCGCGCTCGGCACCTACTCGGACGAGAATGCAAACGACCCGCGCTACATCAAGATCCGCGACCGCGTGCAGCTCGACCCGACGCCGCGCGAGTTGCGCGAGCGGCACGGCGCCGACGTCTCGATCGAGCTCAACGACGGCCGCAAGATCAAGGCGTCGGTCAATGTCGGCATTCCCGCCGAGGACGTGGCAGCCCAGGAGGCGAAGCTCGAGGCCAAGTTCAACTCGCTGGTCGAGCCCGTCCTCGGGCGGGCCAAGGCGCGAACGGCGCTCGACATGATCAAGCGCTTCGAGCAGCTGCCGAGCCTCAAGGGGCTGATGGAGACCGTGGGCTGATCCGCCGTATCCGGCGTCAAGCCCGCGGACGTTGTTCGCCTCCCCGGAGATAGGCCGGGGAGGCCCCCATGGCCTCTCGGACGCAATGAGGCCGAGGCCGGATGAGGTGCAGATGATCGAGCAAGCCTACCGCCTGGACGGCAAATCGGCGATCGTGGTCGGCGCCGGGAACGGCATCGGCCGGGCGATCGCAATGGCGTTCGCGGCGGCTGGCGCCAAGGTCGCCTGCCTCGATATCGAGGAAGCGAGCGCGGCCCGCACCGGCGACGCCATCCGCGCCGCGGGCGGCGTAGCGGCAGCCATCCGATGCAATGTCGCGAGCGAGGCCTCTGTGGAGGAGGCGGCGGCAGCCGCCGTCGCCGCAGTCGGCGCGCCGCGCGTGCTCGTCAACGGTGCGGCCATCAATGACCCGTCGGGGACCATCGTCGAGACCACGCCCGACTGGTGGAACGCCGTGGTCGCCGTCAACCTGACAGGCGCCTACCTGATGGGCCGGGCCGTCATCCCCCACATGGCGAAGGCAGGCGGCGGCTCGATCATCCACATCGCCTCGCAGATGGGGCGCGTCGGCGCGCCCGGCCGCGCCGCCTACAACGCGACCAAGGGCGCCCTCATCCAGCTCGCCAAGACCATGGCGCTCGACCACGCCAAGGACAATATCCGCACCAACACACTGTCCCCGGGAGCCGTCGAGACGCGCCGGCTCGAGTTCCGCTGGGGCGACATGGCCAAGGCGCGCGAGATGTCGGGTCCACTGCACCCGATAGGTCGCCTTGGCAGGCCAGAGGAGATCGCGCTCGCTGCCCTCTATCTCGCGTCCGACGCCTCCGCCTTCATGACCGGCTCCGATCTGTTGATCGACGGCGGCTATACGGCAATTTGACCCGCGGCTCGAGCGCTCCGGCAGCATGCCCTCGCGCCGGCCGCCAGCCTGCTCGAGGATGCGCCGTGGAGAATTGGCGTGTGAACCACCCTGGAGGACGGATCAGTCGTTGACAGCCGGTGACACGGTGCCGGACAACACTGACCAAAAAATCACACGACGCAGCTCCGGTCCCCCGCGGCCGCTGAGCGAGGGTGGAGGCGCCGCTTTGAGTCCATTCCTGATCGGTCTCGAGAACTTCCTGCAGGCCCTGACCGCAGGGCTGCTGCTCGGCGGCATCTACGGGCTCATGTGCGTGGGGCTCGGCATCATCTTCGGCGTCATGCGCGTCATCAATTTCGGTCAGGGCGACCTGATGATGCTCGGCATGTACGTGTCGTTCTACTTGTTCGGCACCCTCGGCCTCGGCAGCCTGCTCGGCGCCGACGCTGGATCGATCGCAGCAGCATTGATCACCGGCCCGGTCATGTTCGTGTTCGGCGTGTTGCTGCATCGGTTCCTGATCAGCCGCGTGACCGGCGTTCGGGTGGCCAGCCTCGAGGGCGAGGGCCACTATGCGCAGCTGATCCTGACGCTGGGGGTGGCTCTGATCCTCTCGAACGGCGGACTGATCCTGTTCGGGTCGACGCCGGTGTCGATCAAGACCTCGCTCTCATCGAGTGCCTGGGAGCTGGGGCCGCTCGTCGGTCAGGACGTCTCGATTTTCCTGAACAAGGCCCGAGGCATCGCGCTGCTCGTCTCTCTGGCCGTGGCGATCGGGCTCTACCTTTTCATCACCCGGGCCCGCGTCGGCAAATCGCTGCGCGCCGCCGCCGACAATCCCGAGGCGGCGACCTACATGGGCATCGATGTCGACAAGGCGCATCGCTTCGCCTTCGGCATCGGCACTGCCGTGACCGCCGTCGCCGGGGGGCTCGTTGCGACCTACTACCCGTTCCAGCCGTACGTAGGCATCGAGTTCGTCATTGTGATGTATGCGGGTGTGGTCCTCGGCGGGCTCGGGTCGATCATCGGCGCCTTCTGGGGTGGCATGATCATCGGCCTCGTGCAGCAGCTCGCGACCCTGGTGCTGCCTGTGCAGCTGCAGAACACGGCGATCTTCGTTGTCTTCCTGTTGATCGTGTTCCTCCGGCCGCAGGGCCTCTTCGGCGTCAACGTGACGAGGGCCTGACGATGGTGAATGACGCAGCCGCGGCCGCCCGCCTCCAGCGCCCCTCCGGCTCCGGTTGGCTCGTGCCGCTGGTGGTCCTGTCGGTCGTCTATCTCGTGCTCGTCGGCACGGTGACCAATCAGTACTACCAGCTGACGCTGACGCTCGTGCCGGTATGGGCGACGTTCGGCATCTCGTGGAACATCCTCTCGGGCTACTCGGGTCTCGTCTCGTTCGGGCATGCGGCCTTCTTCGGGCTCGGCGCCTACACCCTGACGATGCTGTTCGTGCTGTTCGGCGTCACACCGTGGCTCGGGCTCCCGGCCGCAGCGCTCGCGGGTGCGGTGGCCGGACTGGTGATCGGCTATCCGACATTCCGGCTGCGCGGCCACTATTTCGCGCTGTCGATGCTGGCCTATCCCCTGGCCATGCTCTACGTCTTCGAGTGGTTGGGGCTGCAGGAGGTCTCGCTGCCGATGAAGCGCGAGAACCCGATGGCCTACATGCAGTTCCCGAACGAGAACCGCGTCTACTCCCTGATCGCACTGGCCATGATGGTCATGGCATTGCTCATCTCGCTCCGCATCGAGCGCTCGCGGTTCGGGATGTCGCTGCTCGCCATCAAGCAGAATGAGATCGCGGCCGAGGCGGCCGGCATCGACACCTTCCGCTGGAAGCTCAAGGCGATCGTTCTGTCCGGCATGATCGCTGGCGCCATCGGCGGCTTTTACGCCGTCGTGCTCCTGGTCGTGACGCCGGCCAGTGTGTTCGGCATGCTGACCTCCGCCCAGCCGCTGATCTTCTCGCTCTTCGGCGGCGTCGGCGCGGCGTGGGGCCCGGTCATCGGCGCCGCGGTGCTGCATCCGCTGACCGAGATCCTGCACTCGGAGCTTGGCGACAAGCTTCCCGGCATCCAGGGCGTCGTGCTCGGCATGGCGATCGTCTACATCATCCTCGCCGCACCCGAAGGCATCTTCTGGCGGGTGAAGGACCGGTTCCGCGGCTACAGCGTCGGCCGGCGCATAGCCGAGACGGCCCTCGGTCTCACGCTGTTGCTGCTGTTGTTCGCATCGCTGCATCTGGTTCCGTTGCTCTGGAGCGCGCCGAATCCCAAGGCGTTCCTGGCACTGGCGCCGGTTCCGCTCTTCGCGCTTCTCCACTGGCGCTTCCTGTCGGCACCGCCTTCCTCGGCGATGCTGCCGGCAGTGGCGGCCGGTCCGGCAGCCACCGACGCCAGCCCCCCTCCCGCCATGCCTGAGCGCAAGGCCCCGCCGCCGGGAGCCCCCGTCATGCTCGAGGTCAAGGATCTGTCCAAGAGCTTCGGCGGCCTCCGTGCCGTGCAGTCGGTCGGCTTCACGGTACGCCAGGGCGACATCCTCGGCATCATCGGCCCGAACGGCGCCGGCAAGACGACACTTTTCAATCTGCTCAACGGCATCATCTCGGCCGATGCCGGCAGCGTCCGCTACCATGGCGAGGAGATTCGCGGCCTGCCTGCCAATGCCGTCTGCCGGCTAGGCATCGGACGCACCTTCCAGGTCGTGCGTCCGTTTCCAAGGCTCTCCGTGCTGGAGAATGTCGTCGTCGGGGCCTATGTGGCCACGCCTTCGGATGACGATGCCTACGAGCTCGCGATCGAGGCGCTCGAGCGGGTTGGCATGGCTGGCGATGCCCACCTGCTGGCCGGCGGCCTGACCACCAAGCAGCTTCGACTGCTCGAGCTGGCACGCGCGCTCGCCGGCAAGCCGAAGCTGCTGCTGCTCGACGAGACCCTCGCCGGTCTCGGAGCCGACGCGGTCGAGGAAATGCTGGGCGTCATCCGCAAGCTGGCGGCCGATGGCACCACCATCGTGATCATCGAGCACACCATGCACGCGATGGTGCGTCTCGCCGATCGCTTTCTGGTGCTCGACCACGGTGCCGTTCTCGCCGAGGGAAAGCCCGAGGAGGTGACGCGTCAGCCGCAAGTCATCGAGGCCTATCTCGGCAAGAAGTGGAGCGCCTATGCTCGAAATTGATGGCGTCCACGTCGCCTACGGCGGCCTGAGGGCACTCGACGGCGTGTCGATCAAGGTCGGCGCGGGCGATTTCGTGTCGATCGTGGGCCCCAATGGCGCTGGCAAGACGACGCTGTTCAAGACCATTTCCGGTGTCGTCTCTCCGAGCAAAGGCCGCATTCTCCTGAACGGCAAGGACCTGACCAGCGTGCCTGCGGCGGAGCGGCCGCATCTCGGCATCGCGCATGTTCCCGAAGGACGCCAGGTGTTCCCCAACCTGACGGTGCTCGAGAACCTCGAGATGGGCGCATGGACTGAGGCCGGCCGCCGCGATTGGGTGGCGAACCTCGCATACATCGAGAAGCTGTTTCCCGTGTTGCAGGAGCGTCGGCGCCAATTGGCGGGGACGCTCTCGGGCGGCCAGCAGCAGATGGTGGCGATCGGGCGCGGCCTTGCCTCGTCGCCCCGACTTCTTATGCTGGACGAGCCGTCGATGGGCCTCGCGCCCACGATCGTCGACCAGATCTTCGAGGCTATCGCCGAGATCCGGCGTGACAAGCGGATCACCATCCTGCTGGTCGAGCAGCGCGCTGTCGAGGCTCTCCAGTCGTGCGATCGCGGCTATGTGCTGGAGACGGGGCGCGTCGTGCTCGAGGGCACGCACGATGCCCTGCTCTCGGACGATCGCATTCGAAAGGCCTATCTCGGCATGTAATTCCGCCAACCTTGCGGGCCACATGTCGTGCGTGGCTCTGTTCGAGACTGTTCCAGGGAGGATCGAGAAATGACGAGCATCGTGAAACCAAGCCGTCGCACCGTTGTCCGTACGGGCTTGGCTGGCGCCGGCGCGCTGGCGCTCGGCGGCATCGGGCGGGCGCATGCCCAGGCGCCGCAGGTGGTGAAGGTCGCGTTGATCGCGCCGATGTCCGGCCCCTGGGCTCGTCAGGGCGAGCTGATGAAGAAGGGCGGCGATCTCGCCATCAAGCACATCAACGAGCAGGGCGGCATCAAGGCCCTCGGCGGCGCCAAGATGCAGCTGGTCGTGATCGACTCGGGCGACAGTGCCGAGAAAGCCAAGAATGCGGCTCAGCGCATGGTTTCGTCGGAGACCGACATCGTCGGCGGCACGGGCGCCTGGCTGTCTTCCTTCACCCTCGCAGTCACCGAGGTGACCGAGCGCGCTGAGGTGCCGTGGCTGACGCTCTCCTATTCCGATCAGATCACGGCGCGTGGCTTCAAGTACGTGTTCCAGACCTCGCTGGTCGCGAGCCAGATGGCAGCCGAGACGGTGCCGACCGCCGTGCGCCTCGCCGAGAAGGAGACCGGCAAGAAGCCGGCAACGATCTCCATCATCAACGACAACACGGCCTCCCCCGTGGCCTTCACCAAGGCACTCCGCGAGGGCGGCCTCGACAAGATGGGACTGAAGCTGGTCTCCGACGACGTGTTCACGCCGCCGCTGGCCGACTCGACGCCGCTCGTACAGAAGCTGCGCTCGGCCCGGCCGGAGCTGCTGCTGCTCGTGCCGACGGCCACGTCCGACTACAAGCTCATCCTCGAGAAGATGAACGAGTTCAATCTCGGAAAGGGCCGTCTTCCCACCATCTCGAACGGAGCACCGCTCGGCACGCCGGAGATCCTGAAGCTTCTCGGCAAGGAGCTGCTGGAGGGTCTGATCTTCTCCATCGCCAACTGGCCGGTGAAGGGTCAGGAGAAGATCGTCGACAGCTTCAAGAAGGAGACGGGCGAGCCCTGGATGACGCAGGATTCGATCTGCACCTACGGCGATATGTGGATCCTGAAGGAGGCCGTCGAGCTGGCCGGCAAGGCGGATCGCAAGGCGGTCGGCGAGGCCATGCGCAAGCTGGAGACGAAGGGCGGCTCGGGACAGTACTTCCCCGGCGGCGGCGGCGTCATGAAATTCGACGACAAAGGTCGCCGCGTCGGCGCTGAGATCGTGTTCGTCCAGTGGCAGGGCGGCGAGCCGTTCACGGTCTTCCCCGCCGATGCCGCCGTCAAGACACCGATCTGGGTCAAGCGGTAACGGTGCTGCGTTTTGGCCCGTTTGGGCGGTCATGGCCGGGAGGCACTTGCTTCCCGGCCATCGTTACGATGATCGTCGATTCGCCGAAACGATCGTGCCGGCGGGGCCAAGCCCTGCGGGCCGCCGCCCCTCGCGGATCAGTCGAACAAGTTGGCGAGCCGCTTCTTGATGGCATCGGCGATGTAGAGCGCCAGCGCCTGGATCGTGGACGTGGGGTTCACGCCGCCCGACGTCACCCAGATGCTGCCGTCGACGATGAAGAGATTCCTCACGTCGTGGGAGCGTCCCCACTCGTTGACGACAGAGCGACCAGGGTCCGTGCCCATGCGCGCCGTGCCGAGCAGATGGCCGGGGCTGTTCAGGACGTTGGGCGGCGGCAGGAAGATGCGCTCGCATCCAGCCGCCTGCAGGATCTCGACCGACCGTGCGATGCCATGATCCATCATGCGGCGCGTATTCTCGCTGACGGTGTAGTCGATCCGCGGCGCCGGGATGCCGTGGCCATCCTTCAGCACGGGGTCGAGCGTGACCCGGTTGTGGCCCTCCGGCAGATCCTCGCAGGCGACCCCCACGCGCAGACTGCGATAGAGGAGCGATCGGTAGACCTTGTGGTGGTCCTTGCCCCAAGGCAGGCGACCGGCCGCCATGCTTGTGATCGCCTCGTTGGCCGGCCCTGTGCCGCGGGCGAATTGCAGCGTGTAGCCGCGCACGAATCCGCGCGAGAGATCGGTCTCGTAGAACTCCTTGCTCCACATCACGGTCATCGGCGCGCGGTCGCCATCGACCTCCTCGTCGATGTAGCCGTAAATCTGCGGCCAAGGATGCACCATCAGGTTCCTGCCGACGAGGCCAGACGAGTTGGCGAGGCCGTTCGGGAACCGTGACGAGGCCGAGTTCAGCAGCAGTCGCGGCGTACCGATGCCGTTGGCGGCGATGATCACCATCTCGGCGGGCTGGAAACGCTCGCGCCCGGTCGGGTCGTAGTAGACGACACCGGACGCCATGCCGTGCTCGTTGGTGGAGATCTCCCGCACGCGGCAGCGGGTTCGCAACTCCACTCCTGCTCTCAGTGCCTGTGGCCAGTAGGTGATGTCGACGCTGGCCTTGGCCCCCTGCGCACAGCCGGGCGTGCAATGGCCGAGATTGATGCACTTTGCCCGGCCCTCGTACTCCGTCGTGGCCACGGCGATGTCGGACGGCCACCAGTGCCATCCGAGCTTGTTCATCGCCTGGGCGTAGCGCGTGCCGGTCTTGCCGAGCGGCACCGGCGGCATGGTGGGCTGATGCAGCGGATAGGCGGGATCGCCCGCCAGGCCCGCCACGCCCATCATGCGGTCGTTCTCGGCGAAATAGGGCTCGAGCGTCCAGTAGTCGACCGGCCAGTCGTCGGCCACGCCGTCGAGCGTCCGCACACGGAAGTCGGACGGATGCATGCGGGGAAAATGCGCCGTGTAAAGGACTGTGCCCCCGCCGACGCCATTGAAATTGGCGACCTTCATCGGCGAGTTGTCGTCATTCACCGGATAGTCGGTGTCCCGGGCGCGGCGGTTCGGACTGATGTCGAAGTCGGCGTAGCGGCGCGCCTCCCAGTCGCGGCCGTTCGTCGGAAAGTCGGTCGGCTTGATCCAGTCGCCCTGCTCGAGGCAAAGGATCTTCATCCGTGTGTCCGCGAGGCTCCAGGCGACGGCGGCGCCGGAGGCGCCCGAGCCGATGATCAAGACGTCGACGATCTCGTCGGTCGGCCGGGGAGAGCCGGGTTCCGCTCCAGTGCCCATCTCTAGCGCTCCCCGCCGTCCACGTCCCGCCACATCCTCGCGCGTCCCTTTACCGCCTCGAGCAGCGACCAGTCGCCCTGCTCCACCACATGTCCTTTCGGGAACGGCGCTCGCGGCTCGCGCCCGAGCGATCGGAAAACACGGTCGTCGCGATAGTAGCATTGCAGAACGGCACGCCCGAGGGCAGTGATCGCGGTGCCCCCGCCGCCGAGGAAGGCCAACGCCGCCGCCTCGGCATTCGCCTCGTCGAGGTCGGCGAATGCCCCGTCGGTCTGCTCGCGCAGCATGGCGAGGGCCTTTCGCACCGCGTCCCGGTCGCGCCCGAGCGAGCGCACGATATCGGCGAAGACCGCCTCGTCGTCGGCGCCGGGCACCCGGTAGTCCGGCGATGCGGGCACCATGAAGCCGGCGAGGCGGCGCAGGTCGCGCAGCTCTGCCGGCGAAAGCACTGAGCCGGTATCGGTCACCATGTCGGCCTCGGTGGAATGGATGCGCCTCGCCTCGACCTACTTGATCACGCCGCACGCCACGCGGGCACCGGCCCCGCCGATCGGCTGGGTCGTGTGATCGTCGGCGCTGGCGTGGATCACCAGGGCCGAGCCGTCGCCATCCTTGATGCCATTGGCGCCTGTCATCGGCGTCCGCGTCGAGACCTCGGCATTCACCGAGCCATCCGCGTTGGCAAAGATGTTCGGCAGGTCGCCTTCGTCGGGGCCTTGCGGGTGCAGCAGGCCGTGCGGCTTCTGGCCGTGGTTCACATGGCCCTTTGAGGCCTGGAAGCCGGCGTGATCCGAGCAGTCGCCGACCGCGTGCAGGTGAATGCCGTGCCAGCCGGGCGTCAGCGAGCCAGCCTTGAGCTGCAAGCGGATCACGGTCCCGCCGGCGCTGCCGGAGAGCTTGGCGGAGCCGAGGGCCTGGCCCTTGTTGTTGACGAGGCTCGCCTCGTGCGTCACGACCTGCGCCGACGCGGCGCCTGCGGTCAGGGTCAGTGCGGCGAGCAGGGCGGCGATGCGCATGAGGATGTCCTCTGTTCTCGACGTTTCATTAGTAGAACGCAGCCGCGTGGGGTCAAGGACCGGTCCCGCTCAGATCTCCAGACCCAAGGCGAGCTGGACTGGTCTGAAGGAACGCCGATGGTGCAACGTCGCGCCATGCCGCTCGAGCGCCAGCCGGTGCTCCGGCGTGCCGTAGCCCTTGTGTCGCTCGAAGCCGTAGGCGGGGAGCTCCTGCCCGAGCTCGGACATCAGGCGGTCGCGCGTGACCTTGGCGACGATCGAGGCGGCCGCGATCGAGAGGCACCGCGCATCGCCGGAGACGATCGTGCGCGTCTCGCAGGCGAGACGCGGCGCTCGATTGCCATCGACGAGCGCCAGTCGCGGGCGCACCGCCATGGCGCGCACCGCCTCGCCCATCGCCCAGAGCGTGGCGTTGAGGATGTTGTCGCGGTCGATGCGCTCGACATCGGCGATGCCGACGCCGACGATGGCCGTCGCCAGAATCTGGGCAGCCAGGTGCTCGCGGACCTCCGGCGGCAGCACTTTCGAGTCCGCAATGCCGGGCGGAATTCGGGTAGGGTCGAGGATGACGGCCGCCGCCACGACGGGCCCGGCCCAGGGGCCTCGGCCCGCCTCGTCGATGCCGGCCACGGGCCCGTGCCCGAGCGCTGCCTCGCTCGCCTCGAGATCGAATGTCGCCGTGAGTGCCATGTCCACCATCCCGCGGGACAAGGCTCGCGGGATTCGGGGCAGGATGTCAAAGCAGCTCGCATCGCCCGGCTCACGAGCGACGGCGAGCCGATCTACGAGTGCCCCAGTCCCAGGCGGACCGGAGCCATTCCTGCAACCTCGAGCGTGGCAGCCGCTCGGTCCCGTCAAGCTGTGGGCTGGTGACGACGCAGCGAGAGGATCCGCCCATGCGATGATCCGTGCGATGAGGACCGGGCCAGCCGTGTGCTATCGAAGCCCGCCCTCTCCAGGAGCTGCCGACACCCGCTCCGAGGCATCGTGTCCGAAGGATCGTTGCCCCGCGTGGCCCGCCCCCCCACTCTAGAGAGACGCGATTCGCCACACCGGAGGCTCTCATGCTGCGCCAGCGCCTGACCGACGACATGAAGACGGCCCTCAAGGCCGGGGAGAAGGAGCGCCTCGGTGTCATCCGGCTGATGATCTCCGCCATGAAGGCGGCCGACATGGAGCCGGGTGCCAAAGGCGAGATCGACGATGCCGGAATCGTCCAGGTGCTGACCAGGATGGTGAAGCAGCGCCGGGATTCGATCGAGCAATACAACGCGGGCGGCCGCCCGGAGCTCGCTGCCAAGGAGGCCGCCGAGATCACCGTCATCGAGGCCTATCTGCCGAGAATGATGGACGAGGCGGCGGCCCGTGAGGCGGTCGCCAAGGCCGTCGCAGAGACCGGAGCACAGGGGCCGAAGGACATGGGCAAGGTCATGGGCCTGCTCAAGTCGCGCTTCGCCGGGCAGCTCGATTTCGGCAAGGCGAGCGGGATGGTGAAAGAGGCGCTGAAAGGTTGAGCAGCGTGCGAAGGCCGGGTGCGGTGGCACGCCAGGCGCGCCGGATGCCGGTTGGCGTCATGCCTTGCCGCGGCTTGCATCGCGTGTGTCCCCGTACTAAAGGAACGCGGCGTATTGCTCGAGTTGATGAAATGGCCCGCCGATGGATTGGAGCCTTGTCTATTACTTGGCCATTGGCCTGCTGGGGATGGCCTACGGTGTATTGTGGTGGAGCAATCTGCTGCCTCCGAGCCTCCTTCCCGGGGGGGCTGGCCCGATCCTGCGGATAGTCGGTGCGCCGACGACAGTTTTCTGCGGGCAGGCGCGTGCCGGTAAGTCGTCGCTGCTCGAGTTCCTCAAGAATCACCCGGTACCGCGATACGAGCGGACCTATCGGATCGAGACGCAGCTCATCGTCTTCCATCGCCTCGAGGGCGACAGGAAGATTGTCCTGCGCAATGTCCACGACATTCCGGCTGACCGCCTGGAGATGCTCAGCATCGACCTCGTGACCCTGCAGCCGCGCCTCGTGCTCGCCATCCTGGATGGCTCGGTCGTCGCCAGCGACGGGCTCGACAGTTGCGACAGCAATCGGCTGGCCCTCTACCCGGCTTGCCTCGTGATCGAGCAGCTGGAGCTGGCGCTCAGGGCCAAGGGAGAGAGCGCGAGCGTCAAGGCGGTCGGCATCCTGATCAACAAGTCCGACGTGTGGTGCGCCGGTAATGCGGCTGAGATGAAGCGCGTCGTCCAACTCGTGGAGGCGCGGGTACGAAGCTGCACTGCGCTGGGCAAGGCCATCGAAAGCGGACAGATCCGTCTGTTCGTGCGCGCCATCGCTCTGACCCATCCCCGTGACTTCGAGACCCCCGATGCCCTCGAGGACATCGCTCGTCACAGCGCCCGCCTGTCGACCGAGACGATCATGGAGCTCAAGGGAAAGGTCAACGAGATGGCCGTGACGGCGGCTGGGCATCTGCAGGTTCACGCGCAAACGCTCCGCGACCTCCTGGATCGGGTCGATCCCAGAAAGGGGAGGTGAGGTCGTGGCGTCGCGAGGCTCGACCGACAAGCTGGCCGACTGGCTGGTCCATGAGCGGAACGCGACAGCAGTGGCCATGGGCGTGCTTCTGGCCGTCGCCATTCCGCTGGTGAGCGCGGCATTGGCCGACAGTGCCGGGCCGCGGCTCGCTTCCGGCCTTGCCTGTCTCGCGCTGGGATCTGCTGGGTGGGTTCTTCTCACGCGCAAGGCGGGATGGCTGCGCCGCTCGCTCGACACGATGGTCGACGAGGATCGGCTGGCGAAGGTGCACGGTGGGGCGGTCGATGCGTTCGTGGTGGAAGGCATCAAGCACCGTCGCCGGTTCGGGTTCGAGCGGGTCCTGCAGATCCGCAGCCTGCTCGCAATCGCGGCCCTCGCGGGAATTGGCTTTGCCTTGCTGCCGCGCGCCGACCGCGGACCGCCATGGCCCGCCGACATCGGACCCGAGGAGCGGGCTTCGGCTGGCGGACCAGCGGCCGACGACCTGCGGGGACGCTGGGTGCAATCGGTCGCGCTCGTCACGAGGGGAGATGCCGCGCTGGCTGCTGGTGATCCAGTTGCCGCACTCGGCCATTTCGAGGAGGCCGGCGCGATCCGGGCGGCGCTCACCCGGAGCGCTCCCCGGGATGCGCGTCTCGCCGCCGCCGCGGTCGCCACAAGTGCGAGGCTCGCTCATGTGGCGTGCATCGGCAAGGCGAGGGCTGTGGCTGCCGACCACGTCGCGGCTGCCGAGCAGGCGCTGAAGCAGTCGTTCGACGGGACGGCAGCTTCGTTACGGGATCAGCCCGAGGCGGCATCCACGGTGGCTTGGCTTGCCGTCTTGAAGGCCCGCATCGAGGTTGGTGACTGCGGGCCGGCGGGCAGCGGACCGAAGGCACCGCGGGTGAAGCCTTGAGGTGCGTTTCCCGGCACTCGGCACGGCCGCGCCCGGCGACCCGCCCCGCACAGCTCCGACGTCCGGGACGACCGCAATTGCCGGTCGGCAACTGCGGGGCGCCACATTAGCATTGGGCGGCCTTCCTCAGGAGCTCATGTCCATGCCACTTTCGTCTGCAACCCGCGACAAGCTCAAGACCGTCTCGACCGCCACCATCACGACGGCGCTGTTCAAGCGGGGTCTGCGCATCCAGATGATTCAGGGTGTTCTGCCCCTCGATGCAGCGAAGCCCACCATGGTCGGCGAAGCGTTCACGCTCCGCTACATCCCGGCACGCGAGGATCTCAATCCGATCACGGTGTTCAACGATCGCAACCATCCGCAGCGAAAGAGCATCGACGTAGATTGCCCGCCGGGGCATGTGTTCGTCATCGATAGCCGAAAGGACGCTCGCGCTGCCTCGGCCGGCTCGATTCTGGTGACCCGCCTCATGAAGCGAGGCGTCGCCGGCATCGTGACGGATGGCGGCTTCCGCGATGCGGCCGAAATCGCGAGGCTCGACATTCCGGCTTTCCATCAGCGGCCGTCGGCGCCGACCAACTTGACGCTGCACCAGGCGATCGACACGCAAGTGCCGATCGCGTGTGGGGATGCGCCGGTCTTCCCGGGCGACGTGATCGTCGGCGACGCTGACGGCTGCGTGGTGATCCCGGCCCATCTGGCCGACGAGATCGCGTCTGAGGCAGTGGAGATGACGGCTTACGAGGATTTCGCGACCGAGAAAGTCATGGAAGGACGCCCCATCTGGGGCATCTATCCACCGACCGATCCGCAGACCAAGGTGGAGTACGAGGCATGGCGGAAAGCACAGGGGCGGTGAGGACGCTGCAACCGCCCCGCACCGGGAGCCCAATCGGACAGGAGCGCGATGTTCGACACGACAAAAGCGCGTGATCAGGTATCCGAGCTGGCGCCTACGCGCCCGGCGGAGGCATTCCGCGTCGCGCGGCAGATCGCTGATCCCTGGTTCGCAGTGCAGGCGCTGGCCTGGGTCGGCCGCTACGCGCCAGCAGACATGTCCGCTACGGCGCTCGGCGAGGCCCGGGCGACGGCCAGGGCCGGCCGGGACGCCTACCAGCGGTCGGCGGTCCTGGCCTGGCCGATCCGGGCAGCGATCGAGACCGCCAACGGCGCCGCCGCCGCCATGATGCTGGCCGAGGCCTGTGCACTCCTCCCGAAAGTGCGGCCCGCGGCGTCTCGCGCCGAGGCCGCCGGCTTGCTGCTCGAGGCAGCCTTCCCCGGTGGCCGCGGACTGTGGGAGCCGATCCTGGCGGTCATCGAGGCGCATTGCCCACCCGGCAACGACTGGCGGACGTGGCGTCTCTACCGCACGCTGGCCCACATCGTGGCGGTCGAGGATCCGGAGGCGGCCCGCCGGCTCGTTGCGGCCATCCCGCCCGGCAAGGCCCGCGATCGCGCCGAGAAGGAGCTGGCAAACGGGGCCATTGTATCGCCGAGGGCGTTTTTCGGTGGTGGGTCAACTGTCTACCCGACACGAGAGGCCCGCTGATGCGCCTCATGCCCCAACGGTCCGGTTCATGTTGCGTTCAGGGGCGTGCCCCTATATGATTCCGCGTCATCGTCAGAGAAGGTGGCGGCTATGCGCTTCTTGGCAACTTTGAGCTTCGTGCTGTTGATGCACGCCCTGCTCTCGGTCGAGGTCTCCGCGAGGCTGCTTTCGGGAATCCCGTAAGGGGCGCGGCGGCCGAGCCCGCTGGGTGGCGAGCGCGGCTTGCCCCCAGCGATGTGCATTGGATTATTTACAGTCGGCGGATGATATCTGAAGGGCGTGGCGGATGTCGTCCTCGGTGTGCAACAGATTTACATGCTCGCTGATCCATTGGTGAGCCGAGTTCTGGAGCGTACGCTCGCTGTCGGTCGGCGTCGCGGGCCTCGACAACGTGTGATAGGCAAGCGCCTTGCCGAGGTGGGCTTTGGCTTGGCAGAGGCGGTGCCGTCCATTCTGCCGATCATCCTTCTCGAGCTCGATGCGCCCAAGCAGTAATTGTGCGCTGGCGACCGTGTGCAGGATCACCCCTTCGAGGTTCCGCACCCGCTCGTGCGTGATTCGCGACGCGGCTTCCGGGCTCGGATGCTCGAGACATCGGAAATTTGGCAGCAGCAGCAGTCTGGCCGATTGTCTCAACTCATCGAGCGATGCAGCCGTCTCGGTGAAGTGCCGGTCCAGGCTCAGCTGATGGGTGATGTTGTTGACGAGGACGAGCTGCGCCATCATGAACAACTTGAAGGGGCGTGTCAGCTGGCGTGAGCAGGCCGCCGTTTGCCAGATCGTCACGTCGGACTTGAGATACGCACCTGGATCCAGCAAGAGCAGCGATTGATTCTTCCAACTGGTCTTTCCGCCATCCGAGTGGGGCGAGGTGTAGATGGACACACCGAGCCTTGTGGCAGTCTGATGGAGGCTCAGGACCTTGCGAGGCAAAACGAGCGTATTGCGCTGGAACAGGGGGAGGATCGCGGCGAGGTGGAGCGCCCGGTAGGCATCGGTAAGCTCACGGCGCCCGCCGACGTCCTTTCGCGCGAGCACGGACTGGCCCCAATCACTGAGATCAGCGACGGCGGCCTCGTATTGCCCCGCGGCGTTTAAGAGCAGAGCAGACAGCATTGTCGCGTAAGGCAGAGTCGTGGTCAGCATTCCTGAGCCACGTCCAGACCCCTCGCGCAGTTGAGCAAGAACGGGGCGTGCCTCGGCCAGCGACGCGTAACAACCCTTCACTTCTTCAATGGGATAGCCGCTGCGCGCAGAGCAAAGCGCCTCCCACAGTGATTCCACGCCGTGCGCGAAAAAGCGTGTGTCCTCTGTTGCAACGGCAGCAGTACCATTCCTGCCACGCTGACGGGCCATGGCTCTGGCTGCGTCAATCAGCTCGCGATGATTGCGATCGTAGCTCATCGACGCATCTTTCAGGAGATAGGCGATGTGCGAGTAGCCCCGGCTGTTCTGCAGCTCCGTCAATAGCCGGCCGAGCGGCACGATGACCTTCTGAGCGAGCAGGCGCTCGTCTTCGAGGAGTGTTTTGCGATGTCGGGCGTCGGGCTCGGGCAGAGGCTGCAGAGCCTCCGCGGCGAATTGCATGTCCCGTTCGATGAGCTGGTCCCAGCCCGTCATGTGGGCGAGGAGAAAGTCGATGCGACCGTTTGCAGTCGCGTATCCCGTCGCCTGATGTTGGGCTTGGCTCGGTTGCAGGCGCGCGCCATCACCGGAACGTGCTCCAAGGGGAGCGAACTCCAATCCCCCTCCACCGAAGTTGATCTTTTGCAGGCGGCCGAACCACCCGTAGCGCTCCTCGGTCACGATGAGGGACACCACCAGCATGGCCGCGGCAAGACTGATCACGACGTAGAGCGGAGCCGACTGGGACGGGGCCGGATCCGATGGCTTGGCGGCGAACAGGGTGTTTGGTTGCGCCTTGTCCTTCTTGCCGGCATTGGGCGTCTTGGGCTCACCGAAAAAGATATGGAACATCCAGAAGCCGAAACCGACGCCCGTCGCCCATGGCAGGAGGACGGTTTTGATAGCTGCCGGCAGGCCGTCGATGGCGGTGCGCGAATGAAAATCCGACATGAGAGAGAACAGTATCGC
>JANRJI010000012.1:0-97850 GCA_033764055.1 Hyphomicrobiaceae bacterium
GGAGGAGGAGATCCTCTTCGCACTCGTGAAGCGCTCGCTGAAGGAGAAGCCCAAAGGCTGGTTCGGCGAGGTCGCGAAGTCGATCAAGGGCGTCTCGGAGGAGACGACCACAGGTGTGCACCGCCTCTACATCATGGAGAAGGAGGGCAAGCTCCTGTTCCCGGCGATCAACGTCAACGATTCGGTCACCAAATCGAAGTTCGACAATCTCTACGGCTGCCGTGAGTCGCTCGTCGACGGTATCCGCCGCGGCACCGACGTCATGATGTCGGGCAAGGTGGCGATGGTTGCCGGCTACGGCGACGTCGGCAAGGGCTCAGCCGCCTCGCTTCGTCAGGCCGGCTGCCGCGTGCTCGTCTCCGAGATCGACCCGATCTGCGCGCTGCAGGCAGCGATGGAGGGCTACGAGGTCGTCACCATGGAGGACGCCGCGCCGCGCGCCGACATCTTCGTCACGGCGACCGGCAACAAGGACGTCATCACCCTCGACCACATGCGGTCCATGAAGGATCGGGCGATCGTTTGCAACATCGGCCACTTCGACAACGAGATCCAGGTGGCCTCGCTCAAGAACTTCAAGTGGACGAACATCAAGGACCAGGTCGACGAGATCGAGCTGGCCCCGAGCCGCCGGATCATCCTGTTGAGCCAGGGCCGCCTCGTGAACCTCGGCAATGCGATGGGCCACCCGTCGTTCGTCATGTCCGCGTCGTTCACGAACCAGACGCTGGCGCAGATCGAGCTCTTCACCAATCCTGGCAAGTACGAGCGCAAAGTCTACACCCTGCCGAAGCATCTCGACGAGAAGGTCGCGATGCTGCACCTCGCCAAGGTCGGCGCCAAGCTGACCAAGCTGCGCCCCGACCAGTCGGAGTACATCGGCGTGAAGCCCGAGGGGCCGTTCAAGTCCGACCACTACAGGTACTGAGGCGCCCAGCGCTTCTGCTGAGTTGACATATGGGGTGCCGGCGAGTGGAGCCGGCACCCCTTTTTCGTGCTGGCAGAGCCGCCTCAGCCCTTGGTTTTCCGCCCGGCGGCGCGGATGTCCGACAGCGTCTGGCGCGGCGTCAGCGCCTCCTGCTCCGTCTTGACCTCGATGATCGCGGCCTTCCGCGAGGCCAGCGCTCGCTCGAGCGCGGGCTTGAAGTCCTCGGTGCGCTCGACCGTCTCGCCGTGGGCGCCGAACGCGCGGGCATAGGCGGCGAAGTCCGGGTTGACCAGCGTGGTCCCGGAGACGCGGTCGGGATACTGGCGCTCCTGGTGGGCGCGGATCGTGCCGTACATGCCGTTGTTGACGACCACTGTCACCACGTCGAGGCCGTACTGCATCGCGGTGGCGAGCTCCTGGCCCGTCATCATGAAGCAGCCGTCGCCGGCGAAGTTGATCACCGTGCGCGTCGGGTCCGCGAGCTTGGCGGCGATGGCGGCGGGCAGGCCGTAGCCCATCGACCCCGACGTCGGCGCGAGGCAGCTCCGATAGCCCTTGTACTGCGTGTAGCGGTGCACGAACGCCGCGTAGTTCCCGGCGCCGTTGGTCACGATACCGTTCTCCGGCAGCATGTCCGAGACGGCCTTCACCACCTCCTCGAGCTTGACCGAGCCCGGTGTCGCGACGGGCCGCACATAGGCCTCATAGCTTTCGCGGAGCGCCTTGCGGTGCTGGGACCACGGCTTCGACGCCGGCGCCGGCAGGCGGGCGAGGAGATCGGCGAAGCTCGCCGCCGTGGCGTTGATCGGCAGGTCGGGGCTGTAGACGGAGCCGAGCTCCCGCCCGTCGGGATGCACGTGGATGAGGAACGAGCGCGGATTGGGGATGTCGACCAGCGTATACCCCGACGTCGTCATCTCGCCGAGACGTGACCCGATCACCAAGAGCACGTCCGCGTTCCGGATGGCGTCCGCGAGCTTGGCGTCGAGCCCGATGCCAGCGTGGCCGACATAGCAGGGATGCCGGTTGTCGACGTAGTCCTGGCAGCGGAACGACGCTGCCACGGGCAGGTCGAAGCGCTCCGCGAAAGCCTCGACCTTCTTCTGGATCTCGCGGCTCCAGCCGGGGCCGCCGACGATGACGAGCGGCCGCTGCGCCTTGGCCAAGGCCGCGAGGATCGCCGCCTCGTCGCCCGCGGACGCGGACGGCACCGCGAAGCGCGCGGGCTTGGCGTCACCGGCCTCGCCCTTGGCCGAGAGCATGTCCTCGGGGAGCCCCAGCACCACCGGGCCCGGCCGCCCGTTCATGGCCGTGTGGTAGGCGCGGGACACGTACTCGGGGATGCGCTCTGTCGAGCGGATCACCGCGGCCCACTTCACGAACGAGCCGAACAGGGATTTGGTCTCGATCTCCTGGAAGGCCTCCCGGTCCTCGTGCTTCTCGCCGGGGAGACCGAGAAACATGATCATCGGCGTCGAATCCTGCTGGGCGATATGCAACCCGGCCATGGCGTTGGCGGCGCCGGGCCCGCGCGTCACCATGCAGATGCCGGGCTCGCCCTTCACCTTGCCCCAGGCCTCGGCCATCATTGCGGCGCCGCCCTCCTGGCGGCAGATGACGGTCTTGATGCGGTTCGAATCGTGCAGCCCGTCCAGCGCTGCGAGGAAGCTCTCACCCGGCACCGTGAACGCGGCAGACGCGCCCTGCGCCTCGAGCTGGTCAGTCAGGATCTTGCCGCCGTGCCGCATGGGGGATGCCTCGTTTCGGGTTGGTTGATGGATGACGGATCGGCCGGAGCCTAGCTGCTCGGTCGTGCCGGAGGAAGGGCTGCCTGGAGCGTTCGCAGGACTCGGGCGGAGCACCGGCAAAGATCGCACCGCGGCCCTTGCCTCGGCTGGAATCTGCTATAGAGCTTCGTCGCGCGACGGACAGGGCCCGTAGCTCAATGGTCAGAGCCGGCGGCTCATAACCGCTTGGTTGCAGGTTCGAGTCCTGCCGGGCCCACCACCGGCCTCGATCGTCCGGCTGCGGTTGGCGCAGGCCACAGCCATGATCGAGCTCACGCGTTGCGGCCGATCTGCCTGACTTCGCAGGAGCACACGATGGACGAGACCAGGATCGACCGGGCGGCCATGGGCCGGCTCGCGAAGGCTCTCTCCTTCATCGTCGGCCCGAAGCACCCGACGACGGTCGCGATGCAGATGGCGGCCGACAGCGGCACCGAGAAGGACATCAAGGCAGCTCGAGCTGCGTTCCTGAAGCTGAAGCCCGGCGAGCGCCGGGGTGCTCTCGATATGCTGGCGGATTGAGGTGGGCCCCGACAGGGCGTCTCCCGTCGCGCGGCGGCGAGCCAGCTGGGTGCAGGGCGCAGGCTCGGCCGCTGGCGCGTGCCATTCCGGCTACGCTTGTGCGCAATTCGCCATCTGAGCGGCATCGCCGCGCGCGACCGACATGGACGTCGGTGAGCGCATCCAGCTAGTGTGACTGGCCAGCCTGCGTGCGATCTTCCGGGGTCGTTGCACGGCGAGGTGCGGGGGGCTGATCCGCATCGGTAGGACTGATTGGCGCGAGCGCCGCGGATTGCGTGCCGGCATGTGAGCCGGACGCGTCTCGAGGCATGCTCGGGCATTCTCGACGATCGATGACGCCGGCCGGGCTCTCTCGACTGTAGTGTGGCGTAACAGCGGTTCAGCGTATCATGAGTTGGTGCTCTCAGGGCCCATGTCGCCGGCTGCGGCTGGCCGCGCTGCTGTGCGTTCTGGCGGGCATCCATGCCGGCGCCGCCTCGGCTCAGTCGCTGATCGAGGCAGCGCGCAGTGCCTACGAGAAGAACCCGCGGCTGGCCGCCGAGCGGGCTCGCCAGCGAGCCACGGACGAGGAGGTGGCGCGCGCCTACTCCGCCCACCGGCCGGTGGTGACCGGCACCGCTGATGTCGGCTACCAGCACATCGAGACGCGGCCGCCGCTGCTTGCCGACGGCACCGTGCATCCGCGCGGCTACGCAGTGACCGCGAGCCAGCCTGTGTTCCGCGGCTTTCGCACGGTCAATGGCGTCCGCGTTGCCGAGGCGACGGTGAAAGCAGGCCGCGAGACGCTGCGCACGGTCGAGCAGTCGGTGCTGCTGGAGGCGGTCACGACGTACATGGACGTCGTACGCGACCAGGCGACGGTGCGTCTGCGCGAAAACAACGTCGTCGTGCTGGACAAGGAGCTGCGCGCCGCGCGCGATCGCTTCAATGTCGGCGTCGTATCGCGCACCGACGTCGCACAGGCGGAGGCGCGGCGGGCCGCGGCCGTCTCGGCGCTCGAGCTGACACGGGCCAATTTGCAGTCGTCGCGGGCCGCGTTCGAGCGCACGGTCGGCTATGAGCCGATGACGCTCCGAGATCGAACGCAACCCTATGCGAAGCTGCCGAAGTCTCTGGATGCCGCGATTGCCATCACCTCGCAGGAGCATCCGTCGGTCGTCGCGACGATCTACAACGAGGCTGCGGCGCGCTCCAACATCGATCTCATCCGCGGCGAGCTCTTGCCTTCGGTTCGGCTGGATGCGAGTCACAGCCGCCGCTACGACACCTCCAACGTGACCGAGGAGCAGGAGGTGACGACGGTCACCGGGCGTCTGACGGTGCCGCTCTATGAAGGCGGCGAGGTCCACGCACGAGTGCGGGCGGCGAAGCATACGCACATCGGCCGACTGCAGCAGGTCGAGCAGGCTCGCAACGAGATGAGGGCCGCCACCATCGCCGCTTGGTCGCAGCTGATCGCCGCGCGAGCCCAGATCGAATCGGATCGCGTGCAGGTTGCGGCGCTCGAGACGGCACTGGCCGGCGTACGCGCCGAGGAGCGGGCGGGACAGCGGACCTTGCTCGACGTGCTCAATGCCGAGCTCGAGGCGCTCAACGCCCGCGTCCAACTCGTCGTCGACGACCGCAATGTGGTGGTCGCGTCCTATGCGGTTCTGGCAGCCATTGGCCGCCTGTCGATCGAGGCGCTCGGTGGCTCAGACATCGCCTACGATGCCGAGGAGAACTACGAGATCGTGCATCGCAAGTGGTGGGGTTTGAGCATCACCCATGCCGACGGCCGGCGCGAGCAGCACGATCTGTGGCCCGGCAAGGACACGAAGAAGGTGCGCCGCTGAGCGGGCTCGCAGCTGGCGTTATCGCCCTCCCGGCGTCCGTCCGCAGGTCGCCGGGTGTGGTCGGGCCGTGAGCTACTCCATCGTCGCCAGCGTGAGGGCCAGCCGGCAGGCCTTGTCGAACTCGTCCAGGTCGATCCACTCGTCGACCGTGTGCGGGTCGACCTGACCGGCGCCGAAAGTCACCGTCGGCACGCCGTGCCGCACCAGCCAGTTGGCATCGAGGCCGCCGTTCGCCGCCTTGACCAGCGGCTCGAGGCCGGCAGCTTTCACACCCTCGACGGCGCGCTTCACGACGGGCAGGCTCTCCTTCAGCCTGAACGGATGGTAGTCGGTGTGGGCCGTGAACTTGACCTTGCCGGCCTTGCCCTCGGTGTTGGTGATGCGCGCCGCAGCCTCGGTGAAGGCCTGCTTGTAGGCGGCGGTAATCTCTTTGAAGAATTTTGCGTCGTGACTGCGGCTCTCGCCCTTCACCCGGACGAAGTCGGTGACGACGTTCGTCGCCTGGCCGGCCGGACCGCCGTCGGCGCCCATCACCGGACCGACATTGGAGGTGCCGGCGCGGTCGCCTTTCACCACCTTGCCGAACCATCCGCCCCTCCGGACATCGGCCAGCGCCTCGGCCAGGATCATGGTCGAGGAGATGCCCCGCTCGGGTGCGCCGCCGGCGTGCGAGGCGCGGCCCATGATCTCCACCTCCCAGCGGTCCGCGCCGACGGCACCGATGGTGACCGCGTTGGCATAGCGGCCGTCGAAGTTGAAGGCCATGGTCGGCTCGCCGAGCATCGCCTTGTCGATGAAGCGCGCGCCCCAGAGGCCACTTTCCTCGCGGACCGTGAACACGAGCGTGAGCGGTGGATGGTCGGGCTTGGACTGGACGAGCTCCGTGGCCATCGTCACGAGCACGGCGCACCCCGTGCGGTTGTCGCCGCCGAGGGCGGTATTGGCCGAGTTGACGATCTTGCGTCCCTTCTGGACCGGCTTCGCACCGGCGCAGAGGGGCACGGTGTCCATGTGGGTCATGAACATCAGGCGCGGTGCCGATTTCAGCGTGCCACGGCCGGCGAGGTCCACGATCAGGTTGCCCGTCTCGGTCGGGAGGGGGATCTCCTTGTGCGCCTTGTCGAACCGGATCGCGCGCTGAGCGATGCCGGCTTCCCGCAGCGCCGCCACGATCTCCCTGCCGATCGCAGCCTCGCTTCCTGTCACGCCTTCGACGGCGAGGAAGCGCATGATGCGGCCGAGTGCGGCCTCGCGATCGACTTCTTGCATGATGTTGTCTCCGAGTTGCAGCGAGGTGTGTCCACGCCAAATTAGTAATTGTGGGTGGCTTGTCGACATTAATCGAGCCGCGATCCGGGTCGCCTCGATTTCCGGCAGCCAGCCGCGGGGCTCACTGCGCTCCGGCCCGGGCGAGGTTGCGTCGGTTGCACGTCGACGTGACCAGCGACTTTGCATGTTTCGAACTTCATCAAGCCTGTATAGTATGCGGCTCACGTAGCCGGGAAGTTCGCCACAGAGGTGCGTCGGCAAAGCTTCACCGTAATTCTTGGTCGGCTGCGAGCGGAGAGACGTTATTTATGGATACTATGTTGCGACGCTCTTCTCCCGGCGGCTTCACGGCATTGCCGGCCGGGACGGTGCTGGACCGCTACGAGATCATTTCGGTGATCGCAGCGGGGGGCTTCGGTATCACCTATCTCTGCCGGCACGTGGGACTGCGCAAGCTCTATGCGATGAAGGAGCATTTTCCGCGCCAGCTCGCCTATCGAGACGGTGGCACCTCCGAGGTGCGACCGACCGACCCTGAAACCTTCTCATGGGCGCTCGACCGGTTCCTGAGCGAGGGCAAGGCGCTGGCCGAGTGCTCGCACCCGGCCGTCGTGGAGGTTGCGGACGTGTTCACCGCCAACGGCACGGCGTACATGGTGCTCGGCTACGAGCAGGGCAGAAGCATGAAGCACTGGCTGGAGGAGCTCGGCCGGCCGCCCACCCAGGAGGAAATCGATGACGTGCTCGATCCGCTCCTCGGGGCGCTCGAGTACATTCATGCCCGCGGTCTTCTCCACCGAGACATTGCGCCGGACAACATCATCATCCGCGACACTGGTGGCGCCTGCCTCATCGACTTCGGGTCTGCAAGGCAGGCTGTCGCCGAGCGCTCTCAATTCATGTCGGCGATCGTGAAGAGCGGGTATTCGCCACTGGAGCAGTATACGCGATCGGGGCGGTCTCAGGGACCCTGGTCCGACATCTATGCGCTGGGCGCCACAGTTTATCGGGCGGTGGCGGGTAAGCCACCGCCGGAAGCGACGGATCGACAGCTCGACGATAATTTGATGCCGGTCGGCACACTGGTCGCCGGCCCTGGGCGCTATCGATCGCAGTTTCTGGAGGCGATCGACTGGGCGCTTCGGCTGAAGCCAACCGACCGGCCTCGGACGGTCGAGGAGTGGCGTCGGAAAGTGCAGCCTCCAAGGGCGGCTTCCGCAGAGGTCGGGCGCGGGGCGACGGCTTCACTGACAGGCCACGCGGCGACGCTGACAGGCTCACCGCGCAAAGGAGCTTCGGCGCATCTGCGTACGCTCGCCTACTCGGCAACGGCGCTCGCAGGCGTGGCGGCGTTGCTCGTTATGGCGGCGCTGGCCTTCAAGGGATCACCGGTTTTGAGAGGCGTGCCGGAAGAGGTGCGATCCGGAGCCGGCTCCGATGCCCTTTCCGGTGCTGCAACCGAGACCGCCCAGCCGCAATCCGGCGCCCCGCCGACACCTGTCATCGAGCCCGCCGCGCCTCCTCGGTCGGAGCCGTCCATCCGGGAGGTCGAGGCCCGCCGACAGATCGAGGAGGCGCGACGGCTGGCCGCGGAAGCCGAGGCGCAGCGGCAACTCGCTGAGGCTCGCAGATTACAGGCCGAGGCCGAGGCCCGGCGGAGGATCGAGGAGGAGCGCGCAGCGGCCGCCGAAGCCGAGGCGAAGCTACGCGCGGAGGAAGCCAGGCGCGCTGCCGCCGAGCTGGAGAGCAGGGCAGCTGCCGACGCGGCCCGCAATCGCGCCGCGGAGGAAAGGCAACGCCGCATTCGAGACGAGGAGCGCCGGGCTGCTGAATCGGCTGCAGCGGAGCGCGAGGCACGTGCCCAGAGAGCCGAGGCCAGACGCCAGGCCGAGCGGGCACAACGGGCCCCAACGGAACCCGCGCGCCCGTCCGGCTCATCGGGCTCATCGGCACGGTATCAAGGTGCGCCCACATCCGATTTCGTGCGCAAGCTGTGCCAGCTCAATCCCGGGCAAACGACGATCGCGTGCCCTTAAGGAGAGCGTGCCCGCACGTGGCAAGCCTCGTCGGCGCCGTGCCCTTGGCTACAGCGTGATCGGCACGGGCGGTCCGAGGAAGCGCACGCCGAGGCTCATATCGTTCCGCCACATGACCTCGCAGTCGACCTGAATGCGATCGATGCGCAGCACAAGCGTGCAATGGCCGGGAAGGCTCTCCGCATCACCGTAGGCGCGGGCCGTCGCGGGCGGAAGGCGCAGGCGGGCCCCGGTGCCCGACATGTCTACGATGGTGCAGGGAATCTGTGCGCGCATCGTCCTGAAGGTGAGCACTGCAGGCAGTGATGTCTGCTTGCGGCGGGTGCGGCGCTTGCATTCGATGCTGCCGGCGCTCTCCCTCTCGCGGGATCGCGTCTCGGCAATTTTTCTCAGGCGCTCCTGCAGGGCCGGGTCGCGGCTGCGCGTCGGCTTGATGGCCGGCATGACAGGCACCCGCTCGACGGCCGCGGCGTCGGGGGCAGGCTCGGAGCCGTTCAACGAAGGGATCCGGCCGAGGATACGCACTGCACGAAGTGCCACCGGTCGCTCTTCCCATTTTGTTACGTTTGGGTTTCAAGAGGACGCCACGGGCCGGCCGTCCTCGTAACCTCCTCTAAAGTACCCAGCGTGCGCTTAAGCCGCCGTAAAGGTGGCTCCTAAAATGCCGCCCTTCTCAGACCGCGCGGCGATGGCGCATCGGCCGGCCGGTCAGCGCCTCGGCCGCCCGCAGCACCGCATTGGCATCGAGGCCATAGTGGGCATAGAGCTCCGACACCGATCCCGACTGGCCGAAATGCTCGACGCCGAGCGCCCTGACGCGATGGCCGGCTACGCCCCCGATCCACGACAGCGTCTCCGGATGCCCGTCGCAGAGCGTGATGATGCCGGCATCGCGTGGCAATGCCGAGAGAAGCTTCTCGACGTGGGCCCGGGCCGAGTGGTCGCCGCGCTCGCGGGCGCGCTCGGCGCCATGCCAGCCGGCCGTCAGCCGATCCGCCGATGTCACCGCGAGCACGCCGATGCCGCGCCGGTCCTCGGCGACGAGGCCCGCCGCCTCGATCGCCTCAGGCGCCACCGCGCCCATGTAGACGATCGCCAGGGACGTCTGTGGGTCGGGCGCGCGCAGCCAGTAGCCGCCGGCAATGATGTCCGCGCGCAGGCTGTCGGTCATGACGCGAGGTGGCTGCTCGACCGGGCGGGTCGAGAGCCGCAGGTACACCGAGCCACCCGTCTCCTCGCGATGCCACGCCCTCTTGCCCTCATCGGGGGCTTCGCGCTGCATGTACTCGAACGACCATCCCATGATGACCGCGAGCTCGTCGAGGAAGGCGGGCTCGAACGAGGCGAGGCCGTCCTGGGCGATGCCGATCAGCGGCGTGCCTATGGACTGGTGGGCGCCGCCCTCCGGTGCAAGCGTCAGGCCGGACGGCGTGGCCACGACCATGAAGCGGGCGTCCTGGTAGCAGGCATAGTTCAGCGCATCGAGCCCGCGACAGATGAACGGATCGTAGAGTGTGCCGATCGGAATGAGGCGCTCGCCGTAGTGCGTGTGGGCGAGGCCGGCCGCCGCCAGCACCAGGAACAGGTTCATCTCGGCGATGCCGAGCTCGATGTGCTGGCCTGACGGTGTCATCTCCCAGCGTTGCGGGCTCATGAGCCCGCGGCTCTTGAAGACGTCCTCCTTGCTCTCCATCGAGAACAGGCCCCGGCGGTTGACCCAGGGTCCGAGGTTGGTCGAGACCGTGACGTCGGGCGATGTCGTGACGATCCGGTCGGCGAGGGGGCCGCCCTGGCGCGCGATGTCGTCGAGGATGCGGCCGAAGCCCGCCTGGGTCGCCTGCTTGCCCTTGGTCTCGGGCATCGGAATCATCGGCACCGGGATGGGCGGGGCCTTCAGTGTCCGTCTGCCCCTGCCTGCAAACGGCACGCGTGCCAGGTAGCGCTCGATCTCCTCGCGCGTCAGGCGCGCGCCTGCGAATTTGTCCCACTCCTCCCCCTGATTGACGCCGTTCTGGGCGCGGAACGCCTGCATCTGCGTCTTGTTCATCAGGCCGGCGTGGTTGTCCTTGTGGCCGGCGAAGGGCAGGCCGAAGCCCTTGATGGTGTAGGCGATGAAACAGACGGGCTGGTCGGCCGGCGCCGAGGCGAAGGCCTCGAGGATCGTCGCCATGTCGTGACCGCCGAGATTGGTCATCAGGCGAGCGAGGTCGTCGTCGCTGCGGCGCGCGATCAGCGCCAGCGTGGCCGGCTCACCGGCAAGGTCCGCCTCGAGCTGCCGCCGCCAGCCCTTGGCGCCCTCGAAGACGAGCGCCGAGTAGAGCTGGTTCGGGCAGTCCGCGATCCAGGTGCGCAGGCGCTCGCCGCCAGGCTCGCGGAATGCCGCCTCCTGCAGCTTGCCGTATTTGATCAGGATGACCTTCCAGCCCAGGTTCTCGAAGAGACCCGCAACTTTCATGAACAGGCGGTCCGAGACGACGCTGTCGAGGCTCTGGCGGTTGTAGTCGACCACCCACCAGCAGTTCTTGAGGCCGTGCTTCCAGTACTCGAGCAGGGCCTCGAGAATGTTGCCCTCGTCGATCTCGGCATCACCCATCAGCGCGACGAGCCGGCCCTTCGGCCAATCGCTCGTGCGCCAGCTCTTCGCGTGGATGTAGTCCTGGATGAGGCTCGAGAAGCCGGTCGCCGCGACGCCGAGGCCGACCGAGCCCGTCGAGAAGTCGACGTCGGCCTTGTCCTTGGTGCGCGACGGATACGACTGGACGCCGCCGAAGCCGCGGAAATTCTGCATCTTGTCGACGTTCTGGTTGCCGAGAAGATACTGGATGGCATGGAACACGGGTCCCGCGTGCGGCTTGACCGCCACTCGATCCTCCGGCCTCAGCACATGGAAGTAGAGCGCCGTCATGAGCGTCGCCAGCGATGCCGAGGACGCCTGGTGGCCCCCGACCTTGAGGCCGTCGCCGCGATCCACCTCGTGGTTGGCGTGGTGGATCATGTAGGTCGAAAGCCAAAGCACCTTGCGCTCGAGCTCGGAGAGCATGGCAAGGGTCGCCGGGTCGGCGGCGGGCATCATTGGCGAGGGCACAGAGCCGTCCATCAGCGGGTTCCTCCGGGATTGGTCTCGACGTCGACCTCGAGCCCTGCGGCGCGCAGGCGGGCGACGGTATCGTTGAGGTGGGCGCGGTCGCGCGTCTCGATCACCGCCTCGAGCAGCGCTCCCTTGGCGGGAAGGTCCGAGAATACGCGCTGGTGATAGATCTCGACGATGTTGGCGCCGGCCTCGCCGAGCACGTTGGCCACCTTGGCGAGCTGGCCCGGCCGGTCGGCGAGGTCGATCTTGATCTGGGAAAGCCGCCCCTCGCGGGCGAGCTCGCGCGTGAGCACCGAGGCGAGCAGGCGCGTGTCGATGTTGCCCCCGCAGAGCACGAGCCCGACGTTGCGCCCGGCGAACAGGCCGGGTTGCGCCATGACGGCAGCGAGCCCTGCGGCACCGGCCCCCTCGACGACGGTCTTCTCGATGTTGATGAGCAGGCTCACCGCGTGCTCCAGCGCACTCTCGTCGACGAGGACGATGTCATCGACCAGGGCGCCTACGATCTCCGTCGTGAGACGACCCGGAGCCTTGACGGCGATACCCTCCGCAAGGGTGTCGCCCCGCATCGGCAGGCTCTCGCCCTTGATGACGTTGAACATCGACGGATAGAGCCTCGCCTGCACGCCGACGATGCGGATCGACGGCTTCAAATGACGCGCTGCGATCGCCATGCCGCTGATGAGCCCGCCGCCCCCGATCGGCACGACCAGCGTGTCGAGGTCCGGCACGGCGGCGAGCATCTCGAGCGCGATGGTCCCCTGCCCGGCGATGACCAGCGGATCGTCGTAGGGGTGGACGAAGGTCAGGCCACGATCGTTGCCGTATTGGCGGGCGAACGCGGCTGCATCCTCGAGCGTCGGGCCTTCCACGATCACCTCGGCGCCGTGCCGCCGCGTGTTCTCCACCTTCACCATGGGTGTGCCGACCGGCATGACGATGGTCGCCGGGATGCCCAGCCGGCGCGCGTGATAGGCGACGCCCTGCGCGTGGTTGCCGGCCGACATGGCAACGACGCCGCGTTTGCGCTCTTCAGCCGAAAGGGCGGAAAGGCGGTTGAGCGCGCCCCGCTCCTTGAAGGAGGCGGTGAACTGGAGGTTCTCGAATTTGAGCCAGATCTGTGCGCCGAGCATCTCCGACAGCGTGCGGCTCGGATCGAAGTCCGTATTGAGCACCGCGCCCCGCAGCACGGCGGCGGCCGCCTGCACGTCAGCGGCCGTCACGGGCAGGGCTTTGCACTCGGGGGGGCGATCGGCCATGGGGCGCTCCTCGGTCGGTGAAAATTAGCTCGAATCCAGCGGCAATATCTGCTGAACTTCGCCAACAAGAGCCGCATGATTGGCGAATATCGCTGCTGATCGAGGGTCAATGTGCCAAGTCTGCCAAACCCCAGCCTGGACGACATCGACCGTCGCCTGCTCGCGGCCCTCCAGGCGAACGGCCGGCTCACCGCCACCGAGCTCGCCGAGCGGGTCGGACTGACCGTCAGCCCGTGCCTCCGTCGCCTGCGCATCCTCGAGGACGCCGGCGTCATCAGAGGATATACAGCCTTGCTGGACCAGAAGAAGGTCGGCCTGCCGGTCAGCGTGTTCGTCTCCATCAAGCTCGAGCGCCAGAGCGAGGAGGCAATGCGTGCGTTCGAGGATGCCATCCGCGCCGCGCCCGAGGTGCTCGAATGCTACCTGATGACGGGGCCGCGGGATTACCTGCTTCGGGTCGTTGCGAGCGACCTCGCCGACTACGAGCGTTTCGTCAAGCTGCGGCTGACCCGGATCGCCGGCATCGCCAACATCGAATCGAGCTTCGCGCTGGGGCAGGTGAAGCATACGGGAACGCTGCCACTCGGCCGATGAGCAGCCCGCCGGCGTGGCCAGTCCACCGGATCGGCAGCCCCAGCTCGCGGCAGGAAGCCGAGGAGAGCCGATCATTCAACGAATTGCATCCATCGCGCTATCGTGAGGCGTGGTCTGCGCCTGCAGCGCTAGAATTCCTCGGACGATCGGACGGATGTCGATATACGGATGGCGGAATGGAGCTGCATGAGATTCGTTATTTCCTGGCCCTCTCGGACACGCTGAATTTCACGCGTGCGGCCGAGCGCTGCAACGTGTCTCAGCCGGCGTTGACCCGGGCCATCAAGAGCCTCGAGGACAAGCTCGGTGGTGGTCCGCTCGTTCACCGCGAGCGCGGCAATACGCACCTTACGGAGCTCGGGCGCATCATGCTCCCCTACTTCCAGCACACACTGGTCGAGCTCGAGGCCGCGAGGTCCCGAGCGCAGCAGTTCGTCCGGATGCACGGCGCCTCGCTCCGCGTCGGCCTCATGTGCACGATCGGTCCGGCCCGCCTCATCGACCTGTTCACCAGCTTCAGTTTGAGCCATCCCGGCACCGACATCCATCTTGCCGATGGGCCCACCGCGCAGATCGAGCAGCAGCTCGAGCGCGGCGATCTCGACGTTGCGGTCTACGCGCGGGCGGACGACTTCGACGACAGGTTCCACGCGCTGCCGCTGTTCGAGGAGCGCTTCATGGTGGCTGTGGCGCCGTCGCATCGGCTGGCGCGCCAGAACTCGATCCGTGTCCGCGACCTCCATCAGGAATGCTACCTCGGGCGCACCTCGTGCGAGTTCTACGAGCACCTGAGGCGTATCCGCCTCGAGATCGGTGGCATCGAGTTCAAGCGTCCCTACGTGAGCGACCGCGACGATTGGATCCAGTGCATGGTGATCGCCGGCATGGGCTTCACCTACATCCCCGAGTACGCGGCAACGGTGCCGGGGCTGGTCACCCGTCCTTTGAGCGACCCCGAGGTTCGCCGGACGGTGCAACTCGTGACGACGAGAGGCCGTCCGCACTCGCCGACGGTGGGGGCGTTTCTGCGAGAGGCGCGCCGCTTCGCGTGGGCCGGCAAAGTGGCGATGCCCCCCGTGCCGGAGTTGCTCGCCGATACCGGCTGAAGCTCGGGCCGAGTTGGTCCGGCGACCGGGGCCGGATCGCTCGGCAGGCGCCAGGAGGCCTCGACCAGGGGGGAGTGGCTTCACACGGCCCATCGGCGGCACGGTTTCCGGGTGCGACGCGCGAACATCCGGCAACGCAGGCTGCATGCAATCAGGTGATGCGAATGCTGCGGCTGGGAAACCTGGGGCCGAAGGGTCGGGCGGCGCCTGCGAGGCGCCCCTCACCGGAGGTTGGCCGTGAGACGAGGGGCTTCGGCAAGGCTTGCGCCCCCCTCGCGACCATGCATTGATTGCGCAAAATAGAAGGCTTGGAGGAAGCTGGCCAATGAAGAGAGCAGCTGTTGTCGGCGGCGCACTGGCGCTGATGCTGGGCGCGACCGCGAGCCGTGCGCAGGACACCATCATATTCGGTGTCTCTGTCCCGTTGTCGGGCGCAGCGGCCTCGTGGGGCATCGGCACCGATTGGGCTGCTCAGCAGGCCGCCAAGGATATCAATGCGGCCGGCGGCATCAAAATGGGCGGCAAGTCCTACAAGGTCGAGGTTCGCTCCGTCGACAACAAGTACACCGCCGGCGACGGCGCCAAGACTGCCGAGACGCTCATCTCGCGCGACAAGGTCAAGATTTTCACGCAGAGCGTCGGCACAGCTCCCGTCAAGGCGATCCAGTCCCTCACCGAGCGCGAGAATGTGCTGCTGTTCACCTCGGCGTGGGGGCGAACGGTGAAGGGCAAGGACTTCCCCCTGACCTTTACGATCATCAACACGCCGGACGAGGTGCTGAAGCCGATCTACTCGACCGTCAAGCAACGCCATGCTCAGGCCAAGACTGTCGTTCTGCTCAATCCGAATGATGCCTCCGGCCAGGACACGGCCAAAGATTCCAGGCGGTTCTGGGAGGAGCTCGGCATCAAGGTGGTCGGCAGCCACTTCTTCGAGCGCTCGACGACCGAGTTCCAGCCGATCGCGACCAAGATCGCAGCTGACAAGTCCGATATCCTCGACATGAGTGCGACGCCGCCCGCCAATGCCGGCAGCATCCTGAAGGAGTTGTCGGTGCTCGGCTGGAAAGGCGTCAAGGTGATCGGCGCGGGCACGGGTGCCGATGTGCTGGTGCGCACGGCCGGCGCCGATGCGGACGGCACGTACATGGGTCTCGCCGCCGACTTCGACGGCCCGAGCGCCACGCCGAAGCAGCGCGAGCTCAACGCGGGGGCGAAGAAGGCGCTGAACGAGTCGCTCAACGTCATCCACATGGGCGGCTACGATGGTGTCATGGCCGCCAAGGCCGGCATCGAGGCTGCCGGCGCCATCGACGCGAAGAAGATCGCGGAGGTGCTGCCGAAGACCATCTTCGACATCTCCTACGGCAAGACCACGTTCGGCTCCAAGGACATCTACGGCACCCCGCAGCAGATGCTGATCCCGATCGTCGTCACCCAGATCCAGGGCGGCAAGGCCGTCGAGGTCGTCCGTATTCTGCCCGATGAGCTGAAGAAGAGGCTCGGCCAGTAAGCCGGACAGGCCGCCTCGATGGAACTCCTGGCTCAGCTCCTCGCCAATACCCTGCAGATCGGCGCGGTCTATGTCCTGTTCGCTCTCGGATTGACCCTCATCTTCGGGGTCATGAAGGTCGTGAACTTCGCCCACGGCGAGTTCTTCTCGCTGGCCGCGCTCATCGTCGCGGCCAGCATGCCTCTGTTGCCGGCAGCTTTCCCGAGCTGGCTCAACTACCTGGTTGCGCTTGCTGCCGCCATTGCCGCTGTCGCCGTCTTGGGCGCCATCATCTACCGCATCGGCTTCGAGCGGTACCTCAGGGATCTCGTCGGCTCGTTCATCCTCTCCGTCGGGCTGATCCTGCTGCTGCAGGGCATCATGACCGAGATCTTCACCGCCTCGCCGCGGCCTGTGGATGCCATCGTCACGGGCAACGTCACGGTTCTCGGCGCGCGCATCACCGCGCAGCGACTGCTGATCATGGCGCTGGCGCTGCTGTTCACGGGCCTTCTTTATGTTGTCCTGCAGCGCACCCGCCTCGGCAAGGCATTGCGGGCCGCCTCGGAGGACCGCGAGGCGGCGATGCTGCAAGGAATCCGCTACCGGACGATCTCGCTCTACGGCTGGCTGATCGGTGTGTCGATGGCGGGGCTCGCGGGCGCGCTGATGGCTCCGCTGTCGCCGATCCAGCCGGCGATCGGCGCGGACTACCTGATCAAGGCCTTCATCATCATCATCGTCGGCGGGCTCGGCAGCATTCCGGGCGCCATCGTCGGCGGCCTGCTGGTGGCCGCGATCGAGAGCGTCTGCGGCTTCTACTTCGATCTCACCATCGCGACCATCTTCATGTTCGTTCTCGTGATGGCATTCCTCCTGGTTCGTCCTCAAGGGCTGATGGGTCATGTCGAGCGATAGCCCGATGCACGAGATCTGGGGTGTCGCCGGCTTGGTGGCCATCGCGCTCGGCTTGTCGCTGATGCTGAGCGACAGCTATGCGCTGAAGGTCGTGACCTGGCTGTCGCTGAATGTGCTGGCCGCCATCGCGCTCAGGTTTGTCATGCTGGTCGGCGAGTTGAATATCGCCACAGCCGCGTTCTGGGGCGTCGGCGCCTACACGGCGGCCATTGCGACGGTCTGGTTGAAGCTGCCGTTCGGCGTCGCCCTCGTGGCCGGCATCGTGGCGCCGGCCCTGTTGGCGGTTGCCTTCGGCTTCGTGACGCTGCGCACGAAGGGCCCCTATTTCATGCTGATCAGCTTCGCATTCACGGAGGTTCTGCGACTGGTCTACACCCAGTCCGATGCCCTCGGCGGCAACTCGGGGATGATCGGGGTCTATCCGCCCCGCTGGCTCGACGGCACCTACGCGTCGCTCGTGGTGCTGCTGGTCGGCGCCTGCCTGGTCGGTTTCCTCTGGCTCGAGCGCTCGGCCTTCGGCAAGCTGATGCGCGCCATCGAGAACAACGACGCGGTCGTGGCCAGCGTCGGTGTGCCGGTGCTCGCGATCAAGATCGCCGCCCTGACCATCGCGGCCGCTGCGGCCGGCCTCGGCGGCGGCCTCTTCGCGCACGCCAACCGGGTCATCAGCCCGGGCGACTTCAGCTTCCTCGTCTCGGTCTATGCGCTGGCCTACGTCAAGATCGGCGGCGAGAAGCACATCCTCGGCGCCGTGCTCGGAGCGACCTTCCTGACGTTGCTCGGCCAATACGTCCTCTCCTTCGGGCAGTACGAGCACATCTACTTCGGCGGCGCCATCGTCGCCGCCATGCTGATCTTCCCTGAAGGAATGCTCGGCCTCCTGCAGCGCTGGGGGGCACGCCTGGGTCTCGTCAGGGCGCCCGAGCCCGCCACATCGCGGGGGGGACATTGATGGAGCGCGCCCAGATCCTGCACATCGAAGGGCTGTCGCGCCGCTTCGGCGGCCTCACCGCGGTCTCTGATCTCTCCTTCGAGATCTACGAAAAGGAGATTCTCGGGCTGATCGGTCCGAACGGAGCCGGCAAGAGCACCACCTTCAATCTGATCACGGGCGTCTATCGGCCGCACACGGGAAAGCTCACCTTCGCCGGCACGGACATCACCGGCAAGAAGCCCGCCGAGATCGGCCGCATGGGCCTCGTCCGGACCTTCCAGCACGGCAGCATCCTGTCGGAGCTGACCGTCTACGACAACATTTTGACGGGGGCCTACATGTTCGTCCGCGACGCTGGCGCGCGTGATCGCCGCGTCCGTGAGACGGCCGAGCTGGTCGGCGTCTCCGAAATGCTCGGCGACTTGGCCCGCAACCTGCCCCACGGCCACCAGCGTCTGCTCTCGATCGGAATTGCGTTCGCAAGCCGGCCCCGCCTGCTTTGCCTCGACGAGCCGCTGACCGGCCTGAACGGTAGCGAGATCGGGCATGCGCTGGCTGTGATCCAGCGCATTCGCGATGGGTTCGGCACGACGGTGCTGCTGGTCGACCACAACATGCACGCCGTCATGCGCGCTTGCGAGCGGATCGTGGTGCTCAATTTCGGCCGCAAGCTCGCGGAAGGCACGCCGGACGAGGTGAGCCGCAATCCGGAGGTCATTCAGGCCTATCTCGGAGGAGGCATCACGTGAGCGACGCGAGCCCGCTTCTGTCCGTCCAAGGCCTGATCGTCGACTACGGCAAGGTGCGTGCGGTCACAGACGTCAGCCTCACTCTGGTGCGCGGCGAGATCACGACCATCGTCGGCAGCAACGGCGCCGGTAAATCGACTATCCTGAAGGCGATCACCGGGCTGGCGAAGCCGACGGCCGGGCGCATTACGTTTGCCGGCCAGGACCTGACCGGAGCCGAGGCCGATCGGATCGTCGAGCGCGGCATCTCCATGGTCCCGGAGGGCCGTCGTCTGTTTCCGTCCATGACCGTGCTCGAGAACCTGGAGCTCGGTGCCTATCTGCGTCGCGACACGGCCGCGGTCGCGCGCGATCTGGAGCAGACTCTCGCCTATTTCCCGGTTCTGAAGGAGCGGCTGTCGTCGAAGGCGATGAACCTCTCTGGCGGCCAGCAGCAGATGCTCGCCGTCGGCCGTGCGCTGATGGCCTCGCCGAAGCTTCTCATTCTCGACGAGCCTTCGGTCGGTCTGGCGCCGACCATCGTCAGGACGATCGCGGACATCATCCGTATCATCCGCCAGTCGGGCACCGACGTGCTGCTCGTCGAGCAGAACGCGCAGATGGCCCTCGCGCTCGCCGATACGGCCTACGTGCTCGAGAACGGCCGCGTCGCCATGACGGGTCCGGCTAAGGAGCTCGCCGCCTCGGACCACGTGCGTCGGGTCTACCTCAGCATCTGACGCGTCGGGATCGGGCTATCCGATTTGCCGGCGGTCGAGCAGGCGACGGGGCTTGCCCTCGCGCCCGAGGTTCGCGATCTCGCGCAGGTCGCCTTCGGCGACCAGCTCCACCGCGACCTTGAGCCCGAGGTCCGAGAGGAGCCGCTTCTCGAGCTGCTCCTTCAATCCATCGATGGCGGCTACGCCGCTGCGTACCTCGATGCGCACCGTCAGCTCGTCGCGGATGACCTGGTCGCGCACGTGCCGGTCGGCGATGACAATCCATTCGCCGGTCGTCCGCGGGTCGCTCTTGACGGCCGCGAGGCACGCCATCGGGTAGACGTTGGTGCCGCGGATCTTGACCATGCTGTCGCTGCGGCCGAGGAAATGGTCGATGCGGCGGAACTCGCTGCCGAGCGCCGATTTGGTGTGCGGCAGCAGTCGGCCGAGGTCGCGCAGGTTGAAGCGGATCAGCGGCAGCGTCCGCCGGTAGAGCGATGTCGCGATCATGTTGCCGGTCTCGCCGACGCCCAGCGAGCGGCCCGTCTCCGTGTCCGCGATGTCGATGTGGCAGCAGTCCTCCATCAGGTACATGCCGTCTCGGTCGGCGGCCTCGAAGGCCGCGTGCGAGATCTCGTGCGTGCCGTAGTTGTCGTAGACGGGGCAGTCGAAGAGCGCCTCGATGTCGCGGCGCAGCGTGCCGTCGAGATCGGGGCCGAGGTAGGTCGTGATGTACTTGAGCTTCAAATCCCGGGCATCGCGACCGAGGCCCTTGCGGGCTTCCGCGGCGAGAGTCGTCAGATACTCCGGGAACGATACGAGGATGTTGGTGCCGTAGTCGAAGGCGATCTCCATCTGCTTGAGGCTCGGCGTCACGACACCGCTTCCGGTCGTGAGGGGCATCGCCGAGAGGTAGAAGTGTGCGGCGATGTAGTGCGACCAGGCCAGATTCGCGAGCGAGCAGGTTGCGGGAATCTGCATCACGTCGCCGGGTCGCGCACCTTGGAGGTAGTGGCTGCGTGCGATCTGCAGCCCGTTCATCTCCCACTCGAGCACGCCATAGAGCGTCGGCCGGGCCTTGCCGGTTGTGCCGCCACTGGTCTGCAACTTGAGCGGCTGGCGCTCCTGCTCGACGCGGCGCTCGATGTTGGCGATGGCGCCGAAGGGCGGCGCCTCCTGCTGGCACTGCTTGATGTCGTCGGAGGAGAACGTCGGCAACTTGGGGAGATCATCGATCGAGCGGATGTCGCCGGGCTCGATGCCGTGCGACGACCAGAGCCGCTTGTAGAAGCCGTTCTGCCAGCCGATCGCCATCATCTCGAGGAAGCGCTTGTTCTGCAGCGCGCGGACGCGCTCGTAGGGCCATGTGAATATCGTCTCGGCGAACACGTCGGGAGCGGGGAACTCGCGATCGAACCAGTCCCAATCCATCGAGTGCCGATAGAGGGGCAGGCGTGAGCGAGGGATGTCGGACATCATCGGCGGGACCTCGGTGCTGGATCGGCCTCTACTGTCGCCGAGGCGGCAGCACCGGGCAACCGGCTCGGCACGGCGGTCTGTCGCCGCTGCCGCCCCCTTGCCCCGGCTTCCCCCGTTCGCGGCCCTGGGCCTGCAACTCCCGGCCCCAGCACCGAGCGGGTTGGCGAGCCGAGACGACCGGCAACCTGCAGACCAGCCACCGAGCGGCTGACCAGGATGGTCAGGTCGTCAGGCCGTCCCGGACCGTCTTGACACCGGCGGCGCCGCCAACGATAAGTCGGCCTCTGGAAGGCCGACCGGCCACGGGCGCGTAGCTCAGCGGTAGAGCACACCCTTCACACGGGTGGGGTCACAGGTTCAATCCCTGTCGCGCCCACCAGCAGGTGGCCAGGACTGAATGAAGGCCGCGGGGCGCGTTGTTACGACGGGTCGCAACCGCAGGAGCTCCAGCGGAGCCACCGGGATGTTTCGGGATTGAAGCCGCAGGCGAGGCGTCCCCCGCTGCCCGTACTGAACTGAATCACACTTGGCTGCGTTATGAACGTTCCCGGGCGCGCGGGTCCGGCCGGCGAGCGCGCGCTCAACGTCGGAGCGACAGGTCGGGGGCGGCACCTCTTATGGGCGTTCTCGAGCGATCATTGGGAAGGCGCGGCGGCATCCGGATGGTGCTCAGCCGCCGGCAATGGGCACGGCCTTCGCGCGCAGTGTCTTGCCGCTGGCAACGAGCGCGATCAGGCGATCGACATTGGGATGCTTGCCTGGGTTGGCGCGAGCGTCGGCGGTGTGCTCGCCGTAGAGCTCGAGACCACGCGCGGCGGCCTCGGGAGTGACGGCGCCGAACGCCAGCATCAGATGGTGGTAGACCGCCAGCGAGCCGCCCTGGCCTGGCTTGTTCTCGATGGTTGCAACCAGTTCGCCGCTGTCGGCATCGATCAGTTGCAGCGCGGCGAGATGGGAAATGCCCGGAAGCGTCTTGAGCGTGTCGGCGAAAGCCATGTCCAAATCCGATCGTTCGATGATCATGAGCTGAGACAGCGATCCTATCGCAGCCCGGCCGGTGTTCATCCAGCCGCTGGCGGAAAGGGTGTGCTCCTCGGCAGCGAGACGTAGTCTTCGGCCCGGTAGATCCCTGGCTCGGTCGGTTGCGATCCGTCTCCGCTCCCGCGCCATTCGCGGCGGATCATCGACACCGGGCCGCCGATCCGGAGCCGACCAGCCGCAAAGCCAACGGAGGCGCAGGAGCGACAGGGCTCCGAGTGCTGCGCCTCCGGGCTACGGCTTCAGTTGGGCTGAACGCCCGATTCGTCCAGCGCCTTCTTCCAGGTCACATTCTGACTCTTCAGGTAGGCCGCGAACTCCGGAATGCTCATGGATTGCGCAATCACACCTTGGTTCTTCATCTGCTCGCGCGCTTCGGGCTTGGCGATCGCCGCTGCAATCTCCTTGTTCATCCGCTCGGCGATCTCGGCCGGAAGCCCCGCCGGACCGACGACGGCGAAGAAGGCAGCGAACGGATGCGGCGCCTGTCCGGCCTCGACGAGTGTCGGCACGTCGGGCCACAACGGGTTGCGCACGTCCGTCGAGCCTGCGAGCACGCGGAGCTTGCCTTCCTTGGCGTGTCCGTAGACGGCCGTCGAGGTGCTGACCATCATGTGCACACGACTCGCCAGCAGGTCGACGATGGCGTCGGGCTCGCCCTTGTAGGGGACGGTCTCGAGCTGGAGACCGTGTTGCCTCGCGAACAAGCCGGTCGACACGATCGCGTAGGTATGGCCGGTCGCCGCATTGAGCTTTCCGGGGTTGGCGCGGATATGCGCGACGAGCTCGCTCATGGTCTTGGCCGGCAGCGAGGGGTTCACGACGAAGAACAGCGTGTTCAGGCCGACCATCCCGACCGGAGTGAAGTCGGTGAGCACATTGTAGGGCGGCGCCTTGCGCAAGTTCGGGGCCACCGCCAGCGCACTATTGGTCCCGAACAGGAACGTGTATCCGTCGGGCGCCGACCGCTGCACCTCGACCCCGGAGATGGTGCCGTCTGCGCCGGGCTTGTGGATGATGACGACCGGCTGGCCGAGCTGCTTCGTCAGCTCGTTGGCGAGAATGCGCGAGATCGCGTCGCTGGCCGAGCCCGGCCCGAACGAGATGACGAGCCGGATCGGCTTCGAAGGCCAATTCTGGGCGTTTGCCAGAGCCGGCGGCCACAGGACTACTGCGCAAAGTGCTGCCAGCAGAAGCTTTCGCATGATTTACCCTCCTCGCTAGTTGCGTTTCTCTTTGTGGGCTGTCTCGTGCCAGGCGACCGAAGATTGGCCCGGCAAGCCTGAGCCTGCCGCGCCAGATCGTCGCCGGTCAAGCCGTGGGAGTGGTGATCATGGGAGCGATCATGGGCGTACGACGGTAGGGACGTGTCCCGAGGCCCGATTCGTCCGATCGAACTCCGGGAATCGGACCGACGCCCCTATCATCACGTGACCTCCGTCAGATGCATCCGGGCGCCGAGGCTGGTCGACGTGTCGAAATAGATGAGTTTCTGGCCGATCGGGTTCATGACGGGCTCCGGGGTCTGGTAGGCAAGCCCGCGGGCGCGGTAGAGCGGCAGGTCGGCGTCGAGGGCCCTGGTCTCGTAGCCGACGTGGTCGAGCACGTGGGCGTCGCCCATCGAGGCAGCGTCCGGTGGCTCGATCAGCTCGACCTGGGCTTGGCCGCAATTGACGAACGACACGCGCCCCCCGCGGCGCGAAGGTCCGCCGCCGACGCGCACCCCGCCCAGCTTGTCGACATACCACTGCGTCGCCGTGTCGACGTCGCGAACGAGGTAGCCCGGATGCACGATGTCGGCGATCCACGGTGCTTTGGGCTTCGTAGCGGGCTTGGGCGGGACCTGGGTGAGATGCATCCAGACGCCGTTGGTGCTGGCGGGATCGAGGTAGTGCACCTGTTGGCCCATCGGGTTCGTGTAGGGTCGCTCGGCGAGGAACGTCAGTCCCCTGGCGCGGGCTTGCGCCGCTGCCGCCTCGATATCGTCGACGACCCAGCCGACGTGATGCATGACGAGCGTCGATCGCGGCAGGCCGGATCTGTCGCCGGGCTCCATCAGCTCGACCTCCGCATCGCCAAAGCGCACGAAGGCGTTGCGTCCACCCGACGGCACCATGGGGCTGCTCTGCATCTTGGTTCCGCCCGCATTGACGGCTCCGAACGACCTGGCAAACCAGGCGATGCCGGCATCCAGATCGTCGATCAGGTAGCCGATGTGCTGGATATCGGTGAACATGGGGTGCGGACTCCCGGCGTTGAGGTGCCCCGATAGTGCGGCGTGAGGCGGTGGCCGGCAAGCGCTACGCGAGTCGGGCGCCACGCGCGTGGCGTGTCGCGGGAGGAGGCCGAGGAGTTCGTCCGAATCCAGCTCGGGGCTGGCCCCGATCGCGCGATGGCGCGATCATGCTGCCCGAACCGACCAGGGAGCAACCACCATGCCCGTCCGAATTCTCGGCATGATCGGTGTCACGCCACCAGCGAGCGATGCCCAGCTCATCATCATCGAGGGGCAGCTCTCGGCGGACTACGTCGTTGCGAGCGCGCGAGCCCACGAGGCGGCCGGCTACGATATGGCGCTCGTCGGATACACGTCCTCGTCTGCCGAAGGCTTCCTCGTGGCGCTGCATGCCGCGCACCATACGGAGCGTCTGGCGTATCTGGTCGCGCACCGGCCCGGGTTCGTGCAGCCGACCTTGATGGCGCGCAAGATCGCGACGTTCGACCAGCTGACGCGTGGCCGTCTTGCTGTTCACATCATCACGGGCAAGACCGACGCCGAGCAGTGGGGCGACGGCGACTTCTCGCCAAAGCCCGAGCGCTACGAGCGGGCGGCAGAATACCTGACGTTGATGCGGCAGACGTGGCGGGAGAGCAGGCCTTTCGATTTCGACGGCCGCTTCTATCGTGTGAAGGGCGCGCTGTCGGACGTCCGGCCATTCCAGCAGCCGCATCCGGAGATCCTGTTCGGCGGCGCTTCCGAGGGGGCGCTCGCCATGGGCGCCGAGCATTGCGACACGTATGCGATGTATGCCGAGCCGCTCGCCGCCGCCGCCACCCGCATCGGCGAGTTGCGGGCCCGCGCGGCCCGCTTCGGTCGCACGATCGGCTTCAACATTTCGGCCCGACCGATCATCGCCGACACGGAGGCGGCCGCGTGGGAGAAGGCTCGCTCCATCCTCGCCAAGCTCGAGGGCGGGGCGTCGCGCGGCTGGAGCCGGCAGGAGCAAGCCAAAGAGGCGGTCGACAACGCCGGCCGCCGATTGATGGAGTTTGCCGCCGAGAAGGAGCTGCACGACACGTGCCTGTGGATGCCGATCACCCGGGCGACTGGCGCCCTCGGCAATACCAGTGCCCTTGTCGGAACGCCGGCCCAGGTCGCCGATGCGATCCTCGCCTACTACAGGCTGGGGGTCGGCTCGTTCCTGATCCGCGGTTTCGATCCGGCGCACGACACGACCGACTTCGGACGCGAACTCATCCCTCGGATCAAGGCGGGGGCGGCTGCAGTCGACGCAGAGCCGGAATAGCCGGAACCGCGGAAGGGGCCAGCCGCTCGCCGACCGGTGCCACCCTGGCTAAGCGTGCCTCGCCTTGTTGCTCGGCGTTCCGACCCAACCGGTCTCCGACACGTCGAAATTGACATTGTCCGGCCCGATATAGCGCACCTCGACATTGCCGTGGCCGGGTGCGCCGCCAGCGCCGAGCCCCAGCGCGACGTTGATATCATCGCGCGGCCTCGCCACGGTCTTCTGCAGCTTTGCCGCGGCCTCCTCTAGGCTATCCACCTGGAATCCGATGTGATGGATGCCGCTCCAGCCCTTGCCACGCTCGGTGCCCGCAAGGACGTCGTTCTTGAAGCGTAGGATGGCGAGATTGATGTGGCCGTCGGACAGAAAATAGCCAGCGATACGGTCGTTCTCCAACTTCTTCACCACCTCAAGCCCGAAGTTGTCGACGTAGAAGCTCTTTGTCGCCTCCTCGTCCTGGGTCTGGATCGCGATGTGCCGGATTCGTGCCATGGTCGGTGTCCTCCTGGATGGGAACGGTTCGAGCCTACTGCATTCGCGCCGAGATGTGATCGTGAGCGGAGCTGGTGTCGATTCGGGGCCTGGCGTCTCCTCCCGTGACTGGCGTCAGGCGCGCGCTGCTGCGCTGGATGGTGGTGTGCTTCGCAGAATGGGGATCGCCTCGGCAGCGACGCCCGCGAACACGCCGCCCGGCTCACGAACCCGTGGATTGATGAAATGCGACGCGAGCGCCCGCCGCGGCATCGGCGAATGGTTCGGCCGGGAGCAGTGAACCAGCGCACCGGCGTGAATGGCGATACCGCCAGCCCGCACCTCCGCGGGCACGGCGCGACGCTCGAGCTCCGCGGGCAGGGAGGCAATCCCGTAGTAGAAGCCCTTGCGTTGCTTCGGATCCCAGAGCTGCTCGTGCTCGAGAATGGTCCGGTGCGAGCCCGGCACGTACCACATGCAGCCGTTCTCCACAGTCGCGTCGTCGAGCGGCACCCACAGGCTGACGGAGCCTTCGGTGCTGTCCCTGCTCGGCCAGTAGAAGTCGTCCTGATGCCAGTTGACGGCCCCCCCAGTGTACGGCGGCTTGAACAGGCCCTGATAATGGACGAGCTGGATGTTGGCCCCGATCAACGATTGCACCACATCGAGAAATGCCTCGCTGCGAATGTGCTCGTCGAACGCCTCGTGCAGGAGGTGCGCGGTGCGCAGCTGAAACACCTTCTCGTGGGCATCGCTGTCGTCTGCGGCCGCCCCATTGCGCAACGAGCCTTCCGAGCGCAGACGGTCCACCGTTTCCATATAGGCCGCCCGATAGCGCTCGACCGTCGCTCGAGGAAGGAATTGATCGACGAGCAGATAGCCCTTCTCCCGAAACTCCGCGACCTGCGCTGACGAAAGCTGCATGGCTGGGCATTCCTCCGGTGGAGGCCGCGACGCCGACTTGCGGCTCGAGCCTTCGTGCGGCAGTCAGGCCGTGCCGCGATGCTGGGGCGCGTTGTCACGGCATCCTATCAGGGACGGATCGGCCGACAAGCCCGCGGCTCCCGCTCCAGTTTCCCGGCCCTGCCAATCCGGCGGTGGCAACCGCCCGAAGCTCCCGCTCCGACTGCACTCCAGGACGTCGGCGCGCACCGTTTGCCGCGGCCACCCTGTCGGACTCTGGCCATGGGCGGGCGATGGCGGGCCGGTCACTTCATGAAAAACGACAGCAATCCGCCGCTGCTGGGCTTCGGCGCCTGCCGGAAGTCGGCCATGGCGGTGGCGACCTCGGTGTAGAGCTTGGGCAGCCAGTCCGGGCGGCCGGGCTCGACGGCCGGGATGCCGTGCTCCCGGAAATCGGACGGAGCAATGATGACCTTGACGTTGCGCAGTCCGGTTCGCGCGGCGAGCAGGAACAGCTCCTCGACCGCCTCGTCACCCATGGCGAGACAGCCTGCTGATAAGTTCTTGCCGTGGATCATGATGTCGCCGCCGAGCTCGGTGCGCCCTTCCTTGGCCGCCATCTGGCGATCGAAGGCGTTTGGGTAGTTGACCCGCAGAGACACGTGATAGGCGCTGTTCGGATTGAGCAGCGCGATGGAGTAGACCCCCTCGGGGACCTGTCGGTCGCCCTGTCGCAGCTTGGGGCCGGGCCCGCCGCTTGCCGCCAGGACGCGATAGCGGTGGATGAGCGTCCAGGCGCCCCCTTTCTGGCGGGCGTGGAGCTCGAGCGCCTTCTCGGCCTTGATGGCGATCAGTGCGATCTCGTCGGGCGGCCACGGAGCCTTGGCGGCGTCGAAACGGGCCTGGACGCGTGGTCCCGCCGCCGGGGAAAGCTCTGCGAGCCGGGCTTTCAGCGTGTAGTTGCGCTTCGGCGGCTCCGGCTTGGCCGACTGCCAGGGGAAGCGCATTGACGGCAGCAACGCGAACCGTTTCGGCTGGGGCGCGGTTCTCTCGGGGGCTGTCTCCGTCGACCAGGCCTCGGTGGCTTCCGCTTCCTGCTCGGCGTCAGACAGGATGCCGGGTCGCAGCCGCGGGCTTTCCCTGCTGCCCTCGGATTCCGGAGGGGACGATAGGAAGGTGAGCCGCCCCAACGGCACCTCTTCCTCGACGGCGGCGGTCTGGGAGCCCTCTCGCCCATCCGGCTCGGAATCGAGCACCATGGCGCGCACGAGCAGGAACATGGCGGCCGCACCGGCCACGGCAACAGCCGCGTTGTAGGCCAGAAATGCAGATCGCCCGTTCAATGCCATGCCGCTCTCCGTGCGCAAGCCCTGATGGCGCCTACACTATCCCCTCATTATGGCCGATTCGGCGGCCGTCGACCTCATGCCTGCCGTAGACCAATCCGGTCTCGCTAGATCGCCAGATCCTTGGTGTTGTAGTCCTTGATCCACCGCTCCATGGTCTGCGGCGTGCAGCGGAACTCCGCCTCGCGGCCCGCGAACGGCTGATATTCGAACGGCTTCTCCGCTGGATATTTCTGACGGCGGGCGTCAATTGCGATAGGGATGACGGCTGCGCGCTCGAAGATGCGCTGCTCGTCATAGACCACGTTCTGCGTCGTCATGGAGAGTCCGGCCTTGGCGCCGAGCACCGAGCGGCGGCGATGGAAGCCGAATGTGATCGAGACGCGGATGTCGGGCGACGAGTTCGCGAACGAGCCGTGCAGCATCTGCCGATTGACCATGGTCACGTCGCCGGCCTTGCAGATCAGCGGCACGGCGTCGGGCAGGCGGTCGTCGCCGCCATTCTCGGCGACCAGCTTCTTGATGTCGATTCTACCGAGCTTGTGGCTTCCGGGAATGACCCAGAGGCAGTTGGCGGCGGTGGTAGGGTAGAGCTGGACCTGGAAATTGAAGCCGTGGCTGCCCTCGTCCCAGTCGGGTGCGTTCCAGTGCGTGACGCCGTCCTGGTGCCAGGACACCGAGCCGCCGACGCCCGGCTGCTTGACGAAGATGGCATCGTTGTAGGGCACGAAGTCGGTGCCGTTGATGGCCTCCGCGATGGCGAGCAGGTGCGGGTGGCCGTAGACGCGCATGCCGGCCGGCATGCCCATGCACATGCCGTACATCAGGAACACGACGTGCTCGGGCGCATCGGCGTCGGCCTTGGCCTCGGCCATTTTGGTGGGGTGGCGCCCGTTGAGCTTGTCGGTCGCGCCCCAGGGATCGGAAAGCGGTCTGATGAACGTGAACGGCTCGCGCGCCCAGTCGCGGCCCATGGCGGGCCGGCCCTTGGCATCGAGCTTGGCGCCCGGCGAGGCGGGGGCGCGCTCGAGCATGTTCATGGCGTCGGCACGCAATTCGGCGATCTCCTCGGGCGAGACGACGCCCTCGAAAATGTAGAACCCGTGCCGCCAGTAGGCGTCGACGATGTCCTGATGCAGCCTGCCGTCGGCCCCGAAGCGTACGGGCCCCCTGTTGCCGATGGCACGTGCCCGAGCCTCGCCCTCCTTCAGGTAGCCTGCCATGCGGGCCTGATGCTCGGAGCGCGAGGGCGCTGTGACGTGGTCGTTCATCGGTTTCTCTCCCGAAGCTGCTGCCGTCTCGCGCGGCACTGGCGTTCGTCGCAGGATGTCCGGACGATGGCGGCATCGTCAATTGCAAAGCGGGCGCTGCGCTACCGTCGCCGGGGCGGGACGACGTCCTTGAAGGCGTCGAAGCCTTTCCAGGCCGGCTCTTTCGGTGCAACTCCCGCGGCCGGCAGATACTCGGAGGGCTGTTTGCGATCCAGGTCCGGAATATAGCGCGGGCAGTTCGGGAAGATGTGCTCCGGCACCACGCGAACCACGAGTTGCGCGCCCGGCATGCCGGCAGCCAATTCATCCTCGAAGTGCAGGCTGGCACGTCCGTTGACGCGCAGTCGCTTCGGCTTCTCGCCCATGGCTATGAACAGGAGACCGACGTGCGGGTTGACCTCGATGTTGCCGAGGCTCTTGAACATGCCGTTGCCATCGTAATCGGGAAACACGAGCAGGTCCGGCGCGATCACCTTGACGAAGCCGGGCGGGCCGCCCTTGAAGGAGCAATCGGGTTGGCCTTCGGCGTTCGCGGTAGCGAGGAAAAAGAAGCCGATACCCTCGATGAAAGCCTTGTCCTCGTCCGTGAACCGCTCGCGCCGGAGTTTCTCCACGAGACGGTTTGCGAGTTGCGTCGAGCCGAACCGATCCTGAAGCTCGCGATTGCCGGCGTGATACATTGGCATGGCCAAACCTCGATGCGGGAGAAGGCCCGACCGTAACACATGTCGACCGGGGTTGCCCCGATCGCTTGAGATGAAACCGCGGTCTGGTGCAGGATGGCCGCGACGCTGCGGCGGCCGTGCTCCCGAAGCCCGGGCGCACCGGCACATCCGATGGGAGCCATCAATGCCCTCACGCCTCACCCCAGCCGAGGTCGCCCGGTACCACGAGGACGGCTTCATCTTCGTGCGCGGCCTGTTCGACCCCGAGGAGACCGCGATCCTGCGGACAGCCATGGAGCAGGATCCAGCCATCCGCACCCATGCGATCGACCGGGCCGACGGCGCGGGCGGCGCCACCCGCATCTCGCTCTGGAACCGCGCAGGCGACAGCGTCTATGGTCTGGCCGCCCGCTCGGTCCGTGTCGTCGACACCGCCGAGGCATTGATCGGTGAGCCGGTGTATCACTTTCAGTCCAAGCTCACGGCCAAGGAGCCGCGGACCGGGGGCGCCTGGGAGTGGCACCAGGACTACGGCTACTGGTATTACAATGGCTGTCTCGAGCCGAAGATGCTCTCGATCATGATCGCGCTCGACCGGACCGATGCCGGCAACGGCTGCCTCAAAATCGTGCGTGGCTCGCACAGACTCGGGCGGCTCGATCACGTGTCGCTGACACCGGGCCAGAACACCACCGATCCCGAGCGCATGCCGCACATACTCGCGCGCTACGAGACCGTCGATTGCGTGCTCGATCCGGGCGATGCGGTGATCTTCCACGGCAATACGCTGCACCGCTCCGACCAGAACAGGTCCGATCGTCGCCGCTGGACGTTCCTGTGCTGCTACAATGCCGTCTCGAACGACACCTTCAAAAAGGACGACGACCGCTACTATGTGCCGCTCGACAAGGTCGACGACGGCGCTGTGAGGCGGGCGGGTCTCAAGTTCGCCGATCCCCAGGCCGAGCATTTCGCCTTGAAGCCCTATGTGCCGAAGGTCCCCGCCGCAGAATGAGCCGGAGGCATGCGGCGTCGGTGTTGCTCTGACCTGGAGCGGCGGCTCCAGGGGCGGCGCGAGCAGCTCTAGCCGGAGCGATGCTTTGCGCCTAAGTCTTCCCCGCCCTGTGGCTTACCCGAGAGGCCGCGCCGATGCCCCGCCTGCACGTCATCTTCGACCTCGACGACACGCTTTATCCCGAGCGGCAATACGCCATTGCCGGCTTTCGCGCCGCCGGCCGCTGGGCCGAGGCCAAATTCGGCGTCAAGGGTCTCGACGTCGAGATGACCGAGATGCTTGACAACGGCATGCTCGGCAAGATGTTCGCGACGGTGCTCTCCCGCCATGTGCCGGACCACACGCCCGAGCACGTGCGCGAGTTCCACGAGGCGTATCGGCGCGCCGAGGATCCTGAGCTCACCCTCTTCGACGACGCCGTCCATGCCCTCGACCGCTACGAGCGACAGGGGCCGATCGGGCTCATCACCGATGGCACGCATTATGTGCAGGCGCGCAAGGTGAAGGCGCTGCAACTCGAGCCGCGCTTCGCCAAGATCGTGTTCACGGACGAGCTCGGCGACAACCGCGCCTTCTTCAAGCCGCACCCGCGGCCTTTCGAGGTGATGGCGGCAGCGCTCGGCGCGCCCGGCGACCGCTACGCCTACATCGGGGACAATCCAGCCAAGGATTTCGTCGCGCCGAATGCCATGGGCTGGACCACGGTCCTCGTCCACCGTGACCACCCGCGCATTCACGACGTGACCAGAGTTGCCCCCGGCGGCGAGCCTCAACATACCATCGATACGCTGGCCGCGTTGCCGGACATCCTCGGCGTCTGATCCGACCCGTCCCGCAGAACAAGTGGGGGGTCTGGGGTCCCCCCGACGGGGTGCGGGGCCGGCCCCGCTCGCGCGCCAGCGCGAGATCGTGGTCTCCGCACCGCGAAGTTATCCCCCTGGATTTACGGCGTGATAAACTTGCTGGTTTTTCAGTATTCGACCATCGAGATCTGCAATGCCTCGCAAAAATACTCCGCTCGACTAAAATCTTTCGTTGACAGCGTGCCGTTCGTCGAGTACATTTCAGCTATAACGCGACAGTTGGGCCGGCGGCCTTCGGGGTGACCCGCCACCTGATCTGCCCTCGTCGCTACCGCTGTCACTGCTGAAGGACTGCCCTCCCGCTGCCGGCCGCCCCGCGCGTCGGCACACTGGTTTGGGCGCCCGGCCGATGAAGCTGCCCTGCCGCTCTCGAGCCGGAGCCTTCATGACCGATTCCATTCCGCCCGACTGGGCTGCCATTCGTCGCCGATACGAGGAAACGCAAGACCAGGTCGCCGTGATCTGCGCCGACGCCGGCATCGGCACGCACGAGCTGGCCAGCCGCCGCAAGCGCGAGGCCTGGCGCCGCCTTCATCCGCGCCCGTTTCCACCGGTCAGGAAGCCGCGGTGCGAGCCGAGCCCCGCGGCGGTCCCACCGCTCGATCGGCAACCGCCCGCGCCCCGGTCTCGATTGTCGAGGGCCCGGCCAATCCACGCAGTGGAGCCTGTCATGGCGTCGGCGCCGGAGCCTGCATCCGAGGTCACGGCCGATCCCGGGCGGGGTGTCGAGCCGACACCCGCGGCAGCCGGCCCAGGTCCGTCGTCGCGTCCGCTGCCGAGACGCGTTCTCGCCACGCCTGCCGCCCGTCGCCGCCTGCTCGACCGGCTGGTCGCCGCCATCTCCATGAAGCTCGAGCAACTGGAGCGCCGCATGACCGACGACCTCGCCGCCATCGAGGCTGGCGACGCCACGGCTACCGATCACGAGCGCGAGACCCGCGCCATCGGGGCGCTCATCGACAACCTTGGCAAGATCACGGAGATCGAAGCTGACCTCCAACGTCCCGCCGACGCAAAGCGCGGTGCCGCCCTTCCTGCCACCGATCTTGCCGACGAGGCGGAGCGCTGCCGGCGCGAGCTTGCGGACCGCCTTTCTCGCCTGGTCGAGGCTGCCGCGCGCGAGGCGTGAGGCCGTCGTCGCCGCATTGCTCGGCTCGGACGATCTTGCGCGCGAATTGTTCTTCGACTGGCAGTTCAACGCGCGGGACGATCAGCTGCCGCCCGTCCATACCGCCTCCGGCAAGGCCTGGCGCACGTGGCTTCTGCTGGGCGGGCGCGGCTCCGGCAAGACGCGCGCCGGCGCGGAGTGGGTGCGCGCCGTCGCTCTCGGGCTGTGGCCGGGCGAGCCGCGCGCCGCCCGCATCGCGCTCGTCGGGCCGACGCAGGCCCATGTCCGTGCCGTCATGATCGAGGGCGTCTCAGGTCTGCTCTCGGTGCACCCTGCGAAGGAGCGTCCCGTGCTCGAGATCTCGAAGGGCCAGCTCGTCTGGCCTGCGACCGGCGCGATCGCCCAGTTCTTCTCGGCCGAGGATCCGGAAGGCCTGCGCGGTCCGCAGTTCGATGCCGCCTGGTGCGACGAGCTCGGCCGCTGGAAGCGCGGCCAGCGTGCATGGGATATGCTGCAGTTTGGCTTGCGCCTGGGTCAGCTCCCGCGCCAGGTCGTCACCACGACACCACGCGCGACGACGCTCCTGAAGCGCATCATGGCCGACGAGGCGACTGCCGTCACCCGTGCCCGCACCGTCGACAACGCGGCCAACCTCGCGCCTGCCTTCATCGCCGAGGTGACCCGCATGTACGCCGGCACGGCGCTCGGTCGCCAGGAGCTCGACGGCGAGGTCGTGACCGAGCGTCCGGACAGCCTCTGGCAGAGGAAGTGGATGGTCGACGCCCGCCTCGCCCGCCCACCCGAGATGCGTCGCATCGTGGTCGCCGTCGACCCGCCCGTCACCGCCACCGAGAACGCGGACACCTGCGGCATCGTCGTCGCGGGCCTCGGTCCCGACAACCGCGCCTACGTTCTCGCCGACCGCTCGCTGCAGGGCCGCGACCCCGCCACTTGGGCTCGCGCCGTCATCGCCGCCTTCCGCGACTTCTCCGCCGACCGCGTCGTCGCCGAGGCCAACCAGGGCGGCGACCTCGTCGTCAACGTCATCCGCCAGGTGGACGCCAATGCGCCCGTCAAGAAAGTCCACGCCAGCCGCGGCAAGTTCGCCCGCGCCGAGCCGATCGCCGCGCTCTACGCCGAAGGCCGTGTGGTCCACGTCGGCGAGTTTCCCGCGCTCGAGAACCAGATGTGCGACTTCGGCCCCGAGGGCCTCTCCGAGGGCCGCTCACCCGACCGTGTCGATGCGCTCGTCTGGGCGCTCTCCGAGCTGATGCTCACCACCACCCGCGATCCCGTTATCCGGCGCCTGTAGGGCTGCGCCTTTGCTCGCTCGCCTGTCTGTAGCCAGCACCTGTCGCTCTGCGACCTGCCTTGACCCGAATAGTGGTGTCATCCTCGGGCTTGTCCCGAGGACCCATGGTTCCGCGATCGCGGCGCGAAGAACGCCAGTAACCCGTGCAACTCAAATCGCGCCTCCGGCGCGATCGGGTCACGGACCCGAGCCCGTTTGGGGGACGTGTCCCCCAAACCCCCTCTTTTTTGCAGGACACCATCGGTGGCGGCCGGCGCCGCGCGAGCGGAGTCGCCATCGACCACACCCACGAGTGTCATCCTCGGGCTTGACCCGAGGACCCATGCTTCCGCGAGCGCGGGCGCAGGCAATGGTCGCAATCCTTGCCGCGCAACCCCCGTCGCGTCTCTGAGACCCATCACCCCATTCCGACGGGCGTCCGCCCCTCCCGCCCGTCGGACTGCGTCAGGCACCGGGTGTCGCGAGCAGCGCCCCACTGGCAGCGCCGGACCCCGGTGCCTGACGCCCCATCCTCCGGCCCCACCCTCGTCCCCCGAAAATGACGGGGAGCGCGAGGGGTGTCCCCTCGCTGGGGTGTGGGGCCAGCCCCGCTCGCGCCTCAGGCGCGACCCGCGTCAACCACAGGACTGACGAATGCCCGACGTCGCCCCCTCGCTCGGCGCGCGCCTCGCCGCGTCCATCGCCCGCGCGCTCTCCCCGATCGCGGCCTCGTCGCTCCCTCGGAGGTCAGGGACGACGGCCGCCGCCGCTGCCCGCGAGACCAAGTCCTCACGCGCCGGCCCGCTCATCGCCTTCGAGCACCTGCGCCGGCCCGTCTGGACGCCGCGCGACTACACGACCTTCGCCAACGAAGGCTTCATGCAGAACGCCATCGTCTACCGCTGCGTGCGCATGATCGCGGAGTGCGCGGCCCACATCCCGCTGCTCCTCTACGACGGCGACCAGGAGATCGAGGGCCACGCGCTCTCCGCGCTCCTGCGCCGTCCCAACCCTCACCAGACCTGGCCCGACTTCATGCAGACGCTCGTCGGGCATCTGCTGGTCGCCGGCAACGTCTACGCCGAGGCCGTCGCGCTCGACGGCGAGGTGCGCGAGCTGCATCTCCTGCGGCCCGACCGGGTCCGGATCGTACCCGGCGCCGACGGCTGGCCGGAGGCGTTCGACTACAGTGTCGCGGGCCGCACCGTCCGTCTCTCGGGCGAGGTTGCCGTGGGTGTCCCGACCGTCCTCCACATCAAGCTGTTCCATCCGTCGAGCGACCATTACGGCTTCTCGCCGCTCGAAGCCGCCGCCTCGGCGATCGACCTCCACAACACCGCGTCCAACTGGAACAAGGCGCTGCTCGACAACTCGGCGCGTCCCTCGGGGGCCATCGTCTACACCGCGCGCGACGGCAACCTCACATCCGAGCAGATCGAGCGCCTGAAGTCCGAGCTCGAGGCTGGTTTCCAGGGCTCGGCCAACGCCGGGCGTCCCCTTCTGCTGGAAGGCGGTCTCGACTGGAAGGCCATGTCGCTCTCCCCGAAGGACATGGACTTCATCGAGGCCCGCCACGTCGCCGCCCGCGAGATCGCGCTGGCGCTGGGCGTGCCGCCGATGCTCTTGGGCATCCCCGGCGACAACACCTACTCGAACCTCGCCGAGGCACAGCGCACCTTCTGGCGTTCCACCGTCCTCCCCCTCGTCGAGCGCGTCGCGAGCGAGCTGTCGCTGTGGCTCGGGCCTGCCTTCCGCGATCCGGTCGAGTTGCGCGTGGACATCGACACCCTCCCAGCATTGGCCGGTGAACGCGAAGCGCTATGGGCGAGCCTCGAAAAAACCTCGTTCCTCACCACCGCCGAGAAGCGCTCGCTGGCGGGCTTTTCGCCGATGCCCGGCGCGGATGCGAAGTGGGCATCCGAAGCGCCAGCGAGCGAGAAGTTCAACCCCGGCCAACCCCGTATCCCCGGCGGACAACCGGGGGGAGGACAGTGGACCGATGGCGAGGGCGAAGGTGATGGCGATGCCAGTGTTGTTCTGGTAGCCAAGAAGCCGGGCGGAATCGCGAAGGAACTGTGGAAGCTTACTGTGCGCCAGTTCGTTTCGCAGTATTGCAAAGGCTCAATTCGAGAAGTCATGCCAGGGGAATTTGATGATCTATCAATCGCTGATGTGATGGACTTAGCGAAAGGTGGTGACAAAAGAGCAAGAACGTGCAAAAAATTGCTTGAACGTCAGAGGTTTAGAAAGGACTGATCATGAACGGGAGAGAAGATGGACTGCAACGACTTCTCGATTTCCTCAATATTCTTAACGAGAAGGCAATCGAATTTCGGCTGGAGCAGAACGCGCCGGATAGCATTTCGGTGTCATTTGCTCTTGTCGGATACCGAGTTGAAGCTGATTTCGATGTCGACATGATGCACTTTTCTCTTTTCAAGGGAGATGAGGCCGTCGATACGGATGTGAAAAAGCTTCTAAATCTCATCGAGGAACGCCAGAAGTAGTATGCCTTCCCTGGTATATAAGAAGTCCCAGGACATAGGGTGCTGAGCCAATAGCTTGGGCCCAGCCAGCCCCGCATCCCCGCCGGCCAGCCAATGGGAAGGCAATGGACCAACGGGGATGGCGGCGGCGGCGGCGATAGCCCCTTCGGCCGCACGCCCGACGGCACCCCGGTCGACTCGGCTGCAAAGCGCCCTCGCGGCGGCGGCTCGAAGCGCCCGCCACGTGATCACAACAATCCGTCCGAGCCGCTGCCCCCTCCACCGCTCCTGCCGCCAGGGGCAGGCTTGGACGAAAGCGGTACGCTTCGCCACCAAACCGGAGCGCTCGCGCCGCGCGGGTTCTCTTCGGTTGACGATCTGAATGCGTTCAAGCAGGACTTGGCATTCGAGTTGCCCGAGGATGTATCGGCGGTCATGCAGGGCAGCTCTGTCGAGCGGGGAGGCAGCAGGTTCCGGGATGCGGCTCAGGGTGATCAACCTGCCAGTGACTTCGATGTCGCGCTCACCGGCAGCAATATCTTCGATCGCGCGGCACTCAGGCTGCCTCGTATGGTCAAGGGTGATCGAGTGGGGCCGTTATCTGAGGAAAGGCTGCTCGAGGTCGGGATCGACCTGCGGGGGATCTCGACCCGATATGGGCGCGACGTCAAGTTCATGATCTATCGAGACTCGATCTCGTTGTATCGGCGAGGTCAGGGCTATCCACTGGTGACGAGGTGACGCGATGACGTTTTTTGAGCACCGGTTCCTTGGTGTGAAGACCGATGACATGACGTCGGCGCGAAAAGTCTGCGAAGAGTTAATTGGCGCACCCATGAAGATTACAAACAGTACGTTTTATGGCGGTGATCACTGCCATGTGGCTCTAGAAGACTCAGGGTTTGACCTGCGGCTAAATCACCACGACGATGGCGACGGTTGGAGTTGGTGCATCGAGAACCCGCGGTATCCGCTCGTGCTGGATTGCTATTTCAGAACTTTAGAGGCCAAACGGCGTATTGTGGATCGACTTGATCAGTTTCCATTAGTCGAACTGGACCCCCGGGACCGATAGTGTGCGCGTCAGCCCCCTCACGGACGGGCGCGAAGCGTCGTGCCGGAGGCGCGCCACGAAATCGCTGCTCGGGACCCCCGACGATAGCACTTACGCGAACCTTGGCGGAGCCGCAGCGCACCTTCTGGCCAGCCTCGCCACGCGCGACTTTCGCGACAGAAAACGGGTAGCTTGGCGGGTTTCCCGCCAAACGGGCTCGGGTCCGTGACCCGATCGCGCCGCTAGGGCGCGAATTCGCGCGGTCCGTGTCTGGCCGCGACGCCTCGCGCGCCGCACTGGAACCACCGGCAAATGACCCGACCGGAACTCGCCTCGGCCTCCCGTCGCCGAGCCGCCCGACGCCCGACACCTCATGTCCGGAGCCTCACGATGCACCACCCGACCGAGGCGGTCTTCACCGCGCTCGACCTGAAATCCATTGCCGATGACGGCCTCTTCGAAGGCTACGCCTCGCTCTTCAATCGCGAGGATCTCGGCCACGACGTCATCGCTCCGGGTGCCTTCCGCGACACGCTCGCCGCGAAAGGTGCAGCCGGCGTCCGGCTCCTCTTCCAGCACAAGCCCGACGAGCCGATCGGTGTGTGGGAGGAGATCGCGGAGGATGCGAAGGGCCTCCGCGCCCGCGGCCGCCTCGCGACGGAGGTGCCGCGCGCCCGCGAGGTGCTCGCGCTGATGCGGGCCGGCGCCATTGACGGCCTCTCCATCGGCTTCCGCGCGCTGAAGGCCCGCCGCGACAAGGCCCGCGGCATCCGCTTGATCGAGAAGGTCGACCTCTGGGAGATCTCGATCGTCACCTTTCCGATGCTCCCCGGCGCCCGCATCCGCAACGTCAAGCATCGCCCGTTCGCGTCGGCGCCGCCGACCGAGCGCCAACTGGAGCGCTGGCTCACGCAGGACGCTGGGCTGACGCGCACCGCGGCCCGCGCGCTCCTGCGCCACGGCCACAAGGGCCTCGCCAGCACGCGGGACGCTGCCGCGGCGCCCGACCCCGAAGCCCTGCTCGCGAGCCGCGTCCGGCGTCTCGCCGCCTTCCTCTGCTCATGACCGACCACGACAGCAAAGGCCAGCACATGACCGACACCTACGAGACCAAGGGCACGGGCGATCTCGCCACGGCCATCGACGACCTCGCGCGCGCCTTCGAGGTCTACAAGGAGACCAACGACCGCGAGCTCGCCGAGATCAAGTCGCACGGCGCCGCCGACGTGCTGACGCGCGAGAAGATCGCGCGCATCGACCGCCAGCTCGACGATCTCGCGCTCAAGGCCCGCCGGCCCCAGCTCGCGACCGGCGCCGCCCGCGCCACCGTCGACCTCGCGCACAAGTCCGCCTTCGACGCCTACGTCCGCAAGGGCGAGAGCGCCGGCCTCGCCGACCTCGAGGCCAAGGCCCTCTCCGCCGGCACCGGCGCCGATGGCGGCTATCTCGTTCCCGACGAGACCGAGCGCACCGTGAACATGGCGCTGCGCGACATCTCTCCGATCCGTGCCATCGCCGCCGTCCGCCAGGTCTCGGGCTCTGTCTTCAAGAAGCCCTTCTCCGTCACCGGCCCCGGCACCGGCTGGGTCGGCGAGACCGCGGCGCGGCCCGAGACGACGTCGCCGACGCTCGCCGAGCTCGCCTTCCCGACGATGGAGCTCTACGCGATGCCCGCCGCGACGCCGTCGCTCCTCGACGACGCCGCCGTCAACATCGACGAGTGGATCGCCGAGGAGGTGCGCGTCGCCTTCGCCGAGCAGGAGGGCGCCGCCTTCGTCACCGGCGACGGGGTCAACAAGCCCAAGGGATTTCTGAATTATCCCAAGGTCGCCGCAGGCTCCTGGACCTGGGGCAATCTCGGCTTCATCGTGACCGGTGCGGCTGGCGCGTTCCCGGCGTCCAATCCGACCGACAAATTGATCGATCTCGCCTACTCGGTGAAAAGCGGCTATCGCGCCAACGCTCATTTCGTGATGAGCCGCGCCACGCAGGCTGCGATCCGCAAGTTCAAGGATGCCGACGGCAACTACATCTGGCAGCCCGCCGGTCGCCCGGGCGAGGCGCCGACGCTGCTCGGCCATCCTGTCGCTGAATCGGAGGACATGCCCGCGATCGCGGCCGACAGCTACTCGATTGCCTTCGGGGATTTTCGCCGCGGATATCTCGTCGTCGATCGTGTCGGGATCCGCATTCTCCGCGATCCCTATTCGTCGAAGCCATACGTTCTCTTCTACACGACCAAGCGCGTCGGCGGCGGCATCCAGGATTTCAACGCCATCAAGCTCCTGAAATTCGCGGTCTGACGTCAGCCTGCACCGACGGCTGCCCGGCCGCATGTGGCGCTGCGTCGCCATCCAGGGTCCGGCAGCCGGACCGGCGATTTCGTCTCGCCGGCTTTCTTTCCCCGAAATGTTCCCTCTGGAGACCAGATGTCCCTCGTCATGACGAGCGGGCCCGCGCTCGAGCCGGTCAGCCTGGCCGAGGCGAAGGCCCATTTGCGCGTCGACGGCACGGCCGAGGATGCCCTGATCCAAAGCCTCGTCATCACCTCGCGCCTGCACATCGAGGCAGCGCTCGGCCTCGCCCTCGTCACGCAGGGCTGGTCGTATTTCCTCGATCGCTGGCCGAAATCCGGTCGCATCGTGATGCCGCTGCGCCCGATAGCAGCCATCGCCCACGTGCGGCTCTGGGATGCGGATGGCGCCAGTCGCACGCTCGATCCGGCTGATTTCTTTCTCGACGGTCAGGGATACCCGCCGCGGCTGGCGCCCTTCGCCGGAACGGCTCTCGCCGCTCCGGGCCGGCCGGTCAATGGCGTCGAGATCGCATTCACAGCCGGCTTCGGTGCCGCTCCGGCCGATGTTCCCGCCACCATCCGCCACGCGCTCCTGCTGCTCGTCGCGCACTGGTACGAGAACCGCGAGCCGGTCGAGATCGGGTCCGGCATCCATGCCGTGCCGGCGATGGTCTCGGAGCTGCTGTCGCCCTATCGGCGGAGGCGGCTGTGAGACGGGTGCCCATCGGCGTGTTGCGCCATCGATTGACGCTCGAGAGCCCGGTGCGAACGGATGACGGTGGCGGTGGCGCACACGTCGTCTGGGTGCCGACGGCGGAGGTATGGGGAGCGCTCTCGGCACGCACCGGCTCGGAGCCGATCGTCGCCGAGCAGACGGCCGGCCGCGTCACGCATGAGATCGCCATCCGCCATCGTGCCGGCGTCGCGCCGTCCATGCGCTTCAGGCGTGCCAGCCGGACCTTCGAGATCGTCGCCGTTCTCGACATGGAGGAGCAGCGCGGCCGTCTGCGCTGCCTTTGTCGCGAGGAATTCCTGTGATGTCTTGGCTCAAGCTTCTGCTGCCCGTTCTTGCGCGGGTGGCCACCAGAGTGATCTCCCGGCGTCTCGGCCGGCGCGCAGCGTTGACCGCCGGCAGATCCAGCCCGAGCCCGAGCGTGCAGCGCGCCAGCCCGCCTCCTGTCGACACCCCTGGAGGAGACTGAGGTGGCGAGCGCAACCTGGGCTCTACAGAAGGCCATCTATGCAGCTCTCCTGGCTGACGGCACGGTGATGGCGCTGCTCGGTGGCCCGCGCATTTACGACGACGTGCCGCCACGGAGCGAGTTTCCTTATGTGACGCTCGGACAGTCCTTGGTGCGCGACTGGAGCACAGGCACCGACGAGGGGCTGGAGCACATCCTCACGCTCCACGTCTGGTCGCGTGCCGACGGTCGCCGCGAGGTGCAGGAGCTCTTGGCTTCAGTGCGCACGGCGCTTCACGACGAGCCGCTCGCGGTCGAGGGCCACAGGCTCGTCAACCTGCGCCTCGAGCTGTCCGAGGTGCGTCGCGAGCCGGACGGCGAGACATGCCACGGTCTCCTCCGCTTTCGGGCCGTGACCGAGGCGCAATGAGCCTTGCCGGCCACGAGTGGCCGCCCATCACCCGGACCGCATATTTCTCGGTCCTCCGCTTCCCAATCAGGGTTTCAAACCATGGCAGCCCAGAAAGGCAAGGATCTTCTGCTGAAGGTCGATGCCACAGGCTCCGGCTCGTTCATCACCGTTGCCGGCCTCAGATCTCGATCGATCACCTTCGGCAGCGAGACCGTCGACGTGACCCACTCGGAATCGGCCGGTCGCTGGCGTGAGCTGCTGGCGGGCGCCGGCGCCCGCAGTGCCCGTGTCGCTGGGGCCGGGATCTTCAAGGATGCCGCTTCCGACGAGATCGTGCGCAGCTACGTTTTCGACGGCACGATCCGGAATTGGCAGATCGTCATTCCTGACTTTGGAACCGTCGCTGGCCCGTTTCAGATTTCCGGGTTCGAGTTGTCCGGCCGTCATGATGCCGAGGTCGCCTTCGACTTGACGCTCGAGTCTGCCGGCGAGCTCACTTTCACTGCGCTCTGACGCAAAACTTCCGACGGGTGATCCCATGCCAAATCTCCATCGCGGCGATATCCAGGCCGTGCTCGACGGCCGCCCGATGCGGCTATGCCTGACGCTCGGCGCTCTCGCCGAGCTCGAGGCTGCTTTCGGTGACGAGGACATGCTCGCGCTCGCCAATCGCTTCACCTCCGGTCGCCTCGCCGCGCGCGACGCGATCCGCATCATCGGTGCCGGCCTGCGGGGAGGAGGCACTGATATTGCCGATGGGGCCGTTGCGCGCATGCAGGCTGAAGGCGGCGCCGCCGGCTTCGTCGACATCGTCGTGCGTCTTCTCGCGGCGACGTTCGGCGCCCCGCAGTCCATGCCGACGGTCGCAGACGACGACAGGCGGCTTGCCGGTCGGGAGGCCGGCGATCCCGTCCCTTTCCCTGGGACGAGGTGATGGCGATCGGCTTCGGCGTGTTGCGGCTGGCGCCAGCCCACTTCTGGTCGATGACGCCGCGTGAGCTGGCAGCGGCCTCACGCGGCATTTCCGGCATTGCTCTTGGCTCGCCGGGCTTGGATCGCACGCGGATGGACGAGCTCATGGCCCGTTTTCCCGACTGAGCCCAGACGCCAACAGGGCCGTCGAAATGAACCCGGAGACTCCAGGAAATGCCGACCAGAAGCGATAATCCATCCATGCCCTCGACCGACTCGATGGCGACCGGAGCGAGCGAGGCTCGGGCCGAGATCGACGGGCTGCTCGACAGCCAGCGGCAATTGACCATCGAGCTGGCCATGTCGGGCCGGGAGAGCCGACAGTTCGGTCAGGCTCTTTCTCGAGCTTTCGTCGGTCTCGCCGTGCAGGGCAAGGGTCTTGGCGAGGTGCTGCGGCAGCTCGCGCTCAGTCTCTCGCGCCTTGCGCTCGGTGCCGCCTTCAAGCCGCTCGAAGGCCTTGTCGGCGGCATGCTGCAGAGCATCGTTTCGGGAGCGGGCGGGGGCGGGCCTGCGGGAACCGGCATGGCTGCCGGCTTTGTCCCGTCTGGCCGCATCGCGGCACCGGCGATGCTCGGGTTTTCGGGGGATGGCGTGCTGTCTGCGGCCGCCGGTGGTCGAGCTCGCACGGCGATCGGGGAGGGCGGGACTGCCGGCTTTCGCCCAGCAGGGACGGCCGGCCCGACCGTGGTTCTGAATATCGCTACTCCTGATGTCGAAAGCTTCCGCCGATCCGAGACGCAACTCGCAGCACTGCTCGCCCGCGCCGTCGGGCAGGGCCAGAGAAATCTCTGATGACGGCCGCAGCCCGTTTTTTGGACTGATCGCTCAGCAGCAAGAGGCCACGTCTTGTCATGTCCTTTCACGAGGTTCGTTTTCCCACCGGGATTTCTCGGGGCGCAACCGGCGGCCCCGAGCGGCGGACCGACGTCGTCGTGCTCGGCTCCGGCTACGAGGAGCGCAATGCCCGCTGGGCTCATTCCCGCCGCAGCTACAATGCCGGCTACGGCATTCGCACACTCGACGACCTGCACGCTGCTATCGCCTTCTTCGAGGAGCGGCGCGGTCGGCTCTATGGCTTTCGCTGGAAGGACCACACCGACTGGAAATCATGCGCGCCAGAGGAGACGCCAGGCGCGCTGGATCAGGCGATCGGCACCGGCGACGGCAGTAAGACGACGTTCCAGCTCGTCAAACGCTACGGCGGGTTGCACGCCCCCTACGACCGGCCCATCTCCAAGCCCGTCATCGGCACCGTGCAGATCGCCGTCGATGGTGCCATTGGCACCGAGGGTGTCGCCTTCGATGTCGATCATACGAGCGGCGTCGTCACGTTCCGGGCCGGTCACGAGCCGCCGGTCGGGGCAGTCGTTACGGCCGGCTTCGAGCACGACGTGCCCGTCCGCTTCGACACCGACAAGCTCGAGATCAGCCTCTCCGGCTTTCGCCACGGCGCTATTCCGTCGATTCCGATCGTCGAGGTGCGGCGATGATCGCGTCGCAGGAAATTTCGAGCAGCGCTTCACCGGTATTCTCCCGCCACCTCATCGCAGCAGCCCGGGTGTCATGAAAATCATTCCTGACGCGCTTCAGGCGAGTCTGTCCTCGGGCACGACCACGCTGTGTTGGTGCTGGCGCATCACGCGCCGATCGGGCGAGCGGCTGGGGTTCACCGACCACGATTGCGATCTGACATTCGACGCCACCCTGTTCGAGGCAGCGTCGGGCTTCACGGCCACAGAGTTCCGCGAGAGCGTGGGGCTCGCCGTCGACAATCTCGAGGTCGAGAGCGCGCTCGCATCGAGCCATCTTTCTGAGGCTGCCCTCGGCTCCGGGGATTTCGACGACGCCGCGATCGAGGTCTTCCGGGTCGACTGGTCGAATCCTGCGGTCAGGGTTCTGGTGCGGCGCGGAACGCTCGGCGAGGTGCGCCGTAACGGGGTGGCGTTCACGGCGGAGGTTCGCGGCCTCTCACATTACCTCGCGCAGCCGCGCGGTCGTGTCATCCAGATGGCTTGTGATGCCGATCTCGGCGACTCCCGATGTGGGGTCGATCTGGAGGCTCCGGGCTTTCGGGCCGAGGGAGCCGTTCTCGTCGCGCGGACCGACCGCTTGTTCACGACCGCGGACCTCTCGGCTTTCGAAGGCGGGTGGTTCACCCGCGGCCTGCTCTCATTCACGAGCGGGGCCAACGTCGGCCGGCGCAGCGAGATCAAGCGGCACGGGCTCGCTGGCGGCATTGCGCAGGTCGAGCTCTGGCAGGCGCTCGGGGCGCCGCTGGCTCCCGGTGACGCGTTCGCGATCACTGCGGGCTGCGATCGGCAATTTGTCACGTGCCGCGGAAAATTCGCGAATGCGGCCAATTTCAGAGGCTTTCCGCACTTGCCGGGGAACGATTTCCTGGCCTCGCCGCGAAGAGCCGAATGAGCGGGGACGCGCGCGCCCGGCTCTCGTCGCAGCGCCCCGCTGGCCCAGGCGCGTCGCCGGCCGCGCACCTCCATATCAAGCGCCGCCGAACGGTTAGGAGCTTCTGGACCCGTGCCGATGCATCTCCCTCCCGTCTCGCGTCGCCCGGGTATTGTCGTCCAGCCTTTCTCCCGCGCCGATATCGTCAATGCGGCGCGCCGCTGGGTCGGCACGCCCTATCACCACCAGGCCAGCTGCCTCGGTGTCGGAACCGATTGCGTCGGTCTCGTGCGCGGTGTCTGGCGGCAGCTCTACGGCGCCGATGCAGAGGAGGCGGGACCCTACACCCGCGATTGGGCCGAGGCGACAGGCGACGAGACCCTTGTTGCCGCCGCGCGGCGCCACCTCGTCGAGATCGATCCCGCCCGCCTGCGGCCGGGCGACGTCGCGGTGTTCCGATATCGCACCCGCGCCATCGCGAAGCACGTCGGCATTGCCGCCCGTGGCGGTGAATCCGGGCCGCTCGCGCCAATCCCTTCGACGCTCATTCACGCCGTCGAAGGCGCCCCGGTCAGCGAGGTTCCGCTCTCGCCGTGGTGGCGGCGGCGGATCGCGGCTGCCTTTGCCTTTCCCGGAGTCGAGGACTGATGGCCACGCTCGCACTGACTGTTGCCGGCGCGGCGGTAGGCAGCGCCCTGCTGCCCGCCGGCGTCACGCTGCTCGGCGCCACCATTTCCGGTGCCGTCATCGGCTCGCAGGTTGGTGCCCTTGCCGGCACCTACATCGACCAGGTTCTACTCGGACCGACGGGTCGCAATCGTGCGCTCGCTGGCCCGCGCCTCTCCGACCTCGCAATCACCACGTCCACCGAAGGCGCGCCGATCCCGCGGCTTTTCGGCCGTGCCCGACTGGGCGGCCAGGTCATCTGGGCGACCGATCTCGAGGAGGAGGCCGTATCCTCCTCGGCGGGCGGCGGGGGCAAGGGGGCGCCGGCAGTGCCTGCGGGCGCCGGCGGTACCGAATATCGCTACTATGCCAATCTCGCCGTAGCCATCTGTGAGGGGCCGGTCACCGGCATCGGCCGCGTCTGGGCCGATGGTGAGGAGCTCGATCTCTCGCTCCACACTTGGCGCCTCCATCCCGGCACCGAGGACCAGGTGGCCGACAGCCTGATCGCGTCGCGCGAGGGGCCGGACGCGGCCCCTGCCTATCGGGGGGTCGCCTACATCGTGCTCGAGCGCCTGGCGCTCGAGCGCTTCGGCAACCGATTGCCGCAGTTGTCCTTCGAGGTGCATCGCTCGGTCGACCCGTTCGAGCGTCAGGTGCGCGCGGTCGTCATGATCCCCGGCTCGGGGGAGTTCGCCTATGCACCCGATCCCGTCTCGCGGGCGACCGGCTCGGTCAGCGCGACGCCCGAGAATACGCACACGCTCAACGGAGGGACCGACTGGCAGGTCGCGCTCGACCAGCTCGCCGACGTATTGCCGAATGCCCGCTCGACGTCGCTCGTGGTCAGCTGGTTCGGCACGGATCTCAGAGCCGGTCACTGCGAGATTCGCCCCGCGGTCGACGCTACGACCAAGGACACGTCGCCGCTGGTCTGGTCCGTCGCGGGGCTCACGCGCGCCTCGGCGGCGCTCGTCTCGGCCGTCGATGGCCAGCCCGCCTATGGTGGCACGCCGTCCGATCAGACCGTCGTCGCTGCCATCGGCGACCTCAAGGCGCGCGGCCACAAGGTGCTCCTGACGCCGTTCATCCTGATGGACATCCCCGCCGGCAACACGCTGCCAGACCCTTACACCGGATCTGCCGGCCAGCCGGCCTTCCCCTGGCGCGGTCGCGTGACATGCGATCCGGCTCCAGGCAGGCCGGGCTCGCCCGACAAGTCCGCCGCGGCGGAGGCCCAGCTCGCCAGCCTCGTCGGCACGGCCGCGCCATCCGACTTTTCCATCATCGGCGGGAGCATCGTCTACACCGGCCCGTCGGAGTGGAGTCTGCGGCGCATGGTGCTCCACTACGCCACGCTCGCGGTCGCGGCAGGCGGCGTCGATGCCATCGTCATCGGCAGCGAGCTGCGCGGCCTGACCCAGGTGCGCTCCGCGGCGGGCGTGTACCCCTTCGTCGCGGCGCTCGCCACGCTCGCCTCTGACGTCAAGTCGATCGTGGGGCCGGCGACCAAGGTCACCTACGCCGCCGACTGGTCCGAATACTTCGGTCACCATCCGGACGACGCCTCGGGCGACGTCCATTTCCATCTCGACCCGCTGTGGGCCTCGGCCGCCGTCGACGCCGTTGCCATCGATTGCTATTGGCCTCTCTCGGACTGGCGCGACGGAGAGGCGCATCTCGATCGCCTCGCCGGTGCGCGCTCGATCTACGACCTCGACTACCTCAAAGGGAATCTCGTCGGCGGGGAGGGCTTCGACTGGCACTACGCGTCTCCAGCCGACCGCGATGCGCAACTGCGGATGCCGATTGCCGATGCTGCCGGCAAGCCCTGGGTGTTCCGGTACAAGGATATCCGCTCCTGGTGGTCGAGCCTGCACTACGACCGGCCGGCCGGCATCGAGCAGCCGACGCCGACAGCCTGGGTGCCGCAGTCGAAGCCTGTCTGGCTCACCGAGGTCGGATGCCCGGCGGTCGACAAGGGCGCCAACCAGCCGAACGTGTTCGTCGATCCGAAGAGCTCGGAATCCTTCCTGCCCCACTTCTCCCGCGGCGAGCGCGACGATCTCATGCAGCGGCGCTACCTGCAGGCCGTCGTCGAGGGCTTCGACCCCGATCACCCCCACTATGTTCCCGGGGCCAACCCGGTCTCGACGGTCTACGGCGGCCGCATGCTCGACCTCGAGCATGTCCATGTCTACGCCTGGGACGCGCGGCCCTATCCCGTGTTTCCGGGCGACGGGAGCACCTGGGCAGACGCTTCGAACTGGCCTCTCGGTCACTGGGTCAACGGCCGCATCGCGAGTCAGCCGCTGGACCGGGTCGTGGCCAGTTTGCTCCAAGACTACGGTTTCACCGACTACGTTGCGAGCGAGCTCGACGGCCTCATTGCCGGCCTCGTCGTCGATCGGCCCATGTCTGCGCGCGAAGCGCTGCAGCCGCTTGAGCTCACATTCTTCCTGGATGCACACGAGAGCGGTGGCCTGATCAGATTTCGCCACCGCGGCGCCGGAGGCGTCTCGGCGATGCTCGTCGTGGACGATCTCGTCGAGGAGCGACCCGGAAGTGCGCTGCTGACGCTGACGCGAGCGCAGGAATCGGAGCTGCCGTCCGCCGTACGCCTCGCCTATTCCGCGCCCGAGGCCGACTATCGGCCGGCGGTCGCGCAGTCGCGCCGTCTCGTCGGCGGCTCGGGCCGCGTGGCAGAGGCACAGATCGCCCTGGTGCTCGACGCTCAGCAGGCCTTCCGAGCGGCCGACACCTGGCTCTTCGAGACCTGGGCAGCGCGCGAGCGTGCGCGCATCGTGTTGCCCCCCTCCGCGCTGGCGCTGGAGCCCGGCGACGTCGTCGCGCTCGATCACGCCGGCCGCACACGCCTGTTGCGCATCACCGGCATCGGCGACCACGGTGCCCGCGAGATCGAGGCGATGAGCATCGATCCCGAGATCTACGATGGCGGCGCCGGCATTGTGCGGAAGCTGGGTGGTGCGAGCAGGCCGCCGGTCGGGCCTGCGCTCGGCCTCTTCCTCGACCTGCCGCTTCTCACGGGCAACGAGCCGCCCGAGGCCGGCTATGTCGCTGCTGCCCGCGTCCCCTGGCCCGGCGGGATCGCCTTTTATCGCTCGCCAGAGGAAACCGGATACACGCTCGCCGGGATCGCCGGTCGCAATGCGACGGTCGGCGTTACCCTGGACCCGCTGGCCCCCGGCCCGGAGAGTAGGCTCGATCGCGCATGCCGGCTCCGCGTGCGGCTCGACACCGGCGCCCTCCAGTCGAGCTCCCGCCTTGCCGTGCTGGCCGGGGCCAATGCCGCTGCGCTCCTGGCGCCGAGCGGGACGCTGGAGGTCCTGCAGTTCGAGACCGCCGCGCTGGTCGCCCCGGCGACCTACGAGCTGTCGACGCTGCTCCGAGCCCAGGCCGGCACTGAGGATGGCATGCGCACCTCGGTGCCGGCCGGCGCGCGGTTCGTGCTTCTGGATGGCGCGCTCTCGACCTTGCCGCTGACGCCCGCCGATATCGGTCTGCCGCTCAATTGGCGCTTCGGCCCGACCAGCCGTGAAATCGGCGACGCGAGCTATGTCACCACGGTCCATGCGTTCAGCGGCCGCGGCCTGCTCCCGTTGAGCCCTGTCCATATCCGGAGCCTGCGGGATGCGAGCGGCAATCTCGCCGTAACCTGGGTGCGCCGGACCCGCGTCGGCGGCGACAGCTGGAACGCCGCCGAGGTTCCGATCGGAGAGGAAGCCGAGCGCTACGAGGTCGACATTCTCGACGGTCCGACGGTGGTTCGAACGATCGCATCCACTGTGCCCGCCATCACCTATACGGCCGCCGATCAGACCGCCGACTTCGGAGCGCCGCAGCCCACCATTCCAATCAGGGTGGCGCAGGTCAGCGCGAGTCTCGGACGGGGCACGTGGCGCGGGGCCACCGTCTGACGTCCGCGAGCAGGTCATCTCAGGAGGCAGGCTGCCGCTTGCCCGCGCGCCGACCGCTCCAGGCGCCAGGGAGATCCGCTCCGGCCGTCCTGCTGCAACTTCTGGATTTCCAATGTCACATACCTTGAGCCTGCAGCCTCCGTGGCTTCGATTCGCCTGGGCCGATTTGGGGCAGCGCGAGATCGCTGGCCGAGTAAGCAATCCACGCATCGCCGACTACATCCGTCGCGTCGGCCACCCGGAGGTCGCAGATGACGAGACCGCATGGTGCGCGGCCTTCGTCGGGGCTTGCCTCGACCGGGCGGGGATCGACGGCACCGGCTCCCTCATGGCACGCTCCTACGTCGCATGGGGTGAGCCCGCTGAGGCCGATTGCATAGGTGCCGTTGCGGTTCTCAGCCGCGGTCGCGATCCGGCCCTTGGGCACGTCGGATTCCTCGTGGGTGCCACGGACGATGGCGTCTACCTTCTCGGGGGCAACCAGTCGGACGCCGTGACGGTCGCCCGCTTCGACCGTTCCCGACTTATCTGCCTGCGCCGGCCACCGGGGACGCTCACGAAACCCGGCGCCACCGCTGCCCTGCCGGAGATCGGGCCCGATGCCCCGGCCGGGTTCGGCTGGTCGCTCGCCCGCATTCTCGAGTTCGAGGGTGGCTGGACGGATGATCGGTTCGATCCCGGCGGCCCCACCAACAAGGGTATCACGCTTGCCGTCTTCGCCGAGGCTCGCGGCGAGGCCGTCACCAGCGACACCATCGAGCGCCTGAAGTTGGAGCTCCGTTCAATTCCTGACAGCCTCGTCGAGCGCCTCTACCATGAGCGCTACTGGCTGAAGGCCCGCTGCCCCGACTTGCCGCGGGCGCTGGCGCACTTCCATTTCGATGCTGCGGTCAACCAGGGCGTCGGCGGCGCCGCTCGCATGCTGCAAGAGGCGTTGGGCGTCGAGACCGACGGTGAGATCGGCCCTTTGACGCTGGGCGCCGTCGTCGCCAAGCCCATCCCCGAGCTCCTTGATCGCTATGCCGCCATCCGCCGCCGGCGATACCGCGGGCTCCAGCATTTCTGGCGCTTCGGTCGAGGCTGGCTCACCCGCGTCGACAAGGCGCTCGAGCAGGCCCGCAGCCTTCATCGGCCGGAAGTCCATCCGGCAACTCCGTCGGCGCCGGATCCAGTTCGTTCAACATTCTCAGAAGAAGGACATCGCCCCATGCCCGAAGCCCAAAGCACAGGCGCCTCCCCGCCCACCCCAGGCAAATGGTGGGGCCAGTCCCTGACTGTCTGGGGCGCCCTCCTCACTGCGGCGACCACCGTTGCGCCGGTCGTGTTTTCCGCCTTCGGTCTCGAGGTGTCGGCCGATCTTGCGGAGCGCCTCGGTCGGGATGCCGTTGCGGTCGTGCAGGCGATCGGCGGCCTCGCCGGCACTGTGATGACTATTCTTGGCCGGGCCCGTGCCGACACACCGCTCCAGCGCCGCCCATTGGCTGTGCGGATCTGATCTCCAGACCCGTATTCATCGAGGGTTCAGCCCTTGTCCTTCAGCATCGGTGACATGGACTTACCGATGCTGGCTCGCCTCGAGCTCTGTTGTCTCCCGACGGTTCATGCATGGGCACTCATGGTCTCGGTCGCCGTGGCCTCTCCTGCTGCGGCCGAGCCGGCGTGCTACCGCGACTGGTCGGACGCCGCTCCTGTCGTCGTTCGTGAAGGGCTCCGCTCAGCACGCGACATGCACGACCTCGCCCGCGACCGTCTCGACGCGGACGTTGTGCGCATAACGCTGTGTCAGGAGGGAGCCGGCTTCGTCTATCGGCTCGTCGTACGGCGCAACGATGGAAGCATAGCCAAATGGACCGTCAGCGCCGCGGCCTCGTCGACCCCGTAGAGGTCGTCCGGTTGCAGCCATCAGCGCAGGTCAAGCCTCGGCTCCCCGCCTAGGCACCTGCAGCAGACCGCCGATTGGCGGGACTTTTCCGCATCTCGACCGTGTGACGATCCCTGTTTGCGTGACCTGGTGCACATCGGGTGCGCTGAGAGGCCTGCCCTCGGCGCATCCAGGCAACCGTGTCGTGGACCGAGGTCCGCAACTCATCCGCGCGTCGCAGCGATCCGTCGCCTGGAGCGAGACCGCGACAACGCCACGATTCACGGCTATCGTTCACCGTGGTCTATGTTCCGCGCCATGACCGTTGACGCAAGGCAATGTGGAGAGCGACCGTTGCGCGTACTCGTTGTCGAGGACGATCCGGATTTGAACCGCCAACTCGTCGCCGCGCTGGCGGACGCCGGCTATGCGGTCGACAAGGCGATGGATGGCGAGGAAGGCTACTTCCTCGGCGAGACCGAGCCCTACGACGTCGTCGTGCTCGATATCGGCTTGCCGAAGATGGACGGCATCTCGGTCCTGGAGCAGTGGCGGCGGGCCAACCGCAACATGCACGTTATCATCCTGACTGCGCGCGATCGATGGAGCGACAAGGTCGCAGGGATGGACGCCGGGGCAGACGACTACGTGGCGAAGCCCTTCCACATGGAGGAGTTGCTCGCCCGAATTCGTGCGCAGGTGCGCCGGGCCACAGGGCACGCCCGTGCCGAGATCGAGTGCGGGCCGCTGCGCCTGGACACCAAGACCGCCCGCGTCACCCTCGACGGCCAGCCGATCAAGCTCACCTCTCACGAGTACCGGCTGCTGGCGTATCTGTTGCATCACAATGGCAGAGTCGTTTCACGGACCGAGCTGGTCGAGCATCTCTACGAGCAGGACTTCGATCGCGACAGCAACACCATCGAGGTGTTCGTCGGGCGGCTAAGGAAGAAAATTCCCGCCTACCTGATCAAGACGGTGCGCGGTCTCGGCTACCGACTGTCGCCGGACAAGGATGAAGCTTAACTCGCTTGCTTTCCGTCTCTTTCGCACCGCGGCGGTCTGGGCGGTGCTGGTGCTGCCGCTTGCTGGCTTCACCATCGACTGGGTGCACAAGCAGGACATCTACAAGACCTTCGATGCCCGCTTGAGCCAGCTGCTCACGCTCAACATCGCGTTTTCCACCGATCAGGGGGGGCCAGAGCCGAAGGTGCCCCGCAATGTCGGCGAGCCGTTGTTCGAGCTCGCGCACTCCGGCTGGTACTGGCAGATCACGCCTCTCGGCCAGAGCCCCGGCAAGCGTTTGGTTTCAGCCTCGCTGACCAGCGAGCAGCTGCGACTTCCCTCCACGCTCGGCAAGAAGCCTGATCGCTACAATATCATCTGGGACGAGACGGCGGGTCCTGTCGGCGAGCCACTGCGCATCGCCGAGACGCTGTACAACGCGGGTGACGACGAGAACCCCCGCTTCTATTCCTTCATCGTCGCCGGCAACCTCGAGTTCGCCGAGACCCGCGTCACCGAGTTTCGCGTGCCGCTCGCCTTCGCGCTGGCACTGGCCGGCCTCGGGCTCGTTCTCTCGACCTTCCTGCAAGTCCGCTATGGCCTGCAACCGCTTCGCGTGATCGAGCGCCGCCTCGCCGCAATCCGCTCAGGCGAAGCCCGCCACCTCGAGGGTGCGCTTCCAGCGGAGATAGCGCCCCTTCAGACCGAGCTCAACGCCCTCATCCAGTCGAACGAGGACATCATCGAGAGGGCTCGAACCCAGGTCGGCAACCTGGCGCACGCACTGAAGACGCCGCTCGCAGTGATCACGAACGAGGTCGCTGCCGATACCTCGACCTCTGCTCTGAAGGTTGCAGAGCAGGCGGGCATCATGCGCGACCAGGTCCAGTATTACCTGGACCGGGCGCGGATGGCCGCTCGCGTAGGCTCTATCGGCCGCGTCACCGACGTACGCCCCGTGGCCCAGTCGATCGCCCGTGCACTGGAGCGCATCTACCAGGAGCGTCGTCTGGATATCGTGGTGGATTGCCCGTCGGACGCGCGTTTCCATGGCGAGCGCCAGGACCTCGAGGAAATGCTGGGCAATCTCGCCGACAACGCGTGCAAGTGGGCGCGCTCGGCGGTTCGCGTCATGGTCCGCGTCGATGCGGCCCACGGCAATCCGGGACAGCGCCGCCTGCACCTGTCCATCGACGACGACGGCCCTGGCTTGACCCTGGAGCAGAGGGCGCAGGCCATCAAGCGCGGTCGCCGCCTTGACGAGTCGAAGCCCGGCTCCGGCCTCGGCCACTCGATCGTCGCCGACCTGGCGAGCTCGTACCGCGGCCAGTTCAAGCTGGAGGAGTCGGATCTCGGGGGGCTCAGTGCGCGTCTCGACCTCCCTGCTCCATGATGACCCTCCCGAGGGACGAATTTTCGCCCGAATCCATGCCGAGAGTCGCGGTCGTCGGCTGGGATCTCCACTCACAGGCCCGCTTGGCCGGAGTGACGAGGCCGGGTTTGTCGCCGCGTGCATCGGGCGACACGCGGGGATTTCCGGAAACGGGGACAACAGGCATGCGCGCAGCGCTCGTGGTCGGAGCGGCGGCTCTAGCAATCTCGCTCGGTGTTTCCGGTTGCGGTCCAGAGGGTCCGAGCAAGGCAGACACCGGTCTTGCGGTCGGCGCCGTCGCTGGCGGCATCATCGGCAGTGCAGCGGGTCGCGGCAGTGGTCGCATCGTCGGCGCCATGGTCGGCACCGTGGTCGGCGGCATCGTCGGCAGCGAGATCGGCCGTTCAATGGACAAGCAGGATCGTATGCTCGCGGAGCGCGCCGAGTTCGATGCCTTCGAGCGTGGCCCGTCCGGGCGCCCTGTGCGCTGGCAGAACCCGGACAATGGTCGTTATGGCGACGTGGTGCCGATGGCTCCTTACCGCCGTGGCGAGTACGACTGCCGTGATTTCACCCACACCATCTACATCGACGGTCGCCCTCAGGCCATGCGTGGCACTGCCTGCCGCAACCCCGACGGTACATGGCGCAACGTGACCTGAGGCCACGGGTATCCAGGCCGCGTTCGCGCACAGGGCAGCCCAACTCCCGATCCGGCCCTCGCAATCGCCGCTGGCGCGTATGCAATGCCGCGGCCCTGGCCCGTCTCGACCGTGCAAACACAACCAGGGGCAGCACTCGCGCTTGGTGTGCGATGCCGTGCGTCGTGATCCCTGTCATATGACGAGGTCGTGATCTTTGTCGCCCTCGCCCTCGCTCGCGCTCTCTGCCGCGACATATGGTGTTCGCTGAGGCCGTCGTATTGCCACGCGGGTGCCGCATCCCTATTCCATGTGACGAGCTTTGGGTTCGGGAACGGTGATGCTGCTGTGGTTGGTCTTCGCGCTGCTGTCGGCCGGCGTAGTGGCGGTGTTGCTGCGCCCTCTGCTTCGTCCGGCGCCGACGCCTCCGGGTGACGCAGCCGGCACCACCGCGGTCTACCGCGATCAACTCGCTGAGATCGATGCCGAAGCCCAGCGCGGCCTGCTCGCCCCCGAGGAGGCGGAGGCCGCGCGCAGGGAGATCGCACGTCGACTCATCGCCAGCGCCACTCCCTCGCAGTCTGCAACCGATGGGAAGCCACCGTTCGACGGCGCCTCGAACTCGTCCCGCATCATCGCGATTGCGCTCGGACTGGTCATGCCGGTCGCAGCCATCGCCATCTATGCCGGGACGGGCGCGCCGTCGCTGCCGGCTCAGCCGTTCGCGCACCGCCGTGCTCCGCCCCCCGCGGATGCCGAGGTGACGAGGCTCGTCGCTGCGGTCGAGGCGCGCCTCGCGCAGAATCCGAAGGACGGGCGCGGGTGGGATGTCATTGCACCGGTCTACCTGCGCATGGAGCGGTTCGGGGATGCTGCGGACGCCTATCAGCGCGCGATCGATCTCCTCGGCCGGTCGACGAAGCGCCTGGCCGGCCTCGCCGAAGCGCTGATGCTTGGGGACGAGGGCCGGATTTCCCCCCGGGCTCGCACGGCCTTGCAGGGCATTCTCGAGCTTGAGCCGGGGAATGTTCAAGCGCGCTTCTGGCTGGCCCACGCCAAGGAGCAAGAGGGGCGCCTGGTCGAGGCAGCCGCCGACTATGAGCAGCTTCTCGCTACGGCGCCCGCCGGTGCCGATTGGCGGCAGCCCTTGGAGGAGCGGCTGGCCGCCGTTCGTGAGGCGCGTGCCGCCTCTCCACCGGGCGCCACCCTGCCTCCAGCAGGCTCGAATGGTGGCATTCCCGGCGCCGCGGCGTCTGGTCCTTCGGCCGCGGATATCGCGGCGGCGGAGCGCCTCTCGCCCGGCGAGCGCCAGGCAATGATCGATGGCATGGTGTCCGGCCTCGCCGCCCGTCTCGAGAAGGACGGCAGTGATCTCGTGGGATGGGAGCGGCTCATTCGCGCTCTCACCGTGATGGGCCGCAGAGATGAGGCCATCGCCGCCCTGGGGCGCGCAAGGAAGTCCCTCCGCAGCGATCCAAAGGCGGAGGCTGCGCTCGGCGAGCTGGCGCGCTCGCTCGGCCTCGGCTCTTGATCGGGAGACTGCAGTGACGAGAAAGCAGCGCCGAGCCACCTTGATTGTCGCCGGGCTGGCTGTGCTCGGCTTGGCGCTGGGCCTCGTCCTGGTCGCCTTGCAGGACACGATCACCTACTTCAAGACGCCGAGCGATCTGGCGACTGCCCCTGTTCCACCCGGTCAGCGATTCCGTCTCGGCGGTCTGGTTGGCGACGGCAGCGTCAAGCGGGGACAGAGTCTGGACGTGGAGTTCCAGGTAACGGACACGATCAAGTCGATCGACGTCCGTTACCGCGGGGTTCTGCCCGATCTCTTCCGCGAAGGTCAGGGTGTCGTTGCGGAAGGTCGCCTCGGAGCGGACGGCCGCTTCGTCGCGGATACGGTGCTCGCCAAGCACGACGAGACGTATATGCCGCCCGAGGTTGCCAAGGCGCTGAAAGAGAAGGGCGTCAAGCTCGGCGAAGGGGCCCGCCATCCGGCCGGTCTAAAGGGCCCCCAGCCGGGTGAGAAATAGCCGGCGCTAGCGGCCTGGCCACCCGACGCAAATCGACATTCGTCCCACGGGACAAGGAATGGAGCCGCGATGTTCATCGAGATCGGCCACTTCGCCCTGATCCTGGCCCTGCTCGTCTCCGCCGTGCAGATGCTGCTGCCGGCCTGGGGTGCCTACCGGCGTGATAGCCGGTTGATGGCGGTCGCCGAGCCGGCGGCGCTGGCCACACTGGCACTGGTCCTTGTCGCTTTCCTCGCCCTGATGGACGCCTACGTCGCGAGCGACTTTTCGGTGCTCAATGTCTGGGCCAACTCGCACTCCGCCAAGCCGCTCATCTATCGGATCTCCGGCGTGTGGGGGAACCACGAGGGCTCTATGGTCCTCTGGGTCTTGATTCTCGCCGGCTTCGGCGGCGCCGTGGCTCTGTTCGGTAGCTACCTCCCCTCGACGCTGAAAGCTAACGTGCTGGCCGTTCAGGCCTCGATTGCCCTTGCCTTCCTGCTCTTCATCCTGACTACCTCCAATCCCTTCGAGCGGATCGTGCCCGCCCCGCCTGAGGGTCGAGGCCTCAATCCGATCCTGCAGGACCCGGCACTGGCCTTCCATCCCCCATTCCTGTACGCCGGATACGTCGGCTTCTCGATGGCGTTCTCCTTTGCCGTGGCGGCGCTGATCGAGGGCCGCACCGATGCAGCCTGGGCGCGCTGGGTACGGCCCTGGACGCTCGCCGCATGGATGTGCCTCACTCTCGGCATCGCCATGGGCTCCTGGTGGGCTTACTACGAGCTCGGCTGGGGCGGGTGGTGGTTCTGGGATCCCGTCGAGAACGCGAGCTTCATGCCCTGGCTCGCCGGCACAGCGCTGCTTCATTCGGCCCTGGTCATGGAGAAGCGTGAGGCTCTGAAGGTCTGGACGGTTCTCCTCGCCATTCTGACATTCTCGCTGTCGCTGATGGGCACGTTCCTCGTGCGATCGGGCGTGCTTTCATCGGTGCATGCCTTCGCCGTCGACCCCAAGCGCGGCGTCTTCATCCTGATGATCATGGTGGTCTTCACGGGCGGTGCGCTTGGCCTGTTCGCAGCCCGGGCCGGGGCGCTGCGTCAAGGTGGTCTGTTCGCGCCCATCTCGCGAGAGGCAGCCCTCGTCCTCAACAACGTGCTGCTCGCCACTGCGACAGGCACGGTGCTGATCGGCACTCTCTATCCGCTTGCGCTCGAGGCGGTGACCGGTGCCAAGATCTCGGTCGGCCCCCCCTACTTCAACCTCACCTTCGGCCCGTTGATGGTGCCCCTGTTGCTGGCCTTGCCGTTCGGCTCCTTCCTCGGCTGGAAGCGCGGCGATCTTCATGCGGCGCGCGAGCGCCTTGTGTTCGCGGCAGTGGTTGCCCTCGTAGCCTCGGTGATCGCCCTCGCGGTGATGCAGCGCGGTCCTTGGGCGGCCCCCCTCGCGTTGGGGCTCGGCATTTGGGTGATTGCAGGTGCCTTCTCGGAGGTGCTTCTGCGGGCCCGTCTCGGCCAGGCACCGGCCGACGAGGTTCTCCGGCGCCTTCGCAACCTGCCGAGATCAGCTTGGGGCACGGCCGTGGCCCATGCCGGAGTTGGCCTCATGGTGCTCGGCATTGTCGGTACCACGGCTTGGCAGAGCGAGGCGATCCTGGCCATGAAGCCAGGCGACAAGACCGAGGTCGCCGGCTACACCTTGGAGTTTCGGGGCATCCAGGCCGGCAAGGGGCCGAACTACACCGAGGAGATCGGCTCGTTCATTGTGACGCGTGCAAGCCGTCCAGTGACCGAGCTGGCGCCATCGAAGCGGCTTTATGTGGCTCCACGGCAACCCACCACCGAGGCCGGCATTCATGCCGCCCTGGCAGGCGACCTCTATGTGGTCTTGGGAGATCCACAGCCGGCAGGCGCCGTCGCCATCCGCATTTACTTCAACCCGCTCGTTCGCTGCATCTGGCTGGGGGCAGTTCTGATGTTCGTCGGCGGTGGCCTGTCGCTCGCCGACCGTCGCCTCAGGGTTGGAGCACCGCGTCGCGCGAGACGCGACCGGCCCGTTGCCGCGGAATAAGGCGCTGCGGCTCGACCGTGCGGTCCCGATCCTCACTCGCGCTGTCGATGACCTGGATGTCCGGCGCATGAATCCTGATGGCGATGAGTAGCTCGCTCGAGGTGCTTGCCAGGTCCTCCGGGGCGAGGCGTAGCGCGTTGCACGTGCTCCCGGGTGCCGTGTGGAGTATCAGCTCGTCCGTGCCATCGCTCGATCGCTGCCGTTCGACCCCACCGATCTCCGACCAGGCCACGCGATGCGTGCCGAGCGGACCATGCCAACTCAAGCCGCAACCGTCGAGGACCAGAGCTGGACTCGCCGCGAGCCGCCGGGATCCGACCAGAGCCGTAAGGCCCGTCGCAGCCATGGCCGATGTGGCGACCAGGAGTGCCGTGCCGGCCGGCGGTAATCCGTTGAGGAAGCCGATCGCGCCCGCCGCCATCGTCAACAGCAGCAGCGACGCTCCGGTCCTGGCTGGGCTGTGGTCACAGACGACGGCATCGTTGGCTGGTGCGTTCATGCCGCCAGCCTCTCACGATCTCGACTAACGAAGCCTTAGCGATCAGCTCAAACGGCATTCATCGCTCGCCGGAGATCCGGTCGAACAGCGAGGTCAGAGGTCGCGACAACGCGACGACAGCCAGGATCACGAGTGTGGTCGCGCCGAGGACGGTGCCGAACATTTTGAGGCGGTCTTCGAGCGGCTGCTCGGCCGCCGCAATCAGGTTCATGCCGAGGAAGCCGGTTGCCACGGTACCGATGAGGCCGAGGATCGTCACGGCCGTGAGCCGGTGCATGGATCCCGTCTGGCGCCGCAGCACGTCGCTGTCGAGATATTGCACGCTGTCGAAGATCTCGCTTCTCAGATCGCGATAGGTCTGCTCGGTGTCGAGCTGTCGCCTGAGCAGGCGGAACAGGTCGCGGGCCTGATCCTGGTGGGAGGCGTCGGCGATCCAGTAACGCTGTGTGAAGCTCATGAACGCTTCCTGCAGCCTGTAGACCTCGGCACGGAACCGCATCGCCGAGGTATGCTGGCGAGCCTCCAACCGCTTTATCGCCGCAACCAGCCGGTCGGAGAGCATCAGCAGGGCCGCCTTGTGGAAGTGCGCAATCAGGAACAGCATGAAATACTGGTGTCTGAACTGCCCGAGGAGCCCTCGCTCGTTGTCCTCGGTGCTAGCCGGATCGCCCTCTGCAATGACCGTGAACGCATGTCCGCACGACAGGAAGCGTGTGTTGATGGTGCCCTCGCCGGGGGCCTCGTAGTAGAACCGGTCGTAGCAGTGGTTCTTTTCAAAATCCTCGAGATATCGGTCCGAGAAGGGCAGCGCCCGAGCCGCGCCCGACGCGAACGTCAGGCGCACGAAGTCCGACCGACTGAGCTCGGCCAGCCTGGGCATCGTCAGGAACGCCATCTGCGGCAGGCGATAATATTCGATCTGCCGAAACCGGAGGGGGCCGCCCCGCACCCCTCCATGCGGCACGATCGGCTCGAGCAGCATCTCCCAGTGCCGCGAGAAGCAGGGCGCTCGGGTGCGCCCCACCGCGGTCATATAGCGCTGGCGATCGGCATAGTCGGAGCGGGCCAGAACGTTCCCGGTGCTGTCGTGCCAGGCGACCTCGTGCGGGCAGTGCAACGGCTCGCCGGTCTCGGTCCAACCCGGCGGGTAGGCGCGCCCGAAGCGGTACATGATCTCCTGGACCGTCGCCAGCGGCAGACCATCGGCCGAGATCTCGCAGGCGAGGATGATCACGTCGACGTCGTGGAAGAGGTGCAGGTCGACATGGCTGACCTCGGCGACGACCGGAGCGCTGTCGGCGGTCAGCCGGATGGACACGCTCCGGATGTCGGTTCGTCTGTAGACCCGCAATGGGGCCTGCGCCGGGCCGAGCTGGCGCACCGATCCTTCGACGTCGCCATAGAGGAAGCGTTGCACGTGCGGCAGGAAGCCGACGAACTCGCGGTAGTGCCGCTCCGAAAGGGGATGATCCGAGCTTCCGATCTCGTCCTCGACCAGCTCCCAGTGCTTGCCACCGAGCTGCTCGATGAGAGCCTCCGTCGAGGCGCCATTAGTCCCGTCGTCCCGCTCGATCTGCAGCGGCCAGACCACGATCTGCCGAAAATGGCGCACGACGCGGGTTCCAGTCTGGACATCCTGCGGCCGTTGCCTGTCGTCGAGCATCTCTGCCTCGCTGAATGAGTTCGGCCGCCTGCGCACCGCTGGACTTGCCGGTCGCTCCGGCCGCGCCGGATAGAGCGGCAGCGGGATGACAGTTGGATGACGGGGTGCGATGCAATGCAGCCGACGAAAATATAAGGGGCCCGCAAGTTGCGAGCCCCGTCCCAATCGCAAGTCCGACTTCGTCTCAGCGCTTCGAGAACTGGAACGACCGGCGGGCCTTCATGCGGCCGTATTTCTTGCGCTCGACCACGCGGCTGTCGCGGGTGAGGAAGCCGCCCTTCTTGAGCACTGACCGGAGGTCCGGCTCGTAGTACGTGAGCGCCTTGGACAGGCCATGACGCACGGCGCCAGCTTGGCCCGACAGGCCGCCGCCGGCAACTGTTGCGACCACGTCGAACTGGTCGATCCGCTGCGCCGCGACCAGTGGCTGCTTCAGGATCATCTGCAGCACGGGCCGGGCGAAGTACGCCTCGAACTCCTTGCCGTTGACCGTTATCTTGCCGTGGCCGGGCTTGACCCAGACCCGGGCGACGGCGTTCTTGCGCTTGCCGGTGGCATAGGCGCGGCCGTAGGCATCGAGCTTCTGCTGGTGCACCGGTGCGCTGGGTGCTGTGGTGTCGACGGCGAGCCCGCCCTCACCCTTCAACTCGCCGAGGTCGCTCAGCGTCTTGGGTTCGTTCGCCATGGGGATCAGGCCCTCACGTTCTTGCGGTTGAGCTTCGCGATGTCGAGCACCTCGGGATTCTGAGCCTGGTGCGGATGCTCGGGGCCGGCATAGACCTTCAGATTGCGCATGACCTTGCGCTGCAGCGGGCCCCGCGTGATCATGCGCGACACGGCCAGCTCGATGACACGGCCAGGGTATTTGCCCTCGAGGATGCGCCGCGGCGTCGTCGTCTTGATGCCGCCCGGATGGCCCGTGTGGCGGTGATACTGCTTGTCCTCGTGCTTGTTGCCCGTGAACACGACCTTGTCGGCATTGATGACGATCACGTTGTCACCGGTGTCGACGTGCGGCGTGTAGGTCGGCTTGTGCTTGCCCCTCAGCCGCATGGCGATGAGGCTCGCGAGGCGACCGACAACCAGTCCCTTGGCGTCGATCAACACCCATTTCTTTTCCACCTCGCCGGGCTTGGCGGAGTAGGTCTGCATCTTTCGGTCTCCTGGTATCGCGCGGCCAGATGTGTACAGCGCTCGCAGCCGCTGGACGCACTCCACCGGCTCGGCGGCAGCCGGCGACGGATGACGCGCTTGTAGTCGACCTCCGGTTCCGCGTCAACGCATCTTGCCGGATGAAGGATTATAATAATCTTTTTGATTCAATAGCTTGGACGTGAGGTAATATATAACCACACAATCTGGTATTGGATTACCTCATGACTGTGTTGCGCTGGTGGTCATGCGGATTGCGAAGGCAGGGCATAGCTTCCCGTCGCGTGGGCCACGACATCGTCCGAACCCGCCGAGCGCAGAGCCACCTCTGCGTAGACCAATCGCCGCCCGACCCGGATCAGGCGAGCTTCCGCCCGGACATCCACCGGCCGGGGTCGTCGCAGGAAAGTGATGTTGAGATTGCTCGTGACTGCCTGTATCGCCTTGGGGCCGAGGGTGGCGAGGAGTGCTACGTAGATCGAGAAGTCGGCGAGCAGGAACAGTGTAGGGCCTGACACGGTGCCCCCGGGTCTCAAGCTCGATGGATCCAGCTCGAGGTGCACGTCCGCAGCGTTCATGCCGACCGCAACGATCTGAATTCGTCGTCCTTGGGAGTGAATCTCGGGAAAGGTCTCATCGATGAGAGTGCTGACCTCTTCCGCGGTGAGAGCTGGCCGAAGCGGCGCTTGGCTTGACATTCTTATTGGCGTCCCAGTCGTGAGCGAATGATGGTACGGGTCGTATAGCGACAGATGCCGGCCCGGTGAACTCCAGGAGACATGAGATGAGGCTCAGTTCGAAGGTTCTGGTGGCCCTTGTGGCCGTGATGGCGCTCGCCTTTGCCGGACCTGCATCCGCGCAGGCGCCCGCCGGAGGCGATCAGCCCTTCAAGCAGATCAAGCTGACCGACACGCACATCAAAGGCTTCATTGCCGCGCAGAAGGAAATGGCGACGCTTGCCCAGAAGCAGGGTGGCCAGCCGACAGACAAGCCGGATCCGAAGATCCAGGCAGAGCTCGACGCGATCGCCAAGCGCCACGGCTTCAAGAGCTTTGTGGAGTTCGATGACATTGCCTTCAACATCTCCATGGTGATGGGCGGCCTCGACCCTCAGTCGGGCGCATTCACCGACCCGATCGCGTCGATCAAGAAAGAGATCGCGGACATTCAGGCCGACACCACGATTCCCGAGAAAGACAAGAAGCAGATGCTGGACGAGCTGGCGGAGGCGTTGAAGCATACGCCGCCGCTGCAGTATCCGGAGAACGTCGAGCTGGTGAAGCGCCACCGGGCCGATATCGAGAAGGTTCTCCAGTAGGGCACACCCTCAGCCGACCGGGACGGCGACAATGCAGGAAATGGCACCGGTTGATCGGGAGGCGGGGACGGCACCCGTTCTGCTCGAGGAGCGGCGCGGGCGGGTAGCCCTTTTGACCCTCAATCGCCCGCAACAGCGCAACTCGCTGTCAGAGGGGTTGATCCTTGCCTTGCAGGGCGCGATCGACCGGTTGTCGGCCACGACCGAGGTCTCTGTTATCGTCATTTCTGCGGGAGGCCCGGCGTTCTCCTCCGGCCACGACCTGAAGGAGATGACGGCGCGGCGCTCGGACGTCGACGGCGGGCGCGCCTATTTCGCCCATCTCATGGACCTTTGCGCGTCCATGATGATGTCGATCGTGCGGTCGCCGAAGCCATTCATCGCAGCCGTCGAAGGCGTGGCTTCGGCAGCCGGTTGCCAGCTCGTCGCGACCTGTGATCTCGCCGTTGCCGGCGAGGGCGCCCGGTTCACGACGCCCGGTGTCAACATCGGGCTATTCTGCTCGACACCGATGGTCGCGCTGACCCGCAACGTGTCGCGCAAGCGGGCGATGGAAATCCTCCTCCTGGGCGAGATGTTGCCCGCGAGGGAGGCTGCCGACTACGGTCTCGTCAATCGGGTCGTTCCTGCCGGTGAGGCCCTGGCAGCTGCCATCGCCATGGCCGAGACCATCGCGGCCAAGTCGTCGGCCACAGTGGCCATCGGCAAGGAGACGTTCTACCGTCAGCTCGAGATGCCGCTGGCCGAGGCTTATATCGAGGCCGCCGGCGTGATGGTGCGCAACATGCTCATCCGGGACGCCGAGGAGGGCATCGGTGCCTTCATCGACAAGCGAACGCCGGTTTGGGAAGGCCACTGAGATCGATGTCGCAGCCGCGTGTCAGTCTCATTACGCTCGGCACGGACGACTTGGCGCGCTCGCGCGGCTTCTACGAGGCTCTCGGCTTCAGGCCGTCGTCGGCCAGTCGCGATGAAGTCGTCTTTTTCGATGCCGGGGGCGTCGTTCTCGCGCTCTTCGGCAGGGGCGACCTCGGCTCGGATGCAGGTGTTCCCGGCATGGCTACGGGCTCCGGGGCAGTGGCATTGTCTTGGAATGTCGCAAGCGAAGCTGCTGTCGACGCTGCGCTGGGACGAGCGATGGCAAGGGGAGGACGCCTGCAGAAAGCTGCGTGCAGAGCTTTCTGGGGCGGCTATTCGGGCTATTTCTTGGACCCCGACGGTCATCTTTGGGAAGTCGCTTTCAATCCTGCGTTCCCGCTCGACACGGATGGGCGCATGCAATTGCCCGCTGCGGTCCCGCGCTCGGATTAGAATCCAGACGACGTTCGAAACAGCAATCCAGTAGTTTGGAGGCTCTCGGATCATGCCGACGGCATGCTGGCCCACTTGCTTGTCGCTCGTGTCTCTGCTCGGACTGATCACGATACTCGGGTCAGAGGGGGCGTTTGCCCAGCCACTCGAGCGAGCAGGCCGCCTGGCAGCGGTCAGAAGCTGGGGCTACCAGCTTCAGTCGCCCAGCATCGAGCGTCTCGCGCTGTCCCCACACGATCTGCTGGTCATCGATTTCTCGCGTGATGGCAGTAACGAGGGAGCCTTCTCTGCTGACGAGATACGTCGCATCCGCGAAGGGTCGGGAGGGAGCGGGAGAATCGTGCTTGCGTACCTTTCGATCGGCGAGGCTGAGAGCTATCGAGGATACTGGCGCTGGTACTGGGGCGGACAGTGGTACTCCCGGGCTCTAGGTTGGGTTTTCGGCCCGCCGTGGCTCGGCCCCGAAAACAGGGCCTGGCGGGGCAATTTTGCAGTCCGCTATTGGCAGGAGGGATGGCAGCGCCGCATTCTTGGACCGGGCGGTCTTCTTGACCTCATCCTCGACGCCGGCTTCGACGGTGTCTACCTGGACAAGATCGATTCCAGCATCGAGCCCATTGCGCGCGACCGGGCCTCTGCCCGGGACGATATGCGCGAGTTCGTCCGACGGATCGCAGAGAAGGCCCGCTCCAAGCGGCCTGGCTTCGTCGTGGTCCCGCAGAACGGCGAGGAGCTGCTCACGGACGATGCCTACATCGAGTTGATCGATGGCATCGGCAAGGAGGATCTCCTCTACGGAGAGATCGACGAAGGCAAGCCCAACCCCGAGTCCGTCATCGCCCGCCGCACCGAGCTGCTGCTCCGGGCAGTTGCCAGAGGCCGTACCGTGCTTGCCGTCGAGTATCTCGACGACGGGGCCGCCATCGAGAGCTCCCGCCAGCGTCTCGAAGGCCTTGGCTTCGTGCCCTATTTCGCCGATCGCCCGCTGCAGACACTTCGTTATGGCGATTTGCCTTCGACAGCTGGAGAATTCCGTCGATAGTGTTGGGCACGATCCTGCGGAGCCACTCATGAGCCACGACCACTACGACGATACAGTCATCTCCGGGATTCTCTCCCGGACACGCACGGTGGCCATGGTCGGCGCATCTGCCAATATCAATCGCCCAAGCTACTTCGTGATCAAGTATCTGCTCGGCAAAGGGTACGCGGTCCATCCCATCAATCCGGCGCTCGCGGGGAAGGAGATCCTCGGCCAGCGTGTCTACGGTTCACTCGCGGAAGTGCCTGGTCCGATCGAAATGGTCGACATCTTCCGGAATTCGGAAGCGGCGCTCGAGGTCACGCGCGAGGCGCTCCGCGAGAAGGATCGCCTCGGGTTGAAGGTCGTGTGGATGCAGCTTTCGGTTCGCAACGACCAGGCGGCAGCCGAGGCCGAGGCTGCCGGTCTCGATGTGGTCATGAACCGATGCCCCAAGATCGAGTACGGCCGGTTGTCGGGCGAGATTGGCTGGATGGGCGTCAACCCCGGAGTCGTTTCCTCACGCCGGCCTGTGCTGGGCACCGGCGTGCAGAACCAGGTGCTCGGCGGCATCCGGCGTCCTTGACGTTAGGGAGGCATTCGACCCGAAGATTGCGGCGGAGAAAGCTCGTATGGCAGACGAAATCCTCATCCAGCGCCTCGACGAGGTGCAGCTCATTCGGATCAACCGCCCCGAAAAGAAGAACGCGCTGACGCGGGCGATGTACGACACGATGACGGCGGCTCTGCGGTCGGCCGAGGCGGACAATACCATTGCGGTCAACGTGATCGCCGGCACGGGAGGTGTCTTCTGCGCGGGTAACGACATTGTCGACTTCGCCAGGCGCGCCACCGACCTCGATCGCGAAGGCGGCGCTTCGAGCCTGATCGGCACACTGCCCACGCTCGACAAGCCTCTGATTGCGGCCGTCGACGGGCTGGCCATCGGCGTCGGCGTGACGATGCTGTTCCATTGTGATCTGGTCTACGCGGCGCCGCGTGCGAGCTTCCGCACTCCGTTCCTTGATCTGGGCCTCGTGATGGAGGCAGCGTCGAGCTATCTCGCGCCAGCGATCATGGGCCATCAGCGAGCCTTTGAGCTGCTGTGTCTCGGCGAGCCTTTCGATGCGGAGGCGGCGGTGCGTGCCGGCTTCGTCAATCGTGTGGTGCCCGCCGAAGACCTTGAAGCCGAGGCCCTGAAGTCTGCATCCCGTCTGGCTGCCAGACCGAGGCGGGCGCTGATCGCTGCCAAGCGGCTCATGAAGCGAGGCGTCAGGGAGCGCGCTGCCGAGCAGATGAAGGTCGAAGGCGGCGTTTTCGCGGAGCTGCTCGGCAGCTCAGAAGCCCGAGAGGCTTTCGCAGCCTTTCTCGAAAAGCGTAAGCCCGACTTCGCCAAAGCCAGGTCCAGCGGAACGGATGAGCGGAACTGAGTCCGGCTCAGCTGATCGAAGGGCGTGCAACACGTGTCGCCGAGCCACGTCGGAAGGATGCGAGCGAGCTCGGTGGCCGGCCGAGGGCGCCCGCGATGATCTCCAGCCCCCCCTCGATAACGTCGTCCCATCCGAGCCGGGCTGTTCTTGCCGGCTCGCATCCGGGGAGCCTTTCGCTGACCAGGCTCGAAGGCAGGTGCACGAAGCCCGTTCGGGTCGGCATGCCACTCGCGCGGGCCAGCTCGAGGGAACGATAGAGCAGGGCATTGCAGAGGTAGCCGCCGGCGTCCCGCGAGATCTGCGCCGGCAACCCCTTCTGCCGAAGCCGGACGACGATGTGAGCGGAGGGCAGAGTCGCAGGCAGGTATTCCGGTCCCCGCGGCGACAGGCGCGATTGGCGTGGCAGGCAGCCGGCGGCGTCGGCGCTTTGCGCGCACAGATTGCGCCCTCGGGTTTCGATCTCGAAGCCGGATGCGCGGCTCGAAACACCGAAATGCAGCGCGATCGAGGGCCGGTAGATGCGGTTGAGATCGCCGAGCAGATCCAGGCTGGTCTCCCACTCGGTCGGCAGGATGTACATCGCGAACCGGATACCGGGCAGTGCCCGGCGTGCGGCCTCGGCCAGACGCGGGACCAGGATCGACGTGGCATTCGCGGCGACCGAGGGGAACGGCCCGAAGCCAGTCAGCAGGACGGTGGGGCGATCTTGCGGCATGTCGTTCGCTCGTCGTGGTGAGGCGCTCGGAGATATTTCGAGAGGGGCAGGGCGCTGCGCATCTGGAACGGAGCTAGGCCTCCGTCGCAGTACGTGGCCGGCAACGGAGACCGTTCAACACCTCCTCGACAGCCATGCTCGGCGTAAGTCGGCCGTCCGCCACGTCCTTCTCCAACTCCGGCAGCCTTGGCCCAAGCCCGGGGTCCGCCCGAACCAGCTCCATCAGCCGATCCGAGAGCAGATCGCGCATCCATGTGACGGCCTGCCGGCGACGCCGGAGCGCGCGCTCGCCTGTGCCGCTCATGATCCGGGCGTGGGCCTCGATCCTTGCCCAGAGGTCATCGAGACCGATGTTGTCTCGCCCGGAGATGGTAATTACCGGCGGCTGCCAGCTCGGGCTTGCAGGGGTCAGGATGTTGAGGGCGCCCTGGTACTCGGCTGCAGAGCGGGTGGCACGGTCGACATTGTCGCCGTCCGCCTTGTTGATGGCGATCATGTCGGCAAGCTCGATGATGCCCTTCTTTATTCCTTGGAGGTCGTCGCCGCCGCCGGCCAGCAGAAGCACGAGGAAAAAGTCGACCATCTCGGCGACGGCAGTCTCGGACTGCCCGACACCGACCGTTTCGACGATCACCACGTCGAACCCGGCTGCCTCGACCAGGGCCATCGTCTCGCGGGTGCGCCGGGCAACGCCACCGAGCGTCCCAGATGTCGGTGATGGGCGGATGAAAGCCGCTGGGGCTTGCGACAGTCTCTGCATTCGCGTCTTGTCGCCTAGGATGGAGCCTCCGGATCGCTTGGAGGTGGGGTCGACCGCCAGCACCGCTATGCGTCTGCCGCGCTCGATCAGGTTCATGCCCAGCTGATCGATCGTAGTCGACTTTCCGACACCCGGAACGCCGGTGATGCCGACGCGTTGCGCGCGGCCAGTATCCGGCAGTAGCGTCTGGATCAAGGCGCGTGCGCCAGCCTCGTCGGCGGGGCGCGTGCTTTCCACGAGCGTGATCGCTCGCGCCAGCATGGCTCGGTTTCCAGCCCTTACGCCAGCAGCGATCTCGTCGAGGCCGGGTCCCCGGTTGCGCCGGTGGTACCCGTTGTTTGCGAGCTCTGGGGATTGGCTCGGTGCGCGTATCGTGATCGTCATCCCTCCAAAATGCTGGCGATCTCGCGCCGCGGCAAGTCATCGTCGTGTCCGGCCCGGTGTTTATGGTGGAAGCTCGGCTGGGCACTCGCTCAATCGGCGAGCTGTCGCCCCGCAGGCGCCACAGTCTTGCGGCAATTGCAGGAATGAGTATTTCCCGTTGTCGAGGCAGGTGGGGAACCGATGTTGACTGGCCAGATCACGAAGCGCGTCACCGCACTCTTGGCTGCCATGCTGATCGGGACGCTCGGGTTCGGCGCGAGTGCGCACGCCCAGCACATCGAAAAGATCGAAGGCAAGTCGCTACGGGGAGCAGCATATGCTCGATTGCGCAATCTGACGTACGCGCAGTGCGAGCAACGGTGTCTGGCCGACGCGCGATGCGTCGCATTGGAGCACTATCGCGGTGGCGGGTTGATCCGGCGGTCCTCGAATTGTGCGCTGTTCAGCTCCACCAGACAGGTCACCGATTCCTCCTCCAGCGATATCGGCTACAAGCGGGGCGCTGTCGCCGGCCCCGCCCATCAGAAGACCGCCCGCAGTGCCAAGCCCGGCTCTCCGGGCCCATCGGTGCCTACACCCCTCGCACCAGAAGCACCTCGGGTTGGGGACGGCGTCGCGCGTGAGGAAGCCGCTGGTCGGATGCGCCAAGCGGCTGCGCAAGCTGAGGAGCGCCAGCGGCAGCTGGAGGCGCTCGCTCGCTCGAAGGCCGCTGCCGAGATGGAGGCTCGCCGCCAACAGGCCGAGGCGCTCTCGTCGAACAGCGCCGGCCAGGGCTCCGAGCGTGCCCGGACCGGCGCTCCGCGCTCTGCGCCTTACACCAGTGCGCCGGGCCCCGGCCCGGCCGTTGCGGCTCCTGGACCACGGCCGCGACTGGCAAGCGAGGCTCCGCCTCCGGCGGCTGGCACCCGGGGCATCGGTGGCGTTGCGCCGCCAGCGGCGGTTGCGCCGGCCGCACCGGCTGCGGCGCCGCCAGCGGAGTACCACGTCGTGCCGGTTTACTACGGTACGGATCGTACTCGTAAGGATACGGCAAAGAGAATCGCCTACGCCAACGATCGCGCGCGCCGCCTCGAGCTCGGCCAGGCGCTGATTACGGTGCCGGCCAATCACAAAGTGCCGAACATCGAGCGGCCGTCGGCATGGACGATTCCCTGGCTCGGCACCGTCTGGCAGGAGACAGAGGATCCCCGGAAGCACTTCACCGTGAAGGAGATCAAGGCTCACTCGAAGGCCGAGCTGCTCGAGCTGATCAAGAAGCGGCTTGGCGCCTCCCAGACATTCAAGAACCAGTCGATCGTCTTCATCCACGGCTACAACGTCGGTTTCGACGACGCGCTCTACCGGACGGCCCAGATCAGCTATGATCTGCAGTTCGATGGCGCCACCTATACATACAGTTGGCCGTCCGGGAATGGTTGGACGAGCTACCCCTACGATCAGAACAGCGCGCAGCAGGCCGAGCCGTTCCTCTACGAGTTCCTGCAGATGGTGCAGAACGAGACCGGCACCGAGAGCATCAATATCATCGCCCACAGCATGGGAAACCAGCTGCTTCTGCAAGTCTTGCGCGATCTGAAGCGTCGCAGCCCAGAGGTCTCGAAAATCAATCAGATCATCCTCGCCGCCCCCGACGTCGACCGGGACAGCTTCGAGTTCCTGGCGGGCGAGATCCGGGGCATCGCAAAGGGCATCACGCTCTATGCGGCCTCGAACGACAAGGCCCTGGAAGCCTCGCGGCTGTTTGCTGGACGGCCGCGGGCCGGCGATGTGCCGCCACCGCCCGAAGGACCAGTCGTGGTATCGGGAATCGATACCATCGACATCACCAAGGTGACGACCGCTTATCTCGCCTTGAATCACTCGAGCTTCGCCGAGCACTCAGACCTTCTGACCGACCTCCAGCACCTGATTCGCACAGGTGTCCGGCCGCCGAGCCAGCGGATCGGCAGCTACAAGATCATGAGCGGCGCCAAGGGCGACTACTGGTTCTACGACAAGTAGGCGGCAGCGATCCGTTGGCAGGACCAGCTCAAGCGAATCGGACGGCGTAGACTGGTGGCAGAGTGTGCGAGACCATCGCCCAGCTGTCGCCCTGGTTCTCGCTCACCCAAAGACCGCCGGTCGTCGAGCCGAACGCGAGCCGATTGCCGGAGCCGTCGAGGGCGAGTGCATGCCTGTAGACAACGTCGTAGGCATGCTCCTGGGGGAGCCCGGTCGAAAGCACCTCGAACGAGCGGCCGCCGTCGCGCGTGCGCGTGAGAACCAGCCGTCCGCCGACCGGAATGCGCTTCTCGTCCTTGATCTCGGGCACGAACCAGGCCGTGTCCGGGTGTTGCGGATGAACCGCAACCGGAAAGCCGAAGACCGACGGCTCGACGCCCGTTAGCTCCCTGAAGGTGCGACCCTCATCGTCCGAAACAAATATGCCGTTGTGATGCTGCACCCACATGCGCTCCGGCACCGCCCGGCATTGCACGAGGCAATGCACATCCTGTGCAATCGGGTCATGCGTCAGCTCGGGCGGCACGTGGTCGGCCCGCATGCCTTCGCCACGCTGCTCCCAGGTTTCGCCAGCGTCGGCCGTGTGCCAGATGCCGCCGGTCGAGACGGCGATCCACAGAGCTCGCGGATCACGCGGATCGACGACGATCGAATGCAGACCGGGGAGATCCGCACCGCCGCCCATCCACATATTCCGCTTGGGGTGGTCCCAGAGCGACCGCACCATCTGCCAGCTCAGACCGTGATCCTTCGACCGAAACAACCCCCCAGGGATTGTCCCGCACCAGAGCACGCCTGCCTCGGCGGGTCCCCCGGTCTCGAGTGCCCATACCCGGACCGTAGACCACGGCAGCGGCCGGCCCCACATGTCGTTCTCGACGAGTCCCTCGGGCTTCGGTGGGTAGGTGGGCGTCGCGATTTCCTCCCATTTGCCGTCGGCGGTGGAGCGATGCATCTTGACGCCGAAGTGGCCGTGATCGAGCGCCGCGTACCGCCGGCCGTCGCGATGGTCGGCAATCGCCAGCGAGACATTGTCGCCGAGAAAATCGCCCTTCGCGATCTCCCATCGGCCGCTGCCGCCACGCGAGACCGTGAAAAGCCCCTTGCGGGTCGAGACGAGAAGCGTGTCGCTCATGCTGTCAGCCTCCGGAGAGTGCCTGGAAGACATAGATGGTGCTGGTCGCGCCGACGACGTCGCCGAGCCCGGTGCGGTCGCTGATCAGAACGCCATCGAGAAAAATCGACATGTGCCGGCGCAGCGCGGCCTGATCGTCGAGCACATAGCTGCGCGCCCGCGGGTTGGTCGCGAAGTGGTTGTCGAGCACCTCGCGTACCGTTCGCCCCTCGGCCTCCGCCTCGGGACATTCGACGTGGCGCTGTATGTTGGGCGTGAATACGATCCTCGGCATCACGACACCGTCTGCCGCTCGGCCAGCCGCTTCAGGTCGGCAAGTCCCTTCTCGAACATGCCGCCCACCATGCGATCGGGATTCATGAAGGCGCACATCAGCTTGCTCGCGAGGCTCGATCTCCCGGACATGGCCCACGTCACAATGGTCGTCGCCCCGTTCGGCACGAGGCGGTACTCGATGCGGTTGTCGCAAGCGAACGGCTTGGTCATGACGAGGCGCAAATCCACGCGCGTCGGCTGCGCAGCATCGATCACCTCGATGCGCCCTGTCCCGGCGCGAGGGCTGGCGAACGTGTAGGCAGCGCCGACGCCGCTCGCCGGACCATCGTAGGCTCCCTTTATCGATGGATCGGCGTTGAACGGATTCCAGGTATTGAGTGCTCTCAGATCGTTGATGAGCGGGAAAACGCGAGCCGCGGGCGCACCGATGACGATCGATCTCTCGATGCTGAACGTGTCCGGTCGGGTCGCGGCGTAAACGAGCAGTGCAACAAGTGCCACTGCCAGAAATGCGGTGGCGGCAAGAAGGGCCTCAGTCATTGTCTGCTTCTCCTGAGATACGTAAGCAACCGACCCTCGATTCCCGGCGGAAGCTGCCTTGAGATGGGCGATATCGATCCGGCCATCGTCATCAGCACCTGGGCATGGGGGCAGCGCGATCGGGGCTCGCCGCTCTTCATCAGCGTTGCAGCTCGGCCGTCACAACCTGCCGTGACGGCTGTTGCAGGCCTCAAGCCATCCATCGGCATGAGCATAGCCCTTCTCGTCGAAAACCATCTTGCTTTTGTCCATGCCGGTCATCACCGGATCCGCCATGACTTTGGCGTTGACGGCGTCGCGATGCTCGCGGCTGTCGTAGACGATCCACGCCAGGACGACGACCTCGTCGGCTTCCAGCTCCACGCTCTGCGGAAAGGATGTTACCTTTCCGGGCTTCACATCGTCGGCAACGCACTCGACGTAGGCCAAGGCACCATGCTTGCGCCACACCTGGCCCATCGTCTCGGCAATTGCGCGATAGGCTTCGAGATTGGCTTTCGGTACCGGCAGGACGAAGCCGTCGACGTATTTGCCAGCATAGCTGTTCATGGTTGGCTCCTCTCTTCTTGTGGCGGCCGAGCCCGGCACGCCCTCTCGCGTCGAGGACGCTCGAGGAGACCGGACCCCGACACAACTATCTGCAATTTTCCGTATTTGCCGGTGCATCCGTCTCGCAGCTGGCGAGACGGTCGAGCTCCTCGCGGATATGGGCGGCCTCGGCCGGAGTATTGGCCAACGCGATGGCGCGACTGAAAGCTTCGCGTGCGTCGGCGCGCCTCCCGAGGTCCTTGAGGAAGCTGCCGCGGGCACCGTGGAAGTAGAAGTAGCCGTCGAGCTTCGCCGCCAGAGGCTCGACCAGTGCAAGGCCGGCAGCCGGACCCCGCGCCTTGGCAGCCGCGACCGCGCGATTGAGCGTCACGACAGGCGACGGCTCGACGCGCTCGAGAGCACCATAGAGCAGATCGATCTGGCTCCAGTCCGTCTCGGCGGCCTGCCTTGCGCGTGCGTGCAATGCTGCGATCGCCGCTTGGATCTGATACGAGCCGGGGCGCCGGTGTCTCAAGGCTTTGTCCACGAGGGCGAGCCCCTCGGCGATGAGCAGCCTGTTCCACCGGGACCGGTCCTGCTGGTCGAGCGGGATGGCCTTCCCGTCGGCATCGAAACGGGCCCCGGCACGGGAATGCTGGAGCAGCATGAGGGCCAGCAGTCCCATCAGCTCGGGCTCGGCAGGGAAGAGGCGAAGCAGCAGCCGAGCGAGGCGGATGGCCTCCTCGACGAGCGGAGCTCGCGGCCCTTCCTCTGCGACCTCGAGCGAGTAGCCTTCATTGAAAAGCAGGTAGACCATCGTCGTCACGGCCGCGACCCGCTGCGAGCGCTCGACGGCGCCCGGTGTCTCGAAGGTGGCAGCCGCCTTGGCGATCCGGGACTTGGCGCGCGTGATCCTCTGCTCCATGGCCGCCTCGCCGACCAGAAATGCACGGGCGATCTGGCGGACCGACAGTCCCGAGACGATGCGGAGTGCCAATGCGATCTGCTGTGTTGCCGGGAGATCGGGATGGCAGCAGACGAACAGCAGCCGAAGGATATCGTCGCGATAGTCCGCGCTGTCGAGGCGCTCGGCTGCGGGCGTCTCCTGGTCGGACAGATCAGAAAGCTGGTCCTCCGGCGGCAGTGGCGTCTGTCGCGCCGCACGCCGCTTGCTGTCGAGGCCGGAGTTGCGCCCGACCATGATCAGCCAGGCGGCCGGATCGCGCGGCGGCCCGTTCGACTGCCAGGTCCTCAGGGCACGCAGGCAGGCCTCCTGAAAGGCTTCCTCCGCCGTGTCGAGGTCACGGAAATAGCGGAGCAGCGCAGCCACCGCCTTCGGCCGCGCCGAGACCAGGACTGCGCTCATCCAATCATTGTCCGTCACGACGCAGCCGATCCCGGAAAGAAGAGCCCTATCGGTCGAACCTCATAAGCGCCGCCTGGATTGGCGCGTCCCAGCTCGCGGGCGATGTCCAGCACGTCCTCGAGGGACGCCGCCTCGACGACATAGAATCCGAGGAGTTGCTCCTTGGTCTCGGCGAACGGTCCATCGAGCACCAGCGGCGGGTCGCGATCCTTGCGCAGCGTGGTGGCCGCCGTCGTTGGCAGGAGACGGACGACGGGCCCCAGTCTGCCCTCCTTCCTCAGTCGCTCGTGGACCACGGCGAGCTTGGAAAGGACGGCGTCGTCCTCTTCCTTCGACCAGGCGCAGACCACCTTCTCGTCGTGGTAGCAGAGGATCGCGTACTGCATGGCATTCCCTTTCTTGCCGGCATGACGAGGACGATCGGCACGAGACACTTCCGACAGCCCGCACCTTGGATTTGATGCTGATGTGGCGGCACGCCCCGAACCGTCCTAGTGTCCGCCGCAAACTGCTGGTGCCACGGGCGCCGGCGTGGACGAACCGGACAGCATATGCATCACTTCACCTATATGAGCGGAACGCTCCACGCAGAAGGCGTGAGCCTCGCAACGATCGCAGCCGAGGTCGGGACGCCGGTCTACGTCTACTCGTCGGGCACCATCGACCGCCACTACAGGGCCTTCGCGGAGGCCTTCGCGGACGTTCCCACCAAGATATTCTACGCCATGAAGGCGAACTCGAACCTCGCCGTCGTCAAGGTCCTCGGCGATCTCGGTGCCGGCGCCGACACAGTCTCCGAGGGAGAGATCCGAAAGGCCCTGGCAGCGGGCATTCCAGCCTCCCGCATCGTGTTCTCCGGAGTCGGCAAGTCAGAGGCCGAGCTCGCCTTCGCCGTTGCGCGTGGCATCTACCAGGTCAATATCGAAACCGAGAGCGAGCTCCATCTCCTATCCCGGGTCGCGGCACGCCAGGGCCGTCGCCAGAGTGCGGTGTTCCGGATCAATCCGGATGTCGGCGCGGGGGGGCATGCCAAGATCACCACGGGCTCGTCGGAGAACAAGTTCGGCGTCAGCCTCGACGAGTCCGAGCGGCTCTATGCCGTCGCGGCCAACCTGCCCGGCGTCGCCATGAAGGGTCTGGCAGTGCACATCGGCAGCCAGATCAGGGTCTTGGGTGATCTGACGGCCGCGTTTGGCCGCATGCGCGCGTTGACCCTCAAGCTCCGTGCCCAGGGCCACGTCGTCCAACGGCTCGACCTCGGGGGGGGGCTCGGCATTCCCTACGAGATGGCGGAGGCGGTCGTTCATGGCTCCGACCTCATCGACAGCTACGCCGCAATGGTGAAGCGCATCTTCGCGGGCCTCGATGTCGAGCTCGGCTTCGAGCCCGGTCGCATCATCGTCGGCAACGCCGGCATCCTGCTGACACGCGTCCTTCACCATAACGCACGGCCGACGAAGATCTTCCTCGTCGTCGACGCTGCCATGAACGACCTCGTCCGGCCTGCCATGTATGACGCATTCCACGACATCTTGCCGGTCGTGGAGCCGGCAAAAGATGCCGAGAGGCAGGTTTATGATGTGGTCGGTCCTATCTGCGAGACGAGCGACACGTTCGCAGAGCGCCGCAACTTGCCGGCCGTGGGTACGGGTGATCTGCTGGCCATCATGACCGCGGGCGCCTATGGCTCGGCCATGGCATCGACCTACAACTCGCGTTTGCTCGTGCCGGAAGTTCTGGTACGGGGCAACGAGTTCGCCGTTGTGCGCCCTCGGCAGACGTACGAAGAGCTGATCGGCTTGGACCGATTGGCGACTTGGCACTCGACGTGAGCCGAGGGAGCCCTCGCGGCATCGAGTTGAGCAACGGGTGTCACATGCGTCGGGCACGTTCGCGGTCGAGCTTGCGCCAGCTGGGCTGCGAGACGATTGCTGAATGTTGGCTCCGGGGACGATTGCCATGCGCTACCTGCTCTTGCCTTTCGCCCTCCGATATCTGCTGCTCACGCTGACGGTGGTCGGCACCGCGATGCTCTCCGTGGCCGGTTGGCACTATCCCGACTGGCTTCCGGTCATCGCCGGACCGCTCGCCTTGCTCGGCTTTGTCGCCCTGGTCGGGTGCCGCGATCTTCTGCAGCGGCGGCATGCGATTCTGCGCAATTATCCAATCGTCGCGCACCTCCGGTTTATTTTCGAGAAGATCCGGCCGGAGATGCGGCAGTATTTTTTCGAGACCGACAAGGACGGAACTCCGTTCAGTCGCGACAAACGCGCCGTCGTCTACCAGCGCGCCAAAGGTGAGCTGGACAAGCGGCCGTTCGGCACCCAGCACGACGTGTATCAAACGCAATTCGAGTGGATGCACCACTCGATCGCCCCCAGACCTGTCGCCTCGGAGCCGTTCCGCATCACCATCGGCGGACCCGACTGCAGCCAGCCCTACTCCGCCTCCGTCCTCAATATTTCGGCGATGAGCTACGGGTCGCTCTCCGCCAATGCGGTGAGATCGCTCAACAAGGGGGCGAGGTTGGGTGGCTTCGCTCACGACACCGGCGAAGGCGGCTTCTCGCCCTACCACCGTGAGAACGAAGGCGACATCGTCTGGGAGATCGGCTCGGGCTATTTCAGTGCCCGCGAGCCTGATGGTAGATTTTCTCCCGAGCGCTTCGCTTCGGTGGCAGCAACGTCCCAGATCAGAATGGTCGAGCTGAAGCTCTCGCAAGGCGCAAAGCCCGGTCACGGAGGTGTCCTGCCGGCTGCCAAGGTGACGCGGGAGATTGCAGCCATCCGCAGCATCCCGATGGGTCGCGATTGCATTTCACCTGCCTACCATTCCGCCTTCTCGACGCCGATCGAGATGATCCATTTCATCGCCGAGATGCGGAGGTTGGCCGGCGGCAAGCCCGCCGGCTTCAAACTATGCATCGGTCACCCGTGGGAGTTCCTGGCAATTGTCAAGGCTATGCTGGAGACCGGCACCACGCCGGACTTCATCGTGGTCGATGGCAAGGAAGGGGGCACTGGCGCGGCACCGCTCGAGTTCATGGATCACCTCGGCATGCCCTTGCGCGACGGTCTCGCCTTCGTGCACTCCGCGCTGGTCGGGGCCGGTCTGCGAGACAGGATCAGGCTCGGCGCCTCGGGCAAGATCGTGACGGCGTTCGATATGGCCCGTGCAATGGCACTGGGGGCCGACTGGTGCAACTCGGCCCGAGGCTTCATGTTCGCGGTGGGCTGCATCCAGGCGCAGACCTGCCACACCGGCAAATGTCCGACCGGAGTGACGAGCCAGGATCCAGCACGCAGTCGCGCCATCGTCGTGTCGGACAAGGCGCAGCGCGTCGCCAATTTCCATCGAGAGACGCTCAACACCCTGGCCGAGCTGGTCGCTGCGGCCGGCCTCGATCACCCCAGTCAGCTCAAGCCCCTGCATTTCATGCAGCGCGTAGCGCCGGATCGTGCAGTGAGCTTTGCGCAGATGTATCGCTTTCTCCAACCGGGCGAGCTGCTGGAGGGGACCGACCATCCTCAGTTCTGTGAGGCCTGGGCGCTGGCACGACCGGACACTTTCGCCGCGGCTCGTCCGGCGGTTGCCATGGCTGCCGAATAGTCGGCCAGGCGCAGCATTCCGGCTTATCGCGCCGCGCGTCGCCGACACCATTCTGCCAGAGTTGGCGGCGAGCCTCACTCCGAGTAGACGGCGGATGAACAAAAATTAATGCCGTTCGTTCAGCCTTTTCATCGGCTTCGGCCTCGTCAAGACGGTGCCTCCGTGGCAGGGTAGCCGGCGACGGTCGATCGACGCCGGCCTGTAGCGTGTCGCTGAGGATTAACGCGATGCAGACCCACGGCCCCAAGGCTGCAACAGGCATGAGCCCTGCCTTCGAGCGCAAGGTTCGTCTGAGCCGTGCCTCCCTGCTCCTCGAACGGCTGTGGCCGCGGGCCTGGGCTTTGATCGGCTTGGTCGCCGTCTTCATGCTGCTGGCATTGGCGGGCGCGTGGAGCGGCATGCCAGAGCTGCTGCACAAGGCGGTGCTCGCCGCATTCGCAGTCGCGGCCCTCGGCATCGTCGTGTGGATCGCGCGCACGCCTACTGCGACTCGTGCTGAGGCGATTCGCCGGATCGAGCGGCAATCGTCCGTTCCCCATCGTCCGGCCTCGAGCTACGAGGACCGTCTGACGGCATCGGCTGACGATCCGGCCACTGGCGCTCTGTGGGAGGCCCACAAGGCCCGTCTTGCTCGGCAACTCGCCCGCCTTGAGGTGGTGAGGCCGGCGGCTCGCACCGACCGCTTCGATCCCTTCGCAGTGCGAGCGCTCGCGCTCGGCGCGGTCGCTGTCGCTTTATGGTTAGTCGGCGACAGCGCCTCGGACAGGCTGCGGGCTGCATTCCGGTTGGGACCGCCTGAGGTTTCGGCCTCGGCGCGGGTCGATGCCTGGATTACCCCTCCTCCGTACACCGGCGAGCCGCCCGTCATTCTCGCTGATGGATCCCGGCCGGCCGGCGAGGTTGGCGCGGCCCATCCGGGCGAAGCCGGCGCGATCGTCGTGCCGGAGCGCAGCCAGCTCGTCGTGCGCGCCAGCGGCGCTGGAGCGGCCGGCTTCACTCTCGAGATTACGCCCGACGGGAAAGCCACCGAGCGTATCGAGGTCAAGCCGAAGGACCCGGCTCAACGAGGGAGCGATCAGGGTCCGAACGTGGCTCCGGCACTGCAAAGCGATGTCGCCGAGGCTAAAATCGAGCTGCGCCAGTCCTCTCGCATCCGAGTGGTCGGGCTCGCCTTGCCGCCCTGGCAGTTGCGGGTCGTCCCCGACAAGGCACCGACCATCACGCTGTCGAGGGAGCCACAGCGTCTGCCTCGCGGCTCGCTCAAGCTTACCTACAAGGTCGAGGACGATTACGGTGTTGTCTCGGCCGAGGGCCGTATTACGCGCGTCAAGCCGCAACCCGGTGATCCAGCGACGAGCTGGGCGCGACCCAAGGCGAACACAGGCGCGCGGCCCCCACTCGAGCGTCCGCCGCTGCTGACGCTACGACTGCCGCGCGCCAACGCCAAGGAGGGCGAGGCATTCAGCTATCATGAGCTGACCGGTCATCCGTGGGCCGGATCGCGGGTCCGTTTGGTGCTGTCCGCAAAGGATCATGCCGGCCAGTCTGGTAAGAGTGAGCCCCATGAGCTCATTCTCCCCCAGCGCCGCTTCGAGAACCCGATCGCCAAGGCCGTCGTCGAGCAACGGCGGTTGCTGGTCGAGGATCCGCGCAATCGCGATCGGGTCGCTCGCGCCCTCGACGCCATCGCCATCGAGCCCGAGGGCTTTATCCAGGATCGCAGGGCCTATCTCGGTCTACGCTCGGCGTTCTGGCGGTTGCAGCGGGACAAATCCCGGGCATCTACGAGGAGCGTCGTCGAGCAGCTGTGGCACGTTGCACTGCGGCTGGAGGACGGTGACCTGTCGGAGGCTGAGCGGGCGTTGCGCGAGGCCCAGGAGCGGCTTTCCAAGGCGCTGCAGGATGGTGCTTCCGACGAGGAGATCCAGCGGCTCATGAACGAGCTGCGGCAGGCGTTGAACGATTTCATGCAGCAACTCCAGCAACAGGCCGAGGGCCGGCCGATGGAGTTTCCGCGCAACTTGTCGCCCGACCAGATCATTCGGCAACAGGATCTCGAGCGTATGATGCGCGACATCGAGAACATGGCGCGCCAGGGCTCACGCGAGTCGGCCCAGCAGATGCTGAGCCAGCTGCGCGACATGCTCGAGCAGCTCCAGTCCGGTCGCATGGCTCAGGGCCAGGGTCAGCAGAACCAGCAGATGATGCAGATGATGGACCAGTTCGGTGACATCATCGGCAAGCAACAGCAGCTACTCGACGACACGTTCGGCGAGCAGCAGGGCCGCGGCCAGGGCGAGGAGGACGGCCAACAGGGCCAGGGGCAACAAGGCCAGGGGCAACAAGGCCAGGGCCAGCAGGGACAGCGCCAGGGACGAAGCGGACAGGGACGCCAGCCCGGTCAGCAGCAGGGACAGGGCCCCGGAGGCCGGGAGCCCGGCCAAGGTCAGGGCCTCGGCGATCGTCAAGGTGAGCTGCGGGGCCGACTCGGACGTCTCCAGGGCCAGATGCGTCAGAATGGGCTGCAGGCGCCGCAGCAGCTCGACGGGGCCGAGCGGGCCATGGAGGAGGCGGAGCGCGCGCTTCGGCGCGGCGATCTCGACGGCGCGACGCGCGCCGAGCAGCAGGCCCTCGAGCAGCTGCGACAGGGCGCGCAGCAGATGGCAGAGCAGATGATGCGCCAACTGCGGCAGTTCGGGCAGGGGCCGGGCGGCGACGCGCCGCTCGACCCGCTCGGGCGTCCACAGAGAACAGAGGGGCCTGATCTCGGCACCTCAGTCAAGGTACCTGACGAGATCGATATCCAGCGGGCGCGAGAGATCCTCGAGGAGCTCCGCCGCCGACTGGGAGAGCCGAGCCGGCCACAGATCGAGCTCGACTATATCGAGCGCCTGCTGCGCCGCTTCTGACCGACGTCGAAAGCTGACGCTGGCGTAAACCTGAGACCGAGTCGAGGCGCGGCCAGCGTCTGGAGTCGAGCAAGCATGGCATCCGGTCGGCGGGTGAGGCGTGCGAGAACCGAGTATGAACAGCCAGTGCCGCTTGGGCCGGCGGTCGCTGCAGGGAGGGTGGTGCAGGCTTCAGCCGCGCCCCCCGGGAGTGGGCTTCCGAGATGGACATTCAGGATCTGCGGATTTTCGCCCGCCTTGCGCGCCTGCAGAACCTCTCGGCCGTCGGTGCCGAGTTCGAGCTGAGTGCCGGCACGATCTCGAAGCGATTGCAGGCGCTCGAGGCCGAGCTTTCGCTACGCCTGTTCGATCGCACGACGCGGTCGATCAGTATCACGGAGGAGGGGGCGAAGCTCCTCGCCGATATCGAGCGCATCCTCGACCAGCTCGACGATGCATTGGCCGGAGTCTCCGCTCACGTCGAGCAGCCGAAAGGCCGCCTCCGGGTCTCAGCCCCGACGAGCCTTGTCCGGGGCGTGATCGCCCCAGCCATTTGCACCTTCATGCTGGCCTATGACGAGATCGAGCTGCAAATCGATCTGACTGATCGCACCGGAGGAATGGCGGATGGCGGCTACGACGTTGCGATACGCACGGGTGAGCTCGAAGATTCGTCGCTCGTGGCAAAGCGTCTCGCGGCCGACCCGCAAGTCATCGTCGCGGCGCCACGGTATCTTGAGGACTACGGGCTACCACTATGTCCCGAGGATCTTGCCCGGCATTCCTGCCTCTTGCTCGGAGAGGGCCAATACTGGCGCCTCGAGCGCCGGGGCGTCCCCGTCGATACCAGGGTGAGCGGCCGGCTGCGCTCGGATAACAGCGATCTGTTGCGCCACGCCGCGCTCGAAGGATTGGGTGTGCTGCGCATCTCGCGCCATCTGGTCGCGGACGACATTCGCGCGGGTTTGCTTCAGTCTATTCTCAGTGACTACGATGCCGGCACGCGATCGGCCATCTGGGCCGTCTATCCGAGCAGCCGCCATATCCTGCCTAAGCTGCGCGTCTTCGTCGATTTCATGACGCTGTGGTTCCGCGAGGATGGCGCGCCATCGCCGTCGCTGCGTCACGAGATCAACGATCTGATGGCCCGCCTCAACCGCCAGTCCGTTGGCCGCGCCTTCTGACCCGAGCTGCCGCGCGCCCCAATCAGCGCGCGGCGGGCGCCGCCTCGTAGCGGTAGCCGACCCCGCCAATCAGATGGTGTGTGGCGAGATTCGTAGCGAGCCTCCCCATCTCCGGCTCCTCGCCCCGCCACCAGCGCGTCAACTGACCCCAGAAGTCCAGGAACGCGTTGTGCTTGCCGCCGTCGAGACCCGAAAGCGGCACCCTGTACGGAGCCAACGAGAACTTGTACTCGACGAAAACGGAGACACGCGGCAACCGCAGCTCTACGCCGACCAGAGCTTGTCCGACGCCCCCGGTCAGCTGGTACTCGTAGGTCCGTTTTGCGTCGTCCAGAAACTGCACCTCGGTGTGTGGCAGCGACACGCCGAGCCCGCCGCCGACGTACGGTCGTACGGTCGCGGTCAATGCACCCAGGCGCAGCAGACCATTGACCGTCAGCATGTTGTGCCCGTGGCTGAACTCCAGATGGCGGAACGTGTCGCCCACCTTCGCAGCGCCGTCGGCCGGCTTCCCATTGCGCGTTCCAGTGAAACGAACGCTCTGCTCGCGAATCGATATGGCTTTGGCGTGAGTGAAGTCGACCATGCCTCCGATCCGGCCAGCCTCTGGCCAACGGATACCGCGGAGGCCGTAGTAGATTGGGCTCTTGAATGGGCGTCCGATCCAACCGACTTCGTGTGCGGTGAGATCGGTCCCGCCTGGCTTCGAGAATTTCACGTCGCTCGAATGAGTATGGGTGATGCCGCTATAGAAGGCGGCGATCGTCTCGGCCGCCGCAATCTCGCCTCCCGCCAGCGGTGGAGCTTGGCCCCTCGTGCGGCTGGCATCATCAGGTGTCGCCATCATGATCGGACCGATGGCCAGGGCAAGCGTCGCCGCCCCGACGATCGAAACGGCCTGCTCCAGCCAGTCGCTGGGCGGTCCTTGCCACCACGCGTCGACGGCGTGAGTTGCTGGCTGCATGCGTCGATCCCCTCGGATGTCCCCGTCCACCGCTGACTTGCGCCTCGCTTTCCCGAAAGGCGCTTCGCCGCCAATTCCGCTGAGGCCGCTCGATTCGATCTGCGGCCGTGTTGTCGGCCACCCTACTGCGGTCGCTGGCGGACATCACGAGAAGCGGCGTCGCGGGTCATATCGCAGCATGAGCCTCCACTTTTGACGCTGATCATTGCATCCAGCGCAGACGGATCGTCACGCGGTCGGCCCGGCCCTCGGCGTCCACGACCGAAATCTGAGCGAAGCCCACGCCCCGCGGCGTCCACGTCGCCTCGCGGCTGCCTGGCTCTGTCGCGACGGGCGTGCCGTCGACGAGCCAGGTAAGGGGAAGTGCGCCACCCTCGGCTTTCAGGACGATGTCCTCCCCACCAGCATCGGCCTCGAGCTCGGCCTTGTCGGGCGGAAATGCAATCACGACGGCGGGCTCGCCAGTTGCCGTCGCATTGCCGCCGCTCTCATTGAAGCGGCGCAGCGTCGGCGGCAAGTCGCTGTTGCGGAGACGCAAAACGCCCGGAGGTGCAGAGGCAAGCGGTTGCGTCCGCTCGGCGAGCCGTCCGAAGGCGTCGAACAGCAGCGGCGCGGCTGCCGAGTGCCCGGTCAGCCCGGGAGACGGCGTGCCGTCGGCGCGACCGACCCACACGGCCACCGTGTAGCGGCCATCGAAGCCGGCTGCCCACGCATCGCGATAGCCGTAGGAGGTGCCGGTCTTGAAGGCGATGCGTTGTCCGCGCGCGCTGCCCGGCGGCGGCGCATCCTTGAGCGCGTCTGCGACATGCCATGCGGCCGCTCGAGACAGAACGCGCGCGTTCGGCTGCCTGCAGCCCGGCGATGAGCGACAGGGTCTCTCACCCGTCGAAGAGGGTGCGGACAGATGGTGCACGAGGGGTACGGCGTCGCCGCCCCGGGCCAGTGCCACGTAGAGCTGTGTGAGCTCGCGCAAGGTCAGTCCCAAGCCGCCAAGGGCCACGGCCAGCGACGGCTCGGCGTTGTCCGGCAGGCGCGGCATGACGCCGGCACGCCGGATGCGGCCGACGAGCCGCTTCGGGCCGACCTCCGCAAGCACCTTCACGGCTGGGATGTTGAGCGATAGTGCCAGCGCCTGACGGACGGACACCGTTCCGTGGAAATCCTCGTCGAAATTGGACGGCGCGTAGCGCCCGAACCGTGCCGGACGGTCCTCGATCAGCGTTTCCGGATGTGCGAGCCCACGCTCGAAAGCGAGCCCGTAAATGAACGGCTTCAATGTCGACCCGGGCGAGCGGACCGCTGCCGTCATGTCGTTTGCGCCGAGACGCCCCTCGTCCAAGTGACCCGCGGAGCCCACATAAGCGATGATCTCCCCGGTCTGGTGATGCACCGCGAGAATTGCCACCGATTGCCGTGGCCCGATGCGTGCTGCGTGCTCGCGCGCCAGCGTCTCGAGGGCGCTCTGCCTGTCGCGATCGACTGAAAGGCGGTGCACTCTCACGCTCGGCGCGCGCACCACCTCGGCCTCGGCGAGGTGCGGTGCCAGCTGAGGGAAGGGGCGCCGTGCCGTGGGCACCGGCTCGCGCCGCGCCTCGTCGGCCTCCGCACGCGTGATCGTTCCGGCTGCGACGGCACGGGCCAGAACCCGATCCCGCGCGCGACGTGCGGCCTTTGCATCCCGGTCGGGGCGCCGCGCTGCCGGCGACTGCGGGATGGCGACCAGTAGCGCACGCTCGCCCACCGACAGACGACGCGGCTCCTTGCCGAAATAGGCGAGCGAGGCCGCGCGAACTCCTTCCAGATTGCCCCCGAATGGGGCGAGCCTGAGATAGAGCGCCAGAATCTCGTCCTTCGAAAGCCGCCGCTCCAGCGCCAGCGCCAAGCCTGCCTGGCGCAGCTTCGCCATGATCGTACGGGGCTCGGGCTCCCCCACCAGACGCGCTACCTGCATGGTCAGCGTGGAGGCGCCCGACACGATCCGGCCGCTCGAGATCAGCTGTCCTGCGGCTCTGACCACCGCGAGCGGGTCGACCCCCGCATGGCTGCGAAAGCGACCATCCTCGTAGGCAATCAGCATATCGAGATAGCGGGGATCGACATCCGCCGTCGCCACCGGTAGTCGCCATCGTCCGTCGGTCGTGGTGAAGGCGCGCAACAGGCGTCCATCCCGATCGAGCACGGTCGTCGACACGACCTCCGCCGGCCCGAGGTCCACGGCAATTGACGCAACTTGATGTGCGCCGATCCCGAGAGAAAGTAGCAGCCCGAGGCAGCAGACACCGAGCGGCAGGAGGGCGCTGCGGCGAGGGTGAGCCGCAGTGCCGCGGGGACGCGCCGCTTGAGCTTGGAGCGTCTCCTTTGACTTTGCCCGTTGTGGAGAGCCGCCGTCGACGTCGGTTTTGAGACAGCTTGCCGCATCGGTGCAGGCGGCATGATGGCCGCCAGCCCCTCGTCGCTGGAGAACGTGCATCCGTCTTTCGCCCATGAGCCGGCGGCCTCCTAACGGCTGCTGGTCACATCGAGGCGGCCACCGCCCGTGCGCGCAAAGCGCTCCGGCCGGTACATGTCCTCGACGGTGGCGGCCGGGTGCACATAGCTGCCGGGCGTGACGGCGCGGACGATGTAGGCAATGGTGGCCGCGACGGGCTGCGCGACGCCACCATTGCCGTTCCGGCCGTTGCCCTCGCCGAAGAACGAGAAGGCGGCCACGACCCGATCATCGCGGAAATCGGTATGCTGCGGCTCGCGGCTCCGCTTCAGCCACGGCAGCGTCTTTACGTCGCCACCGTCCACGAGACGGGGATTTTCCACCTCGAGACCCGCTGGCAGACGGTCGACGACGAGGACCCGGCCCCCGGCATCGGGCGACGTGACCGTCAGCACGGCGACGAGACGACTGTTCTGGCCGATCGACGAAGTGCCGCCGGTGGCGCTTGCCAAATCGACCTTCTGGCCGTCGAGAGTGAAGTAGGACCGTTCGATCGTGAAGCCGCGCGAGGTAGCCGGCTCGGGCGTGAGGGAGGCTCCCTCGACACTGATCACCGCATCTGTCGCGGCCTTGCCGTTATTGACGATGTCCACCGGCGTGTCGAGGTCCCGCAACCGGAAGCCGCGCGTCAGCTCTCCGGAGTGATCCTGTCCGCCAACAGCCAGTCGCGTCGACTTTGCCTCCTCGGCGAGTGCCCGCGCCGCGAGCAGCATCCACGCCTGCTCTTGCGTAGACGTGTGCTGGCGCCCTCGGAATGCTGCCGACAGCACCTGCGCCAGACCCGGCTGCCGGGACCTGATCGTCCCGGTCTCCACGGCGAGCGTCAGGACTGCTGCGCCATCGCGCACCAGCGAGCCGTAGTCCGACCTGGCGCCATCCAGTTTCTTGGCAGGGTCGCCCTCCAGCCCGGCCAGGGCTGCCGCAAAGGCCCGCCCTGCTCGCGCCTCATCGCCGATCATTGTGAGCGCGGCGCCGAGTTGGGCCTTGGCCAGCGGCGTCGCAAAGCGGTCGAGGCGAGCGTCGGCGTAGTAGCGCAGATCGCCCACCGGAGCGCGGCCGTTGCGGGCGAGAACATAGAGCGCATAAGCCCTGTCCTCCCCGCCCGTCTCGAAGTCCTGGGCATAAGCCAGGTGATTTGCCAATCGATCGAGCGCCTGCCCGAACGGCTCCGGCCGCACGGCGTAGCCCGCCTCTTTGGCCCGCGTCAGGAAATCCGTTACGTATGCCGTGAGCCACAGGTCGCCATCGGAAGGTCCCCAGCTGCCGAATGCGCCCGAGCCGTCCTGCATCTCGAGCACCCGGTCGATCGCTTGGGCGATGCGGGCCTTGATCTGCGCCTCTTCTGCGAGCCCGAGTCGCCGGGCCATGTCGTTGACGTAGAGGAGTGGCAGCGCTCGGCTCGTCGTCTGCTCGGCGCAGCCATAGGGGTACCGGTCGAGTTGGCCGAGCAGGCCCGCGACGTCGAAGGCCGCCGTCGGTCCGACCGTCAGCGAGAGACGCGCTGACGACGGGATGAGATCGTGCATCAGATCCTTCGACAGGGACATCCTGGCTCCCGGTCCGAGCGTTGAAACCGTGGTCCGCCGGATGCCCGTCGCCGGGGGCTTGACGTCGAGCGCGATGCGGCGGCGAACGTCGATTCCCCCGGGGCCGGTCACGCGGATGTCGTACGTCGAGAGACCGAGAGCCTCCGGCTTCAATGGCACGGTCTCGCGGCGCCGCTCGGTCGCTTTGAGGCTCACCTCGTGTGGCGGCTGGCTCTGGCGCGAGCCGTTGGCCTCGCGGTCGATATCGATGCGATAGGCGCCATCGGCCCCCTCGATGTTGTGCACGTCGACCTCGAGGCGTGCGCTGTCGCCGAGCGTCAGGAAGCGCGGTGCCGCGACCGTCAGCGCAATTTTGTCGCGAACGATTACGTCGCGTGCCGCGGAGCCGACCTTCGCCGCGCTCCAGGCCACCGCCATGACTCTGACCTGACCGTTGAAATCAGGCATCGGAAAGTCGATCCTGGCGGTGCCGTCCGGTCCTACCCTGACAATCCCAGAGAACAGTGACAGTGGGGCCTCCACGGGCGGGCTACCCTCGGCGCTCATGCCGCCGTTGCCATCGCCGCCGGCGCGCAGGCGTCCCCGCTCCGCGCGCATGCCGTCGATCAGCCGGCCGTAGAGATCGCGCATCTCGACACCCAGTCGCCGCTGGGCATGGAGCCACTTCTGCGGGGCGGGTGCCTCGTACCGGGTGAGATTGAGGATGCCGACGTCGACGGCGGCAACGGTGACCCGTGCGTCCTCGCCAGGAGTGAGGCCCTCGATCCGTACCGGCACCGCGAGCGGTCGGCCGGGCAGCGCCGTCTCCGGCGTGTCGAGCTTGACCTCCAGCGTTCGCGAGCGAGTGTCCAGGCCGAGCCATGCGACGCCGACTGCGCGTGCCGGCATGCGCCGGGCGCCCTCATCGAGCGAGCGGTAGAGCGTCGCGGTCACGTAGACCCCAGGCAGCCAAGACTCGTCGACGGTCAGCGTGACCTCGGTGCCGCCCTTCGGCACTTCCACCTGGCGGGTGGCGAGCAGCCCGCCTGCCAGCACCGTCACCAGGGCGCGTCCAGCTTCTTTCGACGTAATCTTGAGCCGGGCCGTCTCGCCGGCCCGATAGGCGCCCTTGTCGAGCGCGACCTCGAGCACCTCCGGGCTTTCTGCCGACTCGCTCGGCTGCCAGCCAGCATTGAAAAGCACGCTCGTGCGCGCGCCGCCCGTCATGGTGACGTCGAGCCGGTAGCGGCCCCATTCGGGCTTGTAGGCGATTCGGATGGGCTTGCCGTCCGCGAGGTCGACGGTGCCGGTGGTCATGCGGCGTGTCGTCGTAATGGGCTCGTAGCGCCACTCGCCCTCGTGCGAGTACCACTGCCAACGGCGGTCGAGGCGTACGATCTCCCATTTGAGGCTGCCCGCGGCGAGCTCCCTGCCGTCCGCGCCAAGGCCGATGACGTCGAACGCCGCCTCGTCGCCTTCGCCGACCTGATCGGCGGCGAATAGCGGCTTGACGCCGATGCGTGCCTCGCCTGGGTCGACCGCCAGCGTCGTACGGCGCTCGATGGCACGTCCGCCAGCCTCCCGAAGGCGCACGATCACATCCGCCTCGAGCGGTCTCGCGGTGCGCTTGAAGCGTGGCAGCGCGACGGCGATGGCAGCGGAGCCGTCGGCTGCCGTCACGCCGGGCGCTTCAAGGGATTCGCGAACTGCCAGAAACTTCTCGCTGTCGATGCCGAAGCGATAGCCGGGGAAGCCTGCGACATCGCCCTTGGCCGCGCGAACGAGAACCTCCCCCTCGAGACCGAGGCCTGCAGCCGGCGGGCCATACAGATAGCGGCTGGCGATGGCGATGCGTGCGGGCTCGTCCACCCGGATGCTCGCGGCCCCCGGCGTCAGCGTGAGCGCCAGGCGCTCGGGCACGAAATCCTCCACCAGAAACGCAGTCTCGGCGATGGGGGAGGATCTCGGATCCGCGTGGAGCTTTGCCCGCCAAGTGCCCGTCATGGAGCCCGACCCGAGGGCGAGCGCGAGCGTACGTCCGCCGAGCCCCTGGTCGCCGAGCGGGATGCGTCGATGCTCCACTCCGTCCGGTCGGGAAACGATCAAAGTGGCTGGGATCGACGACGCCTCGCCGCGCGCCGTGCGCACCAAGCCGGTCAGGTGCACCGTCTCGCCGGGACGGTAAACGCCGCGCTCCGCAAAAAGGTAGGCATCTAGCGGACCAGGTGCTGTGCGCCCCTTGACGCCGCGATCCGCAAGATCGAATGCGGCGGTCGCGAGATCGAGCAGAGCGTAATCGCCCTTGCCTTCGGCGACCAGGAGACGCGGGCTCGCGCCTCCCTCGCCTTTGAGCAAGCCCGGATCGAAGCGGGCGTAGCCGTTGGCGTCCGTCGTTGCCGTGCCCAATACCTCGTTGTTGCGAGCGACCAGCCGGAGCTGAAGTCCGGTGGACGGGGCGGCCGTGGCGAGCGAGCGCGCGAATGCATGGAGACCGTCATCCCCGGACATCGCGGTCAGCCCCACATCGGAGACGATGAACCATTGGAATGCCGTCGTCTGCTGAGAGTCGCCGCTCCTCGCCTCGACGGACGTCGCGACGATGTAGACGCCTGGCTCCAGCGTCCTCAGTGCCTCGGTCACGGGAATGGCAGTCGTCACGTCCTCGTTGAGCCGGTCGGCCACCTCGAGCGAGCCCTTCCATACGCGCCGGCCGCTCTTCTCGCGCACCTGCTCGAGATCCCAGCTCTCGATGCTTTTGAGGAAGCTTTCGCTCCCTGCCGCTAGCCCCAGTCCGCGATCGGCGATGCGGTACAACTCGACCGCGAGAGACTTTGTGTTGACCGTCGTGACCGGAATGCCCTGCTGGCCCCGGCTTGGCAGCACGTAGGCCCTGCCGGCCAGGCGCACCGACGGCTTCCTGTCACGCACGTAGATGGCGATCTCCGACGATTTGCTCAGGGTTTCGCCGTTCTCCGCAGCAAGTCCGGCACGAACCTGCACGGCATAGCGCGCACCATGCTTCAGCCCGTCGAAGCAGAGCTGATTGCCCTCGCCCGTGAGGCTCTCGGGCTCCTTGCCGTCGATGACAGCGAATTTACCGAGATCGGCCGGCGGCATCACGGCGAGCCGCTCCGAGAGGTTGACGCAGAGCCGGGGCGCGGCGGCATCGGAGTCGACCTTGTAGTCGACGACCCGGAAGCCATGCTCGGCCCGGAGCATTTCCAGCGCCTCCTTGACCTCCTCGTTGGCGTCGAGCCCCACGCTGGCCTTCAGGGCCTCGATCGCGGGCCGCCACATCGAGCGGCGTTTCAGCGCTTCAGCCAGAACGGCGAGTGCCGCGGCCTTCTCCCGGCCCGTCGCCGCGGTTTCGTAAGCGCGCCAGGCAGCGCCGGCGCCGCTTGAGGGCAGGTCGTACCGCTCGGAGCTGCGGCTCGGATCTGGCGCCACGGCGAGGAAGGCCCGGGCGAGACCGAGCCAGGAGGCCGTGTCCTTAGGCGCGCCTGCCACGGCGAGCGACAGCGCTCGCACGGCGGCACGCGGGTCGGATCCGTCTGCGAGCAGCTTGAGACCCGCATCCCGCTGCGCGCCGGCTGACCCAGCCCCGGCGCGCCGGCCGGCTTCGCTATCGCGGATCGCTTTGATTGCGAGGTCGAGACGCTCGGCGTCACGAGTGACGATCTGGTGGGAGAATGCAGGGGGCGGTTGCTGCGCGCGGACCTCTGGTGCCGAGGCCAGAAGAGCCAGGCCCAAGGCGGCCGGAAGGGCGACGCGCTGGAAAATGGTCATGGGGTTGTCCCGTGTAGGCGCGATGACAAGACGTCGTCCGACTGCAGCAGCCGGAAATTGACGCTTTCGAGGCATGCTCAGCATGTGACGAAGGTTCGAGCCGTGTTAGGTCTCCCTTAGGCGGGGTTCGGCATGGGGCGCGTCAACCGGCGACTTTCGGCAAGTCTTGGTCCACGGCTAGGTCAGCGGCGCTCGAGCGTGCTCGCCCGGCGAGTGCCGGGGAGCGAGCAGGCTGCCGACGATCCTCCGTCCGCTTGAGCCCGCCGCTAAGCCACGACCTTCAAGCTGACCTTCTCGACGGTGATCGTATCGCCGTCCTCGGTCCAGGTGAGCGCGAGCTCGCCGGAACGCTCGACCTTCATCGTGAACACGATGTAGGGGTTGGCCGAGGTGCCGGGATGCAGCTCCGCGCGGAACACCTCCCGTCCTTCGAACGTCGCGCGGAAGGCGTTGATTATCCTGCGCGGGATCGAAGCGCCGTCCTTGTCCTTACGCTGCCCCGTCTCCATGATGTGGCTGATCAGCGTCTTGATCTCGATGATCTCGCCCGGCTTGATGGTCTCCGGCAGCTTGACGCGTGGTCTCAGGCTCATGTCGGGATCCGGGTTTTTGGCCCCGTGGGGCGACCATTCGATACGGGATGCTTGGGTCAGCCTCCACATCCGCCTATCGTGACTTTGACGGAGCGGCGGGCGACAATAAATTTGGCTGTCGACAGCTCTGCCAGGATCACCACCTCCTGCGTCTTGGCGAGGCGCATGCGGCTCGAGACATAGGCGCGGCCCGACAAGGGTGTGAAGTGGAACGACGCCACGTTCGGCAGGGGATTGGCTGACGCGAGGACGTGGACGGCCTTGATATGGTCCGCCTCGGTCATGGGGCTGTCGATCGCGATTGCATAGGGGACTGTGTTGCCGTTTTCGGCGATCTCCGGCAGCTCGACTGTGATTTTCCCCGGCTGGGGCTTCGCGTCGCCGAGAATCTTGTCGAGCGCCTGCTCCAGCGGCGACTGAGGTGTCGCCTTCGAGGGGTCGGCAGCCCCTGCAACCTTTGCCAGACCGAGAACCGCAGCCGCCGCCCCCGCTCCGATCAACACGTCACGGCGGCAGATCGCGGCAATCACGCGGGTGTCGCCCATGTCCACTCCCTGACAGGCGTCGGCTTTTTGTGAATCATCCTCGTGCCAGGCACTCGCCAAGTCAAATGACGGATTCGAAATCATCGCGTCGAGCAACGGCACACTTAGCCTTATTTGGTGCTCGTCCCATTTCCCAGTCCCCGACGGCGCAGGCGCGATGTATAAGCGCAATGCGTCGTGGTCGCCTGCTGATGCGCAATCTCTGCCCTCCTCGACCGCGTCACTGCCGGGAGACAGCAAACGATGACCGAGCTCGTTTTCGCCCTCGTGGTGGTTGCCGCGGCCTTTGCGATCGCCATGCGACAGGCGCCTGCCTGGGCGTGGGGCCTGCTGGCTGGGTTCATCGCTTTCGTCGGGCAGGCCGGGCTGCTTGGAGGGGTCTACAACCCGACGTCGCTCACGTGGCTGGGCTGGCTCGGCTGGTTGCCGGCGCTGCTGCTGCTCTCTCTTTCGATCGGGCCGCTGAGACGTCCGCTTATCGTCGCACCCGTCTACGCCGCCGTGCGGCGCATCCTGCCACGAGTGTCGGATACGGAGGCGCAGGCTCTCGAGGCCGGCTCGGTCGGCTTCGATGCCGAGCTGTTCTCGGGTCGGCCGGATTGGGAGCGCCTGCGCGCCGTGCCGGGAATCGAGCTCTCCTCCGATGAGCGCGCCTTCCTCGACGGGCCCGTCGAGGACTTGTGCCGGATGATCAACGATTGGGAGATTCGCCACTCGGGGAAGGAGATCCCGGAGCCGATATGGGACTTCGTCAAGCACCACGGCTTTCTCGGCATGCTGATCTCCAAGGAGCACGGAGGCCTCGGCTTCTCAGCCCAGGCCCAGTCATTGGTGCTCGGCAAGATCGCCTCGCGCTCACCGGATGTCGTGACCATCGTCATGGTGCCGAACTCGCTCGGGCCGGGGGAACTGATCGAGAAATACGGAACCGACGCGCAGAAGGATCACTACCTGCCCCGGCTCGCCAAGGGCCTCGAGGTGCCGTGTTTCTCACTGACCGGTCCGACCTCCGGATCCGACGCCGCCACCATGCGCGACATCGGCGTCGTGACGAAGGGAGTTTGGGAGGGGAAGGAGGCGCTCGGCATCCGCCTCTCCTGGGACAAGCGCTACATCACGCTCGGACCGAAGGCGACGCTCGTCGGTCTGGCCTTCCGGCTTCTCGATCCGGACAAGCTGCTCGCCCGTGGCGAGGATATCGGCATCACTGTGGCGCTGATCCCGGCGAGCCATCCGGGCGTCAACATCGGCCGCCGCCACCTGCCCTCGGGCACGGCGTTCCCCAATGGGCCGAACTGGGGTAAGGACGTCTTCATCCCGATGGATTGGGTGATCGGCGGCGAGCGCATGGCTGGCCAGGGCTGGCGCATGCTGATGGAGTGCCTGGCGGCCGGCCGCGCCATCTCACTGCCGTCCTCGAGCGCGGCCGGCGCCAAGGCCATGTTGCGTTTCTCGACCGCCTACGGGCGGGTCCGCCGGCAGTTCGGCCTCCCGATCGCCCGGATGGAAGGACTGGAGGAGCCTCTCGCCCGGCTGGTCGAGACGGCCTACGTGAACGAGGCCGGCCGTGCCGTCACCGCCGCCATGGTGAGCCGGGGAGAGAAGCCTTCGGTGATCTCGGCCATCATGAAGTACCAGTCGACGGAGCGCATGCGCCAGGCGATCAACGACGCCATGGATCTGCATGGCGGGCGCGGCATCTGCGACGGTCCCGCGAACTATCTGCAGTCTGCCTACCAGATGATGCCGGTCGGCATCACTGTGGAGGGCGCCAACATCCTCACGCGGTCGCTGATTACATTTGCGCAGGGCGCTCTGCGCTCCCATCCCTACCTCTACCGCGAGATCAAGGCCTGCGAGGACGTCGACCGCGGCCGCGGTCTCAAGGCCTTCGACGCGGCGTTCTCGAGCCACATCGCGTTCTCGCTGGCGAATGTCTTCGGCGCGTTCTTTCACAATGTGACGGCGGGCCGCTTCGGCAATGCCCCGCCGCGCGCTCATGGCATGGATCACTGGTACCGCCAGCTTTGGCGCCAGGCTCACAACTTCGCCCTTGTCGCCGACTTGATGGTCGCAATCCTCGGCGGTGGATTGAAGACGAAGCAGAAATTGACCGGCCGAATGTCCGACGCGCTGTCCGAGCTCTATCTGCTCGCTTGCGTGCTGAAACGCTACGAGGACGACGGCCACCCCGCGGGCGACAGACACATCGTCGAGATGTGCGCACGCAACGGTCTCTTCCGGTTCCAGACTGCACTCGGCGGCGCCATCGACAACTTCCCGAGCGCGATCGTTCGCCGGGCCCTCGGAGCCATCGTCTATCCTTTCGGACGGCCCTACAGGCCCGCCTCCGACCGCCTCGCCTCGACATGCGTGCGGCTCGTGACCGAGCCCGGCGAGGTGCGTGACCGGCTCACGCGCCACATCTTCGTGTCCCGGGACCCCGATGACCCGACGGGTGTGTTGGAGGTGGCACTGGAAGAGGTCGTGGCCGCGGAGGCCGCGGAGCGCAAGCTGGAACGAGCCGTGCGCCAGGGGCAGGTGCACCGCTACCATGGCGTCGACTGGATCGGCGAGGCCGTCACGAAAGGCGTGCTGAGCCAGGACGAAGCCTCGCTCCTGAGAGAGGTTGAGGCACTCACCCAGCGCGTGATCGCCGTTGACCACTTCGATCCTCAAGAGGTGAAGCCGAACTTTCTGATGGCGGGACACAATGCGTTGGCCGTCCGGCGAACGGCAGCGGCCGAGTAGGCATCTCCCATCGGGGTGCTGACGTGGGAAAATCCCGCATCGCCACACTTGGCGCCCGCAGCTCATCGAGCATCGAACATGCAGTTTCCCCTGAAAATCGCTTTCAAGATCCTCACCTTCGTGCCCCAGATGACGGTGCGCGATGCGAGCTGCGCCGAGATCGGCTACGTCCGCCAGAAGCTGCTGGCCTTCAAGGAGAGCGTCACGGTCTTTGCCGACGAGACCCAGTCGCAACCCATCTATACGATCAACGCCGATCGCGTGATCGACTTCACCGCCAACTATCACTTCGCCACCTACGACGGCCGGCCCCTCGGCCATCTCCGTCGCGAGGGGTTCAGCTCACTGTGGCGCGCTCACTACGTCATCAGTGTCGGCGACGCGCCGACTTTCGAGGTGCGTGAGGCCAGCGCCTGGTTGCGCATGATCGACAACCTCGTCAGTGAGATCCCGTTCGTCGGCATCTTCACCGGCTACTTCCTGAACCCCAAATACCATGTCACGCGGCTCGGCGGCGGTGACGCGCTGTTGATGACCAAAAAGCCGGCTCTGCTCGAGACAGAGTTCGACATTCAACAAACGGGCCCGATCTCGCCCAACGAGCAGGCCGCAGCGCTGCTCGGAATCATGATGATCATCCTGCTTGAGCGCAGCCGAGGCTGACGCAGCCGCCGCCCGAGACTCTCCGGAAAGGACGGGACGCCATGATGACTGATCTCCCAGGCCTCAAGGACTGGCGCTTCCGGGTCGATGAGCAGGGCATCGCCTGGGCCGTTTTCGATCGCGAGGGCGAGAGTCAGAATGCGCTCGGCCGCCGACCGCTCGAAGAGCTTGGACAGATCGTCGAGTGCGTCGAGGCCGGTGTCCGAGATCGGATGATCCGCGGCCTCGTCTTCATCTCGGGCAAGGAGAAGGGCTTTATCGTCGGTGCCGACGTGAATGAGTTCGAGCAGTTCCGGACCGAGGCCGAGGTGCGCGAGGCGATCCAGCCCGTCCTCGCCATGCTCGACCGCATCGAGGCGCTGCCTGTTCCTGTCGTGTGCGCCATTCACGGCTTTTGCCTCGGCGGCGGGCTCGAGCTGGCTCTCGCCTGTGGCTGGCGTATCGCGACGCGCGACGATGCCACGCGGCTCGGCTTTCCGGAGGTGCGCCTCGGCATATTCCCTGGCTTCAACGGCACATGGCGCTCGATCCGCCAGGCAGGTCCGGTGGCGGCCATGCAGGCCATGCTGACGGGCTCGATGATCCGCGCCGCTGCCGCTCGCGGCATGGGGCTCGTCGACGAGCTCGTGAGTTCCCGGCACCAACTGGCGTGGTCTGCGCGCAAGGCCGTCGAGAGAAAGCGCAAGGCCAAGCCCGCCTCGTTCACCAAGGCAGTCCTTCGTCAGTGGCCGGTCCGCGGCATCGTTGCCTCGCGCATGCGCGCGGAGACCGCCAAGAAGGTCCGAGAGGATCACTACCCGGCGCCGTTCCGCCTGATCGACCTGTTTCAGCGCACGGGTGGCAGCCTGAAGCAGATGAAGGCCGAGGAGACACGGGCTTTCGCTCCGCTGATGGTCTCGGACACCTCGCGCAACCTGCGTCGCGTGTTCCGCCTGTCCGAGGAGCTCAAAGGGCAGGCGCCCAAGGGCCTCGTATGGAAGCCACAACGCGTGCATGTCATCGGTGCCGGCGTTATGGGCGCCGACATCGCCGGGTGGTGTGCCGCTGCCGGCATGGAGGTCTCTCTGCAGGATCTGTCGGAAGCCGCGATCAAGACGGGCACCGAGGCGCAGGGCAAGCTGTTCGCTCGACGGTTCCGTACCAAGGCGCTACGCGCCGCAGCACAGTCGCGCCTGGTGGCCGACCCGCAGGGCGACATGATCGGTCGGGCCGATGTCGTCATCGAGGCCATCGTCGAGAGATTGGAGGTCAAGCAGAGCCTGTTCAAGGGCCTGGAGGCCCGCCTGAAGCCCGGTGCGGTGATGGCCACCAACACGTCCTCGATCATGATCGAGGACATTGCCTCGGCGCTCGCCGACCCAGGTCGGCTCATCGGCATCCACTTCTTCAATCCCGTCGCGCAGATGCCGCTCGTCGAGGTCATCCGCGGGGTGGCCAGTCGGGAGGAGGAGGCGCGCAAGGGCTGTGCGTTCGTCACGGCGATCGACAAATTCCCCCTGATCGTCAAGAGCTGCCCAGGTTTCCTCGTCAATCGCGTGCTGGCACCTTACATGATGAGCGCCATGGCCCGGCTCGAGCAAGGCGAGGCGCCTGAGCGTGTCGACGAGGCAGCCCGCGCCTTCGGCATGCCGATGGGGCCGATCGAGCTCGCGGACACCGTCGGCCTCGATGTGTGTGCGTACGTGGGCCGCATCCTCAAGTACCCGGCCGCGGGCTCCCGCCTGGAACGACTGGTCGCGGCCGGCAAGCTCGGCAAGAAATCGGGCGAGGGCTTCTACAGCTGGAAGGACGGCAAGCCGGTCAAGGTCGAGCGAACCTACGACAAGACGGCCCTCGACGGCCTGGGCCGGGATCTGGTCGAGCCGTTGATCGCCGAGGCCGAGCGCGCTCGCGACGAGGGCATCGTTGCCAGCGGTGATCTCGTCGATGCCGGGGTCATTTTCGGCACAGGTTTCGCGCCCTTCCGGGGCGGACCTCTCCACTACAAGGCCAGTCGCGAAGCTGCTGCCCGGTCGGAGCAGCGGCGCGCGGCGGCCGAGTGACCACGTATCGCCAGCTCGCGCAGTCCATTGTCTGACACGTTACCTCGTCTCCGTGCAGGCGCGACCGGAGATGGGAACGGAGATGAGGCCCGCTCATGACCGCTACCCTCCGGCGCATCGCAATCATCGGTGGTGTGCGCATCCCGTTCTGCCG
>JANRJI010000013.1:0-37731 GCA_033764055.1 Hyphomicrobiaceae bacterium
CCCGGTACGTCGATCTGGCCGGAGGCGGTCACCGCTTGCTCCCCCGAGCGGGCCTGCACGGTCTCCAGAGTGACCGCGCCATTCAGGAGGCGGAATCGACACGTGAGATTGTCGAATGGAGTGCCTCCTTTGCCCGCTGCCGACCACCCGACCACGGGCGCCGCCTTGGCAGCATAGGCCAGTGCGGCAAGGTCGAGCCCCAGGCGGCCGGGCTCGGCGAGCTCGAGCTGGCCGCGTCCCGAGAGTCGCATCGGCGAGTCGGCGAGCGAGGAGGAATCCGTCGTGCCTTCGAACGTGATGTTGGCGCGACCCAGCAGTGGGTTGCGCCGCAACTGAGCCGCCAGAAGTCGCCCCGTATCGACGCCCTTCGCCTTCAGCTTGATCGCCGCGATCGGCGCTTTCTGGTTAACATCGAGGTTCAATTGTGCGTGGGCCGTGCCACCCTCGATCTCGAAGTCCACGAGATCAGCCGCCAGGCGCCCTTGGTTGAGCGCGATGGTGATTGCCCCACGTCCCGTGTCGACCGAAGCGGCCCTGATTCGCGAGGCAGACACCCGAAGATCAGCATCGAAGGTCGACAGGAACCGGGGGCCCCCCTCTGAGGCAGGATTCTGAGAAGCGCCGGCCGGACCCAGCACGCGGGATAGATCGAGCTCCTGGAACGCGAGTGTCGCGTCGACCGAAGGACGAGGACCCGAAAACTTGAAGATCAGCGCACCAGTGGCCTGGTTGCCGTCGAGGTCGACTGAGGCGCGGGCGAACGCCATCTGGCTGGTGCTCCATTCGACCGGGCCCGCGACCGTCACCGAGCGCATCAGGTCGCCGCCGCCGCCGAAGCCTGTCCATGCAGCAAGCCTCCTCAGGCTCTGGGCGCGAACCTCCGCGTGCCCCGTCAGCATGAGCATGCCATTGGCGCTGAGATGTCCATCGAAAGCGGCTTCGAGGAACGCGCTCCGCAGCGTCAGTCGCAAAGGCAACTGCGCGCCTTCGCGCAACGGCGGGTCCGACCAGGCGCCCTCGAGGGAAATGCGCTGGCCATTGAAGCGGCCGGTGCCGACAAGCTTGAAGCTTCCCTTCCGGACTGCCGATATCGTGGCATTGACATCGCTCAGGACATGGTGCCGCCCGCTTGGGCTGACGACGTTCAGGGTGGCGCCGCGGAAAATCAATACACCCGCGTTGAAGCCGGCAATCCGCGCGACGAGTGGAGGCTGTGGCTCGGGAAGCTGCGACTCCGGCGCAACCCCGGCCTTGCGAAGGTCGAGCGTCAGTGCCGCGTCGTCGATGTGCAATCTCACGGCGTTGCCGGAGCTCGTCGCGGGTGAGACGAGGCCGCCGTCGAGGGTGAGCGAAAGATGATTGCTGAGACTGACCCGCTCCGTCAGCGGTGTTCGGTCGCTCGCGAGCGCGCCCATGCTGACGCGGCGCGCGTCGGGCTCGTTCAGCTCGACCGCCACAGGCAGGCCGAGGAGAGCCGCCGCCAGCGAGCCCATCGCGATCGCTCGCGAGGCGGACGCCGACGATATCGCCCAGCTCCTCATCCCGGGCAGCCTCCAGATCCGCACGAGCGAATCGTCCACGACCACCGGCCGGTTGTCATCACGTGGCGCTCTCCCCAGGCTTCCACGACGCGAACCGCAATCGAGCACATCGACGGTATTAACCGCTCGCACATGCGAGAGCAACATCGAGCGGAATTGTGGCGGCCACGCGACGAAAAAACGAAGCAAAGGTCTGATGCGCACGTCCGGGCGGAATGCCGCGGCCGGAGTGTGCACGCTGGGGAGGCTTGCAGGCGCCGAAACACAGTGCTTTATGAGCCGATCGACGAGCGAGGGCGCCGAGCGGGCGCGCGGCGGAGCCGATGCGCCTCGGCCGGGACACCCTAAGCGTGCGCGCCGCCAATGGCAGCCATCGTGATCGCGGAACGAACGAGGAGAGGCGGGTGAAGAAGGTCTATGGAAGCGCAGCCGAGGCACTCTCCGGCGTCATCAAGGATGGCCAGACGATTGCGGTCGGCGGATTCGGCCTTTGTGGCATTCCCGAGGCCCTGATCGGCGCCCTGCGCGACAGCGGCGCGAAAGGCCTCACGGCGATCTCGAACAACGCCGGTGTCGATGATTTCGGCCTTGGCATCCTGCTGAAAACTCGACAGATCAAGAAGATGATCTCGTCCTATGTCGGCGAGAACAAGGAGTTCGAGCGACAGTATCTCGCGGGCGAGCTCGAGCTCGAGTTCACGCCGCAGGGCACGCTCGCCGAGAAGCTTCGTGCCGGCGGCGCGGGCATCCCGGCATTCTATACGCGGACGGGCTACGGCACGCTTGTTGCCGAGGGCAAGCCAACCGCCGAGTTCGACGGTCAGATGTACGTCATGGAGCGGTCGCTCAGGGCCGACGTCGCGCTGGTCAAGGCGTGGAAGGCCGACGCGGCCGGCAATCTCGTCTACAGGATGACGGCGCGGAACTTCAATCCTGTCTGCGCCATGGCCGGCAAGGTGACGATCGCCGAGGTCGAGGAGATCGTCGAGACCGGCGCGCTCGATCCCGATCTCATCCACACGCCCGGCATTTTCGTGCAGCGCGTGGTCCTGAACAAGACGCCCGAGAAGCGGATCGAGCAGAGGACGGTCAGGAAGGGGTGAGGCGCAAGCTTCAGACCGGCCGATCATGGACGAAGTTCCGAAGGAGATTGCCATGCCCTGGACCCGCGAGCAGATGGCCGAGCGTGCCGCCAAGGAGCTGCAGGACGGCTTCTACGTCAACCTCGGCATCGGGCTGCCGACGCTCGTTGCCAACTACATTCCCGCCGGCATAGACGTGATGCTGCAGTCCGAGAACGGGCTGCTCGGCATCGGTCCCTTCCCGATGGAGAACGAGGTCGACGCCGATCTGATCAATGCCGGCAAGCAGACTGTCACGACGCTCAAGGGCTCGAGTTTCTTTTCATCGGCCGACAGCTTCGCCATGATCCGCGGCGGACACATCAACCTCGCCATCCTCGGCGCGATGCAGGTGTCGGAGACAGGCGACCTCGCCAACTGGATGATCCCCGGCAAGATGGTCAAAGGCATGGGTGGTGCCATGGACCTTGTCGCCGGCGTCGAGCGCGTCGTCGTCGTCATGGAGCACACGGCGAAAAGGAAGGACGGCGGCATGGATCTCAAGATCCTGCCCAAGTGCACCCTGCCGTTGACGGGCGTCGGTGTCGTCAATCGCATCATCACGGACCTTGCCGTGATGGATGTGACGAAGGACGGCTTGAAGCTCGTCGAGCTGGCGCCGGGCGTCACGCGCGAGGAGCTCGAGAGGAGCACGGGCGCGAAGCTGCAGTGAAGGCGGCGAGACGTGTGGGCTAGGCCCGCCCGCATGGGGGTCAGCGGACAGAGGCTGCTCGGGCGCGTAAGACGCCGAGCAAGCCGCTGCCGGGCCAGCCATCCTCCGCCACCCCCTGGCGGCGTTGCCATTGCCGGACGGCATTGCGCGTTGTTTCGCCGAGCACGCCATCGATGGGACCGACGTCGAGGCCCATGCGGGACAGCAGCTCCTGCAGCTCGCGGCGTTCCGCGCGCGCCAGGGGCGGGTCGTGGGTCGGCCAGAGGGCCAACAACGGCGGACGTCCAGCCAGCCGGTCGGATAGATGCCCCACGGCTAGCGCATACGCCGTCGCGTTGTTGTAGCGCAGGATCGCCTTGAAGTTGCCCGCGATCAGGAACGCGGGGCCATGCATTCCCGCCGGCAACAGCATCGACGAGGCAGGCATGCCCGCCGGCCATTCTGCGCCCGGCGGCGGCACGACGCCGAGCGCCTGCCACTCGTCGGAGGTGCGGCTGGCGCCGGGGTCTGCCAGGCGATAGTCGAAGCCCGCCGGCAATGCGACCTCAAGGCCCCACGGCTCGCCCGCCTTCCAACCGGATCGATGCAGATAGCTCGCTGTCGAGGCGAGGGCGTCGGGCACCGACTGCCAGATGTCGCGGCGGCCGTCCGCATCGTGATCGACCGCATGGGTCAGGTAGCTCGACGGCATGAACTGCGTGTGGCCCATGGCCCCTGCCCAGGACCCCGTCATGCGCTCGGGGGTGATGTCGCCACGGTCGAGAATTGTCAGTGCGGCAAGCAGCTCCTTGCGCCAGAACGGGGCGCGGCGCGCATCCGCGACGGCCAGCGTCGCCAGCGAGCGCACCACGGCGCGGGTGCCGGGCAGCGTGCCGTAGCTCGACTCGACGCCCCAGATGGCGACGACGGCATGGCGGTCGACGCCGAAGCGGGTCTCGATCGCGTCCAGCGTCTCTCGATGCTCGGCGAGCATGCGACGTCCGCCTTCGATGCGTGTGTCGGACACCAGTCGGCCCATGTAGTCCCAGGGTGCCATCACGTGCTCCGGCTGCGCGGTCAGCAACGGCGGAATGCTGGCGTCGATCGCAATGCCCGCCAGCGCACGGTCGAGAATGGCAACTGATACGCCGGCTCCGAGCGCGTCGCGGCGCATGGCGGAGAGGAAGGATGCGAGGCGCGGTGCGAGACCTTCGGCAAGAGCATTTTGGTCCACGTGCGCACTCGCAGCGACAGGTTGCGCCCGGGCGGCATTCGGGGCCAGCAGGAGGACCAGTGCGGCGGCGTAGCGAAGGCCGCTGACGGCCGCACCTTGCACGGCGGATCTGCCAGCCGGCACTCGCTGGGGAAGGCTCATGGACCAGCCCTCCGGCGCATCGCCTCGAGCAGTCCGGCACTCGGCCAGCAATCGACACCGAGCCCGGCGTTGCGCTGGTAGAGGCCGATGCGCAGCCGTGTCTCCGAGCCGATGCGCCCATCGAGCTTCTCGATTGCGAAGCCGCCGGCCTTCAGGCGCGTCTGAATGTCGAGAATGCTCGCGGTGTCCAGTTGGCGGACCTGTCCCCACGGCGTGCGGAAGTCGCCGCCGCCTGCGATCCGGTCGGCGAGGTGGCCGACGAAGAGAGCGTACAGGTCGGATGTGTTATAGGCGCGGAAGACCTTGAAATTCTCGGTCACGAGGAACTGGGGACCATAGGTGCCAGCCGGAGACATGAGGTAGGCTTGCGCGTCGCCGTGGGCATGGCCGAGCGGGCTGCCGTCGGCCCGGGTGACGCCGAGCCGGGCCCACTCGGCGATGGCACGCGAGTTGAGCGGCCCCTCGTGGGCACAGTCGACGCGTGCGCCGGTCCGGACCTCGATGCCCCAGGGCAGGCCCTTGAGCCAGCCCTTCTGTTTGAGCTGGCTGGCGGCCGAGCCGAGCGCGTCGGCGACCGAGCCGAAAAGGTCGATGCGGCCATCGCCGTCGAGATCGATCGCTGACGAGGTGAACTCCGAGGGCATGAACTGCGTGAGCCCCATGGCACCCGCCCAGGAGGCACGCATCTCGCTGCGCTTCAGGCGCTTGTCCTCTATCAGCTTCAGGGCATGGATCAGCTCGGAGCGGAACAGCTCCTTGCGACGGCCGACGTAGGCCAGCGTTGCCAGAGCGCGGACCGCGTCGTGACGGGCGCGATGCTTCCCGAAGGCGGTCTCCCGGCCCCAGATGGCGAGCACCACCGGGCCGTCGACGCCGACCTTGGCTTCCACCTTGGCGAGGATCGCTGCGTGCCGGCGTGCGAGCGCGCGGCCTTCGTCTGCGAGCGTGGCGATGCGCTTGGCCTGAAGGTAGTCCTGTGGCGCAACCGTGAACTCCGCCTGGCCCTTCGAGCCGGTCTTGTCGCGTCCAGGCAGGACCAGATCGGGCAGCGACAGGTCGGGCTCGAGGCTCGCCGTCTCCCGGTCGAACGTCGCACGGGAGATGCCTGCGGCGCGGGCGTCTGGCCAAAGCGCCTCGATGAAGGCACGGAAGGCGGGATCTGCCGCCGCTTCGGCGGGGCCGGCCGAGAGGATTGCGGCGATGTGAGCGACGACCCACACGGCTGCGAGAGCGCCGAATGGGCTGCAAAAGCCACGCTTGCGCTTTGGCCTCGGCCACATCGGATCGGCAGACTGGCGCTGGCCCCCGCTCATCTTTTCCACCGAAGGCTCGATCGTTCATCCCCATCGCGGCGGCCTATCCGCCGCGGACGCGGAAGACTCCACCGAGTTCAAGGCCGATTTGCGGTCTGCGTCAATCAACGGGCCGGCCTACGGGGTCGGCGGGCCGCCAGAGTTGCCGGGGTGTGGCCGATGGAATGGACGCAGCCTGGCGATTGGGTACACAATAATTCGCTTGGAGAGAGGGAAGGGCACGTGCAGGACAGCGACATTCAAACATTCGACTACATCGTCGTCGGCGCAGGCTCGGCGGGGGCGGCCGTGGCGCACAGGCTCTCGGCCGATCCGCGCAACCGGGTCCTCCTGCTCGAAGCAGGTCCTGCCACCCACCCATGGGCGCGCATTCCGATCGGCTATGCCAAGCTGCTGACCAACCCGGCCGCCAACTGGCTCTACTCCTCAGAGCCCGAGCCCAACACCAACGGCCGGCGCCTGCCGGTACCGAGAGGCCGCATTCTCGGCGGCTCCAGCGCCATCAACGGTCTCGCGTTCGTGCGCGGGCAGGCGCAGGACTTCGACACCTGGGCGCAGATGGGCAATCGGGGCTGGAGCTACCGGGACGTTCTGCCATTCTTCAAGCGCATGGAGAGCTATGCCGGCGGCGGCGACGACACCTATCGCGGCCGCGACGGGCCGCTCAGGATCACCAATCCCCAGCCCAACACCACGCTGCTCAAGACGCTGATCGAGGCGGCAGGGCAGGTCGGTATCCGGCACAACCCGGACTACAACGGCGCCAAACAAGACGGCATCGCCATGAGCCAGGCGTCGATCTCCAATGGGCGGCGCATGAGCACGGCTGCCTGCTACCTGGAGCCGATCCGCAACCGGGCCAACCTGCGCATCGAGACGGGCGCATTGACCGAGGGCTTCGTGCTCGACGGCAAGCGCTGTGTCGGCGTGCGCTACGCGGTCGGCGAGGCCAAGCGGCAAGCGCGCGTCGCCCGCGAGATCGTGGTCAGCGCCGGCTCGATCAACTCACCGCAGTTGCTGGAGCTGTCGGGCATCGGCCAGCCCGAGCGGCTCAGGTCTCTCGGCATCGAGGTGCGGCATGCGCTGCCAGGCGTCGGCGAAAACCTGCGCGATCACTTCGCGCCGCGGACGCGGTGGGCGATCGGGGCCAAGGGGATCACCTATAACGACATGGGCCGCGGCCTGGGGCTCGTCAATCAGGCGATGCGGTACATGATGGGCCAGGACAGCATGCTCGCCATGGTGGCCGCGCCGCTCCGCGCCTTCGTGCTCTCGCGCGAGGGGCTCGAGGCGCCGGATCTGCTGCTGGGCTGGGTGCCTATGCTGACCGAGCCGGGGCCGAAAGGGCCGATGCTCTCACGCCAATCCGGCATGACGTGCTACGCGCATCCCATGCGGCCCGAGAGCAAGGGCCACATCCACATCACCTCGGCCGATCCGCGGAAGCCGCCTGCGATCAACTTCAACTTCCTGTCGGAGCCGATCGACGCCCAACTCACCGTGCGGGCGATCCGAATTGCGCAATCGGTGATGTATGCCCCGGCAGCGGCGCGGCTCCAGCTCACGGAGATCGCGCCGGGCCAGCACCGCAAGACCGACGACGAGATCATCGCCTGGGTGAAGGAGGCGGCCGAGACCACCTATCATCCCGTAGGCACCTGCAAGATGGGCTCGGACGCCATGGCCGTGGTCGACGATCAGCTCCGCGTCCGCGGCATCGAGGGACTGCGCGTCGCTGATGCCTCGATTATGCCGACGCTCACCTCGGGCAATACGAATGCCCCCTCGATCATGATCGGCGAGAAGGCGGCAGACATGGTGCTGCGGGCGGCTTCGAGGGCCACGGCCGCTTGAGGGAGGACGGCCGGACGCTCATTCGGCCGCACCCTGCGTGGATCGAATCCTCGGCGAGCCGGCTCGCGTCGGCGCAAGCTGCACAGCCATGGTCGCCGTCAGGATCAGAGCGGCCCCCGCCCACCCGATCAAGGGCAGGCGCTCGCCGAGCACCAGCCAGGCGCCGAACGCGGCAAACAGGGTCTCGGTCGAGACGATGACGGTCGCCTCGCTCGGGCCGGTGTAGCGCAGGGCCATCGAGAACATCGTGAAGGTGAGCGCGCTCGACAGCAGGCCCACGTAGGCGATTTCCATCCAGGCCCGGGTCAGGCCGCCCATGGTGACCGTCTCGAGCATCGGCGCGGACGCAGCACCGAGCACGCCCACGACCACGAACTGGAGGCACGTGAAGGCGACAGGGCGGCCGAGCGGAGCCGCGCGGCCGACAAGCACGACGTGCAGCGCCCAGAAGACGGCCGAGAGGGCGACCAGCCCATCGCCTGCCGAAAAGGCCGCTAGCGTCCCCCCGCCGAGCAGCCAGGTGCCGACGAAGGACAGGATGACGGCAAGCCACACCAGGGGCGGCGGGCGACGGCCGAGCAGCGCCCACGCGATGAAGGGCGTGGCGACGACGTAGAGCGCGGTGAGGAAGCCCGTGTTCGTCACCGTCGCCGTGACCAGACCCCACTGCTGCAGGACCGCGGCAACGTAGAAGGCGATACCGGCGGTGACGCCAGCGTGCAGCACGGTCGTCCATCCCGTTCCCGCCGAGCGCATTTCGACAATGGCGAAAGGCAGCAGCGCGAGGGCTGCCACTGCGCCTCGCGCCGCCACGAACAGGATGGGGCCGACGTGCTCGATCGCCGATTTCTGGAACAGGAACGCGAAGCCCCAGACGGCGGCGGCGACGAGAAGGAGGAGATCGGCGTGGATGCGGCGCATAAGGCCCGCATAACGACGGATGCCGCCGGGGGCAAGGATCATCTCGGCGCAGCACTGGCTTGGCGGCGGGTTCCCACCCGAGGGCGCAGGCCGGTGCGGCATGCACCGGCCCGACCACGCCGCAGGGACGGCGCAGGTGCGTTTCGGATATCAGCCGCCATCAGGTCAATTCGCGCCCACCACTCGGAGCCGGTCCCCATGAGCCTCACCCAACTGATGACCTATCTCGCGCCCGTGATGCTGCTCGCCGCCTCGAACGTGTTCATGACGACGGCTTGGTACGGGCACCTCAACTACAAGAGCCAACCACTGGTGTTGGTGATCGTCGTGTCCTGGGGGATCGCGCTCGTGGAGTACTGTCTCGCCGTGCCGGCCAACCGCTACGGACATGCCGTCTACTCGGCCGCCGAGCTCAAGACGATCCAGGAGGTCGTCACGCTGGTCGTGTTCGCGGCGTTCTCCTACTTCGTGCTGAAGGAGCCGCTCGGCTGGAATCACGCTGTCGGGTTCGCCCTCATCGCTACCGGGGCGGGCGTCGTCTTCATGGGGCGGGCCTAGGGGGGAATCGTGATCGAGCCGTCGCTCGCTGGAATCGCCTCGCTGGCCGCGGGGGCCGCCGCTGGTGCACTGATCCAGGCAGCCACCGGTTTCGGCTTCGCGATCATCGCCGCGCCGGTGTTTCTCGGCGTGCTCGAGTCGACCACCGCCATTCCCATCCTGATCGCGCTGCATATCGTGCAGTGCGTGATGGTAGTGCCACCCGCCTGGTCGAGGGCGCCGCGCCGCGAGCTCGGGCGACTTGTGATCGGAGCCGCGGCCGGGGCCCCGCTCGGATTTCTCCTGCTCGGCCATCTCGACGTGCGCCAGCTCAAGCTCGCGGCGGGCTCGGTCATCCTGATCGCAGCGGCCCTGATCGCCGCGCGACGCCTGCTGCCGCCGCCAGCCGCGATCCCGGCAACGCAGGATGGCGGCGCACGACGCGGCGCCGCCATTGCGACAGGTGCCGCCGCGGGGGCATTGACGGCGTTGCTGGTCATGCCGGGGCCGCCGCTGATGATACACTTGATGTGCCGGCCGGTGGCGCCGGACGAGGCCCGCTCCCTGGCGCTCACCTTTTTCGCGGTCTGCTATGTGGCGGTGCTCGGCCTCAGCCTCGCAGCGGGCAAGCTCGGAGTCGCCGAGTGGCGGCTGATCGGCCTGCTCGCGCTGCCGGTGGTGGTCGGCACGGTCATGGGCCGCGGCCTCGCGCGTGCGCTCGCCGACCGCTACTTCGCGCCGGTGCTCAACGTGCTGCTGGTGCTTGCCGGACTCGGCGCGCTCCTGTCGGCGCTGTGAGCACGGCCGATAGATTGGTGACGTAAAGCCCCGCCGCATCGCCGAAACTCGAACTCTGCCACGCAATACGGGTGGCATTGAAGCGAAAGGAAAAAGCCATGAGGCGTAAAAAGCGATGGCGTCGTTGGTCGCTCCGAATCTGGATCAGGTGGATCGGGTAGCGATCGCGTGCACTCTCCCGTAGCAGGGGCGGCCCAATGGGCCGCCCGTCGTTGCGACTTCAGCCCGGATTGCGCTTCTCGGCGAGGATGCGCCCGCGGATGCCGAAAACCACCTCGCCATGCTGGTTGCGGCCCTGGTTCTCGGTCTCGATCAGACCGCGGTCGGGACGCGAGCGCCAGTCGAGCTTGTCGTCCACGCGACCGCGAAACTCGATAGTGTCGCCCGGATAGACGGGCTTCAGCCACCGCAACCGCTGAAAACCGGGCGAAGGGCCGTACTCGGCGGGTCGCAAGTTGCGCGCGCGCATGTCCCGCTCGATCTCCTGGCGGAAGCGCACGAACTGGCGGATCCAGATGGCGGTGGTGTGCCAGCCCGAGGCCGACAGCCGCCCGAACAGCGACTGGGCCGCCGCCGCATCATCGAGATGGAAAGCCTGCGGGTCGAAGCGGCGCGCAAAGTCGATCACGTCATCGTGCGTGAACGTGTGGCTGCCGAGCGAGTAGGTCTCCCCGATCTGCCGATCCTCGAAGTAGTTGGTCGACCGGTCCGGGGCCGGTCCCGGCATCTCCCAGAGGCTCTGGAAGCGTGGCTTGGCTTCGCCACCATTGCGCTCCCCATCCGACGGGGCCGCAGGATGGCGCACGCGCAGGAGCTGGTTGGAATCCCAGCTCATCACCACCTCGCCCTTCTGGTTCAGCATCTCGATCAGCATCTTGGCGAGGCCGACACCCGGCCGCGAGGCCAGCGCCCGCTTCTCCGGACACACGAACCGTGCTGAGAGCACGTCGCCTGGCCGCACCGGACGCATCCACCTCACCTCGTCGATGCCCGGCGAGCCCAGCGATGTTCCGTGCTCGAGGAAATCGTCGGCCAGCATGCGCATTAGCATGGCGCACGAATGAAACCCCGACGCGCACAGGCCACCGACGATGGAGCGCTTGGCGGCCTCCTCGTCGAGGTGGATCGGCTGGGGGTCGAAGGCCTCGGCATAGGTGACGATATCCTCCTTCGTCACCTCGTAGTGGCCGAAGGCGATCTGGCGGCCGACCTCGACGTCCTCGAGATGGATCCGGTCGGCGGGCACGGCCATGTCGAGCATGAGGGTTATCTCCAGGGCGCGAAGGCGGGCGGCGGATAAGAGCATGCACGCCCACTCGCGGGCAAGGCGGGCACAACCGCAAACGCTGTCCCTGTGCGGCACGCCACTTAACCGCGCCTTAACTGCGGCGTGCGCAATATCGTCCCGCAACACGAGTTCAGCCAGCCTTGCGGATCATGGGCCGGATCGTCTGAAAAGGTAGAATATCCATGAACATCACGATCAAGGCCGGCCTCGCCTCGGCCATCGCCGCTACCACCACGATTGCGCTCGCCACATCCGTTCACGCTGCCGACCTCTATCGGGGTGGCTCGCTGAAGGACGGATATGCGCCGGTGCACCAGGCCGCCCCCTCGATCGCCGGTCCGTGCTACCTCCGCGGCGACGTCGGCTACTCCTGGAGTGGCGATCCCACGGCCAATTACGTCGGCAACGGCACCGATCCCAAGGTGCACGGCGCGAGCCTCGACAACGGGGCGGTCTGGGAGGCCGGCATCGGCTGCGGCTCGGGCTCGCGTGGCCTGCGGGGCGACATCACCGTCGGCTTCCGCACCGACCGCGACTTCAAGGGTGACGTCGACATCATCATACCGAATGTCGGCCCCATCGACCCGCCGATCAAGACGACGCTCGACACCTACACCGTCATGCTGAACGGCTACTACGACCTCGGCAATTACCGCGGCTTCGTCCCCTACGTCGGCGCCGGTGTCGGTATCGCCATGCACCGCATGGGCTACGTGCAGATTGATCACCCTGCGAGCCCGAACCCACAGGATGGTGACACCCGCGCCGAGTTCGCCTGGGCGCTGATGGCCGGCGTCGGCTATCAGGTGACCAGCAACGCCATCCTCGATATCGGTTACCGCTACATCGATATGGGCTCGGCCCACAGCAGCCGCACCGACATGTTCGCTCAACAGTTTGCGGCATGGAACCCGAAGCTTGTCGTCGACGATATCGATGCCCACGAGTTCAAGGTGGGCCTGCGCTATCACTTCGGCTCGTCCAGCGATTGCTGCGGCTACGCGCCGATGAAGTGACCCCAGTCCGGAGCCCCCCGGACGACTGCGAGAGGCCGGCGCCCCCACGCCGGCCTCTCGTCTTGACTGGCTTGGTGCGGACGCGACACCGGTGAGGTCTCCACGCATCGTTTCGCCGTGGCCCACTTTTTGCGATTGGCCCTTCCAGGGGACCCGCGCAGACGCGCAGATGGTCTCGATACAGGAAAGGGCTCCGAAATGGGACGCTTCGCGCTTCTCATCACCACGCTCTGCGTCGGCCTGGTGATCGCCAATAACGGCATTGAGCTGCACGAGGGCCTCGAGGACAAGCTCGCGCTGGTGGCATTGCTGCCGGGCGTCTATATCCTCGGTCTGGCACTTCTGAGAGACTGAGCATGCGCCGGCACGGTGCCTGCTCGCCCGCGACAATCGGGTCTGTCAGCGCCGCAATTCACCCGCGTTGCCACTTTCGCGATTGATCACGCGTGCCCAGGCCAGATATACGTGCCCCCGCGTGGTTCATCAGGCTGTCATCCGGTGACGACGGCGACCGATGTCCGTGTCCGCGGCGACGTGGACCATCGGCCCGTGGCCACCGTGTTTCGGCAGGTCTGGACCGGGCGGGCGTGGTGGAACTGGTAGACACGCCAGATTTAGGTTCTGGTGGCCTCGGCCATGGGGGTTCGAGTCCCTCCGTCCGCACCATGGGGCTTCACGGTCGCCGACCCGGACACGGTTGGAAACCGCGTGACGCAGTCCCTAGGATGCATTGAACCAATTCAAGGGCCGGCGATGCCGGAAACAGTCCGTTCGAGCGAAGGTGGCGAAGAGCACGATGCAGGTTTCAGTGACGAGCGCCGAGGGCCTCAAGCGGACCCTCAAGGTGGTGATCGGCCAGGTTGAGCTCGGCGAGCGTTTCACGACGCGTCTCGGCGAGGTCAAGGATACGATCCAGCTCAAGGGGTTCCGCCGCGGCAAGGTTCCCGCCGCCCACATCAAGAAGATGTTCGGGCGCTCGCTCATGGCCGAGGTGCTGCAGAAGGCCGTCGAGGAGACGACCCAACAGGCGATCACGGAGCGCAAGGAGCGCCCGGCGATCGAGCCGAAGGTCGACTTGCCCGAGGATCAGGCCGAGATCGAGCGCGTCATCTCCGGCGAGGGAGATTTCGCCTACTCCGTGACCTTCGAGGTCATGCCCGAGATCCAAGTGGCGGCCCTCGATGCGCTGGAGCTCGAGCGGCTGACGGCAGACGTGCCTGACGAGGAGCTTGCCAAGACCCTCGAGCAGCTGGCCGAGCGCAACACGCGCTACGAGGCCGAGGAGGGCCGCGAGGCAGGCGAGGGCGATCAGGTCACCATCGATTTCGTCGGCCGCATCGATGGCACCGAGTTCGAGGGTGGTAAGGCCGAGGACGCCCCTGTCGTCATCGGCCAGGGCGGGTTCATCCCCGGTTTCGAGGACGGCCTCAAGGGTGCCAAGGCCGGTGAGGAGCGCGTGATCAGCGCGACGTTCCCCGCCGAGTACCCCCAGTCGACTCTGGCCGGCAAGACGGCCGAGTTCAGCGTCACGGTGAAGCAGGTGGGCAGGCCGGTGAAGCCGGCTATCGACGACGAGCTCGCCAAGGGCTTCGGCACAGAGTCGCTCGACCAGCTGAAAGAGAGAATCCGTAGCCAGATCGCCAGCGAGTTCGCCCAGATTTCGCGGGCCAAGCTCAAGCGGGTCATGCTCGATGCGCTGGACAAGGCTCACGATTTCGCCTTGCCGCCGACCCTCGTAGAGAACGAGTTCAACGGCATCTGGGCCGACCTGATGCGTCGCATGGAGCAGGCGAAGAAGAGCTTCGCCGACGAGGGCAAGACCGAGGACGAGGTGCGGGCCGATTACCGGAAGCTCGCCGAGCGTCGGGTTCGGCTGGGGCTCGTGCTGGGCGAGATCGGCACTGTAGCCAAGGTCGAGGTCACCCAGGACGAGCTACGCAATGCCTTGTTCGCCGAGGCGCGCCGCTTCCCCGGCCAGGAGAAGATGGTCTACGAGTATTTCCAGAGTAATCCGGGGGCTGTCTCCCAGTTGCGGGCACCTTTGTTCGAGGACAAGGTGGTCGATTACATCGCGTCGCAGGCGAAAGTCACCGAGCGGAAGGTGACAAAAGACGAGCTGCTGGCTCCGTTGGACGAGTCCGACGCGTCGCCGGCCGAGGCAGCCAAGCCCGAGGGAGCATGATTGCTACGGGCCGCCGCAAGAGTGGGCGGCCCGTCGGCGTTGCGCCTCGCCGATCGTCGGCTGCCGGCGTTCGGCGACCGCGGCGATCCGTCATTCGGTCAACCCTCGGCGCGTGCCGGATCGATGACCGATCTGCCTCGATGAGGCCCGGCGGCGGGTGCATGTCTGGGGTCTGTGCATACGAGTGCGGTCGGCCGTCGCGCGCGGCGCTGGCCATGACAACGCAAAGCCAGGAGCAGGATACGCCATGAGCCCGATCACGAGCACGTTCTGGCCGACGGTCATCGAGCAGACCGCGCGCGGCATGCAGCCCTACGACCTGCCGTCGCGCATGCTGCAGGAGCGGATCATCTTCGTTATCGGCCCGATCGAGGACGCGATGGCGACGTCGATCTGCATGCAGCTGCTCTTTCTCGAGGCGAACAACCCGAAGAAAGAGATCGCCATGTACATCAACTCTCCGGGCGGCGTGGTGACGTCCGGCATGGCGATCTACGACACCATGCAGTTCATTCGCTGCCCGATTGCAACGCTGTGCATTGGCCAGGCGGCTTCGATGGGCTCGCTGCTGCTGACGGCTGGCACGAAGGGCATGCGCTTCGCCCTTCCGAACGCGCGCATCATGGTCCACCAGCCGTCGGGCGGGTTCTCGGGTCAGGCGAGCGACATCGAGCGGCACGCCCAGGACATCATCAAGATGAAGCGCCGGCTCAACGAGGTCTACGTCAAGCACACCGGCCAGCCCTACGAGAGGATCGAGGCGACGTTGGACCGCGACCATTTCATGACGTCCGAGGAGGCGCGGTCATTCGGTCTCATCGATCGGGTTCTGTCGAGCCGCGAGGAGTTGGACATCGGCGGTGATAGGAGCGGCACCTGATCGGTCGGTCGAGCCTGGTGACGGAAGATGCCGCACAGGCGCCCCGCGCCAATTCGACACAATGGCTCGGCCGGCGCCTGTGGTGGCGATCAGCCCACCTGCTTGCAAGCCCGGCTCCGAGTGCCGATATGCCCGGTGGCTCCATTGTCACAGATATGTGTCAATGACGGGGGATACCCGGTCAGCCACCTTTTGGCCGTTAATCCAATCTTGATCTGATTGCCGATAGCGTGCTGAGATCGCCTTAAATGGATTCCAGCGTGGCTCGCTGCGGCAGATCAACGGCCGCCGACGTAGCAGGAGGATGCGCACCAGGGCCCTCGGGCCGATGTCCCGTTGCCTACTTCAGCTTGCCTCAACTTCAGGTTGCCCTCAGGCGGGTGTGCTCGCAGGGCATGAGAGAGCCGGATGCCGAACGAAAAGAACACGCTGTATTGCTCCTTCTGCGGCAAGAGCCAGCATGAGGTCAGGAAACTCATCGCGGGGCCGACCGTGTTCATCTGCGACGAATGCGTCGAGCTGTGCATGGACATCATCCGCGAGGAGAACAAGAACACACTCGTGAAGTCGCGCGACGGGGTGCCCTCGCCGCAGGAGATCTGCTCGGTTCTCGATAGCTATGTGATCGGCCAGTTCCATGCCAAGCGCGTGCTGGCCGTCGCCGTCCACAACCACTACAAGCGCCTGAACCACGCTGCGAAGAACAACGACGTCGAATTGGCCAAGTCGAACATCCTGCTCGTGGGTCCGACCGGATGCGGCAAGACGCTGTTGGCGCAGACGCTGGCTCGCATCCTTGATGTGCCGTTCACGATGGCCGATGCGACGACGCTGACCGAGGCCGGCTACGTCGGCGAGGACGTTGAGAACATCATCCTGAAGCTGCTCCAGAACGCGGATTATAACGTCGAGCGCGCCCAGCGAGGCATTGTCTATATCGACGAGGTCGACAAGATCAGTCGCAAGTCCGACAACCCATCGATCACGCGCGACGTCTCGGGCGAGGGCGTTCAGCAGGCTTTGCTGAAGATCATGGAGGGCACCGTCGCCTCGGTGCCACCCCAGGGTGGGCGCAAGCATCCCCAGCAGGAGTTCCTGCAGGTGGACACCACCAACATCCTGTTCATCTGCGGTGGCGCGTTTGCGGGCCTCGAAAAGATCATTTCGCGGCGCAACAAGGGGACCTCGATCGGTTTCGGTGCCACGGTGATCGGGCCGGACGAGCGTCGCACGGGCGACATACTGAAGGAGGTCGAGCCCGAGGATCTTCTGAAATTCGGGCTCATTCCTGAGTTCATCGGCCGTCTGCCGGTCATCGCAACCCTCGAGGACCTCGACGAGAAGGCTCTGATCCAGATCCTGACCGAGCCGAAGAACGCGCTGTCCAAGCAGTACCAGCGCCTCTTCGAGATGGAGGACGTCCAGCTCACCATCACGCAGGACGCCTACAAGTCGATCGCGCGAAAGGCCATCGAGCGCAAGACGGGTGCCCGCGGCCTCCGGTCGATCATGGAAGCCATCCTGCTGGACACCATGTTCGACCTGCCTAGCCTCAAGGGCGTCGAGGAGGTCGTGATCGGCCCCGAGGTCGTGGACGGCGGCGCGAAGCCGTTGCGGATCTATACCGAGCGTGCCGAGGAAAAGGGCAGCACGGCCTGATCGGGGACGTGCCGCGCCAGGCTTGCCAATGCGGCTGCCTGGCTCGTGCCCTTCAGGGACGACCGCGGCGTCGGGAACAGGTTGCTCCACAGGTATGTGATCAGCGCATGACGGCGCTTGATTTCGCTCTCGGACGCCATACATGCTGGAACCGTCCTCCAGGACGGACATGAGCAACGATGCGGAGCCCGAGCTCGCCGGGGGCGGTGAGCAGGCCCCGCTGCCAACAGGGGCATCGGCACGAGGGGTTGGGGCGTCAAAAGGCCGGCACAGACGGAAGACGCAGCTTGCTGCGGGACCGCGACGGCAAAGCAGCAAACGATGGATGGGAAGGCGATGAGCGAGGACAACAAGGTGAGAGCGAAGGACAAGGGCGGCGCCCGGGATGTCTATCCTGTGCTCCCGCTGCGCGACATCGTCGTATTCCCCTATATGATCGTGCCGCTGTTCGTCGGTCGCGAGAAATCGATCAATGCCCTCGAAGAGGTGATGAAGGCCGAGAAGCAGATCCTTCTGGTCGCCCAGAAGAATGCGAGCGACGACGATCCCGATCCCGACGGCATCTATTCGGTCGGCACCCTCGCTTCGGTGTTGCAGCTGCTCAAGCTGCCCGACGGCACCGTCAAGGTGCTGGTCGAAGGCACGGCGCGAGCTCGCATCACGAGCTTCACGGCCAATACCGATTTCTTCGAGGCCGAGGTCGAGCGGATCGCGGAGGTGCCGGGTAACGTCGAGGAGATCGAGGCGCTGGCTCGGTCGGCGGTTACCCAGTTCGAGAGCTACGTCAAGCTGAACAAGAAGATCAGCCCCGAGGTGCTCGGCACCCTCGGCCAGATCGACGACCATTCGAAGCTGGCCGACACGATCGCCTCGCATCTCGTGATCAAGATTGCCGACAAGCAGGAGATCCTCGAGATTTTCAAGGTGTCGGCACGCCTCGAGCGCGTCTACACGCTGATGGAGAGCGAGATCTCTGTCCTGCAGGTCGAGAAGAAGATCCGCAAGCGTGTCCAGCGCCAGATGGAGAAGACGCAGCGGGAGTACTACCTCAACGAGCAGATGAAGGCGATCCAGAAGGAGCTCGGCGATAACGACGAGCGCGATGACATCGCCGAGTTCGAGGAGAAGATCGAGGCCACGAAGCTGTCCAAGGAGGCCAGGGACAAGGCTCTAGCCGAGCTGAAGAAGCTCAAGCAGATGAGTCCGATGTCGGCCGAGGCGACGGTCGTGCGCAACTATCTCGACTGGCTGTTGTCGATCCCCTGGGGAGCCAAGGGCAAGGTCAAGAAGGACCTCAACGAGGCGCAGGAGATCCTCGACAAGGAGCACTACGGGCTCGAGAAGGTGAAGGAGCGGATCGTCGAGTATCTGGCGGTGCAGAATCGCACCAACAAGCTCAAGGGGCCGATCCTCTGTCTCGTAGGGCCGCCCGGAGTCGGCAAGACCTCGCTCGGCAAGTCGATCGCCAACGCGACCGGCCGCGAGTTCGTGCGCATGTCGCTGGGCGGAGTCCGCGACGAGGCGGAGATCCGCGGCCACCGTCGGACGTACATCGGCTCGATGCCCGGCAAAGTCATCCAGTCCATGAAGAAGGCCAAGCGGACCAACCCGCTCTTCCTTCTGGACGAGATCGACAAGATGGGCTCGGATTTCCGTGGCGATCCGGCTGCAGCGCTGCTCGAGGTGCTCGACCCGGAGCAGAACAACACCTTCAACGACCACTACCTCGAGGTCGATTACGACCTTTCGAGCGTGATGTTCGTCACGACGGCCAACACGCTGAACATCCCCCCGGCGTTGATGGACCGGATGGAGATCATCCGCCTCGCCGGCTACACGGAGAACGAGAAGGTCGAGATCGCCAAACGCCATCTGCTTCCCGAGACACGGCAGGCGCACGGGCTCGAGGAGAGCGAGTGGAGTGTCGACGACGAGGCGATCAAGGTGATCATCCGCCGGTACACGCGGGAGGCGGGCGTGCGCTCGCTCGAGCGGGAGATCTCGAAGCTGGCCCGCAAGGCCGTGAAGGACATCCTGGTCTCGAAGCACAAGACCGTTCACGTCACTGCGGACATGGTCGAGGGCTACCTGGGCGTTCCGCGCTATCGCTTCGGTGAGGCCGAGCTCGAGGATCAGGTCGGCGTGGTGACGGGCCTCGCGTGGACGGAGGTCGGAGGCGAGATCCTGACCATCGAAGGCGTAATGATGCCCGGCAAGGGCAAGATGTCGGTCACGGGCAACCTGCGCGACGTGATGAAGGAGTCGATCCAGGCGGCGAATGCCTACGTGCGCTCGCGCTCGGTCGATTTCGGCATCCCCGCGTCTATGTTCGACCGCAAGGACATCCATGTCCACGTGCCCGAGGGCGCAACCCCGAAGGATGGTCCGTCAGCCGGTGTTGCCATGGTGACCGCCATCATCTCCGTGATGACCGGCATTGCGGTGCGAAAAGACGTAGCCATGACGGGCGAGATCACGCTACGCGGGCGCGTCTTGCCGATCGGCGGTCTGAAGGAGAAGCTGCTTGCGGCCCTGCGCGCCGGCATCACGACGGTTCTGATACCGGACGAGAATGTCAAGGACCTCGCCGAGATCCCCGACGAGGTGAAGACCAAGCTGACCATCGTGCCCGTGTCACGAATGGACGATGTACTGAAGACCGCGCTGGTGCGCGTTCCTGATCCGATCGCCTGGGAGACGGAGCCTACTCCTGTTCCCGCTGATGGCACGTCCGACCGACCGACTGCTCATTGATCGGCGGCCTTGGCGTCGGCGGCATTCCGCGCGGCCCATCGGAGCTCACGAGACCTCGGTTGCGGCACACCGCAGCCGGGTTTTTTTCGGCCGGAGGCACGGTTGCGGCGTCTGTCAAGATCCCGGGAAACCCCTGTATTTTCGGGCGTTTCAAGGGATTTTCGGCTTGACCTCGGGGGGCATTGGGCGTTGTTAGCCCTAAGCTGCTGTGATGCAGCGAAGGGGTGACGCTGCCGTTGGTCGCCGTTCGACCATTGCGTCCCCGAGATGCATCGATCCGGAGGATTGAGACATGAGCAAGCAGGATTTGATCGACGCCGTCGCCGAGAAGTGCGAGCTTACCAAAGAGAAGGCGAAGACGGCAGTCGAGGCCGTGATGGAGAAGATCGCTGAGGCGATGAAGGCGGGCCAGGATGTGCGCATCCCGGATTTCGGCACCTTCAAGGTGGCCAAGCGCAAGGCTCGCGACGGTATCAACCCTTTGACCAAGGCGCCGATCAAGATCCCTGCATCGAACGTGCCGAAGTTCACGCCAGCCAAGAAGCTGAAAGAGATCCTGAATTGAGCGGAGGCGGGCTGGTGCTGGCATGCCCAGCCGTGCCGCGGGGACAGCTCGACAACGGCGTCACTGTGGTGGCGCCGTTCTCAGTTGTGATGGGCGTCTCGTCAAATTTCATGAAGTACATAAATTTATGAGATTGATATAAAGTGGATTATCATCTTGTCGTCGGTTGAGCGGCGGCCGGAGGTGCCTCGGCAGATCCGGCAGGTGGCGCAACGGGGATGTCAGAGGCTGGCAGCGGCATCAGCCAGCGGCACTCACTCAGCCGCGCCCGGCAGGGTGTGGCCGGTCCTCTTTCACTTCGTCGGCGGTGGTCCGCGACCAGCGCGCAATCTCGGTGATGAAATCGCGGGCGCGGACGCGAGGCGCCGCGATATAGGGGAGAGGCCGTATGACCTCGACCGCCGCGGCGCCGACGCGCGCCGTCAGGGCCGCGTTGAACAGGCTCTCGCCCAGCCGCCGCGATAGCCGCCGGACGAGATCCTGGCCGAGAAATTGGCCGAGGAGGTCGTCGGTCAGGGCGATGCCCCCAGTGGCAAGAATATGGGTGAAGACCATGCGGGCCAGACGACTGGTCCCGAGCAGCCCCGGACGGCCGCCGTACAGTGTAGCGAGAGCCCGAAGCAACCGCAGATTCTCGATCAGCACCCAGCCGACGGTGATCAGGGCGGCCGGGGACAGCGCCGTCACCAGGCTGACGCGGCGCGCGCTTGCGGCGACCAGACGGCGAGCGTCGCCGTCGAGAGCGGGCATCACATCGCGGTCGGCGAGCCGAGCAAGGTCGCCGGGATCGTGGATGCCTTTGGCGTGCTCGGCCAGGGTGGCCAGCGGCCATTTCAGCTCGGGCCGCCCCGCGAGGCCGCTGAAGATGTCCTCGATGGCGCGTTTCTCTGCGCGGCCGTCTCGTCGCGCAAGCGCCGCCTCCAGATCGCGGCGAGCCCGTCCGAGGCGACGCATGCGCAGCAGGCCGCCGATCTCCCGCACGACGATCACCACGAGCGCGAGCCCCGCGACGGCAAGAAGCGCGAAGGCAGTCCATCCGATCCAGTCCTGCCGCTCGAAGGCTGCCGCAACGAACTGAGCCATCGACAGCGCCATGGCGAGGCCCAGCAGGCCGCCAAGAGCGGAGAGAAGCACGGCGCCCCACGGAATGCCGTGCCGGATGCCAGTCGTGGCGAGGCGAGCATCGGCGGCGGGACTTGCCGCTCTTGCCCCGGAGGCCTCCCCTGATGGCGCGGACGGCGTCTCCGGCCCGGCCCCCCCCAGCGACAGCGTGTCAGACGCATCGACGAGGTCGGGATCGTCGAGGCTAAAGGCCTGGGGCTTGCGCGGGTTGCCTTCGCCGGTCATGCGAGACGGTCTCCCAGCAGGAACTCGAGCGCGCGATCGAGCCGGATGTGCGGCCAAGGGGCGGCTGCGCCGATGCCGCTGTCCGGCGGTACGCGCTGCGGGCGGAAGCCGACGAGCGCGACCTTCTTCTCCCGCGCCGTGAGGCCGGTCGAGGGACCCGGCAGAGCCAACGCGGCCTCCAGCGAGGCCGGCAGGTCTCCAGGGAAAATCGCCACCTCGCGCCTTCCGTCGAAGGTCTCGCCGCCGATCCGGGCGCCTGGCAGCGGCACGCCGACGATCACCGGCCGCGGCGGGCCGCGCTTGATCTCGGCTTCGCGGGTCGACCGCAGCGAGGCGAGCGCCAGAGCCCGTGTCTCAGCCCCTCGGAGATGTGCCCGGTCGGCCGCGCGGGCCGTCAGGCCAGTCAGGATCGCTTCAAGGCGGTCGTGGCTACCGGCGGGCACGTGGTCGGCCTTGGTGGCAGCCAGCAGGATGCGGTCGATGCGGCGCGGCAAGACCGCCGAAAGCAATCCGTGACTTCCGATCCTGAAGCACGACAGAACTGTAGCCAGCGTCGTTTCCAGGTCGGAGAGTGCCGGCCCGCCACGATCGATGGCCGAAAGGGCGTCGACCAGCACGATCTGCCGGTCGAGACGCGCGAAGTGGTCACGGAAGAACGGTTGGACGACCTTCTTCACATAGGACTGGTAACGGCTCTCCATCAGCTCGCCCAGCGATCCGCGAGGCGGCTTTCCCTCGCCCGGATTGATCGGAAGGAAGGTCAGCAGGGGCGAGCCGTCGAGATCGCCCGGCAGGAAGAAGCGGCCTGGCCCGAGCGTCGGCTCGAAGGCACCGGAACGCCGCTCGGCGTGGAGATACGCGGTGTAGATGCGCGCGCCTTCGAGCGCCTTCTGCTCGTCGCGCGGCGCCCGAGGGTCGAGGGTCGCCACGTACGACAGGAGTTCACGCGCGGCCGGTGTGCGGCCTGGCATCCGTGCAGCGGCGAGCGCAGCGGCGGACCACTCTCCGAAGCTCTGCTGTAGGAGCGCCAGGTCGATCAGCCACTCGCCCGGATAGTCGACGATGTCGATGTGCAGGCGGCGAGGGCCGAGCTGACGCCAGATCGGGTGATTGGACCGATACTCGACGGTGACGCGCAGCTCCGAGATGCGCCGGGTGCTTTCCGGCCATTCCGGAGGGTCGCTCGCGAGGGCAGCCAGATGATCCTCGTAGGCAAAGCGCGGGATCTCGTCGTCGGGCTGCGGCTCGAGGTAGGCGCGCTGGATGCGACCCTCAGCGGCAGCGCTGAAGAACGGGAGTCGCGCCTCGCGGACCAGGTTGCGCACGAGCGCTGTAATGAACACTGTCTTGCCGGCGCGGGCCAGTCCTGTCACGCCCAGACGCAAGGCCGGCGTGGCCAGCTCGCTGAGGCTGCCGCCGACGTCCATCAGTCGGGATAGCGAGGAGCGTGTGAAGTCGAGACTCGGCAAGTTGGCGCTGTCCTTGGCTTCGCCCGAGGCGCACCCTGGCGGGTCCGCCGACAACGCGCAAGGCGGCTTCTTGCGCGACGAGCACGGCGGGCGGAGGCCGACGGACGCGAGAGCTCACATCTGATCTCTTAACGCTTCGCTAACCAATGCGCGGCTAGGTCTCTCGGTGCGCGATGCCTGGTCGGCTTCGCGCGGACGTCGCCCGAACTCCTGTCTCGTATCGCGTGGGAGCAGACCTTGATCACCTCGAGCCCTGACCGGTTGCGGATCGCGCGCCGGCTCGCCTTTCTGGCGGCGGCCATGCCGCTTGTCGCTGGGATCGCCCCGCGGGTCGACGCCGCGGACCTCGGCCCTGGACGGCGTCCCTACCCGACGTTCGAGCGCTCCACCACGTCGTCCTACGACGAGCCGGCTATGCGGCCCGGCATCTGGCCCGGTTTCTATGCCGGCATCAACGGCGGCTATGCGTGGGGCAGCCTTGATCCGTTCGGCCGGAGCGACGGCGTCGATCTCGACAGCGGCACGCTTGGCGGCCACGTCGGCTACAATCTGCAACTCGACCGCTTCGTGATCGGCGCGGAGGGCGATCTCGGCTGGCGGTGGGCGAGCGGCTCGCGAAGCTATGCCGATCCTGCGCACCTGGACGGTGAGGCGAGCCTGCTGTCGAGCCTGCGGCTGCGCGCGGGCTTCGCGTTCGACAACGTGCTCGTTTATGGAACCGGCGGCGTTGCCTTCGGCCGTTTCGAGACGGACTTGACCAGCCTCGCCGGTCTGGCATCCACGAGCGAGACCTTTGCCGGGTACGTCTTCGGTGGCGGCTTGGAGATGAAGATCACCTCGAGTCTCAGTGGCCGGGTCGAAGCCTTGCATTACGGCTTCGACGACAAGACCTTCGACTTCTCGGGTGGTGCAATGCGTTCGGATCTCTCGACCTCTACGATACGTGCCGGCATCAGCTACCACTTCAATTGAGGGTGTCTGAAGCAGTGACACCGCAGCATCATCGGGGCAGGAGTTGTCATCGGGCTTCGCCATGTCGGCATTTGTCCCGGCATACCTTTATGCTCGCGTGGCTTTTATTTCGGTATCGATACATGAGTTTATAAGGGCTCCTAGATAATGCCCCGTTCATGTCACGTTCAGGCCACGATTCGAGGCGCAAATATCCTCACTTGGCGGGGACACGAAGCCAAGCTCGAAGCCGGAGACGATCCGAGGGGGACGGACCGGCACGAAAACGGGGACGACCGAGACACTCACAATCATGTGCCGGATGGCCGGCCACCGCTTGCTGTTGCCGAGGGCGCAGAGCGGTTGGTCGCCGCGGCGGGATATCGGACCTCACCGGCCTCAAGAGGCCGTGCCGGTCCGCACGAGACGGACCGAGGACGGTCGGCTTGCCGGCCGTTCGCGGCCCGCCCGGGACGGCGGCGAACCCCGCTACGCCGTCGTCCCGGCAAATTGCCTGGGCAGCCGCAAGCCTCCCTTGGGTTGGGCGGTCACCAGGCGCTCTGCCGGAAGCGCCCGCTCGGGTCGCACCGCCACACCTCCCTCCCCGACGCGGCCAGGGTGGGCACTTCCGGCAGTTGCCAGCGAGGTTCGGCACGGGCGATGGCGGCAGCTCCTCGCGCGCTTCTCGCGGGGGCGCCGCCGGCTGTGATCATTCGGGCGTCCAGCGTCCACACCAGTCCTCCCGGCACTCCTCAAGAAACGAGATGCAAGAGCTGCTCTCGGCGCTTAGGCTGCCGAGCTGCAAGGGTGCCGATGAATGGCACCCAGCCTGGAGGAAACCATGTCGGATATATTCTTTTCGCGCCGGAACGCGCTGCTCGGAGCCGGCGCACTTGCCGGAGCAAGCCTCGGCAATATCCACGTGCCGGCGGCCGAGGCGAAGGCGCCGCCTTTGAAGACGCAAGTGCCCTATTTCTACCGGTTCAGCCATGGCACGATGCAGGTGACGATGGTGTCCGACGGGCCGCTGCCGCTCGGCGAGCCGGGCGGGGCATTTCTCGGCGCCTCGAAAGAGGAGATCGGCAAGCTCCTCACCGACAATTTCCTGTCGCCGTCGAACGTCGTGCTCGAGCAGAACTCGCCAGTGATCAACACGGGCAAGAACCTCGTCCTGTTCGACACCGGAATGGGCGTCCAGAAAATGTTCGGCCCGACGACGGGCCGGCTTCTGGCCAGTTTGGCGGAGGCTGGCATCCGGCCCGCCCAGATCGACTCGATTGTCATAACACACGCCCACATCGATCACATCGGCGGCATGGTCGACGCCAAGAACAGGCGCCTCTTTCCGAATGCCCAGGTGTACATCAGTCAGGCGGACTTCGATTTCTGGACCGATGACAAGGACCCGAAGAAGAACAAGGATTTCGTGGCCCACGCCCGCAAGAACCTCCTGCCGTATCGCGACCGCATCAAGTTCATCAAGGATGGCGAGGAGTTCTTGCCGGGCATCACAGCCATGTCGGCGCCCGGCCACACCGTCGGGCACACGATCTTCATGATTCAGAGCGAAGGCAAGCAGCTCTGCTTCATCGGCGACCTGACACACCACCAGGTGCTGCTGGTCGAGCGTCCGCGGCTGGAGTTCGCCTACGACACCGATCCGAAGCAGTCGGCTGAGACGCGCGTCAAGATGCTGACGATGCTGGCCGAAAAGAAGATCCCGCTGCTCGCCTATCATTTCCCGTGGCCGGGCTACGGCTACGTGGCGAAGCACGGCGACGGCTTCCGCTATCACGCCGTGCCGATGGAGATCGTGAAGATCCCGCCGAAGAAGGAGGCTGCTGCACCGGCCAAGCCGGCGGAGCCCGCCAAGGCCGCGCCAGCGAAGAAGAACGCGGCGCCGGCCGCCAAGAAGGGGTGAGCGTACGGGGCTCGATCCGGCGGCGGCGATGGCCGGCGCCGGATCGGTCGACGTCTGGAGCCCCGGCACGGCCGGCTTGGGGAAGCCCGATTGGCAGGCCGCGATCTCCTGGTCGATGCCCCTACGAGGCGGGTTGCGCTGGAGCTTCCGCCGTGCTCCGCCGACGCGCGAGGTGGATCAGCAGGACGATGGCGCCGAGGCCCAGGCCGATGCCGTCCGTGAGCGCCGTCAGCCAGGCCGTAGCCTGGTTCCCGTAGAACACCGCCAGTGCATTCGGATTGACCAGGAAGAAGCAGGCAACGATCAGGATCGCTCGCTCGATCATCGTGGCTCGCGCGGCGAGGTAGCCGTGCAGGCCAGCGGCCAGGAAGGTGATGCCGACGGTGGCTGTGAAGGTGGCCCACGCGATGGCCGGCCAGGCCGCCGTCACGAGGTCCTTCGACTTGGTGATCGACGGATCGAGCATCAGCAGCGCGGGCTCGTAGACGAACATGAACGGCACGACGAAGCCCGACGCGCCGATTTTGACCGCGGCCCAGCCAGCTGACCAGAGGTCTGCCTTGGCGAGGCCCGCGGCCGCGAACACGGCGAGAGCCACCGGCGGGGTGATTGCCGACAGGATCGCGAAATAGAAAGCGAACATGTGCGCAGCCGGCGTCGCCACACCAAGCTTGATGACGGCGGGCACCAGCAGCGACGTCATGATGATGTAGGCCGGCGTCGTCGGCATGCCCATGCCGAGCACGATGCCGGCGACCGCCGTCAGCAGCAGGGCCAGCAGCAGCGTCTCCTTGGCGAGCCCAACGACGGCCTGAGTGAAGATGAGGCCGACCCCCGTCTGCGTGACGATGCCGATGATGATGCCGGCGCAGGCGCACGCGAGGGCCACGGCGAGGGCGTTCTTGGCGCCGTCGATCAACGCGTCGATCACGTTCCACAGCGTGACATTGACCCGGGTCGAGGCGCGGAGCGCAGCTACCGGAAAGCACATCATGGTGCCCCAGAAGGCCGCCATCGGAGCGCTGTAGCCCGAGTACATGACGGCCAGGATCGTCAGCACGGGTATGAACAGATGACCTCGCTCGCGCAGCGTCGTGGAGAGCCGGGGCAGCTCGTCGCGCGGCACACCCAGGATGCCATTGCGCTTGGCCTCGAAGTGCACGGCGCAGAAGCACGCGACGTAGTAGAGGATCGAGGGGATCAGCGCCCAGATGATCACCTGGCCGTAGCCGACCTGCAGGAACTCGGCCATCACGAAGGCTGCGGCGCCCATGATCGGCGGCATGATCTGGCCGCCCGTCGAGGCGACGGCCTCGACGCCGGCGGCGAATGCCGGCCTGAACCCGGTGCGCTTCATCAGCGGGATCGAGATCGGCCCGTCGACCATGACGTTGGCGACGGCCGACCCTGAGATGGTGCCGAACAGCGACGAGGAGACGACCGAGACCTTGCCCGGGCCACCGGCGGAGTGGCCGGTCAGTGCCATGGCGAAGTCCATGAACAGCTGGCCGGTGCCGGTGCGCTCCATGAACGAGCCGAACAGGACGAAGGCCACCACGTAGGACGCCGAGACGGAAAGCGGGATGCCGAAGATGCCCTCTGTCGTCATGAACAACTGGTCGAGCAGCTGCATCGGCGGGATCTTGGCTATGAGCAGTGAATAGCCGAGGAAGATCACCGCCGTGAGCGGCAGCGGCCAGCCGATCACCCGCCGCGTCGCCTCGAGCACGAGGACGATCATCGCCGTGGCCCAGACGATGTCCCACGTCGTCAGGTCGTCGATGTAGTAGATGCGCGTGACCAGATACTCGTAATTGATGAAGAGATAGGCGATCGGTGCCAGCGCGAGCACGAGGAGGAGATAGTCGATCGGGCCCGGTGTGCCATCGGTCGAACCGGAAAAGCGGTAGAGCAGGAAGATCAGCGCGATCGCGAAGCCGAGATGAAGTCCGCGAAAAATGACGGCTTCCGGCGGGCCGTAGACGATCACGTAGAGGTGGAAGATCGACATCGCGACGCCGATGACGCCGGCGAGCGCGAGCACGATGCCGCGATGGGAAAAATCGAGTTTCATTGTGGCGATCCGATCGAGGCCGCGAGGCCGCTCTCACGGCGTCGGCAAGGGCTGCGGCCGGCGCGAGGGCCGGCCGGTTTGAGCATGGAGGCGGAAAACGGCCTACTTCGCCGCGATCCCCTTCTCCTTGTAGAACTTGGCCGCCCCCGGATGCATGGGCACGCCGATGTCGGTCGCCATGTATTGCGGTGTCAGGCCCGCGATAGCCTTGCCGACCGAGCCGAGCGTCGGAACGTTCTCGGCGATCGACTTCGCCATGCCGTAGACGACGTCCTCGGGCAGCTTGCAGGAGACGACGATGTGGGCGGCGAAGCCCGGCACCTTGATGTCCTTGTCCTGCGTGGGATAGGTGCCGGATGGGATGGTCTCCAGCGTATAGCCGGCGTTGATCTTTTTCATCTCGGGATAGACGTCGGCGAAGTCGAGCACCTTCACGTCGCGGCCGGCCGCGAGGTCCATGATGCCACTCGCCGGGATGACGGTGCCGACGATCATCATGTTGACCTGACCGTCCTGCATCTGGGTGACGGCGTCGGTGATCGAGCCGAAGTTCACCTTCATGTCTTTGTAGGCGACGCCATGCACCTTCAGCATGTGCGTGGCCGAGACCTCCGTCGTGTTGCCGCGCGGGAGCGTGGCCATCACCTTGCCCTTCATGTCCTTGACGGAGTTGATGCCGCTCGACGCCAGCACGACGGCCTGCATGAACTGCGGGTAGAGGGAGGCCAAGTTGCACACGTTCTTGTGCGGCTTGTTGAACGGAGCGGCGCCGGCCAATGCATCCACCGTGGAGATGGTGTTGCCGAAGCCGATGTCGGCCTTACCTTCCTCGATGCCACGCACATTGGCGATGCCTGCTCCGGGCAAGGCCTGAACAGCCGTGCCTTTGATATTCTTCTCCCAGAGGTCCCTTGAGCGCGCCACCCAGTGGCACCCAGAATCCGCCTTGCGGCCCCGTCATGAACCGCATCTCGGCGGCATTGGCTCCCGCCGGTCCGCAGAGCAGAGCGGCAACAGCAGCAACGATCGTCAGTCTCGAGTGACGCACCAAAGTTTTCCTCCCATGGGCTCGTCGGACACCCGCCTCGTTTGACCGAGGCTTGAATTCGTTGCGGCGATAGTAAGTCGCGTGCAATGCGCTTGCCAAGCGATTTGGTCGGAGCGGGCACCTCGGTTGGTGTGGCCGCCGTCGGCCGACACCCGGCAGGCTCGGATCGGCCTTCGTGTCGGCGAAATGCGGCCCTATCCGTCACGCGGCGCTCGCCGTTATTCGAGCACATGGACCGGGGAGGCGACTGATGGCCGGAGCAACGCTCGACGCCCGCGAGTACAAGCTGCTACTCGATCCCGCCGCTTTCGACGCTTGGGATTCCGAAGGCGGCCCCGAGCGGTTGTGGAGCGGGCGGATCGTACCCGCCATCGACAAGCGTCTCGGCCTGCGCAGCAATGGCAAGCCTCGCTACAAGGGTAGCCTCGCGGCGCCGAAACGTCGTCTCGTTCAATTCTCGGATACGGAAGACGGGCTCCTTGCCGCGAATGGCTTCAGCCTGAGACGGCGCAGCCGACCGGCTGCGGGCGAGGCGGCCGAGGATGCGGTCGAGTTGACACTCAAGCTGCGAACACCCGACCACGTGGTGGCGGCGCTGATCGAGTTGCCGGCCAACGGCGCCGGCGCGCGGTCCAAGCTCGAGGAGGACATCGCGCCCCTGGCTCTCGTCGCCACCGGCGTGCGGCATGGGGACGGTGCCATCCTCGCTGATCCGCCGTCGATCCACAGCCGCTTCTCGCGCTCGACACGGGTCAAGGCGCCACGTCCGGCGCAGCTGGGCGACGTGATGGCACTCTTCCCGACACTTGCCGATGTGCTGACGGCGCTCGGCGCTCCGGCGCCAGCGGCGGGCGCACCTCTCGTGCATGGGCCTGCGGTGCAGGAGGTCGTCACGGAAGGCGTCGAGATCGTTCTCGGCGACGACATCGACGGGGAGGTCGCCATGACGTTCTGTAACCTCGATTTACCCGACGCCCCGGCTCGATCGGCGGAGCTCTCGTGGAAGTGCTCGCTGACGAACGGACTGATGCCGCTATCGGCCGCGCTGCGGGCCTACATCCTGTTTACCGGGTTGCAGTTCGACCTCAGCGACGTCCTTGAGCGCCGGGAGCTCAGCAAGACGGCGCTTGCCCTGCCAAAGCGGGTCGGCGCGCCGTAGGCATCGGGCTACTCGGCTTTGAGGGTTGTGCCGATGCGGCCGGCGAGGTCCTGGATGAACTGCCAAGCGACGCGACCGGAGCGGGCGCCACGCGTCACGCTCCATTCGAGCGCGTCGCGTACGAGCTCCTCCTCCTTGATCTTCAGGCCGTGGTGGGATGCGTAGCCCCGCACCATGTCGAGGTACTGGTCCTGCGTGCCGTTGTGGAAGCCGAGCCAGAGGCCGAAACGGTCGGACAGCGAGACCTTCTCCTCGACCGCCTCCGACGGATTGATCGCCGTCGAGCGCTCGTTCTCCATCATGTGCCGCGGCATCAGGTGGCGCCGGTTGGACGTGGCATAGAACAGGACGTTCTCCGGCCTCCCCTCGATGCCGCCTTCGAGCACCGCCTTCAGCGATTTGTAGGACGTGTCGTCGTGATCGAAAGAAAGGTCGTCGCAGAAGACGATGAAGCGATGCGGAGCCTTGCGCATGTGAGAGAGGCATCGCGGCAGGGCGTCGATGTCCTCGCGGTGGATCTCGACCAGCTTCAAGTCGTCCTTCGCCAGCGTCTTCCCCAGCTTGCGACGCACCTCGGCGTGACTCGCCTTGACGAGGCTCGACTTGCCCATGCCGCGCGCACCCCAGAGGAGCGCGTTGTTGGCGGGAAAGCCCTTGGCGAAGCGGAGCGTGTTGTCGAGGAGCTGGTCGGCGGCATGCTCGATGCCTTTGAGCAGGCGCAGCGGCTGGCGGTTGACGTGCGGGACAGGGATGAACGCCTCGGGTGTCGTCTGCCAGACGAACGCCTCGGCCGTCCCGAAATCGATGGCCGGCGCGGGCGGCGGCGCCATGCGCTCGAGAGCGGCGACAAGGCGCTCGAGGCGCTCGATCTGGTTCGGGTCGGCGGACATCGGCGGCAGGACTCCCAACGGGCAGACGAACGAGTGATGCGAAGCGGGTCTCTATAGACGAGGCGCTCCCTGCCGTCACCCCATGCCGGGGCGCAGCGGCAACTCGCCCGGCGGCGGCATACCGCCACTTGAAGGGGGTGGGCGGACAGCGTCTACTCTGGCGCCAGGGTGGCCGCCTTGGCCACCGACCAGACCGCGATGAGGGACAACTCCTATGCAACACAAGCCTGCTCGCGACGGCGCCGCCCGCCCGCTGCTGTTCCAGCCGCTGACGATACGCGGCGTGACGTTCAAGAACCGGACGTGCCTCGCGCCGATGGTGCACTACCGGTCCCGCGAAGGCATCTGCGGCCCGTTCCACACCGTGCATCTCGGTAAGTATGCGCTGGGCGGCTTCGGCATCGTCATGACCGAGGCGGCCGCCGTCGAGCAGCGCGGCAAGATCACGGACATGGACCTGTGCATCTATAACGAGGCGCAGGCGCAGTCCTACCGGCCCCTGATCGAGCTGATCAAGGAGGAGGGCGCGACCCCGGCCATCCAGCTCGCGCATGGTGGGCGCAAGGCGGGAATGCAATCGGCAATGGAAGGCAATGGGCCGCTGTCGGAGGCCGACGTGCGGCGGGGCCGCCAACGGTGGCAGCCGGTCGGTCCCACGACGACGCCGATCAGCCCCGAATGGCCGACGCCGCACCAGCTGTCGCCATCCGAGATCGCCGACATCGTCGGTGCGTTCGCGGCCGCGGCCAGGCGCGCCGTGCGGGTCGGCTTCGAGGTCGTCGAGATCCACGGTGCGCACGGCTATCTGCTGGCGTCGTTCCTGTCGCCGGTGTCCAACACCCGCAACGACCAGTACGGCGGCGATATCAAGGGCCGCATGCGATTCCCGCTCGAGGTGGCGGAGGCGGTGCGCGCAGCCATTCCGGACTCCGTTCCGCTCTTCTTCCGTGTCTCCTCGGTCGACGGCACCGCCGAGGGCTGGAACATGGACGACACGGTGGTGCTGGCGCGCGAGCTCAAGGCGCGTGGCGTCGATGTGCTCGACTGCTCGTCGGGCGGCCTGATGGCCTCCGCGACGGCTGCCCCGGTGACCCGCTCGCCCGGCTTCCAGGTTCCTTTCGCCGAGCGTGCGAAGGCCGAAGCCGGCATCTCCACCATGGCGGTCGGCCTCATCCTCGAGGCCGAGCAGGCCGAGGCCATCCTGCGCGAGGGAAAGGCCGACATCATCGCTGTCGGACGGCAGGCGCAGTTCAACCCGAATATCGTGCTGCACTGGGCGCACGACCTCGGCATCAACCGGCACTTCGAGGAGTGGGGTCAGGAATACGGCTGGTGGCTCGATAAGCGCGTCCGCTCGATGCAGGGGTTCGCGACACCGACGGGCCGCCTCATCAAGGGCTGACGCGCGCTCGTCGGGCGGTGCGGGCTCGCCGGTGCCGCCCGATGGTGCTTCACACGCTCGGACGCACCTCACAGGTGGTGGGGCGGTCGCTGTGCCACATGCGGCCGTTCCAGAGGTTGGCCAGGTTCGGCGGCTCGTCGGACCTGCCTTGCGCCGATCCGAACTCGTAGAGCTCGAAGCAATTGGCACTGATGCGGGTCACCCGGAAGCATCCTCCGGCACCCGGCGGCGGATACGAGAAGCAGAACTCGCGGTCCTGAACCCACCACGCGCCGCGCCAGCGCTTGTCGCCCTCGGCGTAGTCGGTGGTGCCGTCGGCGTGGATCTTCTCGCGCCAGTCGCGCTCGGAAGGATAAAGACCGGCGAGCGGCTTGCCGGAAAACTCGGTCTGGATCTCCTCGCCGGACATCCAGACCAGGTCCGACCTCTGCTCCTCGCCGATCGCGGCCCGTGGGCAGGCGAGGAGATGCGCTCCGAGAAGGATCGCCAGTACAGCACGCATGAGCTTCCCCTGTACCCGCAACACCACGACCGCTACGATCATCCCAATTGCGGCGATTAGCAGGTCGGACAGTGCGCCCCCTTGCCCTGCCGGTAGCGCGTCAGCACTTGCTGGGGGCGCTGTCCGCGGCGGCTCGCGCGAAAGCCTCGGTGTAATCCATCAGGCGGTCGAGCGCGCAGGCGGCTGCCTGCGCGTCGCCAGCAGCGATGGCCCGGGCTTGGGCCGCATGCAGGCGGGCGCACAGCGGTAGGTCCGCGGCTGCCTTGTAATGCTGGAACCAGAAGCGGCGCGACTGGCCGTTGATGAGGCGCATGGCCCCCGATGCGTACTCGTTGTGGGCAGCGGCCATCACCAGCAGGTTCATGGCGCGGTCCAGCCGCATGAACGCGCGGTCGTCGCTGGTCTCGGCCGCCCGCTCCATGCCGTCGGCGATCTCGCGCAACTCGTCCCGTTGCGCGGCGTTGGCCCGGCTGGCTGCAGTGCGCGACAGCAGGCGCTCCACCTCGCGGCGCACCTCGAGAACGAGAAGCTGGCGCTCGGGATCGGTCTCGGTGACCTGAACGCCTTTGCGCGGCATCACGGTGACAAGGCCCTCCCGGGCAAGTCGCTGGAGAGCCTCGCGCACGGGCGTTCGGCCAAGGCCCACCTGCTGGCAGAGCGTCTGCTCGGACAGGTGCGCACCGGGCGGCATCTCCAGTGTCACGATGCGCTCCTCGAGGGCCGCATAGGCGTCGTCGGTCAGCGAGTGGCAGGCGCCCGCTTCCGTGCGTTGCTTGCGTCCTCCGCTCGTGCCTGTCTCGTTCATGGTGGAGCCGCTGAAAGGTGGCGTCCGACGATCTCGGCCGTATCCTTCGACGGCACCACGGGTACGATCTCGAAGTCGGCGAGGTCGCCCCAGCTTATGATCCATTCCTGAAGCAGGCGTGCGTCGTCGCATTCCATCAGCTGGAAGCAGCGGGCGAAATTGGCCTCGATCCAGCTGTTCACATAGATCAGACCGTCCGGTGCCATGCGCCCCTTGTCCCGGAAGCGCGCGTAGACGGCTTTGGCGTCGCGGTCCCGGAAGTGCTCGATGATCATGAAGAGCATGTCGGCTCCTGTGCAGCGACGCCGTTGTGGCAGCTCACCGGCTGATATATCTGGTCCACGACGCAGGCTTCGCGGTCAAGCGGAGCGAGCCTACCATCGCCAGGAGCCCAACCGATGCGCGTGGCGCTGCCCGATTGGACCTCGCTCGCGCTGTTCGCTGGCTGGGTGTTGGCCGTCACGCTCTATGGCCTCGCGCTTTCCGCGCACTTTCCAGCCGAGCACCGGCGCGCCTCGCTGAAGGACGGCATCGGGGCGGCGGTGCTGTGGGGGACGCTGGCCATCGCTACCGTCTCGGCCATGCTGGCGGTCCGTTTCGCTCTTGAGGCACTGCCAGGCTATGCAGCCGTCATCGCGGCAGGGCTCGCGATCCTCGTGGCACCGCTGGCTCTCAAACCGTTGCCGGACAGCCTGATCGATGACCGCAGCGGGCTCATCCTGCTGGCTGGGCTGACGGCGGCGCTGGCGGCGGTGGCATTAGACTACTGACCTGTCCGCCCCGTCTGACGCAGCGCCAGTTCCAGAAGCCAGGCGTACTGCTCGTCCATCTCCGGCACGGAGGTGCCGCGAGCCTCGGAGACGAGCTCGACCGCCGTCTCGTCGGTGTGTCCATGATGGATCAGAACGGCGGCGACCAGCAGCGGCGAACGGCCGAGGCCGGCGAAGCAATGCGCGCCGACGCCGCGGCCCTGCTCGAGATGGCCGGCGATCGCGACGAGCGCCTGCTCCATGCTGGTGAACGAAGTCGGCACGCCGTGATCGGTGATCGGCAAGTGCATGAACTCGATGCCCACCTCGGCGCAGTGTCGTGCCTCGTCGGCGAGGCCGACGCTCTCGGCCTCGTCGGGCTCGAGCATGCTGACCAGCACGTCGATTCCTCCGGCCTTGAGCGCACCGAAGTGAGCCGGGCTGCGCGGGCGGGACACCACCGCAAGGCGGCCTCTGAGCGGCGCATCCACCCAGTAGATCGCGGGGTTCATCATTCGATGATCACCTTCAGCTCAGCTGCGCCCGGGCGCCGCTTCGAGACGCGAGAGCCGGCGCCAATGCCACGCGAGCACCACGAGGCACAGGCCGAACATGCCGATCAGGAGGCCGCCGATCCAGCGCCTGTCGTGCCCGGCGGTGACCAGTGTGGCCACGCCCAGGGCCATCAGGATGAGCGAAAGCACCATCATGGCCAGGATACCAGTGCGGCCCATGGCTCGCGTCTGGGCGTCCTGAGCCTCGCGCAACGGCAGTTTCATGGACGACCGTTGCAGGTCGCGAGCGAGCCATCGGAACCAGCCGAGCATGGCGAGCGAGACGATTGCACTTGCGGCTATCACGGGCAGCAGGTCGACCGGGTCGCGCAGCGGCATCAGCAGGATGGCGAGAGGAATGCCGACGAGGAAGAAGACGAGCCAGGTCGTGCGCAGCGTGCGGCGCATGCTCTCGGCCGTCACCGCATCGGGCAGCACGTAGCCCGCGGCCCAGACGCCCCACGGGAAGAAGACTTGCCGTCCCTCCGGGTCGGTCCTGAAAAGCGGCTCGATGAAAATATCGAGCAGCCGGCTGACGGTGCGCATGCCACGGCTCCTTCGGAAACAGCGTTCGCGATATCGGCCGGGATGTGGGGAGGATGGGGAACTGCTTGAAGGTGAGTGCTGTTCAAATAAGCGGGAGGGCCGGACACACCCGTGCCCAGCCCCCCGTCCCGTACGGCCACCCCGAAGGGCTACTCGGCGGCCCTCAGCTCGGTGTACTTGCGGGCCGGCGGCCAGCTCTTCGGCCCGATGCGGCGATGCTGCGGCGACATCCTCGGCTCGACGCCGAGTGCCCATGCGGCGTGCCAGCCCCAGCGGAGGTCATCCATGAAGCCGCGGGCCAGCGCCACCATGTCGGCCTCGCCGTTGGCGACGATCGCCTCGGCATGGCGCGGCTCGGTGATCAGGCCGACCGCCATGACCGGCATGCCTGTCGCCTTCCTGATCGCGGCCGCGAAAGGCACCTGGTAGCCGGCTTTCAGCTCGATCCTCTGCTTCGGCGAGTTGCCGCCCGAGGAGACGTCCATGAAGTCGCAACCGAGCGTCTTCAGCGCGTGCGCAAAGGCGATCGAGTCCTCGATGGTGATGCCGCCATCGACCCACTCGACTGCCGAGATGCGGATGCCGAGCGGTTTGTGCGCGGGGAAGGCCGCACGCATGGCGGCAAAGATCTCGAGCGGCAGGCGCATGCGGTTCTCGACGCTGCCGCCGTACTGGTCGTTGCGCGTGTTCGAGATGGGTGACAGGAACTGATTGAGCAGGTAGCCGTGGGCGGCGTGGATCTCGATCAGGTCGTAGCCGGCCCGGTCGGCGCGCACGGTCGCCTGCACGAAGGCGGCCTTGAGCCTCTCGATCTCCTCGCTGGTCATGCCATGGGGAGTATGCCAGCCGTCGTCGTAGGGAATGTCGGAAGCCGACTTGGTCTGCCAGGCGTCCGCCTTGAGCGAGGCGCCGCCTTCCCAGGGGCGCTGCACGGACGCCTTGCGACCGGCGTGGCCGAGCTGGATGCCGACGGCCGCCGTTCCCCAACGCTTGCAGGTGTCGACGACGCGCTTCATCGCCGCCTCGTGCTCGTCGGTGCACAGCGCCGGGCAACCGTGGCTGATGCGCCCTTCCATCTCGACGCCTGTCGCCTCGGCGATGACGAGGCCCGCGCCGGAGTTACAGAGTGAGCCGAGGTGCTGGGTATGCCAGTCGGTCATGTTGCCGTTCTCAGCGGAGTACTGGCACATCGGCGCGACGACGATGCGGTTCCACAGCTCGAGGTCACGGAGCTTGATCGGCGAGAACAGTTGGCTTGTGGGCATGGGGTGTCCTTGTCCTCAGGCGGGGGCCGCTGGCGCGGGCCCGGCACGAATGGCTCACTGATTAGCGGCTCACTGCCGTCTGCGGCAAGCGGTCTCGCGCGCCGCTCGCGTCGACCCTTGGCGCCGTCGTGCTTTGCACAGGATTTCCGCCGCAAACGGAACTCGCCCTCCTCGACCGCGTCGTTGCTATTGGCACAGGCATCCCGGAGCAAAAAGGGCCTTCACGAATGCGCGCCGGATGGTCTCGAACGTGGCGCCGCGCCAGCGCGAGCGCTCTGGCGCCGGCTGCCGCAAGGAATGCAGCAGCCAGGAGGCACCGACGTCGGGCATGCTGACACGGTCGCGCAATCTCGGGCTCGCAAATGTCACGCATCAGAGCACGAAATCCCCCACTGCCAGCGCCGTACTCCGGCCAATTAAAAGCATCCTCATCTCGGCGGCTGCCGTCGCGTCGGTGTTCATCTCGATCAGCAGGTTCGTCCCGAACACGGTCTGGCGGATCTCGCCCGCCGAGAACGAGGCATTCGTGTCGAGCACGAAGGCCTGATCGTTGGCGATCGTGGTGTTGGCGTCGATGGCGTTGAGCCAGATCC
>JANRJI010000014.1:0-2109 GCA_033764055.1 Hyphomicrobiaceae bacterium
ACTGTGCCGGCAGGTCTCCTGGCTCACGGCTCTGGCGCCCTACCCCGCCTTCCCGCCGTTACCGGCAGTGGCTGTTGGGGCAGTGCTCGCCGCTTACAGTTGCGGGGGCAGCCTCGGCATCGGCGATGCGTTGCGGCCGAAGCCGCACGCGTTCTCCTGCACCGTGTTCCCTTTTCACCGCCTGCGCTCAGACTAGAGCCGCGGGCGGAACCGTCACGCGGCCAAAAGAGACTGCGGGCTAGGGCCTTGTCAATTGCCATCGCAGGCGTGGGCCATGCAGACCCGAGGGTGTGCAGTATGCACCACACCACGACCGCCCGGCCGCGCGCCTACTGCACGGCGTTGCGGGCGATATCGTCCAGCAGTTTGTCGATGTCGGCGAAGGCCTTGCGCGAGGACTCACTGCCGGACTGCGGCGGCCGGCGATAGCCCACGACCGTCTCGCCGGGCTTGTCCGCTCGCTCGTAGATGAAGACCACGTACGGGCAATACCCGACGTTGCCCGGATCGGCCTCCATGATGCGGCGCGAATAGAGGGCCGAGCAGAAGGTCATGTACTCGGCCTTATTGTAGATCGGCCTGGTGGAGCCGACGTCGGGCCCGGTGCGCTCCAGCATGCTGCCGATGTCGCCCGTCGTTTCGACGACGAGGCCCTTGGCCACGATGGCGTTGGAGAGTTCGAACTTCACATCGTCGTAGGCGGCGCTCTTCGTGTAGGTGCGCAGGTCTTGCGCGTGCGTCGCATGCGAAGCGACGAGCACGGGCAGGGCGAGCAGCGTCGCGAGCATGAAACGCCATTTCATTGCGAGCCCACTGGATGATGATGCGTCAGAAGCAGAGCGCTGCGCCGAGCTTGGCGAGATCGACAAGCAAGGCCTCGCCGCGCACGGCAATGAGGTACGTGGCGCCGAGCAGCAGCGCCCCCACGGAGCCCACGATCACCCAACGCACGACGCGCGGCGGTTGCGCGGCGCTGTCCCCGCTGCCCACCGTTGCTGCCTGATCTGTCGTCTGCGTCAGCATCCCTATCTACGATCCAGAGACATCGCCCAGTGAGCCTTGGACCCGGCTCAAGCTGCAGCTGGAAGGGTCAACCGAGCCACCGGGCGCTCCTTGATGGGATAATGCACGATAGCCGCGAATAACCCAAGCGCCACCGATATCCACCACATGGCATCATAGGAACTGGTCATGTCGTAAAGATAGCCCGCCAAGCGAAGACCCGCAAACGAGCCCAACTGATGAGACAGGAACACGACGCCGAACAGCATCGACATCCAGCGCGTGCCGAAGAAAGTCGCGACCAGCCCGGACGTGAGCGGCACCGTCGAGAGCCACAGGAAGCCCAGCACGATGCTGAGGCCGATGATGGTTGCCGGCGTGATGGGCAGGAACAGCAACCCCAGGAATACGAACGAGCGGCCGAAGTAGATCAGGCTCAGGCCCAGCCGCTTCTCGACGAAGCGCCCGGACTGCCCCGCGATATAGGTTCCAGCGAGGTTCGCGAGCCCGACCATGGTGAGCGCGATCACGGCCACGGAGTTGTCGAGGCCCTTGTCGGCAACGAACGCCGGAAGATGTACGCCGTAGAAGGCGACGTGGAAGCCGCACACGAAGAAGCCGATCAGGAGCAGGATGTAGCTCCTGTGGGTCAGTGCCTCCTTGATGGCGTCGACCAGGCCCTGGTCGTCGCCGACGCCCGCAACCGCCGTCGGCCTGCCCGAGAGCGGCAGGGCGAGCGGGATCATGATGGCGCTCGTGGCGACGAGCAGCAAGAGGCTGGTCTTCCAGCCGGTCAAGTCCATCAGCAAGTGCGTGTACGGAAAGGCAATGAAGCCGCCGATGCCGCCGGCCATCCCGAGCGAGGCGATGGCCGCGAGGCGCTTCTCGGGAGGCGCCGCGCGGCCAACCGCGCCGACGAGCGAGGTGATGCCCGTGCCGCTGACGCCGATGCCGAGAAACAGGCCTGCCCAGAGCAGGTCGGTGCCAGACTGGGCGGTGTACATGAGGTAGTTGCCGATCATGGTCGACAGGGCACCGGTGACGACGACGCGCCCAGCTCCATAGCGGTCCGCGACCATGCCGGCGAACACGGCGCCGATGCCCCAG
>JANRJI010000015.1:0-5194 GCA_033764055.1 Hyphomicrobiaceae bacterium
CCTGCATGCCCGGGGCCACCCGCTGCCCACAAGTTGCATGCTCATAGACAGCATTCCGTGCCCGCGCCCGTCAAACAGAAGTGGCGATCTCCACGCGACTCAGACGCGTCAGCGTGGCGGCGAAGCCACATGGCACCAAAGAATTGGAGCTGATTAAACCGCCTCGGCCTATCTGCGATGGCCTGCACCCACGCCGCGGCAGGCGTCCTCACGCTGGAGGATCCGAGAGCAGACCCCTCGTGAGGGACGGACCGCCCCCCGAAGGTGCTTCGACGCCGTCCCGCGGAAACGCCACCCGGCTGCCGCTTTCCGGACGCCAGCCGACCCGAATCGGGAGCGAGGACACAGAGACACACAGGCGACCGTGCCGGATCCCGGTGCTGCCGCAGGTTTAGGTCTCGTTAGGGTCGAATCGCGTCTTGTCGGACCGTCGGCGGCGCCTCGAATGGCAGCCGCGCATCGCGTGGAAAGGACGACCATGTTGATTGGCACGCTCGATGAAGTTGAGTTTGCGCCGGAGTACCCCGAGTTGGCCGGAAAGCGCGTGCTTGTCACCGGTGTCGCCGGTCCGCTCGGCGTCGAGATCGTGCGGGCCTTCGCCGACGCCCAGACAAGGCTCGTCGTGCAGACTTCCGAGGACAGCCCCGAGATGCAGGCACTCGCCGAGATCATCGCACCCACGGCGCTGGACGTGCGGTTTTTTCCAGGTCCGCTTGCGGGTGCAGACGCGATGCTGCGCTTCGCGCGCGAAGCGGCGCAGAAGTTCGGCGGCCTCGATTGCGTGGTCAACCTGGCGGTGGTTCCTGAGCCGCCCGAGGGGGCGAGCGAGGAGGACATCGAGGCACTGGTCACCGACGTGCTGGCGATGCCCGTCCTGGCGACGCGCGTCGCCGCGAACCGGATGCGAACCATGCTGAGCCCGGGCGCGCTGCTGAATGTCCTCACGGTGCCTCGCAACGCAGCCGCCGGCCGAACGCTCCTGGCGGCCATCACGCGCAATGCGCTGGCGGGCTTCACACGCACCGAGGCAGAGGCCGCCGCTGCCGAGGGCATCCGCGTCAATGCCATCGTCCCGGCCAGCTCCTCGTCCGGGTCGCCCCCGTCGCTCGCCGGCAACGTGGACGTCGCCACTCTCGCCCTGCATCTCGCGAGCGGGCGCGATCACAACCTCTCCGGCATCGTCTTCGAGGCCTGGTGCGGCTAAGTCCACGAGGTCACCTTCATCGCCCATGGGCTCGCCGGATCGGCCGTCGACGTGCGATACTGCACCCAGGCTCGACGGCAGGAGGAAGTCATGGACAAGCGCAAGCTCGGCAGAAGTGGGCTGGAGATCGCACCGCTGGTATTTGGCGGCAATGTGCTCGGATGGACCGTCGACCAGCCGGGCTCGTTCGTCATTCTCGACGCCTTCCTGGATGCCGGCTTCAGCTGCATCGACACGGCGGACGTGTACTCGCGCTGGAAGCCCGGCAACTCGGGCGGCGAGAGCGAGACCATTCTCGGCAACTGGTTCAAGGCCCGCGGCAACCGCAGCAAGGTGATCCTCGCCAGCAAGTGCGGGCTCGAGATGGCGCCCGACAGGAAGGGTCTGTCGAAGGCCTACATCGTGCGCGCTGTCGAGGAGTCCCTGAAGCGCTTGCAGACCGACTACATCGACCTCTACCAGTCGCACCGCGACGACCCGTCGACGCCGGTCGAGGAGACGATGGAGGCCCACGCACAGCTCGTCAAAGCAGGCAAGGTGCGCGCCGTCGGCGCGTCGAACTTCACGGCACCGCGTCTCAAAGCGTCGCTCGATGCGAGCGCCAAAGCCGGCATCCCTCGCTACGAGACGCTGCAGCCGCTCTACAGTCTGGTCGAGCGCGCGGAATACGAGGGGCCGCTCCAGGAGCTGTGCGTCAAGGAGCAGATCGCCGTCATTCCCTACTACTCGTTGGCGAGCGGCTTCCTCACCGGTAAGTACCGGTCCGAGGCCGATGCCAAGGGCAAGGCGCGTGGCGCCGGCGTCAGCAAGTACCTCAATGCGCGCGGCTTCGCGGTGCTGAAGGCTCTCGACGAGGTGGCGGCACGCACCAGTGCGACACAGGCTCAGGTGGCGCTGGCGTGGCTGCTGGCGCAGCCCGGCGTCGCGGCCCCGATCGTCAGCGCCACGTCGACTGCGCAGCTTGCCGACATTCTCAAGTCGACGACGCTGAAGCTCGACGCGGACGCGCTGGCCAGCCTGAAGGCGGCTGGCGCCTGAGCCGCCAACCCCGGTCCGGCTTGCTCGCCAGAGGCACGTGCGGCCGGAGCCGGCTCCCGTAGCCGGCTCCCGTATTGGCAGGCGCACGCGAGCCTGCCTACCATCGGCTCCGATCTACACCGGAGGCAGACCGCGCTCATGTCCCACACGCCCACCTTTCCGCTTCGCCACGGCGTCTTCCTGCCGCCGTTCCATCCGATGAACGAGAACCCGTCGGCCTGCATCGAGCGCGATCTCGAGCTGATGCAGTGGCTCGACAGGCTGGGCTTCCACGAGGCTTGGATCGGCGAGCACCATTCGGCGGGCTGGGAGCTGATCTCGTCGCCAGAGCTGTTCATTGCTGTCGCAGCGGAGCGCACCAAGCACATTCGTTTCGGCACCGGGGTGATCTCGCTGCCCTATCACAACCCGCTGATGACGGCGAACCGCATCATCCAGCTTGACCACCATACGCGCGGCCGCGTCATGTTCGGTGCAGGGCCGGGATTGCTCGCATCGGATGCGCTGATGCTCGGCATCGATCCCAACACGCAGCGCGACCGCATGGCCGAGGCGCTCGACGTGATCCTGCGCTTTTTCAAAGGCGAGATCGTCACCGAGAAGACCGACTGGTACACCTTCGTCGGCGCCCGGGCGCACATTCTGCCGTACACGAAGCCCTATCCCGAGGTGGCCGTCGTCTCGGCCGTGACCCCGTCCGGTGGGCGGCTCGCCGGCAAGTACGGCGTGTCGATGATTTGCGTCGCGGCGACCAACCCCTTCGGCTACGACGCGCTGGCTGCCAACTGGAAGATCGCCAACGACATGGCGGCCGAGAACGGCCGCACGATGAACCCTGCCAATCTGCGCCTCGTCGGGCCGATGCACATCGCCGAGACGCGCGAGCAGGCGTTCAAGAACGTGAAATACGGGCTCGAGCCTTACCTGGACTATCTCAATAACAACCAGCCACGTTTCCTGGTGCCGCCCGGCAAGGACGCAGCGGAATGGTTCGTCGAATCGAAGTTCGGCGTGATCGGAACGCCAGACGACGCCATCGCCTTGATCCAGCGCCTCTACGACAAGCAGGGTGATTTCGGGGTCATGCTGCAGCAGGTGCACAATTGGGCGGACTTCGAGGCGACGAAGCGCAGCTACGAGCTCTACCAGCGCTATGTGATGCCGCACTTCTCCGGCGACAACCGCCCGCGCATCGAGAGCTTCGACTGGTGCACGGCCAACCGCGATCTCCTCTCCGAGAAGCGCTCGACGGCAGCCAAGCAGATGTTCGACAAGCACGAGGCCGAGCTCAAGGCCAAGCAGCAGGCGGGAATGGGGGCAAAGCCGCAGAAGGGCCGCGAGGCTTGGTAGCATCGAGGAGCCCACCATCCTGGGGGACCCTGATTTGGAATGCGGCCAAGATCCTGCTGGTCTATTGCGCGGCGGGACCGTTGATCGGCCTCCTGGTGTTTGCCGTGGGGCTCAGTCTGATAGCTGTCGGCGGCGGACAGGCGAACGGGGGCTGGATTGGCCCCTTCGTCCTCCTCTACGGGATCTTGTTCGCCCATTTCGTGGGGCTGGCCTGGGCGGGCGTTGCCGCAGTCGCGGCAATTGCACTCCACTACGTCGTCGGTCAGTCGGCGCGCTGGATCGGCGCTGCGAGCGGCACGGTCTCCTTCGCGATGGCTGTAGTGTCGGGCTTCGTGCGACTTCCGGCCGGGACGGAATCGCCGATCGGACCGGCAATCGACAGCCTCGGCATCGCCTTTTTCGGGCTCATGGCGATCGTCCACGTGCTCGCGGCTTTTGCCTCGTGGCTTTTGGTCCGCGGGCTGCTGCGGGCCTGAGACCGGGAGCGTCTCGCAATGCGGCCGGCCGTGTGCCCACGGCCCGCGCCGGTGTGCCGCGCCAGCGCGCTTGCACGGAGGCCGATGCCGCGTCCATCCTGGCTCTACAGGTCGTGCTGCAAGGAGGCTCGCGCAATGTCCACCATCGGCTTCATCGGTCTCGGCAACATGGGTCAGCACATGGCCCGCAACCTCATCAAGGCCGGGCACAGCCTCAAGGTCTTCGACCTCAATGAGGAGAATGCCCGCTTCGTGGCCCAGGCCGGCGCCAAGGCGGTCTCGAGCGCCGCCGAGGCCGCCAAGGATGTCGAGTTCGTGGTCACAATGGTGCCGGTCGGGGCTGACGTGCGGCGCGTCTTCGTCGATGCAGGCGTCATCGGTGCGGCGCGGCCCGGCACGATCCTGATCGACAGCTCGACCATCGACGTCGACACGGCTCGTGCCATGCACGACGCGGCGGCCAAGGCCGGCTACAAATTCCTCGATGCCCCTGTCTCCGGCGGTGTCATCGGCGCCGAGCAGGCGACACTCACCTTCATGTGCGGCGGCGACAAGGACACGTTCGAGAAGGCGCGGCCCATTCTCGCCGGCATGGGCAAGAACATCGTGCTCTGCGGTGGGCCGGGCCAGGGCCAGGTCGTCAAGATCTGCAACAACATGATGGCCGCCATCAACATGCTGGCCGCCTCCGAGGCCCTGGTCATGGGCGAGAAGCTCGGCGTCGACCGCAAGGTGCTCTACGACGTGATCACGACTTCCACCGGCCGCTCGTACGCGCTGGAGCGGAGCTGTCCGATCCCCGGTCCCGTGCCGACGGCCCCATCGAGCAACGGCTTCAAGCCTGGCTTCATGGCAAAGCTGATGCTGAAGGACCTTCGCCTGTCGCAAATGGCGGCGCAGTCTGCAGGAGCGGCGACACCGCTCGGCGCGGCGGCCACGGCAGCCTATGCGATGCACATCGAGAATGGCAACGGCGACCTCGATTCGTGTCGCCAGCACACGATATGTCCGGTTCCAGTAGCACACGAGTTGTCCGGTCATCCGTGATCGAACCGATGCGGGAAGCATCGGGGGGACGGGATGAGCCGGGCCAAGTGTGACGAGGACCGGAGGATGGAGAAGTTCG
>JANRJI010000016.1:0-1502 GCA_033764055.1 Hyphomicrobiaceae bacterium
TACGTCCAGGTCATCCCGGAGCGCTACAATCTCTATCTGAGCCGGATCGGCGGGATCGATGCGCTCGGCACGATCGATCCGGCAGATCTCGCCAATGCCAATCTCTCCCTCACCGGTCACGGGGCGGCCTTCTACGGCAGCAACTCGCCCGCCGCGATCCGCCAGGCCGCCCTGCGCATCGCCGACATCGTCGAGCGGATTTCCGAGACGGAAGACGTGCAGGAGAGTATCGCGCTCAACACCTATGCCCGCGCCGAACTCGTGCGCCTCGTCGCCGCCCGCACCCGGCTTCAGGCCGCCCGTACTCGCGTCCTTTCCGCCGAAGAACTGGCCCAAGCCAGCGCCCGGATGGCGGAAAGCACCTTCATGGATTTTTCGATCAGGGAGATTGAGTGATGAGACCTGTCCTTTGGAACACGGGCCTGGCCGCGGTACTCGGTCTTGGTCTGCAGATCGCGCCCATGACCCCGGCTGCAGCACAGGGCGTGCCCGTGGTCGACACCCAGAACATCGCGCAAAGCATCCAGCAGTTGCGCCAGATGATCGAAGACGAGATCTTGCAGAACGAGCAGTTGGTCCAGCTTCGCGAACAGCTGGCCACCCTCACCGAACAGCTCGCCGAGTTGCAGCGCACCTACGAGGCGCTGACCCGTCTCGCCGAGCTCCCCGAAATCATCCGCACGGAAATGGAAGAGGAGCTGAACGGCCTCCTCGACCAGGAGTTTGGCGACATTCTCGCGACCATTGAAGCGATCAAGACCGGCGACTTCTCCGGCCTCTCGGGCTCCGGCGCCACCGAGATCGAAACCCAAATGGACCGTGTGCTGGCCGATCTCGGTTTCGACGAAGACACGCTCGCGGAAATGGCCCGCAGCGACATTGCGAGCGCCAACCGCGTGGCGACGCAAGCCACGACCGGCGCGCTCGTCTCGGCCGTCGCCCAGAACAGTTATGATGATGCAGGCCAGTCGCTCGAGCGGGTCGACCGTCTCGTCGGGCTCATCGACGACATGGATGAGCTCAAGGAAAGCATCGATCTCAACACCCGCGTGACGGCGGAGCTTGCCATTGCGCTGGTCGCCATGTGGCAGCTCGAAGCCGTGCAAACCGTGGGCGACGGCACCGGCGGCGTGATCGATGCCGCCACCATCGCCGAGGAACAGCGCTTCATGGATTTCACCCTGCCCGAGCTGCGGGCCGAGTGAGTGCGGGGTGTGACGCGTGGCGAGTGAACAGGAAATCATCGAGGAAGAACTGGTCTATGGCGCGCTGCGCCGCGAACGGCTGTGGCAACGCCTTGGCCTGACCGGCCTTGTCTTCGGCATCATCGGCTGTCTGAGTGCTGCAGCCGTCGCAATCCTCGATGTCGATCCGCCGCCCGTCGTCGTGCCCTATGATCCTGCCACCGGCTTTGCGCTTCCCGAGGCCTCAGTGGGAGCGACCTCGGTGACCGCCAACCAGGCCATCATCGAGGCGGAGGTCTTTCGCTACGTGACAGACCG
>JANRJI010000017.1:0-10786 GCA_033764055.1 Hyphomicrobiaceae bacterium
CGCATCTTGGTGATGGCTGAAGAAACGCAGCATCGCCAGAGTCTCTTTCAGTCCCGCATCATGCTCGCACACGATCCGCGACCCGCCAGGACTCCGCCGCCTGCGTTTCTCTTCCTTCGATGAACTTGTCAAAGAGCGCCAGGAACCTATTCTCGACCCACCTTCGGATTACGCCGTTTTTCAGGCGACAACCGTGCGAAACGCGGCCGCGCCGGCTGGTGCCGGCTTGTCACGTTCGTTCTGGGGAAGGATCGACGTTCCTTCGTGCGGCCCGACGTCTCCGTCGCCGCCCGTGGGCCGTTATCTAGGGGCTCCCGGCAGAACTGTCAACGACAAGTTCGCGGATCCGTCATAGTCGGAATTTTACTGCAGCATTCCATATACTTAGGCGGCGGCGCGCAATGCCCTAGGTCAGCGCCGGTGCCGTTGCTTCGCCCGCCGGGTCTCGGGGATTGATCCGGGCGGATGCAATTCCTGTCGTGTCTTCAGTGGGTTGAAGAGCTATTCTCGATAGCCGCGGAGGGCGGTTGCCGCGGAACGGCGGCACGATCTCCGCAGAGGCCCCCTGTGGATAACTGGTATGCGCCGATTGCATGTCGGTGTGAGCCGCCGTGCGGCCTCGGCGTGCGGACACGCTTGCGTTGCCGCCGAACGCACCGCACTCTGGGGGCGAGCGTCGATGCGGGACCAGTTTGGAGGAGCAAGCCGTGCGCCAAGTTCTCGACCCCGGTCGCCTCAGGGATCACGCGGCGGCGATTGCGTCCGGCAAGCTTTCTCCCGTGGCACTCGTCGAGCGCTATCTTGACCGTATTGACAACGTCGAGCCGCACGTCCTGGCTTGGCGCGAGCTCGATGGGGAGCGAGCGTTGCGGGAGGCGAGCCAGCTCGCCCGCGAGGCCGGCGAGGGACGCCTGCGGGGGCCTCTCCACGGAATCCCACTCGGTGTGAAGGACATCATCGACGTGGAGGGTTTGCCGACCCGCTGCAACAGCCGTTCGCGGGCCCGTGCAGCACCAGCCACCGCCGACGCGGAGATCGTCCTGCAGCTCAAGCGCCAGGGGATGATCGTTCTCGGCAAGCTGCATACGACCGAGTTTGCGTTCTTCGACCCCTCCCCGGCCCGCAATCCGCACAATCCCGCACATACGCCCGGGGGCTCCTCGTCGGGATCTGCGGCGGCTGTCGCCTCGGGAATGGTGCCGGCGGCGCTCGGCACGCAAACGGTCGCATCCGTCAACCGGCCGGCCGCCTATTGCGGCATCGCGGCGTTCAAGCCCTCGACCCGCTCGACCTTGACGCACGGTATCGCGCCTCTCGCGCCCTCCTACGATACGGTCGGCTTCTACGGCTACACCGTCGACGATGCGGTGACGCTTTACGAGGCGGCAGCCTCGCCGTTCGTGACGCGGTCCCCCGTGGTGTCGAATCGGACGCTGGTGGTGCTGCTGCCTGAGGATCCGCATCTTGCCGCTGCATCGGACGAGGCGTCCGCGGCATGGCGGCGGACAGCCGATCTGCTAGGGGCTGCCGGCCACAGGGTCCGCTCGGCCCCATCGCCGGTATCCTTCGAGGAGATCTTCACCCTGCAGCGATCGACGATGCTATTCGAGGCCGGCCGGAACTATCGCTATGCCCTCGATCTTGCGCCAGGGCTGATCGGCGAGAAATTCCTGACGGCCGTTCGCGATGGCCTCGCGATCCCGATCGAACGCTACCTCGCGGAAAGGGCGCGGCTCGACGCGCTTCGCGCCGCGTTCCTGGGAGGCACCGGGGAAGCCGATGCTTACCTCTGGCCTGCTGCGCCTGCCACGGCGCCGGAAGGCCTCGCCTGGACCGGCGACCCCCGGTTCATCTCGCCGTGGACGCTGATCGGCGGACCCATCGTGACGGTGACGGTGGCGGCAGGTGCCAACGGGTTGCCGCTCGGCTGCATCGTCGCGGGCGCCCCCGGAACCGACGGCCGGATGTGTCACGATGCCCGCACCATCGCCGCGGTCGTCGAGCGGCAGGTGTAGGCGAGCGCCTCCGCCGAGGGTTTCCCCCTGCGCATCCCTGCCGGCTATCGTGCCTAGCCCGCCTCACTGACGGGCCCATCCCGAAGATGGCAGGCGGCATAGTGCCCGTCGCCGACCTCGCGCATCGGCGGGCGCTCCGATCGGCACCTTTCGATCACGTAAGGGCATCGGGTGTGGAACGGGCATCCGGGCGGCGGTCGCATCGGACTCGGCACAACGCCCTGCAGAATGATGCGCTTCGGGCGCACCTCAGGATCCGGGACCGGCACCGCCGAGAGCAGGGCCTCGGTGTAGGGATGCTGGGGCCGCGCGAACAACGCCTCCTTGTCGGCGATTTCCACGATGCGCCCGAGATACATCACCGCCACCCGGTGCGAGATGTGCTCGACGACCGCGAGATCGTGGGCGATGAAGAGGTAGGAGAGGCCAAGCTCCTTCTGGAGGTCGAGCAGCAGATTGATCACCTGGGCCTGGACCGAGACGTCGAGGGCCGATACCGGCTCGTCGCAAACGATGAGCCTCGGATTGAGCGCGAGCGCCCGTGCGATCACGAGACGCTGGCGCTGTCCGCCCGAAAACTCGTGGGCATAGCGCGTGAGCTGGTCTCGTCGCAGACCTACCTTGTCGAAAAGGCTGGCCACGCGCGCCGCAATGGTTGCATCGTCGAGCTTCTCGAAATTGCGCAGTGGCTCGGCCACGATGTCGAGAGCGCGCATGCGCGGATTGAGAGACGAGTAGGGATCCTGGAACACCACCTGGAGCTGGCGGCGGAAAGGTTGCATCTGCCTGCGCGACAGCGTGTCAATGCGCTTGCCGTCGATGTGGATCTCGCCCGCGCTCGGCTCGATCAATCGCAGGATCAGCTTGCCGGCCGTCGACTTGCCGCAACCGGATTCGCCGACCAGGCCGAGTGTCTCACTGGCGCCGATCGCGAAGCTGATGCCGTCCACGGCCTTGACCCGCGCCACCTCGCGGGCCAGCAGCCCTCGACGCACCGGAAAGTGCTTGGCAAGGTTCCTGACCTCGAGCACGGGAGGGCGCTCCTGACCGGTCATGCGGGGGCTCCGGCTGCAGCGTCGGCCATCCAGCACGCCGCGAGATGGGACGGCGCCTTGGCTTCGAGGGCGGGGACATGGGCTCGGCAAAGGTCGGTCGACTGGGAGCACCGGTCGGCGAACAGGCAACCCGGGTTACGGTGCTTCAGCGAGGGCACCACGCCCGGAATCTCGGCCAGGCGGGCTCGTGTGCCTGCACCCTCGCCGTGTGCGTTGAGCCGCGGGATCGAGGCCAGCAGTGCGCGCGTATAAGGGTGGCGGGGGTGCGCGAACAGGTCCTTGGTGCTGGCTTCCTCGACCTTGCGCCCCGCGTACATCACGACGACCCGCTCGGCCATCTCGGCGACGACCCCAAGATCGTGCGTAATCAGGATGATCGCCGAGCCCATGCGGGACTTGAGCTGGCGCATGAGGTCCAGGATCTGGGCCTGCACCGTTACGTCCAGCGCCGTCGTCGGCTCGTCGGCGATGAGCAACTTCGGATTGCAGGCGAGCGCCATGGCGATCATGACCCGCTGCCGCATGCCGCCGGAAAGCTCGTGGGGGTACTGCACGAGGCGGCGCTCGGGCTCGGGGATATTGACGAGCCGCAGCATTTCGAGAGCACGCCTGGCGCCGTCGGCTCGGGACACGCCCTCGTGGAGGACGAGCGTCTCGGACAGCTGCCGCCCGATTGTGAGCACCGGATTGAGCGACGTCATCGGCTCCTGGAACACCATCGAGATGTCGTTGCCGCGGATCTTGCGCATCTCGCGATCGTCGAGCTCCAGGAGGTTGCGTCCATTGAACAGGACGCGGCCGGCAATCTTGCCGGGTGGCTCCGGGATCAGGCGGAGGATCGACATCGCGGTGACGGACTTGCCGCAGCCCGATTCCCCCACGATCGCCAGCGTCTCGCCGGCGGCGACCGAGAACGACACGCCGTCGACGGCCCTGTTCACGCCGTCAGGGGTGCGAAAATGGGTCTGCAGGCTCTCGACCTCGAGCAACGCCATGGGCTAGAGCCTCTTCGCCATGCGGGGATCGACGGCGTCGCGAAGACCGTCGCCGAGCAGGTTGACTGCCAGAACCGTGAGCGAAAGGAACACCGCCGGGAAGAAGATGATGTAGGGCTTGACCTCGAATAGGGTCCGCCCGTCGGCCATGATATTGCCCCACGATGGCGTGATCGCCGACGGCACGCCGGCTCCGATGAACGATAGGATCGCCTCGGTGATCATGGCCGAGGCGCAAATGTATGTCGCCTGCACCGTCAACGGCGCGATGGTGTTCGGCAGGATGTGGCGAAGAATGATGCGGAAGGTCGACGTCCCGCAGGCGATCGCCGCGTCGACGTAGGGCTGCTCGCGCAAAGTCAGCACCACGCCGCGAACGAGGCGAGAGACGCGCGGCACCTCGGCGATGGCGATGGCCATCACGACGTTCTCGACGCTGGCGCGCGTGAGCGCCATCAGGGCGACGGCCAACAGGATCGGCGGGATCGACATGAGGCCGTCCATGACCCGCATGACGATGCCATCGGCGAGGCGCAGGAAGCCTGATACGAGGCCGATGGTCAGGCCGGCAATGGAGCTGAGCAGCGCCACAGAGAAGCCGACGATCAGCGAGACGCGCGCGCCATAGAGGACGCGCGAGTAGATGTCCTTGCCAAAGGCGTCGGTGCCGAACCAGTTCTCCAGCGACGGCTCGCGGTTGCGGCGCGCGGGCGCAATGGCGCTCGGATCGACCGTACCGAGAAGCGGCGCCAGCGCGGCGATGATGATCAGCACGAGCAGCATGGCGCCGCCGATCGCCATGGTCGGATGGCGGTAGACGAAGCCGGCAAGCCCCGTCCGCACTTTCACGGGCGGCAGGATGTCCGGCAGTGCGGCCGCTGCGGCGGCTCCGGGCGGCAGGACAACCGGGATCGGCGAGGAGGCGACGGACATCAGTAGCGGATCCTCGGGTCGAGAACGGTGTAGATCAGATCGATCGCCAAATTGACCAGCACATAGACGAAGCTGAACATCAGCACGATGCCCTGGATCACCGGATAGTCGCGGCGAACGATGGCGTCGATGGTGAGCCGCCCGAGACCGGGAATGGCGAACACGCTCTCCGTCACCACGGCGCCGCCGATCAGCAGGGCGATGCCGATGCCGATCACGGTGACGATCGGCACGGCTGCGTTCTTCAGTGCATGGAGGAACAGGATGCTACCCTGTCCCAGCCCCTTGGCGCGCGCGGTTCGAACATAGTCCTGCGACAGCACCTCGAGCATGGTCGCTCGCGTGATCCGGGCAATCAGCGCGATATAGACGAAGCCGAGCGCCACGGACGGCAGGATCAAGGTCTCGAGCCAGGGCCACAACCCCTCCTTGAGAGGCGTGTAGCCCTGCGTCGGCAACCACTCGAGGCGTAGTGCCAGGAAGTAGACCAGCAGATAGCCGACGACGAAAACCGGCACGGAGAAGCCAGCCACCGCCAGCGCCATGATCAGGCGATCAATCCACGACCCCGCCTTCCAGGCTGCGACCACGCCGAGCGGAACCGCAATCAGCACCGTAAGCAGCAGCGTCACCACCATCAGCGACAGCGTCGGCTCCATGCGCTGGCGAATGAGCTCCGTCACCGGCAAGCCGGTGAACATCGACGTCCCGAGGTCGCCCTGCAGCAGCCGCCAGCTCCACTCGCCGAACCGTACGAGGAACGGCCTGTCGAGCCCGAGGCTGCGGCGGATCTTCTCGACATCCTCCGGCGACGCCTGGTCGCCCGCGATCACCGCGGCAGGATCGCCCGGCGCGATGTAGAGCAGCGAGAAGACGAACAGGGCCACGATTGCCATCACGGGGATGGTGGCCAGGATGCGTCGGAGAATATAGGCCAGCATGATGTTGTCTCCTCATCCCGCCGCCGCGCGGCGGCGGGGGAGGATCGGCCTCACGCCTTCGTCACACCCCAGAACCAGGGGAGCGGACCGTTGCTGACGCCCGAAAGATTCGACCGCCACGCCTGGAACGACTTGTAGAACCCGGTTGGGATCCACGTGACGCTCGTCATCGAGGCGCGGTTGATGGCAGCCATGGCGGCCTTCTCCTCCTCGGTCGTCTTGGCGTCGAACCACGCTGCAACGCCCTTCTCGACCTCGGGATCGTCGGGCCATCCGAACCAGGCCGGACCCTTTTCGCCGCCCGCCCGCGCCGCGATGTGGCCGGCGGGGTTTGCGGCGTCGGCACCGGCGTGCCAAGTGTGGAACATGCCCCAACCGCCCTGGCCGGGCGGGCTCTTGGAGGCACGGCGCTGGCCGACGGTGCCCCAGTCGGTCGCCACGAAATCCACGGTCATCCCGATCTTCTTGAGGAGATCCGCGGTGATCTCGCCCATAGCCTTCAGCGGGGGCTGGTCCTGGGCGACGAGGCACGTGACGGGTTGGCCCTTGTAGCCAGCCTCGGCCAGGAGCTTCTTCGCCCCTTCGATGTCGCGCGGCCCGGTCAATGCCTCCCCGCCGGCATCCGAGAAGACGGGCGTACCGGGAGTGAACACGCTGCCGAGGGTGCTCCACAGGCTCTTGTCCGAACCGGCCACGGCTCGCATGTAGTCTTCCTGGTTGAGCGCCATCTGCACGGCCCGGCGCACCTTCACGTCATTGAAGGGCGGATGCAGATGGTTGAGGCGAAAGGCGCCGATGTTGCCGAGAGGGTCCGCGATATCGACCTTGATATTCCGATTGCGCTTCAATACGGGGACGAGGTCTGTCAGCGGCGTCTCCCACCAGTCGATCTCGCCCGACTGCAGCGCGGCCGAGGCCGTGGCCGGATCTGGCATGATGATCCACTCGATCCGGTCGAAGTGGATCACGCGGCCGCCCGACCACCAGTCCGCCGACTCACTGCGGGGCACGTAATCCTTGTTCTTCTCGAAGGCGGCGAGAGCACCCGGCTTCCAGTCGCCGCGGACGAACTTCATCGGCCCCGAGCCGACATACTCCTCGATCTGCTTGAACGGATCGGTCTTGGCAATGCGCTCGGGCATGATGAAGCAGCAGGGCGTGCCGACCTTTCCGAGCGCGTAAAGCATCTTCGGATAGGGTTTGGACAGAACCCACTTGAGCGTCCGGTCGTCGACGGCGGTCAGCTCCTTGTTGATGGCCTTCAGCATCTGCCCCATGGCGTCGCGATGAGTCCACCGGGTGATCGAGGCGACGACGTCCTTGGCCGTGACCTTCTCCCCGTCGTGCCATTTGAGGCCTTCGCGGAGCTTGAACGTCCAGGTCAGGCCATCGGCTGAAACCTCCTCGCTCTCGGCCATTTGGCGCTTGGGCTGGAGCTTGCCGTCGAGGCCGTAAAGCGTATCCCAGACGAGTTGCGACGCATTGCGCACGACGTACTGCGTGCCCCACACGGGATCAAAGTTGGCGAGATTGGCCTGGGGAACGAACTTCAGAACCTTGGCGCCCTGCGCAATGGCCGGAGCGGACAACCCGCCGACGGCCGTCAGGGCTCCCGTGCTGGCGGCAGTCTTCAGAAAGTTTCTGCGGTCCATGACGACGTACCTGCTCCCCTTGCTGTCGCCGCATCACCAGCCCATCCGGGGTTGGATTTCCGCGGCTTTCCAGGTGCTTCGACCGTGAACGGACCACGGCTATCCTGGCGACAGCAGTAGGAAGGTGGACCGGGATGGTGTCAAGGCGCCAATTCGTGCGAAATGCCCTATAATCCGTCATATTGAGCACGACTCGTGCAACTCCGCGCCGCGACGCCCAGTTCTCGGGCAGCGTCCCCGCTCGTCGTTCCGGCGGTGGAGCGGCGTTGCTCGCTCCCCTCACTCAGGAGGCCTCCCTCGGGGGTCACTGGACATCGGCGGCGCTTCAGCGGGATGATCGGCCGGGCACCATGACACGACGGAGGAACGGCCATGCGCTTCCAAGGCAAGATTGCGTTGATCACGGCAGCAGCCAGCGGCATCGGCCGCGCCACGGCCGACATCATCGCGACCGAGGGCGGCACGGTGGCGCTGGTCGACAACAACAAGGAGCGGCTCGAGGCCGCCGTCGCCCAGATCACCTCGCTCGGCGGCAAGGCCTATCCATACGCGGCGAACGCGCTCGATGCAGCCCAAGTGGACGGCCTCGTCGCCGACGCAGTGAAACGGTTCGGGCGCATCGACATCCTCATGAACGGAGTCGGCGGCTCCACCATCATCGCGAAGCCGAACGCCGAGACGGACGAGCTGACGTTGGACGATTGGCAGGCCATCGTCGATTTCAACCTCAACGGCACGTTCCTGTTCACGCACGCCGTCATCCCGATCATGAAACGCCAGCGCAGCGGCAAGATCGTCAACATCGCCTCGATTGCGGGTCGCGGCAGGAGCGTCGCATCGTCGTCGGCCTATGCGGCGGCCAAAGGCGGCATCATCGCGTTCACCACCAAGCTCGCCTCGGAGCTCGGTCCGCACGGCATCAACGTCAATGCGATTGCGCCGTCGATGACGCTCACGGAGCGCATCGGCCCGCGCTGGGAGCAACAACCGCCCGAAAAGAAGGCGGCCGACATCGAGCGGACACCGCTCCGCCGCATGGCCCACGCCGTCGACCAGGCCAACGTGATCGCGTTCCTCGCCTCGTCGCACTCGGATTTCGTGACGGGGCTCACGATCGACGTCACCGGTGGACTCTGATCTGCCTCAGGCGGCAACCCGCGCTGTCCTGCGTCCGCGCCGCTCGGCCGCCTTGCCGGCGAACAGCCGCTCGCCTCGCAGCGACGCGCGGGCTGCGAGCTCGGCCCGGATGTGGCGGGCCATCTCCTCCGTCAGCTCGCCCGCACCTGCCGGCGGCAGGCGCAGATTGATCGCGAAGGTCGGGAGGTCGGGCAATCCCAGTCCAGCCGGCAGCACCTCCAGGCCTTGCGGCACCGTCTCGCGCAGCATCACCGCCACGCTGATCCCGGCGGCGATCGTTGCATTGACGGCGTCCTGATTGGCGACCTCCAGCACGACCCGCCAGTCGATCCCGGCCCGGCGCAGCGCGTCGAGGACGACCGGACGGAAGCGGCAGCTTCGCCCACCGATGGCGAGCGGCAAAGGAGCCCGGCGGTGAGCCGAGCCGCCCGACTGGCCGACCCAAACCAGATCGTCGCGCGCGAGGGTCTCGACGCCACGCCCTCCCGCCTCGAGGTCGGTGGTGATCGCAAGATCGATCTCGCCACGCTCCAGGGCGCCCACAAGCTCGTGCGAGTTGGAAGCGACCAGGCTGACGCGCACGGCCGGCCACCGCTCGTTGAAGCGTCTCAGGATCGGCGCGGCGTAGGTGACGATGAGATCGACCGGCAGGCCCAGCCGGACCTCGCCCTCGAAGCTCGGCGTCGTCATGTTGTCCACCGCCTCGTCGTTCATGGCAACCAGGCGCTGGGCGTAGCCGATCAGCTGCTCTCCCGCTGGAGCCAGGGTCAGTCGCTTATGCCCACGCTCGAACAACAGCACCCCCAGGGCCTCCTCGAGGCGCTTGATCTGCAGGCTCACCGCCGCCTGCGTCCGATTGAGAAGGCGCGCCGCGCTGGTGACACCCCCGGTCTCGACGACCGCGAGAAATGCGCGCAGCAGCGCCAGATCGAGATCTCGCCGCATAGATCAACCTCCAGTTATGCAGAGGATTAATATCATTCGATTTCGTTATGCACCAGCGTGCGCTATCGAGCTTGCGCTGATACCGGATGACCCCACTGCAGAGGACTGCTCGCCATGACCAGCTCGATCCGCCAGCGCTCGGTGCCGTCGATCGCCCCGACCGTCGGCACATTCACCAGGTACGCGCTCCGCCGTGCCTGCCGCGTCCTGGAGGCGGCACTTCGAGTGTCGGTCGAGCGCCGCTGCCTCGCTGCGCTCGACGATCGCTTGTTGAAGGACATCGGGCTCAGCCGATCGCTCGCCGCCGGAGAGACGGAACGCCGCTTCCTCGACGTTCCGGAGCACCGCATCCGCCGCGCGTGAGGGCGCAGCAGCGAAGCGCCGCCGCCAGCGACCGGGATTTCCCGTGCCACGGGGTCGGCGAGAAGCCCCTTCGGGGCGGCAGCGACGCTCGGCAGCAGACACTTCCAATTTCATCTCATATTTACCAAAATGCCGTCACATGACACGGTCGGTGAGCTTTTGCTCATAATCTGGTTCCAATCGTTTCTGCGCCGAGCACCCCCATGACCGTCAAGGCTTCCCCGGTGACGCACCAGCGTATCCTGCTCGCCGAGGACGACGATTCCATGCGCGCCTTTCTGGCCCGCGCCCTCGAGCGAGCCGGCTACGATGTCATCGCCTTCGATAATGGAGCCGATGCCTTCCAGCGCATCAAGGAGGAGCCGTTCACGCTGCTCCTGACCGACATCGTCATGCCGAGAATGGACGGCATCGAGCTGGCACGCCGAGCGAGCGAGCTCGATCCCGACCTCAAGATCATGTTCATCACGGGCTTCGCCGCGGTGACACTGAACTGCGAGATTCAGGCACCTAAAGACGCGCGCGTTCTCTCAAAGCCCTTCCACCTGAAGGACCTGGTGCGCGAGATCGACAAGCTGCTGGCGGCCTGATGGTCCGAGCTGCCGGGCCTGCTCCGCACGCGGCGAACAATCCTCCGTCTGGTCCTTGCATCGCGCCGCATCAGCCGATATAGGACAGTCCTTCCGCCGCGCCGCGAGGCCGGCCGGGCGCTTAGCTCAGCGGTAGAGCACTACCTTGACATGGTAGGGG
>JANRJI010000018.1:0-6809 GCA_033764055.1 Hyphomicrobiaceae bacterium
TCGTGATCAACATCCTCGACGCGACCGGCAAGCTCAACGACAACGCTCCGCAGGCCTATCGAGGGCTCGATCGCTTCGAGGCGCGCAAGCGTGTCGTCGACGAGCTGCACGCGCTCGGCTTCCTCGAGCGGATCGAGGTGACCACCCACGCCGTGCCGCACGCCCAGCGCGGCGACGCCATCGTCGAGCCGTGGCTGACCGACCAATGGTACGTCGACGCGGCGACGCTGGCCAAGCCCGCGCTCGAGGCCGTGCGCAAGGGCGACACGCGCTTCGTCCCCGAGAAGTACGCCAACGACTATTTCCGCTGGCTCGAGAACATCCAGCCCTGGTGCATCTCCCGCCAGCTCTGGTGGGGACACCAGATTCCCGTCTGGTACGGCCGCAAAAAAGATCCCAATTGGCCAGCTTCGGGATTCAAGTTCCTTCCATTTGATACCCAAGCGTTCTGCGCTGCGACTGAAGCAGAGGCGATTGGACAGGCGACTACCTATTATGGTGTCGCGCCGACGGTTATCGAGCGACCTAACGCGTACAGTAATGTCGATCCCGCAAAGTTCGATATTCATGATCGCGATAGCGTAGAGATTTGGCGTGACGAGGACGTCCTCGACACGTGGTTCTCCTCCGCGCTGTGGCCGTTCTCGACGCTCGGCTGGCCCGAGCAGACGAAGGAGCTCTCCCGCTTCTATCCGACGAGCTGCCTCGTCACCGGCTTCGACATCATCTTCTTCTGGGTCGCCCGGATGATGATGAGCGGGCTGCACTTCATGAAGGACGCCGAAGGCAAGCCACTTGCCCCCTTCCACGACGTCTACATCCATGGCCTCGTCCTCGACGAGAAGGGCCAGAAGATGTCGAAGACCAAGGGGAACGTCATGGACCCCCTGGAGCTGATCGACGTCTATGGCGCCGATGCCTTGCGCTTCACGCTCGCCGCCATGACGGCGCAGGGCCGCAACGTGCGTCTCTCCAAGCAACGGGTCGAGGGCTACCGCAATTTCGCGACCAAGATCTGGAATGCCGCCCGCTTCGCCGAGATGAACGAGTGCCGACGCGTCTCGGGCTTCGATCCGGCCTCGGCGAAGGAGACGCTCAACCGCTGGATCGCGGGGGCCACCGAGCGCGCGGTGGCCGACGTCACCACGGCGATCCAGGCCTACAAGTTCAACGAGGCCGCGGCCGCCGCCTACGAGTTCGTCTGGGGCACCTACTGCGACTGGTATCTCGAGCTCGCCAAGCCGACGCTGACAGGCACCGACGAGACTGCGAAGGCCGAGACCCGCGCCATGACGGCCTGGGTGCTCGACCAGATCCTGGCTTTGCTGCATCCGTTCATGCCGTTCATCACCGAGGAGCTTTGGGCCAAGACCGGCGAGCACGGCGACAGCCGCAACGCCATGCTGGCGCTGTCGCCATGGCCGGCCCTCTCGGGGCTCACCGATCCGGCTGCGGACGCCGAGATCGGCTGGGTCATCGGTCTCATCGCGCAGGTGCGCTCGGTGCGCTCGGAGATGAACGTGCCGGCCGCCGCCAAGGTGCCGCTCGTGCTGGTCGCGGCCAGCGGCGAGGCGCGCGCGCGTGCCGAGAGGCATCGCGAGACGCTGCTTCGTATGGCGCGCCTCGAGAGCATCGCCTTCGAGACTGCCGCGCCGAAGGGCTCCGCGCAGGTCGTCGTCGGCGATACGACGGCGGCATTGCCGCTTGCCGGCATTATCGACATGGCGGCCGAGCGGGCGCGGATCGCCAAGGAGGTGGCCAAGGTCGGGGTCGAGATCAGGAAGGTCACCGACCGGCTCGGCAACCCGCAGTTCATGGCCCGGGCGCCCGAGGAGGTGGTCGAGGAGTTGAAGGAGCGGCAGGCCGACTGGGAGGCGAAGGGGCGCCAGCTCGAGGCGGCGCTCGCGCGGATCGAGCTCGGCTGACGCCGCCTCGGCCGGTCCTGCTCCGAACCTCGCGGACCGGCGAGGCGATGCCCTGACCTGCAGCGTGTGAGGACCCGATGCACGACGTGCCACCGAACGGGTCCGTTCCGTCCATTCCGCTGACGGCTGCTCCCTCACCGCCGGGCGAGGCCGGGAAATGGAGCGTGCTGGGAGCGCTCGGCTTCGCCCTCCTTGTGGTCGGCTCGGCGATGGTGGCCGGCAATGTCCTTAACCAGGCCTATCTCGCCTGGCGGCTCGGCGTCGGTGCCATCGTCGACCTCGACGGTGCACGGCAGCTTGCACAGGCGGAGCAGCACCTGCTGTTCGTTGCCATCCAGCTCGTGTCGCAGCTCGTCCAGCTCACCGTGATCCTCTGGCTGGTGCGGCTCTGGCATCGCGACTGGGTGGCCGCCCTCGGCTTGGCGTGGCCGCAGCATGGGCTGGGTGGCTGGGTTCAGGCGATCCTGCTTCTGTTCGTGGTGAAAATGGCGGCCACTCTTGTCGCCGCGGGGATCGCGCCCTCGAGCCCCCGTGAGGAGCTGGCGCCATTCGTGGCGCTGGTGCGCACGCCGCTGGCCTGGAGCCTGTTTCTCGCTACCGTGCTTCTGGCCGGGGTAACGGAGGAGCTGGTGTTTCGCGGGGTGCTCTCGCGCACGCTCGAGGCCACCCGCCTCGGCTTCTGGGGTGGCGCCACCCTGACCAGCGCCGGCTTTGCCGCCCTGCACATGCAGTATGGCATCGGCGGCCAGATCGTCATTTTCGCCATCGGCATGACGCTCGCATGGATACGCTCCACCTCGCGCAGCTTGTGGCCGGCGATCCTCTGCCATGCCCTCAATAACGGCATCGCCCTGTTCGCCATGCGCAGCATCGGCTGATGCGCTCGCTCTCGCATGTCGACGCAGGCGCGCGTGGGTGGCGTGCAACCAAATGGCTCGCAAGGCTCTTGTACTGACGGGCTTTTGTGCTTCAAAGGTCAAAGGGCCGTAGGGGCCTCGAGCACGGGGGCATGTTGCGTGACCGCTGAAGAAATTGCGAGGCTGCAACGCTACGTGAAGGCTCTCGAGGCGGAGAATGCGCGCCTGCGGTCGGGGGAAATCGGCGGCCGCGAGCGCGCCGAGGCAGCCCTCGCCCTCAGCGAGGAGCGCTACCGCACGCTCTTCAACTCGATCGACGAAGGCTTCTGCATCATCGAGTTTCTCGACGGGCCGGACGGGCCATTGAGCGACTATATCCACATCGAGGCGAACCCGGCCTACGCGCTCCATGCCGGCATCCCCAATGTCGTCGGCCAGAAGGTCCGTGAGATGGTGCCGGACGAGGCCGCTGGCTGGGTCGAGCTCTACGGCGGCGTGCTGAGGACGGGCGAGCCGATCCGGTTCGAGAGGGAGCTCGTCGCCACGGGTCGCCATCTCGAGTTGGCCGCGTTCCGCATCGAGCCCGCGAGTCGACGCCAGGTGGCGGTCCTCTTCCAGGACATCACCGCCCGCAAACGCGCGGAAGAGGCCCTCCAGCAGCTCAACGCGACGCTGGAGACGCGCGTCATCGCGGCGCTGGCGGAGCGCAAGATCCTGGCCGAGATCGTCGAGCGGAGCGACGCTTACGTTCAGGTCGTCGACCGCGATTTTCGCCTGCTCGCGATCAACGCCGCCGCGGCGCGGGAGTTCGAGATCATATTCTCTGTCCGACCGAGGGTCGGTGACAACGTTGTCGAGATCCTGCAGGGCAGCGCCAGCGCCCAGGCCGCCGTGCTGTCGCTCTGGAGCAGGGCTCTGGCCGGGGAGGAGTTCATCGAGGTCCTGGAGCTCGACAGCAAGGGCCGGCGCCGCCACTACGAGGTTCGCTTCAATGCGTTGCGCGACGGGGACGGGCGGCAGATCGGCGCCTACCAGTTCGCCTATGATGTGACGGATCGGCTCGGCGAGCAGCGCCGCCTGCGGGAGGCCGAGGACGCCTTGCGCCAGTCCCAGAAGATGGAGGTCGTGGGCCAGCTGACTGGCGGAATCGCCCACGACTTCAACAATCTGCTGACCGGCATCACGGGCTCGCTGGAGCTGCTGCAGGCGCGCTTGAAGCAGGGTCGGCTCGCCGAGACCGATCGCTATATCGCCGCGGCGCAGGGTGCGGCCCGGCGCGCGGCGGCCCTCACCCACCGCCTTCTGGCCTTCGCCCGCCGCCAGGCCCTCGATCCGAAGCCGACCGACGTGAATCGGCTCGTGATCGGCATGGAGGACCTCATTCGGCGCACGGTCGGTCCTCAGATCGCCGTCGAGGTGGTGACGGCCGCAGGTCTGTGGACGGTGCTGATCGACCCACCACAGCTCGAGAACGCGCTCCTGAACCTCTGTGTCAACGCCCGCGATGCCATGCCGGACGGCGGCCGCATCACGATCGAGACCGCCAACAAGTGGCTCGATGACCGCGCCGCCCGCGAGCGCGATCTGCCCCCAGGCCAGTATCTGTCGCTGTGCGTCACCGATACCGGAATCGGCATGTCGAGGGACGTGATCTCGCGGATCTTCGATCCGTTCTTCACCACCAAGCCGATCGGGCAGGGTACCGGGCTCGGCCTCTCCATGGTCTACGGCTTCGTGCGCCAGTCGGGTGGTCAGGTGCGGGCCTACTCGGAGGTGGGTGTCGGCACGACGATGTGCCTCTACCTTCCTCGCCACTTCGGCACCGAGGCCATGCCCGTGCCGGCGACACCGGAAGCGCCTGGGCAGGCCAAGGACGGCGAGACTATCCTGCTCGTCGACGACGAGGTGCTGCTCGGCATGCTGATGGCCGAGGTGCTGCAGGAGCACGGCTACTCCGTCATCGAGGCCACAGACGCGGCCTCGGCGCTCAATGCGCTGCACTCACAGGAGCGCATCGACGTGCTGGTGACGGACGTCGGCCTGCCGGGAGGCATGAACGGGCGCCAACTTGCTGATGCGGCGCGCGCGATGCGGCCCAACCTCAAGGTCCTGTTCATCACCGGCTATGCCGAGAATGCCATCATCGGCAACCAGCAGCTGGCGCCGAGCATGGGTGTTCTCGCCAAGCCCTTCGAGATGGAAACGCTCGTCTCCCGAGTTCGGCACATGATTGCGGACGGCCGGTGAGGCGCCAGGCAAAGGCGCGCACCTGTCAAGCCTTGCGGAAGTGGCATGATACCCAGTGCCCGTTGGCGCCCGGCTCGAGCTTCGGCACCTCCGTGGCGCATCGTGGCAGCTGTCGGATCGGGCAGCGCGTGTGGAAGTGGCAGCCGGGCGGGGGCCGGATCGGATTGGGCACGTCGCCCTCGAGCTTGATGCGCTTGCGCTTGATGGCCGGATCGGGGATCGGCACCGCCGACAGCAGCGCCTCGGTGTAGGGGTGGAGGGGCCTTGCGTAGAGCTCGTCGGCCGGCGCGATCTCGACGATCCGGCCGAGATACATCACCGCGACCCGGCTGGAGATGTGCTCGACCACCGAAAGATCGTGCGCGATGAAGACGTAGGTGAGGCCGAACTGGGCCTGCAGATCCTCGAGCAGGTTGATCACTTGCGCCTGGATCGACACGTCGAGCGCCGACACGGGCTCGTCGCAGATGATCAGCTTCGGCTCGACCGCGAGAGCGCGCGCGATGCCGATGCGCTGGCGCTGGCCGCCTGAGAACTCGTGCGGGAAGCGGCGCATGTGATCGGCCCTGAGCCCGACCGTTTCCAGCAACTGGACGACGCGGTCCTCGTGCTCCTGCCGGTTCTTGGCCAGCTTGTGGATGATCAGTGCTTCCCCGATGATCGCCCCGACAGTCATGCGTGGGTTGAGCGAGGCGAACGGATCCTGGAAGATGATCTGCATGTCTCGCCGGATTCGGCGCAATTCCTCGCCCCCGAGCTGCGTCACGTCGCGCCCCTCGAACAGGACCGTGCCCGATGTCGGCGTGATCAACTGCAGAATGCACCGCCCCGTCGTGGATTTGCCGCAGCCCGATTCGCCGACGAGGCCCAGCGTCTCGCCCTTTTCGACCTCGAAGGAAACGCCGTCGACGGCATGCACGCGCTCCACTTCACGCTGCAAGAGTCCGCCCCGGATCGGGAAGTGCTTCTTGAGATCGATCACCTTGAGCAGCGGCTCGGACATGGGGCTTGGCTTCTCCTCGAGCCTCAGTGGAGCACGCAAGCCACTTTGTGACCGGGCTCGATCTCGCGTAGAGGCGGCATGGCCTCGCGGCATTTGTCCGTTGCGAACTTGCACCGCGCCGCGAACCGACATCCGGGGGGCGGGGTCAGCATATTGGGGACGGTTCCCGGGATGGCTTCCAGCCTCTCCTTGTCCCGGCCGGCGCGATCGAGCCGCGGGATCGAGCGGATGAGGCCTTGCGTGTAAGGGTGCAGTGGTCGCGCAAAAAGCTGTCGCACCGGCGCCTCCTCCACGACTTTGCCCGCGTACATGACGACAACCCGTTGCGTCACCTCCGCGACGACGCCCATCGCATGCGTGATCAGCATCACGGCCATGCCGAGCCGCTGCTTCATGTCGGCCAGCAGATCGAGGATTTGAGCTTGGATCGTCACATCGAGTGCTGTTGTCGGCTCGTCTGCGATCAGAAGCTTTGGTCCGCACGAGAGGGCCATCGCGATCATGACGCGCTGGCGCATGCCGCCGGAGAACTGGTGGGGATAATCGTTGACCCGAGCCTTCGCGTTGGGGATCTGCACCAGCGCCAGCATGTCGGCGGCGCGGTCAAGCGCTGCCTTTCGTCCCAGGCCTTCATGGCGACGGATCACCTCGGCGATCTGCTCGCCGACAGTGAAAACCGGATTGAGCGATGTCATCGGCTCCTGGAAGACGATGGCGATCTCTTTGGCCCGGATCTCGTTCATCGCCTCTTTGTCGAGCGGAACGATATCCCGGCCC
>JANRJI010000019.1:0-5323 GCA_033764055.1 Hyphomicrobiaceae bacterium
GCCGTCGGCGTGGCGCCAGGTGATGCGGTTGTCCGGCGCGATGCCGACCCAGACGCACTTCGTCTTGTTCTCGAACCAGACCTGCCAGCGCTTGCACAGCTTGTCGCCGGCAATCCACCAGCGGCCGACATCGCGGCTCGATCCAAGCAGGAATGTGAGATTGCCTGCTTCGCCGGTCATCGTGCCGTCGTGGGCGAAGGAGACCGGCAAGGCGATGCCGATCGGACTGTCGAGAGCCAGTGTTGCGCCGGCCACGGCGACCTTGAGCTCCGGTCCGCGCAACTCGCTGGCGAGCGCGGTGGTCGAGGCCAGGACGGCCAGACCGGCAACCCACGCGCGCGGAAAGGTACCCGAAGAACGCATCACGACCACGAGACTGCTGCAACGAGGCTCCGTCATTGCGCCAGTGCCCCCCGGCGCACCCAACGGACTTCTAAACTAGTGATGGTCGAGTGTGGCAGGAAGACGGTAAAGCTTTGTTACCGTTGATCGGTTTTTCACTTTCCTCGCAACGCATTAGAATCCGGGCAGCGGGCGATGCGGGCCGGTGCCGCGTCGGGCGAGGCGGGGATCGTCAGGCAGGCCCTTCCGCTCGGACACAATCGCCAGGGAGCCGTCGCCGCCGAGGTCGCCAGAACCAGTTCCGCCAGGGGCGGCAACGCCGGTCGGTAATGCCAAACTCCCCCCGCCAGCACGGCGCCGGCCGGCGGCTCCATGCCCGCCCCCGTCGATGTGACGCGCGCCTCCTCGATGACGAGACCGGCTCCCGTCAGGCGCCAATCCTCCTGCCAGGCGGATTTCTCGATGGAGTGGGTCCAGATCAGCGTGAAGGCGCTGGCGCCGAGAGCCGTGACGCTGCTCCCCGCCCACAGGCACAGCGACATCACGAGCCGTCCGGCGGCCGCGAAGCGGCTTGCGTGGGGCCAGCCGGAGCGGCGGTGCTCAGCCTCGTCCGCCACCAGTGCCAACCGATCACGATCGCCGCGACGGCGAAGCCGACTTCGTCCGTCCACGGCACGGCGGCAACCAGCGTGAACGCGGAGACCGTCGCCAGCACTCGCTCCAGCGCCGACATCGGCCCCATCAGAAAACCGACCACGGCGGCACCCCACAGGATGATGGCGAGCACGGTCTTGCCGACGATGTAGGCGACCTCGCCCGGATAGCCGATGACCTGAGCCAGCGGCCCGGCGTCCTGCAGCATGAGGGCTGGCGTGTAGACGGCCATGAACGGAATGACGAAGCCGGCAGCCGCGATCTTGCACGCCTCGATGGAGATCTTGTAGCCGCTCTCCCGCGCGATGGGCTCGGCGGCGAAGCACGCGAGCGCGACCGGCGGCGTCAGGTCAGCCAGAATGCCGAAGTAGAAAACGAACATGTGCGAGACGATCAGCGGCACCCCGAGCTCGAGCAGTGCGGGGCCGGCAAGCGATGCTGTGATGATGTAGTTGGGGATGGTCGGGATGCCCATGCCGAGAATGAGGCACATGACCATGGTCAGGATCAGCGACAGGAATAGGCTTTCCTCGCCGACCGAGACGACGAAGCTGCCGAACGTCGTCGCCACGCCGGTCAGCGTCATGGTCCCGATCATGATGCCGACGACCGCGCAGGCGATGCCGACCGACAGCGCCGTGCGGGCTCCCTCGGCAAGCCCCACCACCATGTCGGCGAGCGTGGCGCGGCCAGGCGCGCGCAGTACGAGCACCGCCGCGAGAACGGCGAGCATCAGCCCGATCGCCCAGATGTCGTATTGTAGGCAGGCTCCGGCGGCGAGCCCGAGCCCGATCCAGAAGGCGATGCGCACAATGCCCTCGGGCAGACCGAGCGCCGTCGCCGCGCCCATGATCAGGAGCTTGGTCAACAGCAGGCCGACGGAGCCGGCGAACATCGGCGTGTAGCCGGAGAACAGGAAGTAGACGAGAACCGCGAGCGGCAGAATGAGGTACCAGCCGTCGCGCAACGCCACCCAGGCCGAGGGCACCTCGGCAGCCGACAACCCCATGAGGCCGCGCTTGCCGGCCTCGATATGGACCATCCAGTAGGCCGCGAAGAAGTAGAGCAGCGCTGGTATCACGGCGGCCTTGGCGATCTCGACGTAGGGCACGTCGATGGTCTCGGCCATGATGAAGGCGACCGCGCCCATCACGGGCGGCATGATCTGGCCGCCCATCGAGGCCGTCGCCTCGACGCCGCCTGCGAAGGCCGGGCTGTAGCCGAAGCGCTTCATCAGCGGAATCGTGAACTGGCCTGTGGTGACCACGTTGGCCACGCCCGAGCCTGAGATCGTGCCCATCAAGGCCGACGAGAAAACGGCAACTTTGGCCGGTCCCCCGCGCGAGCGCCCGAACATGCCGAGCGAGATGTCTGTGAACAGCCGGATCATGCCGGCCCGCTCCAGGAACGCGCCGAACAGGATGAACAGGAAGATGTAGGACGAGGAGACGAACGTCGGCACGCCGTAGATGCCCTCGGTGCCGTAGGCCATGTGCTCGATCACTTGCGCGAAGTCGTAGCCACGGTGGTCGATCGGGTAGGGCAGGTAATTGCCGATCAGGCAATAGAGCAGGAACAGGCCCGACAGGATCGGCAGCGCCGAGCCCATCACGAGCCACGTCCCGGCGAACAGCAGGGCGAGCGAGACCACGCCGATGACGATGTCGAGATGGGTCGGATCGCCGGCGCGCAGGAGCAGCGGCTCGTACTCGATCCACTGGTAGACGGCGACCGCGAAGCTCGCGATGCCGAGCCCCCAGGCCATCACCTTCATGGGCCACGACCAGCGGCTCGCCATGGCCACGAATGGAAACGCGAGCAAGAGCAGGAAGCCGACGTGGACCGCGCGCACGATCTGGCTCGGCAGATCGATGAGGTGGGCGGCGCTGGCGAGCTGGAACGTCGAGAAGGCGACGGCTACGGCAAATAGCAGCCGCCCCTCGGGTGTGGCGGGGAACGCCTGGCTGAGCACGTCGTAGATCGTGGGCTCGTCGTCCCGTTCGGCGGACAGGCCAGCGCCCGAGGGCGGCACGTTGGTCATGCTACTGCTCCTGTGGGGCGCGCCGTACTGCCGCACCTCGCCCGCCGCGGCCACCAAAGATCAAGACTTGCCCCTCACGACGAGGAACCGCCCTTCAAGACTCCTACCCGTCCCTCTCACTCACCCCCACACGCCCAACGGCTATGGGGACAGGGCCCCCTTCACCCTCTCCCCGCGAGCGGGGAGAGGGCCAGGGTCACGGGCAGCCTCGTTCGAGAACTCGTGAGCGGTCGCCCTACTTGATGATGCCCTTCTCGCGGTAGAACTTCTCGGCGCCTGGGTGGAGAGGAATGGGCAGGCCGGTCGGGCCAGCTTCGAGCTTGATGGCGGTCGCGGCCTTGTGGGCGGCCACCATGTCGGGCAGATTCTCGAATAGCTGCTTGGTCATCTGGTAGGCGACCTCGTCGCTGACGCCCGAGTGCGTGACGAGGATGTTGCCGACGGCGACCGTCGGCACGGCGGCCGTCTGCCCGTCATAGGTGCCAGCCGGGATCTCGACCGGCACATAGGGTGCGCCGAGCTTCTCGCCGACCGACTTCGGAATCGCCACGATCTCGATCGGCAGTGAGGCGGCGAGGTCGCGGATGGCCGCAACCCCGAGGCCCGCCGATAGGAGCGTCGCGTCGAGCTGGCGGTTCTTCATGAGCTCGACCGATTCTGCGAACGGCAGATACTCGGTCTTGCCGAGGTCGCCGTAAGTCAGACCAGCCTTGGCGAAGATGGCGCGGGTGTTGAGCTCGGTGCCCGACTTGGCCGCGCCGACCGACAGGCTCTTGCCCTTGAGTGCCTCGAGGCTGGCGATGCCGGACGCCTTCGCGGCGACGATCTGGATGTAGTTGGGGTAGATGCTGGCGATGGCGCGCAGTTTGTCGAGCTTCGTCTTGAAGCCTGCTTCCTCGCTGCCCTCCCAGGCGAGCTGCACCGAGTCGCCGAGCGAGAAGCCGATCTCGCCCTTGCCCTGCTGGAGCAGGTTGAGGTTCTCGACGGAGGCCTTGGTCGCCTGCACCTGGGTGCGCTCGCCAGGACTTTTCTCGCCGTAGATCTTGGAGAGCGCGACGCCGAGCGGGTAGTAAACGCCGCTCGTGCCGCCGGTCAGCACGTTGATGAAGGTATCGGCGCGGGCTGGCATCGCGGCGGCGACGCCAGCCACCAGCACGCCCGCGAGCATCAGTGCTCGTGGAGACTTCCTGACAGACATTCCGTTTCCTTCCCTGGAGCGAATGGGACGCGCTTTTTTTATCTTGAGGTCGGCTGCCGCGACGGGCATGCCAAATCCCAGTGCGAGTTTGCCCGGTTGGCACTAAATTGCAAACCTAACCGAACGGAGTGGTCGCTACGGCGCACGATATCGAGGGGGTCCACATGGCAGGTGCGGATGGACGCGGCATCCTTCCCGACGACATGGCATCCGCGACAGGCACCCCATCGCCTGTGACGGCGCCAGCCCGTTTCGAATGGGCCGATCCTCTCCTGTTGGCGGACGCCCTGACGGACGACGAGCGCGCCATCGCGGATGCCGCGCGCGCCTACGCCACCGATCGGCTCATGCCCCGCGTCGTGCGCGACGCCCGCGATGAGAGCTTCGACCGCTCGATCCTGACCGACATGGGGGCCATGGGCTTCCTCGGCCCGACGCTGCCGGAGGCTTACGGCGGCGCAGGTGTCTCGGCCGTCGCCTACGGCCTTGTGGCGCGCGAAATCGAGCGCGTCGATTCGGGCTATCGCTCGGCTATGAGCGTCCAGTCCTCGCTCGTCATGCATCCGATCTTCGCATACGGCAGCGAGGCGCAGCGGCGAACCTATCTGCCGCGACTGGCGACGGGCGAGTTGGTCGGCTGCTTCGGCCTGACCGAGCCCGACGCCGGGTCGGACCCAGCGAGCCTCAGGACGACGGCGCGGCGCGTCGACGGCGGCTATGTCGTCAACGGGCGCAAGACCTGGATCACCAACGCGCCGATCGCCGACGTCATGATCGTGTGGGCGAAAGACGAGTCTGGCGTGCTGCGCGGTCTCGTCCTGGAGCGCGGCATGGATGGCCTGTCGACGCCGAAGATCAACGGCAAGCTCTCTCTCAGAGCCTCCGTGACGGGCGAGATCGTGATGGACGACGTATTCGTGCCGGCGGGCAACCTGCTCGAGGGCGTGTCAGGCTTCAAAGGCCCCTTCGGCTGCCTCAACAACGCCCGCTACGGCATCGCCTGGGGCGCGCTGGGCGCGGCTGAGTTCTGCTGGCAGGCGGCGCGGCAGTACAGCCTTGACCGCGTTCAGTTCGGCCGGCCGCTGGCG
>JANRJI010000020.1:0-46153 GCA_033764055.1 Hyphomicrobiaceae bacterium
GATCGAGTACGGCCTGATCGCCGCCCTCATCGGCGTCGCCATCATCACCGTCGTCAACAACGCCGGCAACGAGATCAAGGGCACCTTCGAGGACGTCGAGGCCGGCCTCAAGAAGCGCCCCGCCTAAGACGCCTGAGAGGCGGCGCCGGCGCAAATTGCCGGCGCGCCGCTCGCGCCTATCGCCGCCTGGCCCCGCAAGGGTGCCGGGCGGTTCGCGTTTCGGGGCGCACGCATGCCATAAGCATCGCTGCGAGCAATTGCTGCGGCGATGCGTGCATTGCTGAGGCTCCCCGTCCCTGCAACATCTCCGGTCTCGCGAGGGACAAACCGGGGAGGCAGAATGACGCGCAGATGGCCAATCAGCTGCGGCATCTCCGTGGCCGCAATCATCGCTGGTGCTTCCATCAGCACCAGCATGGCCGACCCGAGCCACCGGCCGCTCGTCATTGCCGGACAACAGGTGCTATGGCGGCCGAACGCAGCGGGTCGCTCGGTGTTCCTGCGCTATTCGGTCGCAAATGAGGAACGCGCCGCGCCGGACGCCGTGAATTGCCGACGCATTCGGCCGCCGCATCGCCTGCTTTCGGGCTCGGCAATCTCGCCGACAGCATTCCAGGCAGCGCTATCCAGGGCTTTTGCACGCTGGCAGGAGGCGGCCGGCATCACTTTCATCGAGGTCCCGGCCGGCTCGGAGGCCGACATTGTCGTCGGCGAGCAGTCGGAGCCAGCCGGCTTCGCCTTCACGAGCCTGACACTCGGTCCTTGGGTCGAAGGGCCCATACGGCCCATCGCTTCGGCCACCATCTGCCTCAATCCAGCAAAGCGCTGGAAGGTCGGCTTCGACGGCAATCTTGCGGTCTATGATCTCGAGCATACTCTCGCACACGAGATCGGTCACGCCATCGGTCTGGACCACCCGAGTCCGCGCGGTCACCTGATGTCGTTCCGCTACAGCGAGGCCATTGCGACTTTGTCCGAAGGCGATGCCCTGGGCGCGGCGACCATCTACGGGCCACCCTCGACTCGCGCCGCGACGAGTGCCCGTCCCACCGCTATCGCCATCAAGACGACCGCCGCCGCAACGACAGTGGGCCGCAGCTTGCTCGAGCCAACTGCTCGGCGTTGACGAACGTCGAGCCGTCACACCGGGGGCGCACAGTGTCCCAGGGTGCAACGGGTCGAAGGCGGGCCTGGGTGCCCGGCGAGCCGGTCGCCGCAAGCTGGTCCGGTAGCTCGATCCCCCGCTTTTCGGTTCCGCATGCCCCCGCCTCGGCTCTGGGCCGACGGGAACCCCGAGCCCCTTCCAAGCATTCTTTCGGCAGGCAGCCACATCCGACCGGTGGCGTGCTCACGACTTCTCTGAAAAAAGCTTATGGAGTGGATGTCATGAAAATCTTCATCCCGGTGGTCACGGCGGCCCTGCTGGCCTCGACCGCGGCGCTTGCCCAGACCACCGCACCGAGCCCGACGACCCCGAGCCCCAGCCCGACGGCACCCGCCGAAAGGGCCCCGACCCCGCCGTCTTCGTCCACCGCGCCGTCGTCCACGACACCATCCGCGAGTGCTTCGGCGACGATGACCGAGGACCAGGCGAAAGCCTGGATCGACAAGGCTGTCTACTCGAGCGACAACAAGAACATCGGCGATGTCGCCGCGATCAAGCGTGACCCGTCCGGGAAGGTCACCGAGCTGCACGCAGACGTGGGCGGCTTTCTCGGGATCGGCACCTCACGCGTCCGGCTGATGCCGTCGGAGTTCCGCATGGAAGGTGATCGCGTCGTGGTGACGCTGACCGCCGATCAAGTGAAGACCCTGCCGAAGGTCGACAAGACCGAGAGCACCGGTTCCGGCGCGAGCGGCTCGTCCACGACCCCGGGGAGCACCGGCCCGAGCGGTACGACCAAGACGAAATAACGATCGTGCACTTGCGGTTCCTGGCGCGGCGGTTTCCCGCCGCGCCGTTTCTGTCAGGCGGTGCCACGGTAGGGCACCAGCTCCGTGAGAGGGCTCGTGACGGCGGGCTTGGCGATGGGCGAGACCATTTCTTTACGAGCCTCCACCAGGATCACCCCCGCAAAGACCGGTGTCACACGCGCCCCGATTCGCTCGAGCGTCAGCGCCGATCTGAGGACGACGCGGCTGTCGAACGGCGGCATATGCAGGGCTGTTCCCCAATCCATCGGCGTCAGCATGGCGTCCCCGAGCAGACGATCGAGTTGCGCGGCGCTGTAAGGTCGTCCGTGCCCGAAGGGCGTCCGGTCGAACCGCGCCCAAACACCGCGGCGGTTCGGCACCACGAGCAGCACGCGGCCCTCGGGGCTCAATACCCGCCAGATTTCGCGCAGCATCGGCCGAACGCTTTCGCTCGTCTCGAGACAATGGACCACAAGCATCAAATCGACGCTGTTGTCGGGCAGCGGCAGGCTGGCTTCCTCGACGACGACCGTATGCACCGAGCCCTTGCCGGGCCAGACGGCCGCGCCTTGCATGGATGGCATCAGCGCTCCCAATCGGGCCACCTCGCCTCGGAACGAGCCCAAGTACGGCGTGGCGAACCCCAGACCCATCAGCGTGGCGCCGCTCGCCCGAGGCCAACGAGCGCGGATGCGATGCGCCAGGATGCGGCGCACCCGTGTCCCGAGCGGCGTCCCATAGAAGTCCAGCAGTTCCCTGATGTCGGTGTGCATGACAATGACTTTATAGCATTGGTTTGATTGTCGAAACGGTTGGCCGACCTGGACAGGCCCGGTGCCGGTGCGTTGCATTCGCCGGATCGGCTGCTAGGTTGCCCAGCCGCGCTCCGCGCCCAGCTGCCGTCGAAACGCCCGAGAGGAGTTCGCCATGCCCGCCCTCGAAATTCATCAGTTCATGTGCCTCAAGGACAACTTCGGCGTCCTCATCCACGATCCAGCCAGCAACCTCACGGCTTCCATCGATGCGCCGGAAGCCGGGCCCATCCGCACAGCGCTGGCGGCCAAGGGCTGGAAGCTCACCCATATTCTCGTCACTCACCACCATGCCGATCACACTCAAGGCATTCAGGCACTCAAGGCTGAGACAGGTTGTACCGTCATCGGCCCCAAGGGCGAGGCGACGCGGATACCGACGCTCGACAAGACGGTCGGCGGCGGCGACAAAGTGAGCTTCGGTGGCCACTCCATTGAGGTGATCGACACCCCCGGCCATACCGCCGGCCACATCACCTATTGGATTGCAGAACGGAAGGTCGCCTTCGTTGGCGATACTTTGTTCGCCATCGGCTGCGGACGTGTCATCGAGGGCACGCCCGAGATGATGTGGCAGTCGCTGTCTCGGCTCGCAGCTCTGCCCCGCGAAACAATGATCTACTGCGGCCACGAGTACACTGCGTCGAACGCCCGGTTCGCGCTGACCATAGAGCCGGACAACACGGCGCTCCAGGCCCGGGCCGCCGAGGTCGAACGCCTGTTGGCCGCAGGGGATGCCACGCTGCCGACGCGGCTTGATCACGAGCTCGAGACCAATCCGTTCCTGCGCCCCCAGAATGCGGCGATCCGCAAGCGTCTCGGGATGGAGGGCGCGGCGGACTGGCAAGTGTTCGCCGAGATCCGGGAGCGCAAGAACCGCAGCTGACCGATCGCGTTCCACGTTCGGCTTCCAGCCGGCTGGACCGGCTTCACCCGCCGGCAATCTGTGGCAGGACGTGCACGTCGCTCGAGGCGCTGATCGGCTCGAGCAGCGTATCCTGGTAGATCTGACCGTCGATGGCGACGGCGAGACCTTCCTCGAGGTGCCGAGCGAGCTCGGGGAATTGCTCGCCGAGCTTCTTGAAAAGTTGGCGGATATTGCCCGCCTCGACCTCGAGCTCGGTCACACCACCGGTATACTGGCGCAGATTTCCCATCAGAACGACGTGGGCCATGCCGGGTCGGCCTCCTACCTCGGATTGCTGTTCCGATAGGATAGTCGTGGCGGGCCTCCGCCGCGAGTGCATCCTCACACCGTAGCGGCGGCTCGGGTCGGCTCAGTACTTGCGACCGACAATCAGCTCGACGCCCTCCGGCCCCACCGCCTCGTAGTGCATGCGGCCTGCGTCCACCTCGAAGACCTCCCCTTTGTGGTAAGTGCGCTCACGCCCTTCCAGCGTCACAATGAACGCCCCGTCGAGGATCAGCCCGCGCACCGAGAAGTGGTGCCCGTGCTCGCCGTTGGCCGGCCTCGGCTCGTAGCGCTTGCGCTCGATCTCGGCGTAGCCGTCGGCCTTCAGTCCGGCTTCGAAGGTGGCGGTGTCCATCGCATTGATCCTCCATCGCGAGTTGTCGAAGCCCGACGCTGATGCGGTAGCGCGGCCCCGTCAAGTGAAAGGCCCGCGCAGCTTCCTGCGCGAGCCCAGTCTTGCATCTTCGCCAGGACGACGTGCGCCGGTTGCTGGTGGGCAACCGAAGGCGCCAGCCATCAAGCCTTGCCGGCTTCCTTCATTGCCTTCAACACCTTCGGAGGCGACAGCGGCAGCTCGAACATCCGCACGCCCGACGCCCGGCGGACGGCGGCGTTGAGCGCCGCCATCGGCGGCACGATCGCCGTCTCGCCGATGCCGCGGACGCCATACGGGTGACGCGGGTTCGGCACCTCGACGATAATCGTCTCGATCATCGGCAAGTCCGACGCCACAGGGATGCGATAGTCGAGGAAGCCCGCATTCTGCAGGCGGCCCTTGTCGTCGTAGATGTACTCCTCGTTGAGGGCCCAGCCGATGCCCTGTGCGGCACCGCCCTGGAACTGCCCCTCGACGTAGGCCGGGTGGATCGCGATGCCGGCGTCCTGGATCACCGTGTAACGGGTCACCGTCACCTTGCCCGTGCCCGGATCGACCTCGGTGTCGGCGATGTGCACGCCGAAGCTCGGAGCCGCCCCCTGGGCCGAGATGGCGCCGACGCCGACCAACGCTCCGCCGGTCTTGCCGGCAACCTTGGCGATGTCGGCGAGCTTCATCGGCTTGAACTTGCCGGCGTTATCACCGGCAGGCTTGATCTCGCCGTTGTCCCAGGTCACGGCGTCCTCCGGGATCTCCCAGAGCTTGGCCGCACGACCGCACGCCTGCTTGATGATCGAGCGGGCAGCCTCGACCGTGGCGAGACCGCTCGAGAATGTCGAGCGGCTGCCGCCGGTGACGAAGTTGTAGCCGAGCGTTGCCGTGTCGCCGATGATCGGCCGCACCTTCTCGTAAGGGATCTTCAGCTCCTCGGCCGCCATCATGGCCAGCGAGGCCCGGAGCCCACCGATGTCCGGCGTGCCGGCCATGAGCGTCAGCGTGCCGTCCTCGTTGAGCTGCAAATTGACGGTCGTCTCGCCGCCGATGTTGAACCAGAAGCCTGCCGCGATGCCGCGTCCCTGGTTCTTGCCGAGCGGACCGTTCCAGTGCGGGCTGCCCTTGGCGGCCTCGAGGCACTCGACCATGCCGACGGGCCCGAACTTCGGACCATAGGCAGCCTTGGTGCCTTCCTTCGCCGCGTTCTTGAGGCGGAGCTCGATCGGGCACATGCCGAGCTTCTCGGCAATCTCGTCGACCACGCTTTCGACGGCATACTCCGAGATCGGACCGCCGGGGGCGCGGTAGGCTGCGACCTTCGGCCGGTTCGAGAGCACGTCGTAGCCGACGACCTTGACGTTGGCGAGGTCGTAGGGGGCGAAAGCGCACATGCAGCCGGGCTGCACCGGGCTGCCCTGGAAGCAGCCAGCCTGATACTTCAGAACCGCCTCGCCCGCCGTGATGGTGCCGTCCTTCTTGACACCCATCTTGACCCAGACGTGGGCGCCCGAGGTCGGGCCGGAGGCCTTGAACACCTCCTCGCGGCTCATCACCATCTTCACCGGCCGGCGCGACTTGGCCGACAGGGCGAGGGCGATGGGCTCGAGGTAGACGACCGTCTTGCCGCCGAAGCCGCCGCCGATCTCCGACGAGGTGACGCGTAGCTTGTTGATGTCCCAGCCCAACAGCCGTGCGCAATGGGCGCGGGCAACCCAGTGGCCCTGCGTCGTCGTCCAAAGCTCTGCCGTGCCGTCCTCGGAGACGCTGCCGACGCAAGCGTGGGGCTCGATGTAGCCCTGATGCACCGGCTGGGTCGTGAACTCGCGCTCGACGACAAGCTCGGCGTCCTTGAAACCCTTCTCCACGTCACCGAGCGTGAACTCGACCCGCTTGGCGACGTTCGACGGCTTCGTCGGGGGCGGCACGATGCCGGCCGTGATCATGGTCTCCTCGACCAGCGGCGCGTCGGGCTTCATGGCCTCGACGACGTCGATGACGTGAGGCAGGACCTCGTACTCGACCTTGATCAGCTTGAGCGCCGTCCGTGCAACCGTGTCGCTGATGGCGGCGACGGCTGCCACGGGATGGCCCTCGAACAGGACCTTCTCGCGCGCCATGACGTTGCGCACGACGTCACGGTAGTTGATCAGCATCTCACCGGCGGGGACGAACTCGGACGGCTGGTCCTTGAAGTCCTCGCGGGTGACGATGGCCTTGACGCCCGGCAGCGCGGCGGCAGCCGAAACGTCGATCGAACGAATGCGCGCGTGTGCGTGGGGCGATCGCAGCACCTTGCCCACGAGCTGGCCCGCGACCTTGTGGTCGGCGCCATACTTCGCACGGCCGGTCACTTTGTCCGCACCGTCAGGCCGGACCGGCCGGGTGCCGACGATGTCGAATTTGGGGCTCTTCACTCGTTCTTGCATGGTATCAGGCTCCTCGCATCTCAGCGGCAGCATCCATGACCGCACGGATGATCTTGTCGTAGCCGGTGCACCGGCAGAGATTGCCGGCGAGCCAGTAACGAACCTCGGTCTCCGTGGGGTTCGGGTTCTTCTCGAGCAACGACTTGGCGGCAACCAGCACGCCAGGGGTGCAGATGCCGCACTGCAAAGCGGCATGCTCCAGGAACTTGCGCTGCAGCGGATGCAGCTTCTCGCCCTGGGCCATGCCCTCGATGGTCTCGACCTTCTTGCCGTTGGCCTCGACGCCGAGGACCAGGCACGCGCACACGAGACGCCCGTCCAGCAGAACGCTGCAGGCGCCGCAGTCGCCAGAGGCGCAGCCCTCCTTCGCCCCCGTCAGATCGAGCTCGTCGCGCAGGCAGTCGAGCAGGGTCTGATCGGTCTCGCAGAGGTACTCGACCTCGTCACCGTTGACCGTCGTCGTTACGTGATGCTTGTGTTTCATCGTCAGGCTTTCCTTGCGCGCTCGAGCGCGATCAGCGCTGTTCTCTTGGTGAGCACACCGGCCACGTCCGTGCGGAACTCGATGGTGCCACGCTTGTCGTCGATCGGCTTGCAGGCCGCGCGGGCGGCAGCAGCGGCCTTCTCGAGAGCGGCATCGTCGACCTTCGTGCCGACCAGCGCCTTGCCCGCATCCTCGACGAGCAGCGGACGGGCGGCGACGGCGCCGAGCGAGACGCGTGCCGCCGTGCACGTGCCGGAGCCGTCGAGCGTCAGGCTCACGCCGCAACCAACCACCGCGATGTCCATCTCGGTGCGCGGGATGAAGCGGAGGTAGGCGTCGCTCGCGTGGGCCGGACGCTTCGGCAACAGGAACGAGGCGATGATCTCACCCTTGGTCAGGGCCAGCTTGCGCGGGGCAAGCATGATGTCCTCGACCTTGAGCTCCCGGCGGCCGTTCGGGCCGACGATCGTCGCCACCGCGCCGGCTGCAATCATGGCGGGAACGCTGTCGGCAGCGGGCGAGCCGTTACACAGATTGCCACCGAGCGAGCAGCGGCCCTGCACCTGGGTGGAGCCGATCAGATTGGCCGCTTCGACGAGGCCAGGCCACACCTTCTTGAGGGTCGGGTGCTCCTTCAGCTCGGCACCGGCTACGGCCGCACCGATGCGGAAGCCGCCGGACTCTTCCTTGATGGAGCGGGTCTCGGAGATGCGCTTGATGTCGACGACGAGCGCCGGGGAGAGAATCTCCGAGCGGATCTGGACGAGAAGATCGGTTCCGCCCGCCAGGACGCGCGCATCGCCGCTCTCCGCCGCGAGGAGCTTCGCGGCTGCCTCGAGCGTATCCGGTGACTCGTATCGCATGCGTGATTGCCTCTTGCGTAGGTTCGATGAGTGAACGGGGTTGGAAAGGGATGCGGCCTAGGATTACACGGCTTGGCCCCTGTCGCCAACCCGTCCGGACAAATCGACAGCCGGGGCGCCGATCAGGCAAGCCCCGTGTTGACGCCCCGGCCAGGACGTCGCAATGGTGCGGCAGGAAGCCGGACACTGCAAGGAGGCTCCGCCATGGTCACCACGACGCTCCCCTCCCACAAGTCCAGTGCCGGCAATTTCTTCGAGGATTTCAAGGTCGGCGCCGTCATCCGCCACGCGGCGCCGCGGACCATCACGTCGGGTGACGTCGCGATCTACCAAGCCTGCTACGGCAGCCGGTTCGCGGTGCAATCGTCAGACGTGCTGGCACGCCGCATCGGATACGCTGCCGCTCCGGTCGACGACCTGCTGGTGTTCCATGTCGTGTTCGGAAAGACCGTTCCCGACCTCTCGCTGAACGCGATCGCCAACCTCGGCTACGCCGATGTGCGCTTTCTGGCGCCCGTAACGACCGGCGACACCCTGACAGCAACCACCGAGATCATCGGCCTCCGCGAGAACTCGAACCGCGAGTCGGGCGTGGTGTATGTCCGATCAGAGGGCCATAACCAGCGCGGCGAGCGGGTCGTGACGCTCGTCCGCTGGGTCATGGTCCGCAAGCGCGACAAGAATTCTCCAGCCCCGGCTGCCGTGGTGCCCCAACTGCCGACGCGGGTGGTCCCGGCTGCACTGGGCACGGCCGTGCCGCCCCTCGATCGCACCGAGTACGACTGCACGCTGGCGGGCAGCCCCCACCTGTGGGGCGACTACCAGCCCGGCGAGCGCATCGACCACATCGACGGCATGACCATCGAGGAGGCCGAGCACCAGCTCGCCACGCGCCTCTACCAGAACACCGCGAAAGTCCATTTCAACCAGCACACCGAGGGCCAGGGCCGCTTCAAGCGCCGCCTCGTCTATGGCGGAGTCGTCATTTCGCTGGCCCGTGCCGTATCCTTCAACGGTCTGGCCAATGCCTTCCATGTCGCGGCGATCAACGGTGGCCGGCACGCCGCACCAGCCTTCGCCGGCGATACCATCTATGCGTGGTCCGAGGTGCTCGAGCGCGCCGAGATCCCCGGCCGGCACGATATCGGAGCGTTGCGACTGAGAACGATCGCTACCAAGAACGTGCCGTGTGCCACGTTCCCGAGGCCGTCAGACGGCGGCTCGATGCCCGAGGGCGTCATCCTCGACCTCGACTACTGGGTCACACTGCCGCGCTAGTGCAGCGCATCTGACGTTCGATACCCGCTTGCGGCCAGCGGGCCGCCAGACATTCGTCCCGTGCCCGGACCGTCCTCCAGGCACAGCGCGGAAACACGGCGTTAACCATGCCGTAGCGTATTCATGACACGTTCTGAATTCAGCGGGTCAGTCGCCGTCGATCGAAACGGCGACTCTCTTGTTCCTCAAGCATTCGCTTGCGGCGCACAAGCCCTCCCGAGAGGCAGCAAGTGACCAAGAGGGTAGCAGTCATCGGTGCAGGCGTTGCCGGGCTCGCTTGTGCGCGCGTGCTCAGGCGCGCCGGCTGCTACGTCGAAGTCTTCGAGCAGGACCGCATCATTGGCGGTCGCATGGCTACCACCCGGCTGGGGCTCGTCCCCTTCGACCACGGCGCCCAGTACGTGACCGCGCGGTCCGATCACTTCCGTGCCTTTGTCGGCGAGCTGACCAGCGCGACGTACTGCGCACGCTGGAGCCCCAAAGCTGCCGACGGCACCAAGGCCATGCAGCTCAACGCCTGGTATGTCGGCACGCCGGGCATGAGCTCGCTCGTCCGGCCGATGGCGGAGGGCATCCGCCTGCACACCGAGCGCCGCGTGCATACGCTGCAGAAGGCCGGCAAAGGCTGGCATCTCTGGTTCGAGGACGAAGCACAGGCCGGTCCCTACCACGCCGTCGCCGTCGCGACGCCGGCACCCGAGGCCTTGCTGCTGATCGGACGCATCGAGCAGCTCGCGTGCATGGTCGATCGCGTCCGGATCTCCCCTTGCTGGGCCGTCATGGTGAGACTCGAGGATCGCCTGTTCCCCGTGCAGGACGTCTTCTCCGACATGTCGGACGTGGTCCGTTGGGTGGCGCGCAACAATGCGAAGCCGGGGCGTCCCGTGCGTGGTGACCATATCATCATACACGCCTCGCCCGGCTGGACGCGCGAGACCGAGGAGGTCGAGCCGGAGGTCGTCGCGTCGGAGCTCTGGAACGAGGTCGGCAACCTCCTGAGCCTGCCCCCGACACGCCCGGCGCAGTTGTCCGCGCACTTGTGGCGCCACGGTCTGGTCGACGAATCCCTGGGCGAGACGTTCCTCTTCTCCTACGAGCATCGCGTCGGTGTCGCCGGCGACTGGTGCCTCGGTCGCCTCGCCGAGCATGCCTATGAGAGCGGCGTGGGCCTCGGTCGTGCCATCGTCGACGCGATCGACTGAGCCGCTGTCGGCTCCAAGAGGATCTCGCTCCCGGCAGCAGAAAGGCGAGAGCAACGCAATTGCCGCCCCTCGTGGCGCGGGTTAATAAGACCCTCGGACCCCCTATGCCCGCGCCGTGGAGAGACGAACTGATGGCGAGCGCCAACGCCCCCGCGAGGAAAGAGCGACCGCTCTCTCCGCACCTGCAGATCTACAGCCCACTCATCAATATGGTGATGTCGATCGTGCATCGCATCACCGGTGCGGCGCTCTATCTGGGCACCATTTTGCTGGCGTGGTGGCTGATCGCCGCCGCCACTGGCCCCGAGTACTTCGCCTACGTGAATGGCCTGTTGGGCTCGCCGATCGGCCTGATCGTCCTGGCCGGCTACACCTGGACGCTGATGCACCACATGCTCGGCGGCATCCGCCACCTGATCTGGGATACGGGCCGCGGCTTCGACCTCGGCACAGTCAACACGATGTCCTGGGGCACCCTGGTCGGGTCGCTGGCGTTGACCGCCGCCATCTGGGGCTTCGCACTCAAGGCAAAGGGAATGATCTGAGCCATGTCGACAACCCTTCGCCCCACACCGTCGCCCACCGAGGCGCGCATCCGCACCCCGCTCGCCCGCGCCCGCGGACTGGGCTCCGCCAAGAGCGGCACCGACCATTTCTGGTGGCAGCGCGTCACCGCCGTCGCCAATGTCGTGCTGGTCGCCTGGCTGACCTTCCAGCTGGTGCGCTTGGCGGGCGCCGACTACGCCTCCGCCAGGGCGGCGCTCAAAAGCCCGCTCCTATCGCTGCCGCTGCTGCTGTTCGTCCTATCCGGCATGATCCACATGCGTCTCGGCATGCAGACCATCATCGAGGACTATGCGACATCAGAGGGTTGCAAGGTCGTCGGGCTGATGTTGAACACGTTCTTCGTGATCCTCGTCGGCATGACCTGCGTTTACGCCGTGCTGAAACTTTCGTTCGGGGCTTGAGCCATGTCCGATAAACCGTCGAAATCCAACGGCGTCGCCAAGCCGGCCGTCAACGGCAAGGCCTACCCGTTCGTCGACCATACCTATGACGTCGTCGTCGTCGGCGCCGGCGGTGCCGGGCTGCGAGCAACCCTCGGCTGCGCCGAGGCCGGCCTGAAGACGGCCTGCGTCACCAAGGTGTTCCCAACCCGCTCGCACACCGTCGCTGCCCAGGGGGGCGTTGCCGCGTCGCTCGGCAACATGGGCAAGGACGACTGGCGCTGGCACATGTACGACACGGTCAAGGGTGCCGACTGGCTCGGCGACCAGGACGCCATCGAGTACCTGTGCCGCAACGCGCCCCAGGCCGTCTACGAGATGGAGCACTCTGGCGTGCCCTTCTCGCGCACCGAGGATGGCCGCATCTATCAGCGTCCTTTCGGCGGGATGACCACCGAGTTCGGCGAGGGCCCGCCCGCGCAGCGCACCTGCGCGGCGGCCGACCGCACCGGCCACGCCATGCTGCACACGCTCTACGGCCAATCGCTTCGCCACTCCGCGGAGTTCTTCATCGAGTACTTCGCCATCGACCTCATCATGGACCAGGACGGCGCCTGCCGCGGTGTCGTGGCGCTCTGCCTCGATGACGGCACCCTGCACCGCTTCCGGGCCAAGAAGACGATCCTCGCCACCGGCGGCTACGGCCGGGCCTATTTCTCGTGCACGTCGGCGCACACCTGCACCGGCGACGGCAACGCCATGGTGCTCCGCGCCGGCCTGCCGCTCGAGGACATGGAGTTCGTGCAGTTCCACCCGACCGGCATCTACGGCGCCGGCGTGCTGATCACCGAGGGTAGCCGCGGCGAAGGTGGATATCTGACCAACTCGAACGGCGAGCGCTTCATGGAGCGGTATGCGCCGCATGTGAAGGACCTCGCCTCCCGCGACGTCGTCTCGCGCTCGATGACCATCGAGATCCGCGAGGGCCGCGGCGTCGGGCCCGACAAGGACCACATCTTCCTGCACCTCGACCACCTCGATCCGAAGATCCTGGCCGAGCGCCTGCCGGGCATCACGGAGAGCGCCAAGATCTTCGCGGGTGTAGACCTGCGACGCGAGCCGATCCCGGTGCTGCCCACCGTGCACTACAACATGGGCGGCATCCCGACGAACTTCCATGGCGAGGTGCTGACCAAGCTCGGCGGCAATCCGGACCACATCGTTCCCGGCCTGATGGCCATCGGCGAGGCGGCGTGCGTGTCGGTGCATGGCGCCAACAGGCTCGGCTCCAACTCGCTGATCGATCTCGTCGTGTTCGGCCGGGCCGCGGGGCTGCGGGCCGCCGAGACCACAGAGAAGGGTGCCGCGCACCTGGACCTGCCCAAGGACGCAGGCGAGCTCGCCGTCTCGCGCCTCGACCACTTCCGCCATGCCAAGGGCGGCACGCCGACCTCGGCGCTGCGGCTCAGGATGCAGCGGATCATGCAATCCAACTGCGCGGTGTTCCGCGACGGACCAGTGCTGAAAGAGGGCTGCCAGCAGATCACCGAGGTTTGGAAGGGGACGGACGACATCGCCGTCACCGACCGCTCGCTGATCTGGAACTCTGATCTCATCGAGACGCTCGAGTACGACAACCTGATCAGTCAGGCGGCCGTCACGATGTTCTCGGCCGAGAACCGCAAGGAAAGCCGCGGCGCCCATGCCCGCGAGGACTTCCCGGACCGTGACGACAAGGAGTGGATGAAGCACACGCTGACCTGGGCCGACGACGCCAAGCGGCAGGTGATCATCGACTACCGTCCGGTGCACACGTACACGATGACCAACGAGATGAAGTACATCGAGCCGAAGGCCCGCGTGTACTAAGATCGAAGGCTGGTGTCTGTAGAGATGGTGGGGGCAGTGCGGCTCGGCTGCCCGCCCCTCTCGCCGGGCTCCTGGCAGGGTCCGCGCGGACAGGTGGGGTTCCAGTGGTGGACGTCGGCCATGGCCCCTCTGCTCTTCACCATCGGCTCAGTCGTCGCGGCGGTGCTGCTGGCCCTGCTGCTCCTCACTTTGCGCGTGCCCTCGCACCGTATCTGGCCAACGCCGGGTGCCGGGACGTGGCAGAGCTATGTTTTCTGGCCGCTGTTCCGCGGCCTCAACGTGCTCTGCTTCGCAGTGGCCTTTTTCGATAGCGGAACGCACCTCGGGCTTCCGGCAGCGATCCGCATTCTCGCAGCGCTCGTGCTCGCCGGCGCGCTTGCCCTGTTCCTCCGATCGTTCTTCAAGCTCGGTCGCGACAACAGCTACGGCGCTACCGACGGGCTGGTGACGAACGGCATCTACCGATGGACCCGCAATCCGCAGAACGCGATGCTCGTCGTCGTCTACGCCAGCCTGGCCCTCCTCGCCGACAGTCCGTCGACGTATGTGCTGTGCGCCGCGATGATGGCGGTCTACGTGCTGATGGTCATGGTCGAGGAGCCGTGGCTGGAATCGGTCTACGGCGAGCCCTATCGGCTCTATTGCCGGCGCGTGCCGCGCTTTTTCAATTGGCGGCGGGCTAGCGTCCTGTGGCGCGCCCTCGGCCGGCAGTGGAGTCGCCGAAAGGGAATGGCCAGCAGGACGCGCCCAGCCTGACAGGCCCAGCCTGCTACGGTGATACGGGTGGCTGTGATACGGGGGGCACGATCAGCCGCAACGGCGGTCCACCAGCCTCGATTCGTACCGGTGTGGTGCCGAACGGCTCGCCGTCGACCTGCACGGGTATCGGTCGGTCGGCAGCGATCTCGATCGTGTGCCCGGCCACGTCGGCGATGTCGGCCCTGTGCTCGATGCGGCCCATGCCGACCTCGAGCAGCGCCGAAAGCATTCCGCGGCGACGCCGCGGGTTGAACAGCACGGTGTGGATGTCAGACGAATCGAGGCTCGCCTCAGGTGCCAGCACGAACGCACCGGCGTAGCGGCGCCGCATCGTCGCCACGACCCAGCCGGCCTGCTCCTCGCGTCCATCGATTCGCACCCGCAGCGCGTCGGGTCCGGCAAGCAGGCTCTTGACGACCGGCCACACGTAGGCCGCCTTGCCGATCCGTCGCTTCAGCGCAGGGTCGAGAGCAGCGATGACGCGACCGTCGAACCCCGCCCCTGCCATCAGAAAGAAGACCTGCCCGTTGGCGTAGGCTGTCTGGACCGTCGCGATCCCGCCTTCGAGCAGGCAAGCTGCGACCGCATCCGCATCGATCCCGAGTCCGATCTCGTGGGCCATAACGTTCCCAGTGCCGACGGGAATGATGCCGAGCGGCATCGGTGTCCCAACCAGCGCAGAGGCCGTAGATCGAACCGTACCATCGCCACCTGCGGCCAGCACCGCGTCGACTCCGCCTTCGTGCACAGCCTGGCTTGCAAGCCGGTGGTTCTCGTCCGGGCCGTCGGTCTGGCGCACGTCGAGGTGGCACCCTGCAGCGCGCAACCGTTCGACGACACGGTCGAGACGCCGGCGCGCCTGTCGGCAGCCTGCCAACGGGTTTTGCAGGATCAGAAAGCGCCGGGTGACGGCGGCTCTCGTCCAAGGTCTGTCCTCGTGTGAAGCGTCGGGGGCGGCCACCACGGGGCCTCCGTTATCTGGCTTTGACCAAGCCCGCGTCCAGCAGTTGCCGATGGAAGCTAAGCACCAACTCGCGCCTCCGGCAGTCGAACCACAAGCCGCCGCAGGCCGTCATCAGCTTGCGCCGCTTCCGGTACGTCTCGGGCAGCGGCACACCCGCCGCCTCCAGCAGGATGGTGCCGAGATACGGCACGTCGAGCAGCGGCGGACTGTCGAAGTGCTCCGGTGTGAACCCTACACCATTGACAGCGAAGAACGTCTGGAAGCCGATCGAGTTGCGATCGAGAAGCACATCCTCGGCCTCGGTCCCATCCTCGTAACCGAGCAGCACCCGAGTCGCCATGGGATGGTGGTCACCATAGCGCACGATAAGGAACCGCTCGTTGGGAAAGCGACGCGCGAGCTCGCTGCGCAGGTGCCCGTAGTCGAGATGCGCGAGCCAGACGCGGCGCAAGTACTCGTGCAACTCGGGATGCGTGCCCGGCCCTCCGCCCGGCACCGCGAGCTGCGGCTCGAACGGCTCATGATACGGCCAATGCGTGGCCATCGTCTCGACGAACGCAAACAGGGGCCGGGACGAGGCTGCTATGTGGCGGCCCACCTCATTCATCGTGTTGTCGTAGTAGAACCGGTCCCGCTCGTTGACCCGCTGCGCTCCCTGATCCTTGAGATCGAAAATCTCGTTTATGCCAATGCCGGTGAAGAAGCGGTCCGCCGACGTGAAGCTCTTCAGCATCGGATAAAAGAGCACGTTGCGATACCCGCACTTCTCCAACACCTTCGGAATGGTGTCCTCGATCTTGCCCGACATCAGGCGCTGCACGAACAGCCGCATGCCTCCGAACGAGTAGGTCGAGAGGCCGGTCAGCACCGAGAACTCGGTCAACACCGAGGCGCCGCCGTACGTCTCGACCTTCAGGCGATAGGCCTCCCCGTTGTCCGACTTGAAAAAACTGTCCAGGCGCCGGTCATGCCCGAGCGTCGGAAACAGCGACGGCTGAACGATCGATTCGTGGTGGATCACAATGATGTGGGGCGGCTTGCGGTCGAGGTTGCACGTGCGCGTCGCCAGCAGCGGCGGCGCCTCGCCTTCAGGCGCCGCCTCGATCAACTGGCCGCGCCAGAGTGTCTCTGCCGTCTCCGCCCACGACCGGTAGAACGAGGACAGATACATGCCCTCGTACTCGAACAGCGAATGGCGCCTCTCTTCGACGCTGGCGGCGGTAGCGACCGCTCCGGCAGCAAAGAGCGCAAAGGCGATGCCTGCAGTCCGGCGGCTGACACGGACCGGATCGATACGAAATGCGACGACACAGGCGGCGGTGGTCAGAAGCAGGACCACGAGCACCCACGATGCTTCCCACGTGTAGCTCTCGACGAGGAAGCTCAGCGTCGTGCTCGACGTCAGATAGAAGGCGATGTCGTAGGCATGAAGCACCATGTTCATGTACTTGAGCTTCATCCAGGACGCGAAGGTCACCACCGCGATCTGTGCCGTCATCATGGTGGCGGCGACGAGCACGCGCCGCGTGACGAGCATCAGCAACGCGCCGCTGGTCGCGCAGACGAGCATCGCCAAAAGGACAGTGGCCAGCCCGCCCTCGGACACAGCGAGGCGGATAGCGATCAGCGTCATGAGCATCGCTGAGATCGCATAGACCGTCGCCGGGCGAAGCATGAAGCGTTGGCTAGGGTGTGATGGAAGCGCCGTCCGCCCCCCTTCCGGCGCAGTCACTGAATGATCGATCATGGCGCCTGGTGGTGTGGGTGAGCCGACTTCCGACACGCGTCCTGTCCCGCCGGCCAAGTGTCAAGAAATTGTCATATTTGTAAAGGCTCGAATGTGAACGACTGCTGACAGGGTTGAGACCTGTCAATGCACCGGTCGGCCAGCGCTGGCCTCATCGGTGCTGCTCGGACCGGCCGGATCGAGCCTCTGCGGGAGGCAAGGCATGCAAAACCGTACCTCTGTCACCCGCGTCACGAGGCACGCGCTCGCAGGGCGATTTTCGGCTGTAGTCGCTCCCGTATTGGCGGCGCTGATACCGCTCGCGAGCGCCGCCGTTGCGCAGGCCGAGCAGCCGTCTGCAGGTCTCGTCCGGGCCTGCGAGGACGGCGACCCGGACGAGGTCATCGCCAGTTGCACGGTGCTGATGCAGGCAGGCAGCATCACGTCCGGGCGATTTTCGATGCTGCTGAACAACCGCGGCATCGGTTTCGCCAAGAAGGGCTACATCGACCTCGCTATCGGCGATTTCCTGCTATCGACACACCTCGACCAGAAGAACGCTCTGCCGCTCAACAACTTGTGTCGCGTTTGGCTCGACAAGCACCAGGGCGACCGCGCTATCGACGCGTGCAGCCGCTCAATCGCCATCGCTCCCGAGCGCTACGAGTCCTATGCCAACCGCAGCCTCGGCCACCTGCTCAGCGGGAACTACCCAGCCGCTCTGGCAGATGCCGACCGAGCCCTCGAGATCAACCCGCGTTGCGCGCAGACGCATGCCAATCGCGGCGTTCTGCTGGAGCGTCTTGGGCGGATCGGCCCGGCCATCGAAGACTTCGAGAGGGCACTCGAGATCGACCCTGACTTCGCGTGGGCCAAGGAGAATCTGCTGCGCTTGAAATCACTCCGGCCAGAGGCGTCGGGTGCAGCCACCCGCGTGCAACCGGGCAGCGGTGACGCGTCGCCGGAGGCGAAGCGGCAGATTCCGCACCTGAGGGCGTGCGCGTAGCATCCGGCGGCGCACCGGCATTGCGGAGCGGCACCGCATGCTGGCAGGATCGGACGCGATGGAGCGACCAACCGGCAGGCGGGTGTCGGGCTCCGATGCATCGACGGAGACGATACCGATGCCGATCTCGAAGGCCGCTCGACTGCGCCAGTTGCTGGCCGCGAAGACATTCCTCCACATGCCTTCCGTCTATGACGGGCTGGGCGCGCGCCTCGTCCAGCAGGCCGGCTTCGAGGCAGTCTATTGCGGCGGCTATGTCTCGGGCGCGTCGAGCGCCGTCAGCGAGCCGTTGCTGACCATGACCGAGCAGATCGCCATCGCGGCGGGTGCTGCCCGTGTGGTCGATCTCCCGCTCGTCGCCGATGCCGGCGCCGGCTGGGGCGACCCGCTGCACACGATGCGAACGGTGCGCGAGTTCATCCAGGCCGGCATCGCCGGCATCCATATCGAGGATCAGGTCTACCCGAAGCGCGCCCACTACCACACCTACCAGGTGCACGAGATCCCTCCCGAGGAGTTTGCCGAGAAGATCGGGTACGCCTGCCGCGAGCGGGATCGGCTCGACCCGGACTTCGTCGTCATTGCGCGCACCGATTCCTGCCGCGAGTTCGGCCTCGACGTCGCCGCCGATCGCATCAACCGCGCTGCCGACGCGGGTGCCGACCTCGGCTTGCTGTTCCCGCGCAGTCTGGAGGAGGCCGAGCGGGCGCCGAAAGTGTGCCGCGTACCGCTCGTCTACGTGATGAGCCGGGGCAACCGCGATGGTCGCCCGATTTTCTCCAGTCAGGACCTGCGCAGCCTCGGCTACGCCGCCATCATCGAGGCCCAGTTGATGTTACTGCCTGCGTTCGAGGCGCAGAAGCGGGCGCTCGCCGAACTCCGGAGCACCGGCAATTACACCGGTCTGTCCAACGACGATGCCGTCCGCATCCGCAAGGAGATCGAGGACACCATCGGTCTCGAGGAATTCTACGAGATCGAGCGACAGACGGTAGAGCGCCGGTGAGAAGCGCCGGAGGCCCCGACGAGAGCGGTACGGCTGATGGGCTCTATCCCCTCGCCTCCAGCCCGAACTCGTTGGCCAGCGCCTCGAACGTCCTCACGCGGATCTCGTAGCTCGGGGCGACGGCAACGAGGATCACCTCATCGGCGCCGAAGGCCTCCGCATTCTCTCGGATGCGGCCGGCGACGAAGGAGGGGGTGCCGAGGGTTAGTCGCGGGCGGTCGTGTGCGGCGATCTGGGCCTCGCGCGGGCCGAACGCGAAGTCGCGTGCCTCCTCGATCGTCGGCACCGGTCGGTTGTGGCCGAGCGCGGTCAGCGCCCAGCGCATGAGGACGGCTTTCTCGATGGCCTTCTGCTCGGCCTCGTCGTCTGCGCAGATGGCGAGCATGGCGAGCGCGATTCGGGGCTTCTCCTCGTGCCATGGCTTGAAATGCTGGCGGTAGGCCCTGGCCACCTCGGCGCCCGAGTAGGCATTGATGAAGTGGGCGAAGGCGAAACGCATGCCGAGGCTCGCTGCGAACGAGGCGCCACCCGTGCTCGAGCCGAGCACCCACATCTCCGGCGATGTCGGCACGGCGGGACTTGCAATCTGCCCCTCAAGCGGATGGCCGGGGGGAACAACGCCGCGGAAGATCGCCGACAGCTCGGCGAGCTGGTTTGCGAAGCCCTCGTCGGTGTCGATCGGCCGGCCGTCGAACAGGACGCGCGCCGTTCGCATGTGGCCACCGGGGGCGCGGCCGAGCCCCAGGTCCATCCGGCCGGGATACATCGCCTCGAGCATCTTGAATTGCTCTGCGATTTTGAAGGGGGCGTAGTAGGGCAGCATGATGCCGCCCGTGCCAAGCCGGATGTGTCTCGTCTCAGCGCCGAGGCGGGCGAGCAGGATCTCCGGCGAGGCGTCGGCAAGGCCGGTCAGGCCGTGATGCTCGGCGCACCAGTAGCGGTGATAGCCGAGGCGATCAGCCAGCCGCGCCAGCTCGATGGTGCGCTGGATGGCCTCGGCGGGCGTTGCGGTGCCGATGATCGGCGACTGGTCGAGGATCGAGAGGGGAAGGGTCATCGCCCGGACGCGTGGCTCCTGTTTCGCATGCGCGAAAGATGGCACGTCACCGGCGCATCACCAACTGCGATCGGCAGCGGTGTCGACGCCGCAGCTTGACGGGGGTCAAGGCCCTCAGGGCCAGAGAGGCGTCCGCTGGAGCCGCAACCTCCGCAGGAGATCAACGGCCATGAAAGCCTCCGAGATCATGACGAAGACCGTCGTCACGGTCACACCTGACACACATGTCAAGGAGATCGCGGCGCTCATGTCCAAGAGCCGGATCAGCGGCGTCCCGGTGGTCGCGGCCGACGGCAGCCTCATCGGCATCCTGAGCGAGAGCGACCTGCTGCACCGGGCCGAGACTGGGACGGAGATCAAGCGCAAGTGGTGGCTGGGGGCATTCGTCGACGCGGACAGCCTGGCTCGCGAGTATGCGAAGTCGCACGGCCTCAAGGCCGAGGACATCATGTCGAGAAGCGTGGTCACCGTGTCCGCCGATGCCGAGCTCGGCCAGGTCGCAGAGCTGCTCGAGCGCAAGAAGCTCAAGCGCGTCCCCGTCGTGAGCGGCGGCAAGCTGGTCGGCATCATCACGCGCGGCGATCTGGTGCGCGCGCTGGCTCACAGCATGAGCGGCAAGGCAGCGACCGCGGTCGGTGACGCCGAGCTGTCCAAAGCGATCGACAAGCGCATGCGCGAGGTCGCTTGGCTCAATGCGAGCTATGTCAACGTGGCAGTAACGGGCGGCGTGGCGGAGATCAACGGGCTGCTGCCCTCGGCCGACCAGCGGCGGGCGCTGAGGATTCTCGTCGAGGAGACACCGGGCGTTACCCGCGTCGTCGACAACCTGCGCGTCGGTCCGATGCCCATGTCGGCGTGAGAAAACGGCGCGAGAAAACAGGCTGGACCGCGGCGCCCTTCCCCTCCATCCTTCCGGCCGTTTCGACAGTGGCAGGAAGGACGGAGGACGCGGCATGGCCCAGAAGCTCAGAGGCGCCGACATCGTTGCCCGGAGCCTCGACAGGCTCGGGCACCGGACAGTGTTCACGCTGTCCGGCAATCACATCATGTCGATCTTCGACGCCGCCATCGAGGCGAAGCTCGAGCTGATCCATACCCGCCACGAGGCCGCGGCCGTGCATATGGCCGACGCCTGGGGGCGCCTCACTGGTGAGCCGGGCATCGCCATGGTGACCGGCGGGCCCGGCCACGCCAACGCTGTCGGCGCGCTGTTCACCGCGCTTTCCGCGGAGAGCCCGATGGTCCTGCTGTCAGGACATGCGGCGACCTGGGAGCTCGGCCGCGGCGGCTTCCAGGAGATCCGTCAGGCCGATATGGCAGCGCCGGTGTCCAAAGCGTCGTGGACGGCGAAATCCGCCTCGTCGATCGGCGAGGAGCTGGGCGAGGCACTGCGCGTCGCCAAGTCAGGCCGGCCCGGCCCAGTGCACCTCTCGCTACCTTCGGACCTGCTCGACGAGACAGTCGAGGACAACGCCATCCGCTGGCCCGAGGTGGAGAAGGTCAAGTCGCCCGGGCAGGTGCGCCTCCCCGATGGTGCGGCCGACGCCGTGTTGGCCATCATCGCTGCGGCAAAGCGCCCGGTGATCCTGGCCGGGCCGCACCTCTCGTCGCGCAAAGGCCGGCAGATGCTCTCGCGCCTGGAACAGGCGACTGGCGCCCCCGCCGCCGTGATCGAGAGCCCGCGCGGCGCCAACGACGCGACCCTTGGCGCCTTCGGCGACGTGGTGAAGCAGGCCGATCTGGTCGTCCTGCTCGGCAAGGCATTGGATTTCACTATCAAGTGGGCGAACGAGCCGACGTTTGCGCCGGGCGTGAAGGTCGTCTCGATCGACCCCGACGGTGCGCTGGTGGCGCGGGCCGCCGCGGAGAAGGGCCCGAGCCTCGCTTTCGGCTGCGTCGCCGATACCTATCCTGCCGGCGAGGCCCTCCTGGCGCGGTCCGCGGCATCGGGCCGCAAGCCGGATCTCGCCTGGCTCCGGGACGCGCGGAGCCTGATGGACGGTCGGCCCGAGACCTGGGCCTCGCTGAAAGGCAAGTCACCGGGACGGCTGCATGCTGCAGAAGTCTTCCGTGCCCTGCGGCCCGTGGTTGAGCGCGACCCCGAGACGCTGCTGATCTGCGACGGCGGCGAGTTCGCGCAGTGGGGCCAGAGCCTGCTGCCGGTCAACAAACGGCTGATCAACAGCGTCGCCGGGTCGATCGGCGGCTCGCTGCCGTTTGCCATCGCCGGCCGTGTGCATCAAAAAAAGGCCCCGGTCATCGCGGTGCTCGGCGACGGCACGTTCGGCTTCCACATGTCGGAGTTCGAGACGGCGGTGCGGCACAAGACACCGTTCGTCGCGATCCTCGGCAACGACGCATGCTGGAACGCAGAGAGCCAGATCCAGAGGCGCGACTACGGCGCAGAGCGGATGCACGGTTGCGAGCTGCTGCCGGCGCGCTACGACCAGGTGGTATCGGCTCTCGGTGGCCACGGCGAGCTGGTCGAGCGGATCGAGGATCTGGCTCCAGCCGTCGAGCGGGCGCTCGCCTCAGGCAAGCCGGCTTGCGTCAACGTCCAGGTGGAGAGCATCGCGGCTCCGATCATCCGGCGGTCGTGACGGGCGGCCGACCCGCAATGCACTGCCAACGGCCTGATACGGCCGAGGCGGCAGTCCAGCTCAGGCAGCGGTCACTGCCGCCGCCGTGCCTCGCTGTCTTGACTTGGCGGCAGCCGGACTGGCGATTAAGCTAGGGTTGTATCTTCGCCCTTTTGTTGCCGCCGACCGGTGGCAGCAAAAGGACCGGCTGCAGCCATAGTATGGAGTTTTCACATGACCGAAGCGCAGAAGACCGCTCGCGCCATGCAGAGGGTGCGGGCCCTCACGGGTCTCTATATTCATGCCGTCGTCTTTGCCGTGGTGATGACGGTGCTGTTCGCCTTCAACCTGACGGACCCGGAGTGGTGGGTGCACTGGCCGCTGTTTGGCTGGGGCGTCGGGCTCGCGGCTCACGCCTGGGCGGTCTACGGCCGTGGTGCGGAGATGCTGCAGCGGTGGCAGCTGCGCAAAGTCTACGAGCTGAAGAACCAGATGTAGCGCGTCCAGGTGCTCGCCGGGATGCGGACCGCGGCGGCCAGAGCAGTCGCATCTCCGGGATGGGCGTAGGGCCCGGCAATCCTTCCCATGGACAGCCGGGGCACCCTCCCCTATTGACGCAGTCATGATCAAGCCGGCCTACGACTGGATGATGCGCATGGCGGGCCACGGCAATGCCGGGCACGCTCTGTTCTGGGTGGCGTTCATCGAAAGCTCAGTCTTTCCGATACCACCCGACGTCATGCTGATCCCCATGGTCATGGCGAACCGGCTCAAGGCCTGGACCTATGCCACGATATGCACCGTCGGCTCCGTTCTCGGCGGCATCCTCGGCTATGCCATCGGGTATCTTCTCCTCGAGTATATCGGCGAGCCGATCCTCGCCTTCTACGGGCAAGCCCGCAAGTTCGCCGAAGTATCGCAGTGGTTCAACGAGTGGGGCGCGCTGATCCTGATCGCAAAGGGATGGACGCCGTTTCCGTACAAGGTCCTGACGATCCTGGCGGGCGCGACGCACATGAATCTGCTGGCATTCATCGGGGCCAGCATCGTGGCGCGCGCGATGCGCTTCTATCTCGTCGCCGCGCTGCTCTACTGGTTCGGACCGCCGATCCGGGAGTTCATCGAGCGGCGTCTCAGTCTGGTGACGACCGTGTTCATTGTCGTGCTGGTCGGCGGCTTCGTCGCTATCCGTTATCTGTTCTGAGCGCAGGACCTTGCGCCGAACCGCGTGAGAGGCCCCATGCCGCGTTCCGCCTGGCCAGCCAGCGATCCTGCCTATCAGGCCGGCGGCATCGCGTTGTTGCTGGCGTTGGCCTCAATCCTCGGCGCCCTCGCCTTCGAGCACCTTTGGGGCTTGGAGCCGTGCCCGCTCTGCCTTCAGCAGCGCTATGCCTACTATGCCGGCGTGCCGGCGCTATTCCTCGCCCTCGTGCTGGTCGCAGCCGACCGTCCGAGACTGGCGATGCTGCTGTTCGTCGCCGTCGCTCTGATATTCCTCGCGAATGCTGCGGTCGGCGTTTATCACGCTGGCGTGGAATGGAAATTCTGGCTCGGGCCAGATACCTGCTCGCAGCCGACCGGCGATTTGAAGCCGCTGGGCAAGGCCCTCATCGATCGTCTCGAGAAAGCGCGCGTCGTGCGCTGCGACGTGGCACCCTGGCGCTTCCTCGGCATCTCGCTCGCAGGCTGGAACGCGGCCGTCTCGCTGCTCATCACCCTTGCGGCGCTGCAAGCAGCCACTGCGGCCCGCATGCCGCGTTCCGCGGGCTGATGCGGGACGCCGCAGAAGCAAGCACGACGGGCTGAGGCGGGATCCCGATTCGGGAAACGGATCGGCGGAAGTGCGCCCGAATGAACATCCGTCAAGGAAAAAACCTCAACTTCCGCCTTTTTCTGCCCAAGTGTCGTCACTCGGTAACGATTAATTAACCCTCGTTCGAGGCTGACGGCCACAAGCCAAAGCCCGAGAGTAGAGGGAGGCACCGGATGTCCAAGGTCCTGCGTAGCTCCCGACTGGCGCTCGTCCCGCGTAAAGCCCTTCGGGCCCCTGCCGAGGTTCTGTTCCAGTGTCGCGTGAGTGTGGCCGGCGTAGCGGCCGGCGGGGAGACGGCGAGTACCGGTGCCGCGTCATCTGCCAGTAGCGTCCTGCATGGTCCGCATATCCCAGTCGCCAGCGTACTCGGTGTGTCGCGTCCCAAGGTCAGTCGCGTCAGTCAGGTCAAGTCCGCGTCCCAGTCGCGTTGTCATCCAGTTGCCTTCGAGTGCAGTGGCGTAGGCGAAGGACCACGCAGCATTCTCGCAGGCGTGCTGACGACTCTGAGGCGCCGGGCTGCAGCAGCAAAGGTCGCGCGTTGGCTGCAGAAGCTCGGATCGAGGCCTGATCACTTGTCGAGTTCAGTTGCGTCCCGTCGTGTCTCGTCGGCCGGATCGAGGCCGGAACGAGTAGCGTTGTCGCGTGTTGCCTCCGTCGCGTGCGTTGCGTCGAGTTTCCGCCCGCCGCGTCCAGCATCGAGTGTCCGCGTTGTCAACTGAAAGCCGTACCGCCATGTCGCTGGCTCTATCGGTTTCTTCCCCCAAGACCAATCGATCGGAGCCGGAGAGCGCCGCTTGGCGTCCCATCGGTGAGGCGGCAAGTCTCGTCCTCAGTCGCGTCGCGTACCGAGTGAGCTTTGCGTCGGCGTTGGTCCAGTCCCCCGAAAAGATGCAACCCAGGCGCATCCCGGCGTGAGCCGGGATGCGCGCCCGGCAGGAGATTCGGGACGACGAGGTTGTCGTCCCCCCGAGTTGGCAAGTGCTTTGAGCGCCCGCATCCAGCGGTTGCATCAAGTCAGCACATAGCAAGGTCTCGCGTAGTGCTGTCAGAGCGCTCGAAGCACTTGCCTCTCACTCCTCCCTCCACAGCCCGGGTTGACGACGAAACCGCGAGGCGATCCCCCATGGTCATTCCCTTCGAGCCCACAGCGAGCCGTTCCGTGACCGATATGACGCCTGCCCATCTCAATCCGATCCAGTGGCAGCAGTCGCTCGGCCTGGCCAGGCAGATCTGTGCCCGCATTTTCCGCGACGGCGGCAGCGCCCAGGACGCGCTCGGAGCGTTCGGTCTCGAGCCGCGCAGCGGCATAGCCTGGGACAAGGCGGTGGAACTCATTGCCGAGGCGATGACCCGGTCGCCGCGGCGCCACGCCGCCTGACCGCGGCTGCGTGCCGCTATTGCAGCGGCACGCCCTCGAGCGTGACGCGGTGCATGAGGCGGCGCTCGCCCTGGTAGTCGTTGACGGCGTAATGCCAGGTGGCGCGGTTGTCCCAGAAGGCGATCGAGCCTTCCCGCCACTGGAAGCGCGTCTGGAAATCGGGCCGGCGCGCATGTGCGTAGACCGTCTCGAGCAATGGCTTCGACTCGGCCTCCGTCCAGCCCTCGAAGTGGGTGGTGAAGCCCGGATTGACGAACAGGATTTTTCGGCCGGAGATCGGATGCCGGATGACGACGGGATGCACGGCGTCCTGATTGGCTGCTTCCGGATTGCCGATGCGTCCGTTCATTTCCTGGCCGTACTGCACCCGCCCGAACACATGCCGGCTGGAATGGACCGCGCGCAGCCCCTCGAGCGTCCTCTGCAGGCCCGGTGACAGCGTCGCGAACGCCTTGGCCATGCAGGCGAAAATCGTGTCTCCGCCGCGCGGTGGCACCTCGCGTGCCAGCAGGACCGAGCCGAGCGCCGGAATCTGGTCGTAGCTGTGGTCGGTATGCCAGTTGCCGCCGATGTTACGGGTCTGCTCCGGCTCCTTGCGGACCTCCGCGATCTCTGGATGCTCTGGCGACGCCTTGAAGAAGCGGTTGACGTTGATCGGCGCGAACCGGCGCGCGAACGCGACCTGCTGATCTGGCGTGAGCATCTGGTCCCGGAAGAAAAGCACACCGTGCTCCCCGAGCGCCTCTCGCATCTCGCCGACCACCGCTTCGTCGAGGCGCTCTCTCAGATCCACTCCGTGAACCTCGGCGCCGAGCGCACCGTTGGTCGGCCGGATATCGAGGCGGGTATTGCGCATGGACGCTCCTCCTTGCCGGGCGTTGCGGTCCGGCTCGCTTCCCGGCTTCGACCAGGGCAAATCATCGTCTCGCTTCATTTCCTGGCGAGTTTGGTCGAGCAGGCCGCCGATCGAGGGTTGAACCGCCGCCACACCCCGAGCAAATAGAAGCGCAACATCAGGCTCCAGCCAAGAGGCATCCACCATGGGTCCCAAGACAGCTTCCAAGACCGACACCGTCGCCAGCCTGGCTCGGGCGGCTACGTCGGCCAGCGGAGCCGCGACCCAGTCCCTGGGCACGATGCCAGAGTGGAACCTGGCCGATCTCTACCCGGCGCCCGATTCGCAAGAGGTCGCGCGCGACCTCGCCAGGGTCATGGACGATGCACGCGGCCTCAAGCATCGGTACCAGGGCAAGCTCGTCGGCCTCGGGCGCGACGGCACTGCGCTGGCGCAGGCGATCGAGAGCTACGAGAAGCTGGTCGACGTGATGGGTCGGCTCGGCTCCTATTCCGGTCTCCTCTACTATGCGAACATGACCGACCCGGCCCGCGCGAAGTTCTACGGCGACGTGCGCGAGAAGCTGACCAACGCCTCGTCGGAATTCCTGTTCTTCGAGCTCGAGCTCAATCAGATCGACGAGAGCGACCTCGCCGAGGCCCTGAAAGTACCGGCCCTGGCGCGCGTCAAGCCGTGGCTCGACGACCTGCGCAAGGAGAAGCCTTACCAGCTCGACGAAAAGCTCGAGAAGCTGTTCCTCGAGAAGAGCATGACGGCGGGGGGCGCTTTCGACCGGCTGTTCAACGAGACGATGTCGGAGCTTCGGTTCGACGTTGCGGGCGAGGCCGAGCCGCTGGCGCTGGAGCCGACCCTGAATTTCCTGATGCATCCGGACCGGTCGCGCCGGCAGGCCGCCGCCGAGGCCTTGGCCAAGGTATTTGCAAAGAATATCAGGCTTTTCTCGCTGATCACCAACACGCTCGCCAAGGACAAGGAGATCTCCGATCGCTGGCGCGGCTTCAAGGATGTTGCGGATGCGCGTCATCTCGCGAACCGGGTGGAGCCGGAGGTGGTCGAGGCTCTGGTGTCCACGGTACGCGGCGCATATCCGCGAACGGCGCACCGCTACTACGCAATGAAAGCCCGGTGGCTCGCGCTTGACAAGCTCGCCCACTGGGACCGCAACGCACCGCTCCCCGAAAAGCCCGAGCAGGTCATCACCTGGACGGACGCCGAGCGGATCGTGCTCGACGCCTATCGTGGCTTTGCACCGGAGATGGCAGAGATTGCCGGCCAGTTCTTCCGAAGCGGCTGGATCGACGCCCCGGTACGGCCGGGCAAGGCGCCGGGCGCTTTCTCGCATCCGACCACGCCATCGGCACACCCCTATGTCCTTATGAACTATCAGGGCAAGGCCCGGGACGTGATGACGCTCGCGCACGAGCTCGGACACGGCGTGCACCAGGTTCTCGCCGCGCCTCAGGGGCCGCTGCTGGCGCCGACGCCGCTGACGCTCGCCGAGACCGCCTCGGTGTTCGGCGAGATGCTGACCTTCCGGGCGATGCTGGCCCGGACCACCGACCCGCGCGAGCGCAAGGCAATGCTGGCGCAGAAGGTCGAGGACATGATCAACACGGTCGTACGACAGATCGCCTTCTACACATTCGAGCGCCGGGTGCACGAGGCGCGACGCAACGGCGAGCTGACCAGCGAAGACATCGGCCGCTTCTGGATGGAGATCCAGACCGAGAGCCTTGGGCCGGCGGTCGAGTGCAAGCCCGGCTACGAAACGTTCTGGGCGTACATTCCGCACTTCATCCACTCACCATTCTACGTCTATGCCTACGCGTTCGGCGACTGTCTCGTGAACTCGCTCTACGGCCTCTATCAGGAGGCGCATCCGGGCTTCGTCGCCAAGTATTTCGAGATGCTCAAGGCCGGCGGCTCGAAGCACCACTCTGAGTTGCTGGCGCCGTTCGGCCTCGACGCCCGCGATCCGGCTTTCTGGGCCAAGGGCCTCAAGGTGCTCGAAGGGTTCATCGACGAGCTGGAGGCGATGGATCGGGTGGCGTGAACGAGCCATGGCAGACGCGACGGTGAAGACGCAGTAACCGTCGCGTCGCAAGTGAATTGTCGACTGAACGATATTCAGCCACACTCGCCCAGCTGCGGCAACCGGGTCCGCCTGATGAGCCTCTCACGAACATTCCTCCTGTCCGTCCTGATCGGCGTCATAGGCGTCGTCGGACTGGCTTTCGCCAGCCGCGATCCGGTGCGCATGGCTGGTCAACGCGCAGCGCCGGTCGCTCATTCCCTTTCCCGGCACGTCGACGTGCGGGATCAGATCACCATCGCAGAGATCGGCAGGCTGAAGGCAGACGGGTATCGGGCGATCATCAGTCTGCGCCCCGACGGCGAGGCTGCGGATCAGCCCCCATCCGAGGCCGTTCGTAGAGCCGCTGAAGCCGAGGGGCTGAGCTTCGCCTACATCCCGACGCCGCGGTCGACCATACCTGATGCCACGGTGGACGAGCTCTCACGGGTGCTCGCCACGGCGGACGGTCCGGTGCTGCTGTATTGCCGCAGCGGCAGCCGAGCCGCCCGGGCGTGGGCCCTGGCCGAGGCGTCCCGCCAAGGTGGCTCGAGCATGCCAGCTATCATCGAGGCCGTGCGCGGTGCCGGACAGAGGGTCGACGATCTGCTGCCGCGTATCGAAGCTCGGCTTGCGGCCAGGTGACACTGAAGTGCTGGAGCCGCGCATGAGCGACAGACTGACGACCGCCCCGGGCAACCGCCACGCGGAGCTACGGGGCGCGATTCCGATGCACGGGGAGCCCTCCCCGGCAGTCTCACCAGACGGACAGGTGCTGGCGATCCTCCGTTATGCCGCGGTCGTCAGCGGCGGGCTTCTTCTCGGCTCGATCGTGGGCGTGGTGGTCGCGCTCGCAAGCGGGCTCATCGAGCTGTGCTGAGCGGGATGTTGCTCGACCGGCACTCATGATGCCGGAGGCTCCGACCAGCAGTCGATCCAAGGGACCGACTGGCCTCGGCCGGCAGCGAGTGCTTTAGTGCGGCGATGACCCTAGAGTCCGGCGAGCCACTGCACGGCGAGGAAGCGATCATCCAGGAGTATCTGGCGCCTTTGGCAGCCGGATATGCAGGGGCACTCGGCCTCAAGGACGATTGTGCCATTCTGTCGCCAACGCCGGGGCACGACGTCGTGCTCAAGACCGACCCCGTTGCCGGTGGCATTCATTTCCTGCCCGACGACGATCCCGCGAACATCGGCTGGAAGGCGCTGGCGGTCAACGTTTCGGATCTCGCCGCGAAGGGCGCAACGCCGCGGGCCTATCTCATGGCGTTGAGCTTTCCCGAGGCGCCGACCCGAGCGTGGATGGCCAGATTTGCCTCGGGCCTCGCCGAGGCACAGACCGCTTTCGGCATCCAGCTCGCGGGGGGCGACACGGATCGGCGACCGGGGCCCGTCACAATCTCGATAACGGTGCTCGGGGAGGTGCCGACGGGCCGGATGGTACGCCGTGCTACGGCGAAGCCCGGAGACATTCTCTATGTGACCGGATGGCTCGGTGATGCCGCCCTAGGGTTGCGCCTCATCAAGGATCCCGGATTGGCCAGCAGGTGGGGAATTTCGACTCGTGCGGCGGACGCGGCCGTCGCGAGATTCCTGCGACCACAGCCGCGCCTCGCCATTCGCGAGCCTCTACTCGCGCATGCCCGGGCCGCCATGGACCTGTCGGACGGGCTCGTGAAGGATCTCGGCCGCATGGCGGCCGCCAGCGGATGCGGCGCGCTCGTCTCGCTCGGCGGCGTGCCATTGTCGGACGTTGGAGCAGCAGCGGTCGCAGCCGACGACGCATTGTGGTCGGCAATCGCCGCAAGCGGCGACGACTATGAGGTGCTGATCGCCGTCCCTCCGGAGGGCACAGCCGCATTCGAAAGCTCCGCGACGACCGCCTGCGCGGCGGCCCGACCTTCTTTCGGGATCACACGGATCGGCGAGATGACGGCAGCCGGTGGTGTCGCGCTGTTCAAACCCGACGGTAGGCCGTACCTGCCACCGCGGGCAGGATGGGACCATTTCTGAGCTGCCGGGTCGTATCCGTTGCCTGCCTGCAACAACGGGCGACCTTCCCGTTAACCGACTGGGCTGGCCGGCGCTGCACAGGCCGCGGCGTTCGTGTTGCATCTCGGCATCTCTTGGGGCATGGTCCGCGCGCGAATCCGGGGCCTTTCAGGCCGGCGGGCTCTTCTGTCACGTCCCCGCCGCCTGCCGCTCTCAATCATCGTCCTTTCGACCCAACAGGGGGAGCCATCTCAATGAGCACCGTGATGTGGGCCATCATTCTTGGCGGCCTGCTATCGATCGTCTACGGCGCGGTCACCATCAAATCAGTGATGGCCGCCAGCCCCGGCAACGCTCGCATGCAGGAAATCGCCAGCGCCATCCAGGAAGGCGCGCAGGCCTACCTGGCGCGCCAGTACACGACAATCGCCATCGCCGGCGTGCCAATCTTCGTGCTCGTGGGCCTTCTCCTCGGCTGGCTCGTTGCGTTGGGCTTCCTCATCGGCGCGGTACTGTCGGGCATCGCCGGCTTCATTGGCATGCACGTCTCCGTGCGCGCCAACGTCCGGACGGCACAGGCATCGACACAGTCGCTGGGCGAGGGCCTGTCGATGGCCTTCAGAGCCGGCGCCGTGACGGGCCTGCTCGTCGCTGGCCTCGCGCTGCTCGGCGTCGCGGTCTACTACGCCATCCTCGTCATCGGCATGGGCTACCCGACGACCAGCCGCACCGTGATCGACGCGCTCGTGGCGCTCGGCTTCGGCGCCTCGCTGATCTCCATCTTCGCCCGTCTCGGCGGCGGCATCTTCACCAAGGGTGCCGACGTCGGCGGCGACCTCGTCGGCAAGGTCGAGGCCGGCATCCCTGAAGACGACCCGCGCAACCCGGCCACGATCGCCGACAACGTCGGAGACAACGTCGGAGACTGCGCCGGCATGGCTGCCGACCTGTTCGAGACCTATGCGGTCTCCGTCGTCGCGACCATGGTGCTCGCCGCAATCTACTTCGCGGCCCAACCCGCCATCGCATCCACCCTGATGATCTACCCGCTCGCCATTTGCGCGGCCTGCGTGGTGACCTCGATCATCGGCACGTACTTCGTCAAGCTCGGCGCCAACAACTCGATCATGGGCGCGCTCTACAAGGGCATCATCGCCACCGGCGTGTTGTCCCTGATCGCACTCTACCCGATCACCGACAGCCTGCTGGGCATGGCCACCAAGTTCACAGCACGGGGGCTCACCTTCACCGGCATGGACCTGTTCTGGTGCGGTGCCATCGGCCTCATCATTACGGCCGCCATCATCGTCGTGACGGAGTACTACACGGGCGTCGGCTATCGCCCGGTGCGCTCGATCAGCCAGGCTTCGGTGACCGGCCACGGCACCAACGTGATCCAGGGCCTCGCGGTCAGCCTCGAGTCGACGGCCCTGCCTGCCCTGATCATCATCGGAGGCATCATCGTCACCTTCAAGCTCGCGGGCCTGTTCGGCATCGCCATCGCGGTCACGACGATGTTGGCCCTCGCCGGCATGGTGGTGGCCCTCGACGCGTTCGGCCCCGTCACCGACAACGCCGGTGGCATCGCCGAGATGGCGGGGCTGCCGAAGGAGATCCGCAAGACGACAGACGCCCTCGACGCGGTCGGCAACACGACGAAAGCCGTGACCAAGGGCTATGCGATCGGCTCCGCGGGCCTCGGCGCGCTGGTGCTGTTTGCCGCCTACAGCGAGGACCTCACGTACTTCATCGCCAATGCCAAACCCGGCACGCTGTTCGACAAGCTGGTGATCGACTTCTCGCTCGCCAATCCCTACGTCGTGGTCGGCCTGCTGTTCGGCGGCCTGCTGCCGTACCTGTTCGGCGGCATTGCCATGACGGCCGTCGGACGGGCCGCAGGCTCGATCGTCGAGGAGGTGCGCCGCCAGTTCAAGGAGAAGCCGGGCATCATGAAGGGCTCCGAGAAGCCCGACTATGCGCGCGCGGTCGACATCCTGACGAAGGCGGCCATCAAGGAGATGATCGTCCCGTCGCTGCTGCCGGTTCTGTCGCCTATCGTGTGCTTCTACGTGGTCAAGTGGATCGCCGGCCCCGGCCAGGCGTTCGCGGCGCTCGGCGCCATGCTGCTGGGCGTGATCGTCAACGGCCTGTTCGTCGCAGTCTCGATGACCTCGGGCGGCGGCGCCTGGGACAATGCCAAGAAGTCGTTCGAGGACGGCTTCGTCGACAAGGACGGCATCAAGCACCTGAAGGGCTCGGAGGCGCACAAGGCCTCGGTCACCGGCGACACCGTCGGCGATCCCTACAAGGACACGGCCGGACCTGCCGTCAACCCGATGATCAAGATCACCAACATCGTGGCCCTGCAGCTGCTCGCCGTGCTCGCGCACTGAGTAGAGCCATCCTTCTCCGGATCGCAGAGGGGGCGGATCCTGCCGGATCCGCCCCCTTCTCCGTTCGCAGCCGATGAAGCGACCTCGCGCTCTACCAGACGTTCCAGCGAACGCCGGCGCGGATCGTATGCTCGTGAGTGTCGCCGATCGTCATCCGGCTGGAGGCGCCGATCTGCCTGCCGGCGACGATCTGGCCGTACGCGACCTGGGTCGAGAAATCGACCTCGCCGATGTAGGTGTAGCGGTAGTTCAAATCGAGCACCATGCCCGGTCCGAGGGTATAGCCCACACCCGCCGTGGCGGACGCTGCCGGAGCGAGTTGGTGCGCCTTGGTCTGGCCGCTAAAGGTGGCGGCCGTAAAGGTCGTCTGATTGGCCGGGTCGGTCACATCGGTGCCGATCTCAGCAGTGGTGTGGCGGCGGTCGAGCGAACGCACCGCGAAGCCGGCACCGAGGCCGATATAGGGAACGAAACGGCTGCCCCGCTCGGTCAGGTCCCAATAAAGGTTGGCGAGCGCGACGGTGGCACGGACATCCGTCTGCTCCACGGTGCGGCCGTCGAAGCGGACCTGGCGACCTGTGTTGCCTGCATCGTAGATGGCCGGATCGCCACGATAGGTATAGCGGCCCTCGGCTTTCACATCGCTCTTCGTGCGCACGTCCACCGTCACGTCGGCCCGGAACCGCGGCGTGAGGTAGAGGCCCGCGCCGACACCACCGACGGCGAAGGTGTCGAAGTCGGGATTGAACCAGGCCGGGCTCATGCCGAAGGGCGGCCCCTCGGCGGGATCGCGATCATAGCCGTACGTCATGCCACGCTCGGAGACCTGCGGCTCCTTCATATAGCCGCCGCCGACATCGGCGCGCAGGTACCACTTGAAGGTCTCGGTGACCGGGATCGGGGCCGGCACGCTGATGCCACCGGCGCGCCCGTCCTTGATGCTGCCGGCGCCGCTATTCCAATCGGCCGCCTCGGCACCCGTGGCCGCAGGCACCAGCGCAAGCCCCAGCGAGAGGCACATTGTCTTCAGTCGCATAACTGTCGATCCCTCAATCCACTGACAGGCACCCGAACGCACCGGCACGCGGCCGGCGGTTTTGCGAGCGGGGCTCGAGGCGAAGCGTTCGCGCGACTGTCCCGGTGGGGTCCGACCAGGGCCCCGCCAACGCCAACGCCAACGCACATGCCAGGAGATCGACGACTTCGTTCCTCTTGCCTTCCCTGGCCAAGAATGACGGGGAGAGCTTAAAAAACCACTTAAGCGCCGTATCAGACAGAGACGGGGCCACTTGAGTTGAGACGGCCAGCCAAGCTCACTTGACCAGCGGCGGGACGCGCCTAGGCTGGGGCCGCAAAAAAACAAACGCCATCATTCCGGGAGGTTTCACATGCAGCTCGGCTACTTCACGATGCCATCGCACCCGCCGGAGCGCGGGCTCGCCGCGGGACACGAATGGGATCTGCAGGTTCTGCGGTGGCTGGACGAGCTCGGCTACACCGAGTGCTGGATCGGCGAGCATCACACTGCGCCGTGGGAGCCGCATCCGGCGCCAGACCTGCTGGTGGCTCAGGCGCTGATGCAGACGAAGAACATCCGCATCGGGCCCGGTGGCTTCCTGCTGCCCTACCATCACCCAGCCGAGCTGGCGAACCGTGTCGCGATGCTGGACCACATCTCAGGCGGCCGGCTCAATTTCGGCGTTGCGGCGAGCGGTCTGCCGAGCGACTGGGAAATGTTCAACGTGGACGGCTCCACGGGGCAGAACCGTGAGATGACGCGGGAAGCGCTCGACATCATCCTGCGACTGTGGACGGAGGCCGAGCCCTTCGAGCACAAGGGAAAGTTCTGGACCGTGAAGTCGCCGCCGCTGATGTACGGCTTCCTCAAGCCGCATATCCGGCCGCTACAGCAGCCGCACCCGCCGATCGGCGTGGCCGGCCTCTCGAAGGGCTCCGACACCCTCAAGCTCGCCGGGGAGCGCGGCTACTGGCCCATGAGTCTCAATCTCAATCCAGCCTACGTGGGCAGCCACTGGGAGGCGGTCGAGCAGGGTGCCGCCAAGGCAGGTCGGACGCCCGATCGCAATCATTGGCGGCTCGTGCGCGAGGTTTTCGTCGCCGAGACGGACGCGGAGGCCATGCGCCTCTCCGTCGGCTCACACATGGGGCGCATGATGCGCGAATACTTCCTGAAGCTTCTCGGGGAGTTCGACTTCCTCCAGTACCTGAAGCACGACCAGAGCGTCGCAAACAGCGACGTCACGCCCGAGTATTGCGCCAAGCACAATTGGATCGTCGGGTCACCGTCGACGGTCGCAGAGAAGATCGCCAAGATCTATGACGAGGTCGGCGGCTTCGGTCAGCTCCTGGTGTTCGGCTTCGACTATGCCGAGAGCCCGGCAGCTTGGCGGCGATCGCTCGAGCTGCTGTCGAAGGAGGTGCTACCGAAGGTGGCCCACCTCAAGCCGAACGCGGTCGCCTGATCGCACCGGCCGCATGAGGACGAGGAACGCCTCGGCAAGCGTCCCTCTCCCTGAGCCATGCCGACCGCCTGTGAAATGGCCGCCGTCTCGGGTCAGGCGGCGCGTGCGACCTTCGCGACGGCCTCGCAGATGTCCCCGACGATGGTCGCGACCAGGCGCTCATCGTCGCCCTCGGCCATCACGCGGATCACGGGCTCCGTACCGGAGGGGCGGATGACGATGCGGCCCGTCGCACCGAGGCGGGCCTTGGCACCCTCGATGGTGGATCGGACATGATCGTCATCGAGCGGCCGCCCAGCAGAATAGCGGACGTTCTTGAGGATCTGGGGCAGTGGATCGAAACGCTTGCAGACCTCGCTGACCGGCTTTCCGGTGGACACCGCAACTGCCAGCACCTGCAGCGCCGAGACAAGGCCGTCCCCTGTCGTCGTGAAATCCGACAGAACGATATGGCCCGACTGCTCGCCCCCGACATTGTAGCCGTGTTTGCGCATGTGCTCGACGACGTAACGGTCGCCGACGGCGGTGCGCGCCATGGATAGCCCGATGCCGCCGAGATAGCGCTCCAGGCCAAGATTGGACATGACGGTGGCCACCAGACCGCCGCCGGCGAGACGTCCGCGACGATGCCAGCTTTCGGCGATGACCGCCATGATCTGGTCGCCGTCGACGATGCGCGCCTTCTCGTCGACGATGACGACGCGATCGGCGTCGCCGTCGAGGGCAATGCCGATATCGGCCCGCACCTCCCGCACCTTGTCCGCCAGCGCCTCGGGAGAGGTCGAGCCGCATTTCAAGTTGATGTTGCGACCGTTCGGCTCGACGCCGATGCGGATCACCTCCGCGCCCAGCTCCCACAGCGCCTCGGGCGCGACCTTGTAGGCCGCGCCGTTCGCGCAATCGACGACGATACGGAGACCGTCCAATCGCAGGTTCTTGGGCAACGTGCGCTTGGCGAACTCGATATAGCGCTCCTGGGCACTCTCGATGCGGGTGGCGCGGCCAATGCGATCAGACGCCGCCATCAACTCATCGCTCGGAGCATCGATGAGCGTCTCGATCTCGGCCTCGGTCTCGTCGGACAGCTTGTAGCCGTCAGGGTCGAAGAACTTGATGCCGTTGTCCTCGTAGGGATTGTGAGACGCGGAGATCATGACGCCCAGGTCGGCCCGCATCGAGCGGGTCAGCATGGCAACGGCCGGCGTCGGCATCGGACCGAGCAGAAACACATCCATGCCGACCGACGTGAACCCGGACAGGAGCGCGCTCTCGATCATGTAGCCGGAGAGGCGCGTGTCCTTGCCGATCACCACCCTGTGGCGATGGCTGCCGTTCCTGGAGAACACATGGCCGGCCGCCATGCCGGCCTTCAGTGCAATCTCGGACGTCATCGGACGGCGGTTGGCGAGCCCGCGAATGCCATCGGTTCCGAAGTAGCGACGCGACATCGTATCCCTCATCGTCTTGCCACGGCCTGAGCGACGCATCCCTTGGGACCGGCGCAAAGGCCTCGGCTCGTCACGTGGAGCGACCCCGCGGAGGGCCACAGAGCACGCGACACTCTCCGAAGCATGTATTGCATGCAGCTTGCCTGCGCCAGCGGATCGACCGAGTTATGAGCACTACGCGTTGGCGGGGTGCCATGCACATTGGTGAAGCGCCGGCGATGGCTGGTCCCGCTTAGGGCTGAGCTCTGGGCCGAGCGTCAGATATAGGACATCTACACTCCATAGTTTTTGATCTTGCTCATGGCTCCGACAGTGCTCCGAGGCGTGGCGAAACGGAGGCAGAGGTCGCAGCCGGAGCACTCCTGGCCTCGCCACGGAGAGCGGGCTTTCCGGCTGGTGCCGGATCGGCGAAAGTGCTCCACCCGGAACCAGGACGGAGACCCGCATATGGACCTCGGCCCCCTTCTCGCTCGCTTCAGCGAAGCCGTCGAAGCAGGCAACGGCGACGCACTCGCCGACCTGTTCACGGATGACGGCGTCTATGACGACTATTTCTTTGGACCGTCGGAGCCTGGACGGAAGGGCATCCGCGACATGCTCGCCCACTTCTACGAGGGCGGCCGGGATTTCCGGTGGGAGTTTTTCGACCCGGTAGCATCGGGTGGGCTCGGCTACGCGAGCTACCGTTTCAGCTACACGTCTCTGCTACCCGACGCCAAGGGCGCGCGGGTCATCTTCGACGGCATCAGCCGGCTGGAGATCGTGGACGGCCGGATCAAGCGCTACAGCGAGGTGTTCGATCGTGGCATGGCGCTCGCCCAGCAAGACTTCGCAGCGGAGCGGCTCAAGAAGATCGCAGCCAAATACGCTGCCCGCCTCAAAGTGATGCCTGAAGCGGCGCGCCATCTGGCTGGAAACAGCTGAGGTCGCTCCGGGCTACGTGCGCTGGATGATCAGATTGAGGTAGGGCTCGAAGAACGCGGGATGGGCATCCGGCTTCAGGCGCCGCAATAGCGTTGCCCAGTGGGTGTCGCGAGAAACTTTCTGCCGGGCTCGATAGGCTGCGTTTTGCTCGGCGTTGTATCCGAGCATTGAGCTGACCACCTTCAACTCGGCCACCGGCTTCATGGTGAGCTCGAACTCGTGGTAGCTCATGCCGCGCCCCCATCTCGCGAGGGTCTCGCGATCAGCAGCGTTGGCGAGGCTCCGGCCCGCGAGGTCGGTCCGATAGCCTTCGCGGATGCTGAACTGGGCATACTCGAGCGCGACGTCGTCTGGCAGCCAATGAAAGAACGGCAAGAAAGACGTGTGCGAGTCATGGAAATGCAGGCGATTGGGCGTCTCAATGACGACCCACATGCTCCCTTGCGGCAACATCCGCCAAGACTGGCGCATGGTCGACATGCGCTCGTCGTGTGTCATGTGCTCGAGGCTGGCCCAATAAATGATGAAGTCGAAGCTGCGGGGGGTGAAGGCGGCCTCGATGCCGACGGCGCTCATCTCGTGCAGCTCGGCATCCAAGCCATGCAGCTCGAGCCGACGGCGCGCCACCCGTAATGCAGGCCCGTCGACGTCGATCGCCACGACTTTGGCACCCTGCTCGGCCAGGGCCTGTGTGGTCACGCCGGTTCCGCAACCGATCTCGAGCACACGGGCGCCGTCGAGAGCTCGGGCAGCGTCGAGCCAGGGGATGCACCACTTGCGATCGAGGTCGAGGCGACCGATCAGATGGGTCTGCAGATCCCGCCGACCAAAGTCGCTTTCGAGATATCCGGCGGGCTGGCGCGAAAAGAAGTTCTCACGCAGCGACGTCTCGAGATCGCGCAACTCCGCTGCGGCAAGCTCCAGGAAGCGCGCCCGCAGACGCGGCGGCACCGAAGGCTCGAGGATTTGAGATCGAACAAACTGCTTGAAGCCCGCGAAGGACTGCGAGCTGCCCTCGAACGCGACCATACGAATGCTTCCAGATGCGGCGTCAGCCGGTTTCCCCCGTGGTTCTATCATGCCACGGGGACTGATCGAGGTCCGGAGGGGGGGCGGTCGCTCGATCTCGAGAATTAGGGTTTATGGCTGAGCGCGCACCGCAAGGCGGCATCGGCATCAGCCCTTTACCCCGACCTAATCGTCAAAAAATTGACATGGCCCATCTTGCGGCCCTCGCGAGCCTCCCTCTTGCCATAGAGGTGGATGCAGGCGCCCGGCAGCGCGGCGATGCGGGGCCAATCGTCGGCATCGTGACCGATGAGATTCTGCATGACCGCATCGGAATGACGAGTTGCATCGCCCAACGGCCAGCCTGCAACGGCCCGGACGTGGTTCTCGAACTGCCCCACTACGCATGCGTCCATGGTCCAATGGCCGGAATTGTGCACGCGCGGCGCAATTTCATTGATGACGAGGGGCTCGACCGCACTCTCGCCCAAGTAGAACATCTCGACGCCGAGCACGCCCACGTAGCCCAACGCCTCGGCGACGCGCGAAGCCATGCGCCGGGCCATGGCGTCGGCAGCCGGCGGCAAGCCCGAGGGCACCGTCGACCGCCGCAGAATGCCGCCTGCATGCTCGTTTCGCGGAATGTCGTAGGTCGAGAGCTGGCCATCCACCGAGCGCACCACCAGCACCGACACCTCGGCGACAAAGGTGAGGCGCTGCTCGAGCACGCACGGGACGCCGCCGAGAGCCGCGAATGCGCCGGCAAGCTCGCTCGCGCTGGCGATGCCGACCTGCCCCTTGCCATCGTAGCCGAGCCGGGACGTCTTGAGGATGCCCGGGCTCCCCCACGAGGCGAGGCAGGCGGCAGCAGCCTCGAGATCGCCCGAATGGGAAATCGCGGCAAATGGAGCTACGGCGATGCCGAGGTCGCGGATGAAGGTCTTCTCGGCGATGCGGTCCTGCGCCACCGCCAGCGCACGCGCCCCCGGCCGCACCGGCACCCGGCCTGCCAAGTGCTCGGCGGCAATGACCGGCACATTCTCGAACTCGTAGGTGACGACATCGACACCTCGCGCGAACTCGTCGAGCCGGGGCAGACTGGTGTAGCTCCCGATCGAATGGGCACCGGCGACATCGAGCGCGGGACCGGCATCGTCGGCGTAGACGTGAGTGCGCAACCCGAGCCGGCTCGCAGCCTGGGCCAGCATCTTGCCGAGCTGTCCCGCGCCCAGGATTCCGATCACAGAGCGGGGCGGGAGCGGATCTGTGAGACGCTTTTCAGGCATCGTCCTGGGGGTGCTCGGCAACCGATGCGGTTCGATGGGCACGCCACGCCTCCAGGCGGAGGGCGAGCGCGGGGTCGGCCAGCGCGAGGATCGACGCCGCCATGAGACCGGCATTGACGGCGCCGGCCTCCCCTATGGCAAGCGTGCCGACCGGCACACCGGCGGGCATCTGGACGATCGAAAGAAGGCTGTCCTGGCCGTTGAGCGCGCTCGAGCGCACCGGCACGCCCAGCACCGGCAGCGACGTCATCGCCGCCGCCATACCGGGCAAATGTGCGGCGCCACCGGCACCGGCCACGATCACCTTGATGCCGCGTGCCTTCGCGCCGCGAGCGAAGTCATAGAGACGCTCAGGTGTGCGATGGGCGGAGACGATGCGCGTCTCGTATGCCACGCCCAACTCGTCCAGGGCCTCGGCTGCGCGGCGCATCGTGGCCCAGTCCGACTGACTGCCCATGATGATGGCGACTACGGGTTCCGGCTTGGCCATCTCTTTCCTTGGCGCGTCCAACGCGAGGCCCCTGCCCCTTCCCGGGCGCTACCCCTTTGCGGAAGGAAAGCATGTATCGGCAGCAGACGGGCAATGGCAAGGCCGAACAGCAGATACACGACGTGCGCCCACAGGCTCGCCGCTGGTCAGGCGATAATGTCGGGCGTGAGCTGGTCCTCGACGGCCGTGATCTGGTCCTTGACGAGCAGCTTGCGCTTCTTCAGACGCTTTATGGTCAGCTGATCCGCGTCCGGCCGCGCCTCGAGCGCCACGATCTCCTGGTCAAGGGCGCGATGCTCGTCGCGCAAGGCAACCAGCTTCTCGCGGAGCTCACGATCATCACGTCGCTGCATTCGGGTAAGGCCACACCCAGAGTCGTCCCAACTCCCGCACGGGTGCCACTTATCGCTCTGAGCAACGTTTTTTGCAACCGTATGCCGGCGATGCGGCGGGCAACGCGGCAGCAGCCGAACGGCCGCCGCCGCGTTGCAGGACGTGCACCACCGGCGCTAACGGTGAGCTACTCGGCGCCCGCAGCAGCCCTGGCGAATCCGTCGAGCGCTCCGGCCATCGCTTTCAGGATGTCGACCGACGGCTTGCCGTCGAGGCCATAACGGGCCTGCAACGTCGATGGTGGCGTGTACCCGACCCACACCTTGCCAGCCTTGTCCTGCCAGACCAGCATCTTCATCGGTAGGTCAATGCCGATCCGCGGATCGGCCTGCATGAGCGGCGTGCCGAGCTTCGGATTGCCGAACATCACGACCACCGTCGGCGGCAGCTCCAGGCCGGCGGCCTTGGCGCCCGCCTCGTGATCGAATTTGGCGCCGATCCTGATGCCCTTGGATTCGATAGCTTTCACCAGCCGATCCGCCGTCTCTGCCACCGAGTGCTTGCTCGCCAGGCTCGTCATGGCGCCCTAGGCCTGGACCGTCACCGGGGCAACAAGGATGGCAGCGAAACAGAGGGCACGCAGCATGTCCAGACTCCGAAGACAAACGATCGTCTCGTCTGCTTCCGGGGGTAATGAAGCACATGGCGGCGAGCAACCAGCAAAGACATCACGCCAAGTCACGTTTTCACGATCGGCTTCGGCCGTCATCCTTCCGAAGAGCCGCGAGACACAGCAGCTCGAACAGCATCTGAGCCCCGATCTGAGCCGTGGACGTGGTCGCATCGTACTGCGGCGCGATCTCGACCACATCGCCGCCGACCATATCGATGCCGGCGAGACCGCGAACGATCGCGAGCGCCTCGCGTGGCAGCAGCCCCCCGGCCTCCGGCGTGCCGGTGCCGGGTGCGAGACCGGGGTCGATACTGTCGATGTCGAACGAGACATACGTCGGGCCGTCACCGATGACCGTCCGGGCCCTGGCGATGACCGCGTCGATGCCGAGCCGGTCGACCTCCTCGGCGTGAATGACGGTCATGCCGCTGTCGGCGGAGAACTCCCAGAGATACTCGGCGCCACCGCGAATGCCGATCTGAACGGTGCGCGCCGGATCGAGAACGCCCTCCAGCACGGCCAACCGGAACGGCCCTCCGTGGTGGAATTTGGCACCTTCGTACTCCCCCGACGTGTCGCAGTGCGCATCGATATGCACCAAGCCGAGCGGGCGCTCCTTGCCGAGCGCCTTCAGTATCGGCAGGGAGATCGAGTGGTCGCCACCGACCGAAAGGGGAATGATGCCGCCACGGTGAATGCCACGGTAGAACGCCTCGATGTCGGCGTGGCATTGGTCGAGGCTGAAGCGGCTCTGCATCGGCACATCGCCGACGTCGGCCGACCTCAGGCGAGCCATCGGCGCGATGCGCAGGGCGTGCTCGTAGGGTCCTATGCGCTCCACGGCCCGCACCGCGCGAGGCCCCAGCCGCGCACCGGCGCGGTTCGTCACACCGAGATCCATCGGGACGCCGACGAGCGCGACGTCGAGGCCGACGAAAGCCTCTGCGGCGGCGTCAGGCCGGTAGGGAGCGCCGAGCAGGGTGGCGACGTCGGAAAAAGGCCATTTGCGCCTGTCCGGAGCAGAGAACACGCCTGCAGCCACCTCGGCGAAGTGCGGGTCATGGATGTCGCCGCCCTTGCCCCCAGCATACTTCCTCCTGAGCCTGTCGAGGTTGGCCTTGTCCATGGCTGCGACCTTCATTTGGGGCCGGAGGCTAGCGCTGAGTCCAGCAGAGCTCGTGGCAGCCGATCGGTACACTATGCAACCGCAGCGCCCGAGGGCAATCTCGCGTGACCACGAGACAGGACGGGAGACGGCAACATCATGGCCAGACTACTCGAAGGACACATCGCAGCCATCACGGGCGGCGGCTCGGGCATCGGCCGGGCGATTGCGCTCGGATATGCGCGCGAGGGTGCGAGGGTCGTCGTCCTCGACGCGGATCCCGAGGGCGGTGCGGAAACCGTGCGTCTCATCGCGGGGGCCGGGGGCAAAGGTGCGGCGCTCGTGCTCGACGTGACTGACCGAGAGGCCTGCCGGAAGGCGGCCGACGAGGTTGCATCACAAGTCGGGAGGGTGTCCGTTCTGGTCAACAATGCCGGCATCAACCGACGCAACGCCTTCACCTCCGATCCCGCCGCCGTGATCAAGGACTGGGAAGACATCATCGCCATCAACCTGACTGGCGTGTTCAACGTCACGCACGCGTTCCTCGAGCCGATCCGGGCGACAAAAGGGCGGATCGTCAATATCGGCTCGATCCAGTCGTTCGTGCATGTCCGCACGCCGAACTCGCCCGCGTATACGACATCGAAGCATGGCGTCCTCGGCTTCACCAAGGCCCTCGCGGCGGAGCTCGGAAAATTCGGTGTGCGGGTCAACGCGATTGGGCCGGGACTGATCGAAACGCCACTGAATGCCCAGGCACGGGCCAACAATCCGGACCTCGTCAAAACCTTCCTCGAGCACACGCCGCTCGGCAGGCCCGGGCAGCCGGAGGACATCGTCGGGCCTGCAATCTTCCTCGCCTCCGATCTTGCGGCCTACGTGACCGGAACCATCGTCATGGCAGACGGCGGCTACCGGACGATCTGAGACACTCCGGAATTGCGGCTTTGACGTGCACGGCCGAGCGTGCCTACCCTGGCGCTGCTCGGCCTCGAAGGAAATCCGCTGGCGCTTGTGCGTACAGCAGGCGGACCGTCAATGTCCTCCACGATGCCCGGCTCGGAGGACATATTCATGCCGGCCTCACTCAAGCCAACCGTCGGTGGGCATCCACCCAAGATCATCTCTGCACTGGCAGGCCTGAACGAGGCCCTGCTCGCCGGCTGCCGCCTCGTCTCCATCGGCCTCGTTGCGGCAATCGCAGTGATCGTCGTCATGGCCGTCGTCTTCCGCTACGGCTTCAACAACTCGCTGGCCTGGTCCGAGGACGCCGCCAAGTTCCTCATGGTCTGGATGACCTTCATCGGAGCGCCGCTCGGCTTCCGACACGGTGCCCATGTCGCGGTCGAGCTGCTGCCGCCGGGCCTGCCCGCGATCGTCCGGCGCGCCATACGCGCCATCGTTTTCGCCATCATCATATTCGTCATGGCCATCCTGATGCGGAACGGTTGGATTTTCGCCTGGAACGGACGCTCGCAGATCGCGCTGACGGTGGGCGACATCTCGATGTTCTGGATCTTCGTGTGCATGCCGATCGGAGCGACACTGATGATGCTGGTGGCCATCGAGCAGCTGCTCAGGGTGCTGCTCGGGTGGCCGGAGATCGGCCCCACGGCAGAGGACGAGATCTCGACCCGCGGCATCTGACCGCCAGCACCGCCTATGCAAGGGGGAGTGATTTGAGCCTGCTGTTCTTCTGGATATTCATCGTATCGATGGCGATCGGCGTGCCGGTCGTCTTCGCGATGGCCTTCGGCCCAATGATCGGCTTCCTCCTCGACGACAAGGCGTTGTTCCTGAATATCGTGCCGCAGCGCCTGTTCGTCGGCATAAATGTCTACCCCCTGCTTGCGATCCCCCTTTTCATTCTCGCCGGCGAGCTGATGAATGTCGGGGGCATCACACAACGCCTCGTCGATTTCTCACAGCGCCTCGTCGGGCATCTGCGGGGCGGCCTCGCCCACGTCACGATCGTCTCGGCCGTGTTCTTCTCCGGAATTAGCGGATCGGCGGTGGCCGATGCCTCGGCGCTCGGCTCCATCCTGATCCCCGGCATGGCAAAAGAGGGCTACGACAAGCGGTATGCCTCGGCCGTGACCGCCGCGGCAACCGTTCTCGGGCCGATCATCCCACCGTCGATCATCATGGTGATCTACGCCTACATCATGCAGCTCAACGTGGCGGCACTGTTCGCCGCCGGATGCATTCCCGGGGTCCTCATCGGCCTCGGGCTGATGGGCGTCAACCACGTGATCTCTACGCGGCGGCGCTATCCGATCGCTGAGAGGCGCGCTACCGTGCGTGAGATTGCCAGTGCCGCCCGTGGCGCCATCTGGGCGCTGATCGCCCCGTTCATGATCCTCGGCGGCATTCTGGCTGGCGTGTTCACCCCGACCGAAGCTGCGGCGGCCGCAGTGCTTTACGCCGCCATCATCTCGCTGGTCGTCACGCGCGAGATGTCCGTCAAGGCACTACCGGACATCTGCTACCGCACGGCCGTCATCTCGTCGGCACTGCTGCTCGTCGTCGGAACGGCGATGATCTTCTCGTGGATCGCCAGCCTTTCCGGCTTCACAGACAAGCTTGCCGCCTTCCTGTTCTCGCTTACCCGCGACCCCTACCTGTTGCTGTTCATCATCAACATCCTGCTGTTCGTCACGGGCATGTTCCTCGATGCAGGGCCTGCCATCCTCATACTGGGCCCGATCCTCGGCCCTACCCTGTCGCAGCTCGGAGTCGACCCGCTGCATTTCGCCATCGTGATGTGCGTCAACCTTTCGCTGGGGCTCGCAACACCGCCAATGGGCCTTCTGCTGTTCACCGTGTCGGCGATGAGCCGGGTGCCAGTGCTTTCGATCGCGGCCGACATGCTGCCCTTCTACGGCGTCTACGTCGTTGTCATTTTCCTGATCACCTACGTCCCCGAGGTGGCTCTGTGGCTGCCGCGGTTGCTGGGCTTCCTGTGACGACAAAAGAAGAAACGAGCAGAGAGAAACGTGGAGGAAACATGAAAAGCAGCTTTATCAAAGCTCTAGGAGCACTCGCGTTGACGCTGGCCGCAGCCGGCGGAGCCAGTGCCCAGACATTCACCCTCAAGTTCAGTCACGCAGCTCCAGCGACCGACGTCGCCGACGACCACGTCGCCGCGATGTTCCTCAAATCCTTCCTGGAAAGCCGCTCGAACGGCCGCATCAAAGTGCAGATCTTCCCGGCGTCGCAGCTCGGGGACTTCCGGGCAATGGTCGAGCAGGTCCAGCTCGGAACGCTGGAGATGGCGCACACGTCGGTTGGCGGGGTCGGACAGTTCGTGCCGGAGATCAATGTTCTCGAGCTGCCGAACATCAATCAGAACGACATCGTCGCCGAGAAGAACGCGCGCAGCCCGATCATTGCCGAGAAGCGGGATGCCGAACTCAAGAAGACCTGCAATGTGAGGATGGGGT
>JANRJI010000021.1:0-23590 GCA_033764055.1 Hyphomicrobiaceae bacterium
TCTGGCTGATCGTCGCCGCCAGCGTGCTCGGGATCATCTGGGTGCCGCAACTCATCAGTTGGCTGCCGGCGATCGACGGCTCTGCCATTCCTCCAGCGGCGTGGTGGGCCAAGGGCCTCGTCGACATCTACTCGGGCGTCCGCCTGGCGACGACGACCTGGGGAGCTACCGCCGTCCTGGCGCTGATCTTCGCCCTTGCGATGGTGGCCGTCTGGAGACATCCGATCCGTCAGCTTGCGCTCGCGGCCGCCCTCTGCGCGACGATCGTTCTGCTGCCATCGGGCGTGCGCCGCTCGGATGCCGAGCGCAGCTACTTCGGCGTCTATCGCGTGTATCCGTCGGGCCGGTACAACATTCTCACCCACGGCACGACGCTGCACGGCGCGCAAAAGATGCGGGACGATGCCGGCAATCCGGCCCCCGATGCCACTCCGGGCACATACTACTATCCGGAGAGCCCGATGGCGCGCTCCATCGCAACGGTTCGCGAGCATGTCACGGAGCAGGGCGGCACGAAGCGCTTCGGCGTTATCGGGCTCGGCTCCGGCTCACTGGCCTGTCTCGCCACCGAGGGCGAGTCATGGCGCTTTTTCGAGATCGACCCGCTGATGGTGTCGATCTCGTCCAATCCGCAGAACTTCACATACCTCGAGAGCTGCCAGCCGAAACCTCCGGATATCGTCATCGGGGATGCACGCCTGACGCTCGCCAAGGAGCCGGACGGGGCCTTCGACCTGATCCTGGTGGATGCGTTCACGTCCGATGCCGTGCCGATCCACCTGATGACGGCCGAGGCGCTGCGGCTCTACCTCGCCAAGGTCGCGCGGAACGGCATCGCCGTGCTGCACATCTCGAACCGCTACCTCGATCTCGACAGCGTGCTGGCGGCGACGGTCAAGCTGGTCGAAGGGGCGCACGGCCTAATCGTCTCGGATGACGAGGCCGACGGCAGCTATGCGTCCACCACCTCGACCATTGCGGTGTTCGCCAAGAGCGAGGAGGCGCTGGCGCCATTCCGCGAGCTCAAAGGGGTGAAGGACCTCGACAGCAAAGGACTCAGGGCCTGGACCGACGACTACTCCGACATCATCGGGCCCTTCCTGTCGCGCGCACGCAACTGATCCGTCCCGCGCCGTCGAGGCCGCCTCGCTGCTGGCATCTCTCTCTGGCTTCGGCCACAATTGGCCGCAAACATCAGGAGTGTCATGCCATGAGCCGCATCTACGGCGAGGTCCGCCAGCTCGGCTATGTCGTTCGCGACATCGAGGCCGCCATGAAGCACTGGGTAGAGGTGCTCGGAGTCGGCCCCTGGTTCTACGTCGACAGGCTGCCGGTGAGACATTTTGCCTACAGGGGGCGCCCGTCGGATCCGCATGTTTCGATTGCCCTCGCCAACTCGGGGCGGGTGCAGATCGAGCTCATCCAGCAGCGCAACGATGCGCCGTCCATGTATCTCGATTTCCTGGCAAGCGGGCCGGAGGGCCTGCAGCACGTGAGCACCTGGCCGGTCGACTACGAGGCGACGCTGGCGCGCGGGCTGGCTGCCTGACATCGGGTCGGCCAGCAGGGCGAATCCAATCGCGGTCCCTTCGCCTACATGGAGACCGAGGGCGGCCATCGCGGCACCTGCATGGAGATTGCCGCCTACACCGACACGCGCAAGCGCCAGTTCGATGCGATCGAGGCTGCCGCGGTCAACTGGGACGGTCGCGATCCGATCCGCACGCGCTGGCCGGACTGATCATCCGGATTTGGCCTCCGAAACGGGTTTGGAACGGTCCGGATTCGGGTCGTTTCCGCTCTCCCTTCTGGCTATCCTCGGGGCAGATGACGCCAAAGCCAGGATTGCAAGCCATGCTCGACATCAACGCTCCCACCATTTCGCAGTGTGGCGCCGGCATGCGCGACTACGACCTTGTCCGACGATCGATTGCCTTCCTCTCGGCCAACTGGGAGGAGCAGCCGTCGCTGGAGCGGCTGGCGGATCACCTCGGCCTCTCGGCGGCGCACACGCAGCGGCTGTTCAAGCGCTGGTGCGGCCTGTCGCCGAAGGAGTTCGTTCAGGCGATCACGATCGATCACGCCCGCGGCTTGCTGGCGGGCTCGGCGAGCGTGCTCGATGCGGCGCACGAGGTCGGCCTCTCGGGAGGCAGCCGTCTCCACGATCTCTTCATCGACCATGAGGCGATGACGCCGGGAGACTACAAGCGGCGCGGTGCCGGCCTGGAGATCGCTTACGGCTTCCACGACTGCCCGTTCGGCGAGGCGGTGCTGCTGGCGACGGATCGCGGCATCGCGGGCCTTGCGTTCGTCGATGAGGACAAGGGTCAGTCACGGGCCGAGGCGCTGGCCGACATGACTCGGCGCTGGCCGATGGCGCGCTTCGTCGAGAAGCCGGAGCGCACTGCACCGCTCGCCGCGCACATCTTCGAGCCGACCAGGTGGTCGCAGGAGCAGCCCGTTCGGCTCGTACTCATCGGCACCGACTTCGAGGTCCGCGTCTGGGAGAGTCTGCTCAAGATCCCGATGGGTCGCGCCGTCACCTATGCCGACATCGCGCGCCACCTCGGCCAGCCGACAGCATCGCGGGCAGTCGGCTCGGCGGTCGGCCGCAATCCGATCTCGTTCGTCGTGCCGTGCCATCGTGTGCTTCGCGGCGATGGCAACCTCGGCGGCTACCACTGGGGCTTGACGCGAAAGCGCGCGCTGATCGGCTGGGAGACAGGGCGCGTCAGGCAGGCGGCCTGACGGCACTCCCGCGCTCACGACGTCCTCAGCCCGTCGGCGAGCGCCCGGAAGTACCCCTCTGCCGATGCCAGTCGCTCGATACGGGCGCGGTCGATCCTCGCTACAGAGTCCGCAATGAGGCCTTCGAGCGCCAGCCCCTCCAGACGCCGCTTGAGGCCCGCGATGCGCCGGCCATCGACGCGACCGTCGAGGGCGGTGACGATGCCTTCGACATAGCCGGCGAGCCGGCCGAGCTCACGGATCGCAACGCGCCGCGCCTCCTTGTCGGTCGCGCTCCGCTCCAGCCGCTGGAAGGCTTCGCCAGCCCGGCCGAGCGTGTCGGCGACGGCCTCGGCGTAGCGTGCGACGCGCTCGCGACGGGCGCCGCTCGCATCGACCAAGGCGCCGCTCCACTCCTTGATGGTTCTTGCGATGTCCAGAAGCCTCTTGGTGAAGTCGATCATTCGCCAGCCCATGCCGTTTCGCTGACGACCATTTGTGCGGCCGCGGGATGTGACGGGGACAGAGCTGCGCCGTTTTCGGGGCAAAGGCTTAACGCCGGCCTCTCTCGGGCGGCCCGCGCAACGCGCCGCTGGCTTCGAGCCCGGCGATGTCGTCGGCGGAGAAGCCAGCCTCGGCGAGTACCTCGCGCCCGTCGGCGCCGAGCAGCGGCGCATGCCGGCGGTAGGCCGTCGGCGTGGCCGAGAAGTCGAACGGGCTCGCCATGGTGCGGATCGGCCCTTCAGTCGGGTGCTCGCGAGTGGTGAAGAAGCCAGTCGCCGAGAGGTGCGGATCTTCGAGCACGTGCTCGAGGTCCTGCACCGGCATGGCCGGGATGTCCGCCTTGTCGAAGAACGCGAGCCATTCGACCGTCGTGCGGGTCGGCATGACCTCTGAGATGATGGCCTGTATCGCCTGCTGGTTGTTGGAGCGCGCCTGCATCGATGCAAAGCGCGGATCGGACATCAATTCAGGCCGGCCGATCTCGTCGGCGAAGGCGCGGTAGTGCTTCTCGTTGTACGGCAATGCACAGATGTAGCCGTCCATCGTGCGATAAGGACGGCGGTCGGCGGAGAGGACGCGCTTGTAGCCCATGGTGCCCCGCGGAGGGACGTAAGTGTACTCGAACAAGTGCTCGACCAGCCAGAAGCCGGTCGCGACCTCGAGCATCGGCACCTCGACCTTCTGGCCTTCTCCCGTGCGCTCGCGGTGCAGCAGTGCCGCCAGGATGGCCATGCCGAGATGCAGACCCGTCGTCTTGTCGACGATCAGGCTCGGCAGGAAGCGCGGCGGACCGCCATCGACGCGCGAGGCGAGCATGGCTGCGCCGCTGGCACCCTGCACCAGATCGTCGAAGGCCGGTTTCTGGCCGTAGGGGCCGGAATGCTTGTAGCCGACGCTGTAGGCATAGACGATGTCCGGCTTCACGGCCTTCACCGCCTCGTAGCCGAGGCCGAGCCGCTCGATGGCCTCGACGCGCATATTGTGCACAAAGACGTCGGCGCCGGCGATCAGCCGTTTCAAGGCCGCGATCGCCTCGGGCTTCTTGAGATCGAGGCAGAGGGCGCGCTTGTTGCGGTTGATCGACATATAGACCGGCCCCATGCCCGGGGTCGGGGCATTGCCCGGATTGCGCATGATGTCGCCTTCCGGAGGCTCGACCTTGATGACGTCGGCGCCCATGTCGGCGAGATGCAGTGTCGCGATCGGCCCGAGCACGACGGCCGTCAGGTCGATGATGCGATAGCCGTCGAGGGGGCCGGTCATACAAGGCTCCGAGTGGATCGGGAGGTGGGACAGGAGCGTGAGGCAATGCTGGTGGCCCCGGCAGCGCCCGCCGCTCCCTGGGTGTCGCCGTCAGCGCCCCTTGAACTCGGGCCGCCTCTTGTCCAGCATCGCCGAGACCGCCTCGTTCTGGTCGGCTGTCGACTGGGCGAGGGCCTGCATGGCGGATGCCATCTCCAGCGCCACCGGCAGGCTCACGCCCTGACTTTCGCGGAGAAGGCGCTTGTTCAGCCGGATCGAGTGCGGCGGGAAGGCTGTGATGCGGCGCGCGAGCGCCAGAGCCTCGTCCATCAGCTTGTCGTCGTCGACGACCTTCGAGACGATGCCCCAGCTCTCGGCTTTCTCGGCGTCGATGACGTCGCCGGTCAGCGTCATCTCGTAAGCGCGGGACAGGCCGACGACGCGAGGGAGGAACCAGGCGCCACCATCGCCGGAGACGAGGCCGACGCGAAGGAAGCTCTCGGCAAACTGCGCCTTTCGACCGGCGATGCGGATGTCGCACATGAGGGTCGTGTCGCAGCCCGCGCCGATGGCGGCGCCATTGACGGCGCAGATCGACGGCACCTCGAGGTCGTAGAGCGCCTTCGGGATCTTGTGGATGCCATGCTGGTAGGCGCGGCGCATATCGACCGGCTGGCCACCGAACAGGCCCTTCCTCTCGCGCATCTCCTTGACATTGCCGCCCGACGAGAAGCCCTCGCCGGCGCCGGTCAGGATCACGCACGAGACGCTCAGGTCGGCATTGATGCGTGCACAGGCGGCGACGATGCCATCGATGATCTCGCTCGAGAGCGCATTGCGGGTTTTCGGCTCGTTCAGCGTCAGGACGACGATGCCGTCACCCTTCTCCTCGTAGAGCACGGAATCGGTGCGGGTCATGATGGGCTCCTGGGTGGATCGGGGCGGGCACGGTCGAATGCGAAACGACGGCGCCGAAATGGCGCCGCCTCGCTGAGCGGAAGCAAGCTTCTCCGTCGAGCCGTGTCAATGCGGTCTATCCGGGCCAAGCCTCGATCGATGAGCCAGCGCCGATCGATGCCGTTGAGGCCTAGGCTGCCAACGGTCGGGCCGCCGTCTCGTCATTGGTCGTTACGCGCCGCAGTTCGCGCGCGTGCGTCTCGTCGAACGGCATGCCGCGATGGAGCGTGCAACGGTTGTTCCAGAGGACCATATCGCCCACTCGCCACGTGTGCCGGTAGACGAACTGGCGCTGTGTCGCGTGCTCCAGGAGCTCGAGCAGCATCATGCGGCCTTCCGGGACGGGCATGCCGACGATGTGCGAGGCGTGAGCGCCAAGGTACAACGCCTTGCGGCCCGCCCGACCGAAGCTGCGCACCAGTGGTTGACGCACCGGCGGCAGTGCGGACCGCTCCTCGGGAGAGAAGTCGGTGAAGCCCAACGTCGCGCGCGAGTGCATGAGGGAATGCTCTGCCGACAGCGTCACGAGCTTGCCTCGGGACTCCTCGGGCAGGGCGTCGAACGCCGCCCGTGTGTCCGCGAACTCCGTCTCGCCGCCCGACGGTGGCACCGCGTGTGCGAACAGCATCGAGAGACCACCGCATGGCAGACGGAACGAGCTGTCCGAGTGCCAGAGACGATTGCCGAGGTTGATCATGCGATGGCGGGTCTCGCCGTGCTGCGGGCGACCGGTGTCCGCGTCGAGGTTCGAGACGTCCACCATCTCCGGGCTGCCGAGGCGGAGCTTGATGCCCTTGCGATAGGAGAGCACATAGCGCTCCGGCTCGCCGAGGAGGCGGGCGAAGGCGATCTGCTGGTCGTCGGAAAGGCTCTGGTCGCGGAAGACGATGACGCCGTTGTCCTCGATCGCGGCCTCGATCGTCATGGTGGTTTCACGGTCCAGCGGCCTGGAGATGTCGATGCCGCTGATCTCGGCAACGAACCGAGGCTGGATCGGTCTGATGGCAATTCCCATGTGCGCCTCCCGCAGAAAGCCGTGCGACTGACGCCGCGCCCTCGGACGAGGGTCAAGGCTCGATCAGAGGGTGTCAAGCGGCCGACGAGCGCCAGCAGGGTGATCGCTCAGGCATTGGCGATCAGCGCCTGCTCGAGGTCGGCGATGAGGTCCGCGACAGCCTCGATGCCGACCGACAGGCGCAGCAGATCAGGCGGGCAGGGCGTGCCCGGTCCCTCGACCGAGGCGCGGTGCTCCACCAGGCTCTCTACTCCGCCGAGCGAGGTGGCGCGCTTCCAGAGCTTGACGTTGGCCGCCGCACGGATAGCGGCGGTCTCGCCGCCCTTCACGCGCACCGACAGCATGCCGCCGAAGCCGCCTGACATCTGCCTCGCGGCCGTAGCATGGCCCGGATCGCGCTCGAGCCCAGGATAGAGCACGGCCTCGATGCGCGGATGGGCTGCGAAATGGCCGGCTATGCTCAGGGCCGAGACGCACTGATGGCGAACGCGGAGGTGGAGTGTCCGCATGCCTCGGAGCAGCAGCGAGGCCTCCATGGGTCCGATGACGGCACCGAGCATCGAGCGCCCACGGGCGAGCCGATCGGCATAGGCATCGCCACGCGCGAGCACGATTGCGCCGGCCAGCACGTCGGAATGGCCGTTCAGATACTTCGTCGCCGAGTGCATGACCACGTCGGCGCCGAGCTCGATCGGTCGTGTCAGAACGGGTGTGGCCACGGTCGAGTCGACCGCCAGCAGCGCGCCTGCCGCATGTGCCGCCTGGGCCGCGGCCCGGATGTCGCTGATGCCCCACATCGGGTTCGCAGGTGTCTCGATCCAGACCATCCGCGTCTCGCCGGGGACGATGGCCGCACGGATCGCCTCGATGCTGGTGGCGTCGACGAACGTGGTCCGGACGCCAAGCGACGGGGCGTCGTCGGCGAGCCACTTCTTGAGCCCCCAGTACATGACGCTCGGAGCCACGACGTGGGCCGGACGATCGAGCGCGAGCATGGCCGTGCACGCGGCCGCCATGCCGGAGGCAAAGACCATCGCCCGCTCGCCGCCCTCGAGCTGGCGCAGCACGTCCTCCACCTGCCGCGTCAACGGGTTGTCGGGCCGGGAGTAGCTGTAGGAGCGGCGATACTGGTTGTCGGGATCGCGAATGTAGGTCGTGGAGAGGTGGATGGGGGGAATGATGGCCCCGGTCTCCGGGTCGACGCCACCACCAGCCTGGGCAGCAATGGTCTCGGGTGCGAGAGGCTTGGTCATGCGGTCAGGCTCCAAATCAAGGCGGCTGACCAATCCAATGACGCGGGAAAAAAAGGCCCGCAAGAGCGATGCTCTGCGGGCCAGTTGCCATGCCTTGCCAAGAAACGTCGGGTGCGGCGTCGGCCGCGGGAAGTGATCGATCCTTATTCCTGCATGAGTGGACGGCTCGGCTGTTGCGGGCCGGCCTACTTCGGCGGGGCCTCGGGGGCGACCGGCGCAGGCTCGATCGGAGCGCCAACCGGGGCCGTCGGCTCGACAGGAGCGGGGGCAGCCTCCGGTGTCTTCTGGACGATGACCGGCGTCGAGTCGGACGTCGTGCGATACGTGCCGTAGACGGCGCCAGTCCGATAGCCGTAGCCCGGTGGGCACCATTGTGCGCTCGCCGCAGTCGAGAGCAGGCCGAGCGCGAAGAGGGTTCCGAGGATCGTTTTCATGGGAAATGTCCTAGTGAGAGGTCGGATCTTTGAGAGGCGGGTCGCTGATGCTGGCGGGGCAGCCGCTCGATGACCCCAAATCTAAACGTCGTTCGACTGGAAGTAAATACGGAACGGATCGGATATATTACACGATCCCGTGATCTCGGACCGTTCAAGCTGACGCCTCCTCACGGCGGACGCGGCACGACAGACGCGGCGATTCGCGCTACGGTACGGCTCGTTTCGAGCTGCCAACACGTCGAGCCGATCAATGAACCAGCCATCAAGTCCCCGCCCGCCCGGCCGGCCGCGCAGCGATGCGACGCGACAAGCCATTCTCGATGCGTCCGCCCACCTGCTCGAGACCGAGAGCTATGACCGCATTTCCATCGAGCGCATCGCCGCCGAGGCCAAGGTCGGCAAGCAGTCGATCTATCGCTGGTGGGGCGGCAAGGCGGACGTCATGCTGGCCGCCTACACCGAGCGCGTCATTCCGCGGCTTCCGCCCCGGGAGCCCACGGGCGAGGCGCTTGCCGACCTCGAGGATTTCCTGAAGCAGTACTTTGCCAGCGTTCGGGCACCCCTCGTCCGTCGTGCGATGCAAGGATTGCTCGCGGAGGCCCAGCTCGATGCTGATTTCCGACTTCGCTTCTACGGCGTGTTCGTTGCCTCCCGGCGCACGATCTTTCGGCAACTCCTTCGGCAAGGCATCAGGGACGGCCAGTTGCGCGTCGACCTCGATGTCGAGATGGTCATCGATCTGCTCAACGGGGCATTCTGGTACCGGTTGCTGTCGGGAGCAGAGGACGAGATCGACGATGCTTTCGCGGAAGGGCTCGTCCGCACTCTGTCGCCGTCGCTGGTGGTGGCGCGGGATGCTGCGCTGCAGCAGGGGTGACGGCCGGACGGTCGCGCGGTTCGCAGATTTCGAAAGGATTTCGAAGGAATTTCGAAAGGATGATGACTAGGCGATGCGTGGCGCGATACGCTGCCACCTCGGCAAGATTTCCGGCAGGTCGGAGAATCTGTCGATGAAGCAGCCTATTCATCGGAGTTCCACCATGGCGTCCATCAGCGATATCGCGTCGAAGTTCTTTGCCGCCTGCGAGACAGGCAAAGGGTGGGACGGCTGCAAGGCCCATTGTCTGCCCGGAGCGACCTTCTCGGCGCAGGCCGAGCCGCTTCTGGAGATCAAGACCCTCGAGGGCTACTGCAACTGGATGAAGGCAATCCTCGGCCCGCTCCCCGACGGTCGCTACGAGATCAAATCGTTCGCGACGGACAACGAGCGCCAGAGTGTGTGCGCCTACGGCATTTTCCAGGGGACGCACACGGGTCCAGGCGGGCCGGTCCCGCCGACCGGTAAGGCAACCCGGACGGACTACGTCTACGTGATGGAGTTCCAGGGCGATAAAATCCGCCACATGACGAAGATCTGGCACTCAGGGCTCGCCGTGAAGGAGCTCGGCTGGGCCTGAGCGTCGGCAACGCGAGTGCAGCGCAACTGACGTTCGATACCCGCTTGCCGCCAGCTATGCAATCGAACGTCAGATGCGGAAGCTGCACTAGGCCCCCGGCCGCTTGTTCTGGCGGTGCTCGATCAGGTCCGTCACCACGGCCGGATCGGCGAGCGTGGACGTGTCGCCGAGGCTGCCGAAGTCGTCCTCGGCGATCTTGCGCAGGATGCGGCGCATGATCTTTCCGGAGCGCGTTTTCGGAAGGCCGGGGGCGAACTGGATCAGGTCTGGCGATGCCGTCGGCCCGATATGCTTCCTGACCTCGGCGACGAGCTCCTTCTTGAGCACGTCCGAGCCCTGCTCGCCGGCCTTGAGCGTAACGTAGCAGTAGATCCCCTGGCCTTTGAGGTCGTGCGGGTAGCCCACCACCGCGGCCTCAGCGACCTTCGGGTGCGCGACCAGCGCACTCTCGACCTCGGCCGTGCCGAGACGATGGCCCGAGACGTTGATGACGTCGTCGACGCGGCCCGTGATCCAGTAGTAGCCGTCCTCGTCCCGCCGGCAGCCGTCGCCGGTGAAATAGGTTCCCGGATAGGTGGAGAAGTAGGTCTCGACGAACCGCTTGTGGTCGCCATAGACGGTGCGCATCTGGCCGGGCCAGCTGTCGAGCAGCACGAGGTTACCCGTTGCCGCGCCCTCGAGCGTCTGGCCCTTCTCGTCCACGAGCGCCGGCTTGATCCCGAAGAACGGGCGCGTGGCGGAGCCGGGCTTGGTCTTGGTTGCGCCGGGCAGCGGCGTGATCAGGATGCCGCCGGTCTCCGTCTGCCACCACGTATCGACGATCGGGCAGCGGTCGTCGCCGACGACGCGATGATACCACTCCCAGGCTTCCGGATTGATCGGCTCACCGACCGAGCCCAGCAGCCGCAACGAGGCGCGGCTGGTGCGCTTGACGAAGTCGTCGCCAGCGCCCATGAGCGCCCGGATTGCCGTCGGCGCCGTGTAGAAGGTGTTGACCTTCCACTTGTCGACCACGTGCCAGAAGCGCGACGGCGTCGGGTAGTTGGGAACCCCCTCGAACATCAGCGTCGTGGCGCCGTTCGAAAGCGGCCCGTAGACGATGTAGCTGTGGCCGGTCACCCAGCCGACGTCGGCCGTGCACCAGTAGATGTCGCCGTCGTGGTAGTCGAAGACGTACTGGTGGGTCATCGATGCGTAGGTAATGTAGCCACCCGACGTATGCAGCACACCCTTCGGCTTGCCGGTGGAGCCGGACGTATAGAGGATGAACAGCGGATCCTCGGCGCTCATTTCCTCGGGCGTGCACTCCGCCGGCACCTTCGCCAGCTCCTCGTGCAGCCAGATGTCGCGTCCGGCCCTCATCGGCACCTGATTGCCGGTGTGGCGCACGACCAGCACCTTGGCCGCGGGCTTCTTGCAGAGGGCGAGCGCCTCGTCGGTATTCTTCTTCAGCGCAATCGGCCGTCCGCCGCGCAGCCCCTCGTCGGACGTGATGACAAAATTGGAGGCCGCATCGTCGATACGGTTGGCGAGGCTCTCCGGCGAGAAGCCGCCGAACACGACCGAATGCACGGCGCCGATGCGCGCGCACGCCAGCATGGCGTAGGTGGCCTCGGGGATCATCGGCAGGTAGATGGTGACACGGTCGCCCTTCCTGACACCATTCGCCTTCAGGACATTGGCGAGCTTGCACACCCGCTCGTAGAGCTGCCGATAGGTGATCTTCTCGTCACGGGTCGGATCGTCGCCCTCCCAGATGATGGCCACCTGGTCGCCGCGCGTCTTGAGGTGACGGTCGACGCAGTTGGCGCAGACGTTCAGCGTGCCGTCCTCGTACCACTTGATCGAGACGTCGCCTGGCCCGTAGGAGACGTTCTTGACCTTGGTGTACGGCTTGATCCAGTCGATCCGCCGGCCCATGTCGCCCCAGAAGCCGACCGGGTCCTCGACCGAGCGCTTGTACATGGCCTGGTACTTCTGCTCGTCGATCCAGGCCCGTGCCGCCCACTCATGAGGCACGGCGTACATTTTGTCGGTCATAATCGGGCTCCTCCCAGAGCTGCGTTCGTTGATTTCATTATCGACAGTCCGGGCCCTCGCGCAATCAGCGAGTCACGTGCCGGGGGCCGAGGTTGGCTCCCCCGGCCTGAGCCGGACACGACCCTCGACCGGTCGCCATCTATTTTTCGACGAATGCCCGCTCGATGACGAAGTCCGCGGGGCAGCCGCTGGAGCCTTCGGCAAAGCCTCGGCTCTCGAGCATGACCTTGAGATCGCGAAGCATCTCCGGATTGCCGCAGATCATGACGCGGTCGCTCGCGGCATCGAGCGGTGGCACACCGAGATCGGCGTGCAGTGCGCCCGACGCGATCAGCTCGGTGATGCGCCCCCGCCGGTGCCAGGCCTCGCGCGTCACCGTCGTCTCGTAGCGCAGTCGCGGTCCAGCGAGCTCGCCGATCAGCTCGTGGTCTCTCACCTCGGTCACCACCTGTGTCGCGAACGCCAGCTCCGCCGCCTCGCGGCAGCCTTCGACTGCGAACACCGCCTCGAAGCGCTCGTAGGTCTCGGGATCCCGGAGGATGCTGGCGAAGGGTGCGAACCCGGTGCCAGTGGCGAGCAGCCAGAGGCGCGGCGCCGGGCTGAGGTTGCCCAGCTGTAGAGTTCCCGTGGACTTGGAGCCGACCAGGACCTCGTCGCCCGGCCGGATATGCTGGAGACGCGACGTCAGCGGCCCGCCCGGCACCTTGATCGAGAAGAATTCCAGCCATTCGTCGTAGGTGGCGCTCGCTACGCTGTAGGCGCGCATCAAGGGTCTGCCGGCGACCATCAGGCCGATCATCACGAATTGCCCGCTCTCGAACCGGAAGCCGGGCGACCGCGTGGTGCGGAAGCTGAACAGGCTCGCCGTGTGATGCGTCACCTCGAGCACACGCTCTGACGTGAGGCTCGACGGGATGCGGCCACGCGAGTCGGCGACGGGCGAGGGGGCAGCGGCTGTCTGTTCGAGCATGGGGGACGGGCGAGCCAGTTGCCCACTCTGGCGGACGATCCGCAGGCGGGGCTTCGACTGCCATCTGCCCCGTCGGCAGGCATGCCTCCTTGACGCCGGTCAAGCCGTCGCGATTTCCGCGACCCGACGTCCGGTCCGGCGCTCGAGGCGGGCGAGCAGGCGGTCGAGCTCCAGCATGTCGTCGGAATCGAGCTTCGGGCCGGGCGCGCGCACGGCCGCCGAGGCGATGGCGCCGCGGCGCCTGAGGATCTCCTTCCTGATGGCGAGGCCGATGCCCGGCTGCAGCTCGTGCCGGATGATTGGCAGGTAGAGGTCGTTGAGGTCCTCGGCCGCCTCGGCCTTGCCGGCTCGGAAAAGGCGATCCATCTGCACCAGCATCTCGGGGAAGGCGAAGCCGGTCATGGCACCGTCGGCGCCGCGCTGATACTCCTGCGGCAGGTGAATGCCGCCGTTGCCGCACAGGATCGAGATGCGCCGCCGCGCCGTTCCGTCGCAAGCCTTGCGGATCGCGCTGAGCTTCCGCAAGCCCGGCGCCTCCTCATGCTTGAACATCACGATCTGCGGGAACTTGTCGACCATGCGCGAGAAGCAGTCGGCCGAGAACCAGACGCCCGAGAGCTGCGGGTAGTCCTGCACGCAGACCGGGATCGCCGGGCCGAGTGCCGAGAGCACGCCGCTCATGTAGCCGAGCACGGCCTCGTCCGTCTTGAGGCCCGGGATCGGCATCACCATCACGCCCGCAGCCCCAGCCTCCATGGCGCCCCGCGCCAGCCGGACGAGCTGGTCGGTGCCCGGGTTGGAGACGCCGACGACCACCGGAAAGCGCCCCTTGGTGGCATCGATGAAGCGCTTGGCAACCGTGAGCGTCTCACTCTCCGAGAGCTTCTGGAACTCGCCCATCACGCCCAGGATCGTCATGCCATCGACGCCGCAACGGGCATAGAAGTCGACGAGGCTGTCGATGCTGGCGTAGTCGATCGCCCCGCTGTCGGTGAAGGGCGTGGCGGCGATGACGTAGACGCCTTTGGCGTCGGCAGTGAGGAGTGCGGGCATGGCGGACTCGCTTGGGCATGAGCAGATAGAAGGCGTCTGCCGTCCTGTTAGCATGATCGGTTCGCTAGCCGCGATACCCCCGCGCCTCGGTATTGCCTCGCGAAAGCCGCCCGAGCGAAGGGATTACCGCGGAGCATGCGGGCGGAGCGAGGGGGGATGAGAATTCCAGCGAGGCGACCCCGCCACCTTGGCCGGCAGGGCGCCGGGTGGTGCTATACAATTACAGACATGAGGGCCCTGCAATGTGTGGACGCGGGACGCGCTGCCGACCATGTCTGGATTCAGAGCATTTGCGTCGAGGCTCTAGACGGGTGTCAGTTACTCAAGAACCCGATCGCACGACCATAGTTGTAGAGTTTTGTGAGCACGTAGTTTGCGATCTCCGCCCTACTCGTTCGGGCGCGCCACATCATTTCCATGCGGACTTGCCCCTGATCTGTGAGGGAAACAATGTCAGTTTTCCGGGTTAGCCCACCTCCAAGATCTTTTTCAGTTTCGAATTCCTTGATGAATCCTGCCTCCTTAAGCGCCGCCGCAACAGTCTTATTGAGTGCAATGTCATTGGATTGGGCAACGTTAACAAGCTTCCGGAATGCTTCCTCTGTGTTCGAGCCGGCCCTGCCACCTGTAGCTTGTAGCCCCTGCGAGCCAGCGGTGAGGATTCGACCCAGGTCTGTATTCCTCAATCGTTCGGTTGGTTTAGTTGTCGCAGTTGGCTTGTCAACTAGTTTCTCCTTCTGCATTCGGACACGCAAGTCGGCGTCCGCGTATTTTCTTGCGCAATCAAGAGCCGCTAACATGGGGAGATGGAATACTTTGGCGTCCAAAACAGTCCCCAAGATACCAAGTTTTTCGGGATACCTTTTCAGCTCCTGAACGATATTGGCGTCTGTCGCCGCCATAAGCCGCTCGATGTCAATTGCTGAATATCGCCCTCTGGTTAAGGCTGCCACGTCCTTATCAGGTTCGTTTCCGGCTGCCACAATAATCCACAATTTGAAAGGGTCTTTTCTTAGAAGGCCGGAGACAGACTGACGTTTTGAATTGATTGTCGCCCTAACCTTGCCGAGCATCATTCCAACAGAAGTGGCTTGTCGCGAAATTGTACAGAATTCATCGTCGGAAACGCCGAGATCGGAAAGCGTAGCGCCCTGATTTAGAACGGCGACCGTATTCTCTGCAATTCTCTTGTGTTGGTCGATCCCAGGCCCTCGGAAGCGAACAGATGGTTCGCCAGTTCCAAGCAGCGCGTCGGCACCAATGGCAGTAGCCCGCGCAATCAGCTGCTGCTCAAGATCGTCTGTGTTGGTCGGCCAAACGACCAAGTGATTGGTGCCATTCCTTGATCTCAAAAAGCCATTTATAGCATGAAGGTCGCGCTCAAGATCGGCTGCCAAAACATCTCGAAGAGCCTCGCGCTCTTCAACCACAACTACGTGCAGTCCTGTAGATCGAAGTTGCAAGCGTTTGAGCGCATCTGGGATGAGAGTTTGGCCCGTCAGGCTTGATGTTATTACGTTCTCACGAAACAAGCTAATCGTGTGAAGAAACGTCGACTTTCCTGAACCCGAATCGCCCCTGAGGATCAAAAAGCCGCCACGGCCAGCGGAGCTCATGTCTGAATACAATCTATCTACCAACTCCAACGCTTCAGTGACCGGCTCAATAATTGAGCCAAGCTGATCCGGGGCACGTTGATGCAGCCCCTCAAAGCGATCTGGTACAAACAAGTCCAGGACAAGCTGTTCGGCCATGTGCTGGGATCCCCTCAACTTGAGCGCGTCGTTCGAACAATACTAGGCCCTATGTCGCAAGCATCACAGTCTCAATCGTCTGGCGACCAGCTTAGACAGACTTCACGTCTGAAGTTGGGTACTTAGCAACGCCCTGGCTAGCGGCAGACGCAGCGTGGAGAGGCACTCGGAGACGTCCGCAGTCTCCGCACCACGTCGGCACTCCGGAGTTTACGTTCGTGCGTAGGCGATACCGATACCACCGGCAGGTTCAAGCCCATCAGTTCTGGCATCGAAGTATCGCTTCTTCGCTTCGCTTGTGGATAAATGCGTAGATTGGGCGAACCCGACCTCGTGCAGGAGGTTCTTCATCGATGGTTCTGAAAGCTTCGAGAGCCACGGTTCGCCGGACTCCACTGAAAAGCTTTCCGCCGTCTCCATGGCGACGCGGGCAACCTCGTCAAGTGCGGACCAGTCATCATGGATATGAGTAAGGACGAGATGACCTCCTCCTGGCCAAGCTGCAATGGCCTTCAGTGTGGCGCTGAGAGTAGATCGCTCCAGATATTGAGTGACACCCAGCCAAGAAAAGAAGACTGTTTGGTCTTTGCTAAGGGGTAGCGATGCGAACTTCTCAGAAAGTGACTCGCTTTCGAAGTCGATCGGAGCAAAGTGGAGATTTCGTGGCAAGGCGATGCCAGCGGCATGGAGGTGAGCTCTTTTAAAGTTCTGGGAGGCGGGGTGGTCGATCTCCACGATGGCGATCTCCTTCGCCCATTCGGGCTGCCTGCAGCCGAACGTATCGAGACCCGCGCCCAAAATGACGTACTGTCTGGTCCCAGTCCTGACGGCCGCTTCAAGCAGATCCTCGGCATAGCGACTGCGCAGCACGAAATTGGCGCGTGCACGCCGTCGCGGCTCTTGTTGAAGGACAGTCGCGGCTGCTCGGATGGCGACCTCGGTCGTTTCAGGTACGAGGCCAACAATGAGGCGGTCCTCATGAACCTTCGGGTCACCATCGAGAATCTGATGAGCAGCCCTCTGGCGGGCGACACTTACCGCCGTACTGCTTGCCGGCTTCAATTCCATGGGCACGCCTCGTGCATCAAGACTATGGCGCCATCCAACCACGACTCGTCAATGATCGACTAGCGGTAGCTATCGGAGGGTGAGTAGACCTAGCCGTCGGTGCCCAGACCGGCATGCCGGCTCCACCAGTAAACGTCGGCAATCTCCGCCAAACTACCGTCGCCCAACGCCAGCCATCCCCGTACCCATGGGGAAATCGGGGTGTCAGACACGCCGGCCAAGGCATCACGGCCCCAGCCGCAGCGATCGGGCCGGGTGTCAGACACCCTCCGAGACGGGCCGGGGGTGTCAGACACGCCGGCCAAGGCATCACGGCCCCAACCGCAGCGATCGGGCCGGGTGTCTGACACCACCTACATCGCTCAGTGCTTCACCTTCACCACGCCGAAGTCGATGACGCTGCGCACGACCCGGCCGGCCTTCATGTTGGCGAAGCCCTCGTTGATCTCATCGAGCTTGATGTGCGCCGAGACGAAGTCGTCGAGGTGCAGCTTGCCGCGCCGGTAGAACTCCATCAGGCGCGGCATGTCGATGCGGAAGCGGTTCGAGCCCATCGACGAGCCCTGGATGCGCTTCTCGCGCAGGAAATCGAAACCGTGCAGCTCGATCTTCATGCCGAACGGAACCATGCCGACGATGGTCGCCGTGCCGCCGTATCGCAGCATGTTGAAGGCGTCCTCGGCCGTCTTCTTGAGGCCCAGGCACTCGATGGCGTGATGCACGCCGTCCGATGGCTTGCCGCCGAGCAGGTTGCGGATCTGCTCGACCGGGTCGCCGTTGGCCGGGTTGATCAGGTCCGTCGCGCCGATCTTGGCGGCGAGCTGCAGCTTGGCCGGGTTGGTGTCCACCGCAAAAATGCGGCCTGCTCCGGCGACCGCCGCACCGTTGACCGCCGCCATGCCGACGCCGCCGCAGCCGATCACGGCCACCGCCTCGCCGGGCGCCACCTTCGCCGTGTTCACGGCCGCCCCGAAGCCCGTGATCACGCCACAGCCGATCAGTGCCGCGCGGTCGAGCGGGAAATCCTTGTCGATCTTCACCATCGAGTTCTCGTGCACGAGCATCATCTCGGCATGCGAGGAGAGGTTGGTGAAGGTGTTGACGTGGCTGCCCTTCATCGACAGGCGCTTGGCCTGGCCCGGCAGCGTCTTGACCTCGGTGTCCAGGCAGATCACCGGCCGGCCGGAGTTGCAATTCTCGCAAGTGCCACAGAATACGGACAGGCACGTGATGACATGATCGCCCTTCTGGACGTAGCGCACCTCGGAGCCCACCTCCTCGACGACGCCAGCCGCCTCGTGGCCGAGCACGACCGGCATCGGGTGCGGATAGAGGCCCTCGATGAAATGCAGGTCGGAGTGGCAGAGGCCGGAGAACGCCGTGCGGATCAGAACCTCGTGCGGCCCGGGCTTCTTGACGTCGACGTTCTCGATGACGAGCGGCTTGTTGGCCTCGTAAAGGACGGCGGCTCTCATGGGCTCTCTCCCTGGACCTGTGATTGGTCGCTGAAGATTAGGCAACATCGGCGCGCTGTGCCAGGGGCAGGCCGTGCCGGGAGACTGTGTTCCGGCACCGGATGCCGGGCGACCGGGCAGGAACGGCGCTGCGGGCATTTGTTCGCGGCTACACGCGACGCGGCGGCTCCCGCCCCACGCTCCGAGCAGGCTCATCGACAGGTGCCGGATCGGCGCCTTCAGGGTGTCGTCCGCCGGACTCCCCGGGCGATGACGAGTGTCACAAAAAGCCGCTCCGGTCTTGAAATCCCGGCTGCAATCGTCTTCCTCTCCGGCAAGCCATCCTGATCTCGCCCGGAGAACGCCCGCATGCCGCCCCGTCCCGTGATGCTCGTGGTGCTCGACGGCTGGGGCTGGCGGGAGGAGACGGCCGACAACGCCGTGCGTCTCGCCCACACACCCACCTTCGACCGCCTGTGGGCCGCCGGACCCCGCGCATTCCTGAGGACCTCGGGCCTCGATGTCGGGCTGCCGGAAGGTCAGATGGGCAACTCCGAGGTCGGTCACTTGAACATCGGCGCTGGCCGCGTCGTGATGCAGGATCTGCCACGGATCGATCTCGCCACGAAGAACGGCACGCTCGAGCGGCTGATCGTGGCGAGCGGAGTGATCGACAAGGTGATGGCCAAGGGCGGCACCGTGCACATCATGGGCCTGATGTCGCCGGGGGGCGTCCACTCGCACCAATCACACGCAGCGGCCGTTGCGCGGGTGCTCGCGGCCAAGGGCGTGCCCGCCGTCGTCCACGCGTTCACGGACGGACGCGATACGCCACCTCAGTCCGCGGCAGACGACATGCGCCGCCTCGCCTCCGAGCTGCCGTCCGGTGTGCCGATCGCTACCGTCGTCGGTCGCTACTTCGCAATGGACCGCGATAGGCGCTGGGAGCGTGTGGAGCAAGCCTACGACGTGATCGTCTCGGGGACAGGCACCCCTTACGACTCGGCCACCGCGGCGGTGGAGGCTGCCTACAGGCAAGGCAAGTTCGACGAGTTCGTTCCGCCTGCCGTCATCGGCAGCTATGCCGGCGCCCAGGACGGCGACGCCGTCCTTTCCGTCAATTTCCGCTCCGACCGCATGCGCGAGATCCTCGCCGCCCTACTGACCCCGGATTTCGACGGCTTCCGGCGCAAGCGCACCGTTCGCTTCAGTGCCGCCGCCGGCATGGCCTCGTACGGCGACGCGTTGGATCCCTACTGCGCGACACTTTTCCCGCGGGAGGAGCTGACCATGGGCCTCGGCGAGGCCGTTGCCAAGGCCGGCCGAACCCAGGTGCGCATGGCCGAGACCGAAAAGTATCCTCATGTCACGTTTTTCTTTTCCGGCGGCCGCGAGGAGCCCTATGCAGGCGAGGATCGCATTCTCGTGCCGTCCCCGAAGGTTGCGACTTACGATCTGCAGCCCGAGATGTCGGCCCCGGAGCTGACCGACAAGGCCGTCGCGGCGATCCGCTCGGCCAAATTCGACCTCGTCGTCCTCAATTTCGCCAATCCGGACATGGTCGGCCACACGGGCAGCCTTCCGGCCGCCATCAAGGCGGTCGAGACCGTCGACAGGGGCCTCGGGCGCATTGCGGAAGCGGTCGAAGCCATGGGCGGCGCATTGCTGGTGACCGCCGATCACGGCAACTGCGAGCAGATGCGCGACCCGGCGACCGGCGGCCCTCATACGGCGCATACCACCAATGTCGTGCCTGTGGTGCTGGCCGGGGTGCCAGACGTGAAGCTGCGCAATGGCCGGCTGGCCGATATCGCGCCGACGCTGCTCTCGCTGATGGGGATCGCTCAACCCGCCGAGATGACTGGGCGCTCCCTCCTGGAGCCATCGGGCGACTGATCGGCGATACTGGCCGTGGGTGTCGAGCCGGCGGGGCCGATCGCGGGATTGACTCTGTCGGTATCGTGCCCTGCAGCTCGTCACGTGCCGCGAACCGCGTCATTGGCGCGCGCCCGGCCCCTTTCTGCTTGCGATCTCCGGCAGAGTTTGAACACGCCGTGGTGCCGGGCGTTGACGTCGGCAGGGGGGGCACCTAGCTTTTTGCAGCACCTGGAGCGTAGCGCTGCCAGCTGAACCAGCAGGCTCGCATGGAGAAACTCACGGCTATCCAGAAACTTAACGAACGGTCTCGCGCCATCTTCCGGTTGATCGTCGAGACCTACCTCGCCACCGGCGAGCCTGTCGGCTCGCGCAATCTGGCCCGGACCTTGCCCATCGCCCTGTCGCCGGCCTCCGTCCGCAACGTCATGTCGGACCTCGAGCATCTCGGGCTCATCTATGCACCCCACACGTCGGCTGGTCGCCTGCCGACTCAGACCGGTTTGCGGCTGTTCGTCGACGGACTCCTCGAGATCGGCAACCTCGCCGACGACGAGCGGCGCCAGATCGAGGCCCAGCTGGCGGCCCGACGGCAGAAGTCGGTCGAGCAGGTGCTGGCCGACGCGGGCGAGATGATCTCGGGCTTGTCTCACTGCGCCGGGCTCGTGGTGTCGGAGAAGCAGGATCTGCGCCTGAAGCATATCGAGTTCGTCGGACTGGAGCCGGGCAAGGCACTCGTCGTGCTCGTCGGCGAGGATCAGACCGTCGAGAACCGCGTTATCCAGGTGCCGCGGGGACTGCCGCCGTCGGCGCTCGCTGAGGCCGCCAACTATCTCAATCATCACGTTAGAGGGCTGACCATCGGCGAGGCGAAGAGCCGGACAGAGGTCGAGTTCGCCAGGGCCAAGGCGGAGCTGGACCAGCTGACGCAGAAAGTGATTTCCGCGGGCTTGGTGACATGGGCTGGCTCGCAGGACGAGAAGCGCAGCCTTCTGGTGCGCGGCCAGGCGAACCTTTTGAAGGACCTGGCTGCCATGGAGGATCTGGAGCGGATTCGCCAGCTGTTCGACGATCTCGAGTCGAAGCGCGAGTTGATCCAGCTGCTCGGCCTCGCCGACAAGGGCGATGGCGTCCACATTTTCATCGGATCCGAGAACCAGCTGTTCTCGCTGTCGGGCTCGTCGCTCATCGTGGCGCCGTTCAGGGACAGCACCTCCAAGGTGGTCGGCGTGCTCGGTGTGATCGGTCCGACCCGCATCAACTATGGGCGCATCATCCCCATGGTTGACTATACCGCCAAGCTGGTCGGCAAGGCTCTGGCTTGATTTTTCCGCAGTGCAGGATGATATGCGACGCGGCCGCTACGATCCGGCCGGAGCGGCGCGCTGCCGCGTCGCAGATGTTCCCCTTGCGCCGTATGTGACCATCCGCACATGCGACAGAATTGCGAAGCAGAGGCCCATGAGCAGCGAAAACAAGACCGAGGCCGGCGGTGCCGGGCCGGTGCCCGCCCCTGACACCGCAAGCAATGCCCAGCCCGCGCCCAGTGTGCCCGCGGGCGAGGGGGCTCAGCCACAGCCCCCCGTCAACGACGAGGTGGCGCGCCTGAAGGCCGAGGCCGCAGACCTCAAGGACCGGTTGCTCAGGGCGCATGCCGAGATGGACAACGTGCGCAAGCGCCTGGAGAAGGAAAAGGCGGATCTCGCCAAATTTGCCATCACCAAGTTCGCGCGCGACGTCGTTGGCATCGGCGACAACGTTCAGCGAGCCATCGATGCGGTGCCGGCCAAGTCCGCCGAGCAGGATCCTTCCCTGAAGAGCTTCCTCGAGGGCGTCTCGATGATCGAGCGGGAGTTCCTCAACGTGCTGGAGAAGCACGGCGTCAAGCGGCTCGATCCCAAAGGCGAGCAGTTCAACCCGCACCTGCATCAGGCCGTGATGGAAATGCCGGTCGCTGACGTGCCGTCGGGCACGGTCACCCAGGTGTTCCAAGCCGGCTACACCATCGAGGATCGCGTGTTGCGACCCGCTATGGTGGTGGTCGCGAAGGGCGGCTTGAAGCCTCAACCCCCGCCGTCGACAACTGAACCTGCGTCCGATTCCGACGCTGCAGCCTCGCCTTCCGCCGAAGGCAAGGGGCCTCAGACATAGGCGCCGGCTCAGCCGCCCTTCACGGCAAGCCGACCCGGCGCAACGTGAGGTTGATGCGCCCGCGCTCAACCAGGAGGTCGCTCGTGTCCGAAACGATGCGGTCGACCCCGTGAAATGCGAGACGTGCGGCCCCTCCAAGAACGACAACGTCCCCGGACTTCAGGGTAAGACGCGTCCTACCACACCCGCGCTTGAGACCGCCCACATGGAATACCGCGTCGTCGCCGAGCGAAATCGACACCACCGGGGCGGCGGTGTCCGCCTCGTCTGAGTCCTGGTGGCTGCCGAGCCGGGCGCCTGGCCTGTAGTAGTTGACGAGGCAAGCCTCTGGCGGAGCCGGATAGTCCGCCAACTCTGACCAGAGCCGCCTGAGCAGAGGCGGCATCTCCGGCCACGGTCGGCCAGTGGTTGGATGCGTCGCTTGGTAGCGGTAGCCGCCAGCCTTGTCGGTGAGCCAGCCCAGCGGTCCGCAATTCGTCATTTCAACGCTGAGCGGCTTGCCCGACCGCGGCATCGTCGGCACATAGAAGGGCGCCTCGGCCACGACGGCCCGTACGGACTTCAAGAGGTCTTCCTGGGCATTCCGGTCGAGGTATCGGGCATGATAGCGAAAGCCGTTTGGAATCTGCATCTTGTGGCCTTCCAATTGGCGCCTGTTGCCGGTACGCTTTGCCGCTGCGAATTCTCGGGGGGAGATGGTGCTGGGCGTTGCGGGGCCATTCGGCCACACCTATATAGCCCGAAGTCGCTGAAGACAGCTCCAGGGGACCGTCTGCAGGCTCCAACTGCGGAGCAGCCGGAGCACGAGGACGCCTAGCCGGCCGTGTGCCTTGAACGCACGGTTCCGGGAAAGGGTCCGGACGGTTCGCCGCAACTCGAAGGACAGCTACGATATGTCGAAAGTGATCGGGATCGACCTCGGAACGACCAACTCCTGCGTTGCCGTCATGGAAGGCGGGCAGCCGAAGGTGATACCCAACGCCGAAGGTGCCAATACCACGCCGTCGATCGTCGCCTTCACCGAGGACGGCGAGCGCCTCGTCGGCCTGCCCGCCAAGCGTCAGGCGGTGACCAATCCGACCAACACGTTCTTCGCCATCAAGCGTCTGATCGGCCGTCGCTACGCCGATCCGGTGGTCGACAAAGACAAGAAGCTCGTCCCCTACAAGCTGGTGGAGGGCAAGAACGGAGATGCCTGGGTCGAGGCGCGCGGCAAGCAATACTCGCCGCAGCAGGTATCGGCCGACATCCTCGCCAAGATGAAGGAGACGGCCGAGGCCTATCTCGGCCAGCCGGTGACTCAAGCAGTCATCACTGTGCCGGCCTACTTCAACGACGCCCAGCGTCAAGCGACCAAGGACGCCGGAAGAATTGCTGGCCTCGAGGTGCTGCGCATCATCAACGAGCCCACGGCGGCTGCCCTCGCCTACGGCCTCGACAAGAAGCAGGCCTCCAAGACCATCGCAGTTTACGACCTCGGAGGCGGCACATTCGATATCTCCGTGCTCGAGATCGGCGACGGTGTGTTCGAGGTGAAATCGACGAACGGCGATACGTTCCTCGGTGGCGAGGACTTCGACATGCGCCTCGTCGAGTACCTTGCGGCGGAGTTCAAGAAAGAGAACCAGATCGA
>JANRJI010000022.1:0-1923 GCA_033764055.1 Hyphomicrobiaceae bacterium
TCCTCGATTTTGCGCGAATAGCCGGGGCCCGACATCGGGCCGGTCGCCGATTTCAGCGCCTGAAGGAAGTCCGCGAAGGCCGCCCCCTCGAACGTATGCGGCGCGCCCTTGTCGGGCACCGTACCCAGCGCTTCGAGCTTGGCGTGCCTCATGTGGAACCCGTCCATCGGCACATAGGCCACAAGCCCCGGCATCTCGGCGTTGAGTGCCTCAACCAGTTGCACGGCGAGCGTCGACTTGCCGGTGCCCGGTCCGCCGGCAAGGCCAAGCGCAACCCGACGGTTGCCGGTGGCAAGCGCCTTGGTGCGCGTGACAAGCGTGCGCAGCGTGTCGTCCGGTGTGAGACGCAGGTGGGCCTGATCGTTGTCGTTCATGTGCTGCCGCCCACCCACGAGGTCATTCCCGCGAAGGCAGGTATCCAGGCCAGACTATCGCCGGCCGCCGCGCTCGCGGTAGGCTTCCTACTGGATTCCCGCCTCCGCGGGAATGACGCCGTCGAGCGAGTGTCTCTGGAGTGAGCTACTCATCCCTTAGCGGTCCTCCTAGCAGGCCTCCCGATCCGGGCGAGGCGAAGGACGGTCCGTTGCCTTTCGGCGCCTATGTCCTCATCAATATCGTCATCGGTTTGTTGGCTGTTGGAAGTGGTTTTCTGGCAGCCGGCGGAGCCGGCGTCTCCTGGACCTCGCTTGGCATGGCCACATCATTTTGGGTGGTGCCCGTTCTCTGGATTGTTAGTGTCGTCGGTGCAATCAAGGACCACCGTTGGAAAGGTCTGTGGCTTTTGTTGACCGCACCAATCGCCCTTGTGGCTCCCTTCTTCGGCATCTTGGTTTTTGTTGGCTGTCTCTCTGGCAGATGCCTTTGAGCGTTGATTGATTTGTCGGTGCCCCTCCACCCCACCATCGCGAACTGGTTCGAGCAGAAAGGCTGGGCGCCGCGGACCCACCAGCTCGCCGTGCTCGACGCGACGGAAGCGAACGCATCGGCGATGCTGATTGCACCCACCGGGGCGGGCAAGACGCTGGCCGGGTTCCTGCCGACGCTCAACGATCTCATCACGACGCCGCGCGACGGCATCCACACGCTCTACATCTCGCCGCTGAAGGCGCTGGCGGTCGACGTGGCGCGCAACCTGATGGACCCGATTGCCGAAATGGGCGTCACCATCGGCGTCGAGACGCGGACCGGCGACACACCCAGCCATCGCAAGGCGCGCCAACGCTATGCCCCACCCAACATCCTTCTGACGACCCCCGAGCAGCTCGCGCTGCTCCTCAGCCATGGCGACGCCGCCCAGATGTTCGCAAACCTCAAACGCATCGTGCTCGACGAGCTGCATGCCATGGTGACGCACAAGCGCGGCGAGCTGATGTCGCTGGGCATCGCGCGGCTCGCAACCCACGCCCCCGGCGCCCGGATCACGGCGCTGAGCGCCACCGTGGCGCGGCCGGACCTCCTGCGCGACTGGATCGCCGCGCCGCTGCCGCAGGCCGAGACGCGACTGCTCTATGGCCCCAAGGGTGCGAGCCCCAACATCCGCATCCTCCGCACGGAAGAGCATGTGCCGTGGTCGGGGCATTCCTCGCTCTATGCCGTCCCCGACCTCATTGAGATCATCAGGGAGCACCGCACCACCCTGCTCTTCGTCAACACCCGCAGCCAGGCGGAGCTGCTGTTCCAGAACCTCTGGGCCGCCAACGAGGACGGCATCCCAATCGCTCTCCACCACGGCTCGCTCGCGGTCGAGCAGCGGCGCAAGGTCGAGAGCGCCATGGTCGCCGGAAAACTCCGCGCCGTGGTCTGCACCTCGACCCTCGACCTCGGCATCGACTGGGGCGATGTCGACCTCGTCGTGCAAGTCGGCGCCCCCAAGGGAGCGAGCCGCATGCTGCAGCGCATCGGCCGCTCCAACCACCGCCTCGA
>JANRJI010000023.1:0-48409 GCA_033764055.1 Hyphomicrobiaceae bacterium
ACGCCATGAACACGCAGATGATGACCGATCTGCGCGATTGCTTCATGCAGTTCTATATCGACCCCAACGTGGCGGCCTGTCTCGTCATCACTGGGCATGGCGATCAGGCCTTCTGCTCGGGCGGCGACCTCAAGGAGCGTCGCGGCATGTCCGACGAGACGTGGCGCCAGCAGCACGCCATCATCGAGCAGATGGTGCGTGCCATGCACGATTGCCCGATCCCGGTGATCGCGGCGATCAACGGTGCCGCTTACGCGGGCGGCATGGAGATCGCGCTCGCCTGTGATTTCGTCTACGCGGCCGATCATGCCCGCTTCGCGTTGACCGAGGTGACGCTCGGCATCATGCCGGGAGCCGCCGGTACGCAGAACCTGCCACGGGCCGTGGGTGTGCGCCGGGCCAAAGAGATCATACTGACGGGCACGCCATTCGGGGCGGCCGAGGCCTACGAGTGGGGCATGGTGAACAAGGTCGTTCCCGGCCCGAAGCTGATCGACGAGGTGATGGCGACGGCGCGCAAGATCGCCGCCAACGCGCCCGTCTCGGTGCGCCAGGCCAAGAAGTCGATCGAGCGCGCCACCGAGGTGGATCGCAACACCGGCTACGCCTTCGAGATCGAGGCCTACAACCGGACCGTGGTGACGCAGGACCGCCAGGAAGGCATCAACGCCTTCAACGAGAAGCGCAAGCCCGTGTATAAGGGGCAGTGATCGCCGTCAGCGGCTTGGGAAGAGAGATCATGAAGACCCCCGATGTCATCGTCCGCGAGGTGGGCCTGCGTGACGGTCTGCAGCTCGTCAAGACGTTCGTGCCCACCGAGACCAAGCTCGCCTGGGCGCGCGCCGTGGCGGCGGCCGGCGTGCCGGAGATCGAGATCACCAACTTCGTGCCGCCGAAGGTCATCGCCCAGTTCGCCGACGCCACCGAGGTGGCCAAGGGCGCCCTTTCCATTCCGGGGCCGAAGATCGTGGCGCTGGCGCCGAATCGCAAGGGCGCCGAGAACATGGCTCTCGCCGGCGTGCGCAATATCAACTTCGTGCTCTCGGTCTCCGAGGAGCACAACCTCGCCAACGTCAGAAAGACGGTCGACCAGTCCTTCGCCGAGTTCGAGAACGTGGTGGCGCTGCGGAGCGAGCGGCCGGAGTGGAAGGACATCCGCATCCAAGGCTGCCTCGCAACCTCGTTCGGCTGCACGATCCGCGGCAAAGTTGCCCCTGAGCGCGTGCTCGAGTGCGTCGACCGCTACCTGACCCTCGGCGCCGACGAGATCCTGCTGGCCGATACGGTCGGCTATGCCGCCCCGAGCGAAATCCACAATCTCTTCTCGCACACGGTAGAGCTGGCGCAGGGGCGCCCGGTCTACGCCCACTTTCACGACACCCGCGGTCTCGGGCTCGCCAACGTCTATGCCGCCCTCGAAGCGGGCGTCCGGGCCTTCGACGCCTCCACCGGCGGCCTCGGCGGCTGTCCGTTCGCGCCGGGAGCCTCGGGCAACATCGTCATGGAGGATCTCGTCTTCCTGCTCGAGAAGGAGGGCCTGAAGACCGGCGTCGATCTCGAGAAATACCGCGAGGCGCGCCAGATCGCCGAGACGGCGCTTCCCGACGAGAAGTTCTACGGCACCATCCTCCGCGTGGGGCTCCCCAAGGGCTTCACACCGCCGAGCCTGACGGTGGCGGCAGAATAGGCGGCGGGGGCCGCAGGGCCCCTCTACGGCTCCCCGGAGGAACCTTCGGGCCGCGGCAGCGTTCCAGCACCACCTGCAGCTATGCCCGGGGTGCTTCATGAACCGCAACAACAACTACGTTCTGGCAGCGATCGTCGCCATCCTGGTCGTCGGTGCCATCTTCTTTTTCGTATCCACCCGGGACACGGATACGACGGCAACGAATGCACCAGCGACCGCGCCGCCTGGGAGCAGCTCGACGGGGACTGGAAGCGGCACTGGCGGCGGCACCACAAGTCCGTCCACCGACGTGCCGAGCAAGGCACCGGCCAACAAGTGAAGTCTACCGCCGACTCTTGCGGATGCCGCTGAGCTAGCCCTCGACGTTCCCGCAGCGTCTGCCTAGCATCGCTCTCCTGCAGGCCGCTCTGGCCTGCGTGAAGGGGAGCAATCCATGGCGTTCGAGCTCGGGATATTCGAGGAGTTCTGGCGTCGGGCCGGGCAATCCGAGGCCGGGGCATTCCGGGACGCGTTTGCGCAGCTCGACGTAGCGGAGCAGTGCGGTCTCGATGTCGCTTGGCTCGCTGAGCTGCACTTCGCCCCGCAGCGGTCGGTGCTGGCCGCTCCGCTCAACGTCGCCAGCGCCTATGCCGCCCGCACCAAGCGCATAAAGATCGGCATTGCGGTCCAGGTTCTTCCCCTCTGCCACCCGCTTCGCATCGCCGAGGAGGTAGCGACGGTCGACCATATCAGCGGCGGCCGGCTCATCTTCGGCGTAGGCCGCTCCGGCTTTGCCCGGACCTACGAGGCCTACGGCATTCCCTATGCCGAGAGCCGGGAGCGATTCCAGGAGGTGCTGACCATCATCGAGAAAGCCTTCACCGAGGAGCGCTTCTCCTACGAAGGCCGTTGGCATGCCTACCGCAACGTGCACCTCGTCCCGAAGCCACTGCAGAAGCCCTACCCCGAGATCCGTATCGCAGCGTCTGCCTACGACACCTACCCCCAGATCGGCGCGCAAGGCTATCCGATCCTGATCGCCGTCCGCCAGGGCAAGGTCGAGGAGCTGGCGCCCCACATCACCTCCTATCGAGAGGCCTATGCCCGCAGCGGCAAGCCCGGTCATGGGCGCATCTATCTGCGGGTTCCCGTCTACGTCGGGGCGACGAGCGAGGAGGCACGTGCTGAGCCCGAGCAGTCGATCATGACGTTCTACCGCGAGCTCGGAGCCCAGATCGCCAAGACGGCGGCCGGCCCCGGCGTGCTGGCCAGCGAAAATCGCGGTGCCCGCGGCGAGGCGCTGCTCAACGTCACCTACGAGGAGACGCTGGCCCAGAAAGTGATCGTCGGCACCTCTGCCGAGGTGGCGGTACGCATCAACGAGCTGAAGGAGAGCCTCGGCATTGACGGCATCCTGGCCGAGCCCAATTGCGGCGGGCTGATCCCCCACGATAAGGTCATCGCCTCGCTTGGCCGCCTCGGCTCGGAGGTGGGGCCGCTGGTGCGGTGAGCGCGCCGTCAGACAACCCCGCACAGTCGCTCCGCCGGGCAACGGGTCAAGGTGCGGCTGCTCCCGACACGCGAGGAATCCGCCATGCCCGCTACCGACATCGCCTACATGTCAGCCGCCGACATCGCGGCTCTGATCCGCGCGCGAAAGCTGTCGGCGACCGAGGTGATGAAGGCGACGCTGGCAAGGGCCGCGAAGGCGCAGCCCTTTCTCAACTGCTTCATCACCATCTGTGCCGACGAGGCCTTGCGCGATGCTGCCGAGGCCGATGCGAAACAGGCCCGCGGCGACCCATTGGGGCCGCTTCACGGCGTGCCGCTCCACGTCAAGGATCTGGTCAATACGGCGGGCGTGAGGACCACCTTCGGCTCGCTCATCCACGAGCACAACGTGCCAGCGGCCGATCAGATCTCGATCGCGCGCCTCAAGACGGCCGGCGCCATCCTGTTTGCGAAGACCACGACCCCCGAGTTCGGCCACATGTGCTGGACCGAGGCGCCGTTGTTCGGCCGCACTGCCAACGCCTGGGATGCGACGCGCACCTCCGCGGGCTCATCAGGTGGCGCGGCTGTCGCGTGCGCGGCCGGCATAGGTCCCCTCGCCGTCGCCACCGATGCCGGCGGCTCGACCCGCATTCCGGCCGCCGCCAACGGTCTCGTCGGCTTCAAGCAGTCGATCGGGCTCGTCCCGCACGACACGGCGCCCGATGCCTTTTCCAACATGAGCTACATCACGCCGATGACGCGCACGGTGATGGATACCGCGCTGATGCTCGAGGCCATGGCCGGATGGCACCCGTCGGACCCGCATTCCTATGGCATGTCGGCTGCCGGGTCGGTCGACGCGGCAAGCGCCGTCGGCGACCTCAAGGGCACGCGCATCGCCTGGCGGCCCTACCTCGCCAACACGGTCGTCGATACCGAGTACTTGGCGCTCTGCCACGACGCGGCCGAGGCGCTGGGCGATCTCGGCGCCGTCGTCGAGCCGATGGGCGACGACCTCGAGCCGACCGAGCCATTCTGGCTGACGCTCTCGACCGCGCTCTGGAATGCCCGCTTCGCCGACGTGGTGCCGCATTGGCGCGACCGCATGAGCCGCACGCTGATCGAGCAAATGGAGCGCGGCACCGATGCCAGGGCCGAGGACGTCGGCCGCGCACTGATGCTACGCACGAGGCTCTACCGACAGGTGCAAGCCTGGTTCGAGCGGTTCGACGTGATCGTCATGCCGTCCCTGTCGCGGACAGCGCTCGGCATCGACGAGGCGCTGTTCGAGCCGATCGTCATCGAGAACCGAAAGGTCGATACGGTACGCCGCGCCTGGTATCCCTATACGCACCCGTTCAATCTCACCGGCAATCCGGCTGTCGTGCTGCCGGCCGGCATGCATTCCGACGGATTGCCTGTGTCGATCCAGCTCGTCGGCCGTCGCGGCGAGGATCAGCGGCTCCTGCGCGTGGCGGCTCTGTTCGAGGCGGCCCGCCCGTGGGCGCATATCCGCCCGAGCCTTCCGGAGGTCGACGGCAGGGCCTGAGCCGCCGAGCGGACGAGCGCCATCTGGTTGGTCAGCTGACCGGGAATCCCATTCTTCCCGTTTACCTCTGTGATGCGCGATCGGCCCTGCCGACGCTGACCCGCCCTAGTCTGGTCGCCATTCCGTCGTGGCCAAAGGACCGCGGGAAGGGAGTGATGGGCAGGGAGAGCGAGATGTCGAATGTTGTCGACCGCATGGGGACCGCGGCCGTTTGTCTTGGCAGCGTCTTCCTGCTGTCGGGCTTGTCAGGTGTGGAGGCCGTGGGCCAACCGGCCGCTCCAATTGCCTCGGCGCCATCGCAGGTCGTGGCGGGAACGGCTGGCGACGGAGCGGCCGCACCCGTTGCCTCGGTCCTCGCTTGCGACACGGCCACCGGTGCAACTCAACGCGCCGCAATTGCCAAGGCCAGAGAGACGCTGCACGCGGTCTGGCTCGAAGGCAAGGCGGGGTATTTCGCCCTCTACACGATGCCCGGCGAGAAGCGGAACCCGTTCGACCTGTCCAAGCCTGTCCGCGATGCTGGGCCGCGCGACGGCGTCGTGCAGGCCCGTCCGCCGAGGTGTGTGATGGCGAGCGATCCGGACGGCGGCAGACACGTCATCAGCTTCACGTCGCCCTACTTTCGCTTCCACGAGGCGGGTGCCGGCTGGTCGCCACCGATGCGCGACGGCCTGCTGATGGCGATCGAGGTGGTGACAGCCGGCGACGCGCTGATCGCGAAAGACCTCCAGTCTCCGACAGGTGTCCTCGAGCCCGAGCAGAAAGCGCGACGCCCTGCCGAGACAGCCCTGCCGAAACCGACCCGGTGGGCCCCCCCGATCCCGCCCTGCCAGAGATCCGAGCGCTGGGATGGGGCAGAGTGCGTAGCGCGGAAGCGGTAGGGGCGAAGTGTGTCCCACACGCCGGAGCAATCGCAGCAAGCCATTGCGGAGAGCCGGGATCATCCCACGTCTTTGCCGTGAAAAGCCGGATCGCCATTTGGCGGATGCCGCGCCTCGTGGCGTCCGGGGGAGCGGTTGTGAGGCACTCCCAGACTGGCATGCGGACGGGCTTTTGTCCCCTACGCCACCCTCGGCAGCACCTTCGTCTGGAACAGCTCCAGCGACCGCATCAGCTTGGCATGCGGCACCAAGGTGTTGTGCATCCAGCCGAAGATCCAATTCACCGGCAATTTCTTCTTCAGGGCCTCGAGGCTCCTGGTGACCGTGTCGACCGTGCCGACCAGCGCATAGCCCTTCTCGATGGCCTCCTCGGGCGTCGGCGCCTCGCCGGTCTTGGGGTCGAGCATGCCGCGGCGGAAGCCGAACGGCACGAACCATGCCTCGCCCGCGAACTTCCCGGAGTCGGTCCACATTTGCCGGGCCTCAGCGTCGGTGTCGGCGATGATGATATCGCGCAACAGCGCCATGCCCTCGCCATAGCGGCGCCCGGAGGCAGAGGCGTAGACCTCGTAGAGGTGCTTCTCGTGCACCTCGTGCATCGGCGGCAGGATCGCCGTCACGTCGTTCGCCGCGCACCACCTGATCGACCGCTCCGACGATGCGAACGGCTGGAACATCGGCGGGTGGGGCTTCTGCAGCGGCTTCGGCACCACGCCCACGGCCTTCAGGATGCCGTTCTCGACGCCCTTGCCCCACTTCTGCGTCGTGTGCAGGTCCCACGGCGTCTCGCCGGCCGGGATCTTCCAGTATTTGCCCTGGTAGGAGAGCATCTCCTCGGTCCAGGCCTTCTTGATGATTGTGAAGCATTCCTCGAAGGCGGCGCGGTTGGCGTCGTCGATGGCGTCGTGCTGGTGCGGCAGTGCGCCGTGGATGCCGTGCGTCTGCTGGGCCATGATGTCGACCCAGCGGCGCTGATAGCCGCGGGCGAAGCCGGCGCACGCCCGCCCCCCGGTCATGTGGTCGAGCATGGCGATGTCCTCGGCCACGCGGATCGGGTTCGAGGCAGGCAGCACGATGCCGAGCTGGCCGACGCGGATGCGCTTCGTCTGCATCGCAATATACAGGTCGAGCAGCACCGGGTTGTTCGAGACCTCGAAGCCCTCGATGTGGAAGTGGTGCTCGGTGAACGAGACCGATTCGTAGCAGAGGTCATCGGCGAGGCGGCACTGCTCGGAGACCTCGCACAGCATCTGCTGGTAGAGGTCGGCGCGCATGCCGGCCATGCCTGCCTCGATGTCGGTCTTGGACCCGACGGTCGGCAGGTAGAAGAGGGACACTTTCATCTGGGCGAGGACTCCGTCCGGTGGGCACCTGCCGCGCAGACTGCCACGGTCGGCCAAGTCCGGACAATTGCCGCGTGCGACGGTCCCCGTGAGACGGCACCGGAACCCGCGCTCGGCAAACTTTTCGGATTGCCGGCTCGACGGGGAAAAACCGGGAGCTGCGCTACGCTTGGCACGTCCGGCGCCTCTTTCGTTCCGAGACACGTGTGGACCTGGGGATTGTCAACCCTGTCCGCGCCGATGCTCCTCGAGCCGCGGCATGATCTCGACGAAATTGCAGGGCCGGTGGCGGTTGTCGAGCTGCCACTTCAAGATGCCGTTCCAGCCGTCCTTGCAGGCCCCCGGCGAGCCCGGCAGGCAGAAGATGTAGGTGCCGCCGGCAAGGCCGCCGCAGGCGCGCGACTGGATCGTGGAGGTTTCGATCTTTGCGTACGAGATGATGTGGAAGACGGTCGAGAAACCGTCGATCTCCTTCTCGAACAGCGGTTTGACCGCCTCGGGCGTCACATCGCGGCCGGTGAAACCGGTGCCGCCGGTCGTGATCACCACATCGACCGCCGGATCGGCGATCCAGCCCTGCACCTTGGCCCGGATCTGGGCGATGTCGTCCCGCACGATGGCCCGGTCGGCGACCTCGTGGCCTGCCTCCCCGATCATCTGCACCAGCGTGCCGCCCGACCTGTCGTCCTCGAGCGTCCGGGTATCGGACACTGTCAGCACGGCAATGCGCACGGGAATGAACGGGCGGCTCTCATCGAGCTTCGGCATAGGGTGGCTCCTGTCGGACGAGTTCCGGGAGAGCCAATGGCTCGGCCGTCTCCAGCAGTGCCATGGCGCGTCATGGACCATTCTCGCAAGTGGCCGTCTGCCGGTCACGCACCGGAAGCAAACAGCCGGGACGACGCCGGGATCAAGCCTCCCGGTCCAGGTCGAGGATCGACGACACCTCGGCGTCCTGAGGATGGCTCCGGTCGAGGCGCCCCGCCATGGCGAGCGCCCAGGGTGCCACCGCCACGAGCTCCTCCATGATGCTCGGCGGCAGGTCGAGGCCGGCGTGCCGCGCCGCCACCTCGGCGCGATGGCGAACGTCGGCCGGCACGTCCCGCGTGTCCGGTGCCCATGGCTTCGGATTGAGCGCCGCCGGTGAGGTGCCGGCGACGAGGCGTGGCCGGAGCTTCCAATGGCCAGTTGCCTGCTCGAAGGCATGTCCTGCCCTGAGAACCAAGGCATCCTCGTAGGGACGCCCGACGATCTGCAGTGACAGCGGCAATCCGGTCGAGGTGAAGCCGGCAAGAAGCGCCAGCGCCGGCCCAGCGGTGCAGTTGAACGGCGCCGTCAGGCTGCCCTTCTGCCAGAACGCCAGCGGATCGTGCTGGTCGAGCCGGCCGGCCGCAGACGAGTTGGCGGTCACCAGCAGGTCGAAGCGGTGATAGACGTCGCGCATCTCGGCAATGATCTGGCGGCGTATGCGGCTGGCCCGGACGTAGTCCTCGGAGGTGAACAGGCATGCCGCGAGCGCGCGTGACCGGAAGTCCTGTCCGAAGTCGCCGGGCCGCCGCCTCAGCTCCTTCAGATGCAGCGAGAAGAGCTCGCTCTCCGCCGTCACGATCTTCACGTCCGAGTAGACCTGTTGGGCCCTCAGCTCCACATCCTCGGTCGTGGCGCCGAGGTCACGCAGCACCGCGAGGGCCGCTTCCATCGCAGCCGGCAGCTCGGCGTGCACCTTCGTGTCGCGCTCCCAGAAGTGCCGCACGACACCGATCCGCAAGCCCTCGATGCCGCGCCCGATGCCTGCGGTGAAGCTGCCGACCGGGCGGCGCGCCGACGACGGGTCGGCCGGATCGTGCCCCGCGATCGCGTCGAGGACGATGGCGCAGTCCTCGGACGTGCGCGCCATCGGCCCGCAATGGTCATAGGAGTAGGAGTTGGGCAGAACCCCGGCGCGGCTGACGAGCCCGTAGGTGGGCTTCAAGCCGGCGATGCCGCAGAGGCCGGCGGGGCCACGGATCGAGCCGCCGGTATCGGAGCCGAGGCTCATCGGCACGAGGCCCGCGGCCAGGGCCGCGCCCGAGCCCGACGACGAGCCACCTGTGAAGTGTGCCGTGTTCCACGGATTGCGTGCGGGTGGCCAGGGCAGGTCGAACGACGGGCCGCCGTGCGCGAACTCGTGCGTGGCGAGCTTCCCGGTCAGGATCGCTCCAGCCTGCCTGAGCCTGGCAACCGCCGTCGCGTCCTTTGCCGGGACCCGGTCCATGCACGTGCGTGAGTGGCCGGTCGTGAGCACGCCCGCCGTGTCGTAGATGTCCTTCACCGCGAACGGCACACCGTGCAGCGGGCCGCGATAGCGGCCCTTCGTGATGTCGGCCTCGGCTGCCTTCGCCTCTGCCGCCGCGCTCTCGAATGTGCGGGTGATGAAGACGTTCAGCTGGGGCTCGAGCGCTTCCGTCCGCGCGATCAGCGCCGCCGTGTAGTCGCGTGGCGAGAGCTGCCGCGTCCTGATCAGCTGGGCGGCCTCGGCGAGGGTGAGGTCGTTGAGGTCTGTCGTGGACATGGGCCGGTGATCCTTGGGACGGCGGGCTTTGAAGACGAGCGCGGCGGACGAGCAGTCTCAGCCGAAGTTGGCGACACCGTCCACCAGACCGCAGAAATGCAACAGCGTCGTCGCACATTCGGCTGGCATCAGGACCTGGATCGCATGGGCCGGCGTCGGCAGGTTCACGACCCGGATGCCCTTGATGCCGTCGCGGATCTTCTGCTCCTCGAAGCGCGTCACGGTTCCGGCCGTCGGGTAGAGGCCGAGGGTCGGCACCGCCACCTTCGGCAGGTACGGCCCGACGTCCACCTTGCCGGCGATGCGCGATAGTGCGATCAGCACGTCGACGTTGGACTTGCCGCATTCCTCCGCGTACCAGGCGACCAGCGCCGGGTCCGCGTCCGGCGGGAAGCGGGTGGCTGTGTTGACCCGCTCGCTCCAGCCGCGGCTGCCGAGCGTCCGCAGCGCCACCTGCCAGCTCTCGTAGCCGCAGGCAAAGGCTTCCTGTGTCGCCTTGGGAATGGTCAGTGGGGCCGCCAGCATGGTGAGCGAGCGAAGCTTCTCGGGCACGGTCGCCGCCAGGACCACGCCCAGGATGCCGCCCAAGCTCTCGCCGACGTAGTGCACCGGCTCCCCGATCATGTCGAAAATCGCGTTGAGGTCCGACAGCAGCGCCTCGGCCGAGATGCCGGTCGATGGATCGAAGTCGAGCGGTGATTTCCCGAGGCCCCGAATGTCGGGCCGCACGATGCGGTAATGCCGCGCCAGATAGGGCACCCACTGGCGGAAGAACACGCCCGACCGCGAATAGCCGTGCTGCAGCACGATCCAGGGCTTTTTCTCCCAGGGATCGGTGTAGTCGTCGATCACGTAGTGGAGGCTTGGCTGGCCAGAGCGCGCGAGCAGCGGCATCGGTCTCTCCTCGATGTGCACGACGGGGGCCAGCGGGGCATGACCCTTCATCGATATCGCGGCGGCGACCGCCGTTGCGACGAGGCGAGCCTAGCTTCCGCTCGACGCCCCGGCAAACCCGATCAGCCAGGGGGCCCGATCAGCCAGGGGCTGCGCTCCGGCTACTCGGCCTTCGTGACCAGGCAATCGACTTGATGGCGACGCAACTCGATGCAGGCCTTGGCTGCACCGCGCGCATCCAGCCCTGTGAACCGTGCCCGGTAGAGCCGCTTGCCGCCGACGCTGATCGTCGGCGTGGCCGTTCTCGCCGAGCCCAGCAGGCCGGCCGAGTGCTGACGGGCAGCCTCCAGACGCTGCCGCGCCTCGGCTTCGGCGGTGAAGGCCCCGATCTGGATCTCTGCGCTGCCGTCGCTCCCAGCTCGCACAATCGTCCCGGTCGCGGGCCGGGCAAGCACGCGTGCGGGTGGGGGCTCTGTGGCAGGCGCCCCATCCAGTTGTTGGGCCTGGGCCTGCAGCGTCGACGGTCTGCGGGCGGCGGCGATCGCGGCGGCGGATGGGCCGGCGGCGGGCTGCGCTGCACCGACGTCGATGGTTCTGACGGACACGACCTGGACTGGTTGACGCGTCAGTTGCGGCGAGGGCTCCGGCCCCGGCACGGCCCGGGCCAACAGGCTGGCGGTGGAAGATCCAACCGGCATTGGAGCCGCCAGGCGCACGGTGGAGCGCCAGCCGGTGGTCGCAGGAGCAGCCTCGGCCATGTATGGTCGCTTTGCCGCACGAACCGGCTCGACCAGCTTCGGCGCCCCCCCCGCGGCTACCGCCGCATGCGGCTGCGCCTTGGATTTTTCCGCTGCGGCGACACGCAGTTGGCTTCTGAACGGCGCCGGCTCCGGCCGACGCGTTTTGTCGCGGCCCGCCCGGACGAGCGCCCGATCCAGCACGACCCGCATCCGGGCGTTCCTTGCGGCTGCCGTTTCGCCGCCGAGAACGGCGGCGATGACGTGGCGGCCATCCCGACGCACGGACGCGACGAGATTGAAACCCGACTGGCGAGTGTAGCCGGTTTTCAAGCCGTCCATGCCGGCATAGTTGTCCAGCATGGTGTTGTGGTTCCGGTGACTGCGGCCGTTGAAGCTGAACGCGCGCAGCGCGAAGAGACGGGCCTGGGCCGGAAAGTGATCGTAGAGTCGCAGGCCGAGCATGACCATGTCACGCGCGGTGGTGACCTGGCGGTTGTCCGGCAGGCCGTGCGCATTGTGGAACGTGGTGCTCTTGAGTCCGATCTCGCGCGCCCGTTGTGTCATGAGCGCGGCAAACGTCGCCTCGTCTCCTGCGATGTGCTCGGCGATCGCCACCGCGATGTCGTTGGCCGACTTCGTGATCAGCGCCTTGACGGCGTCGCCGAGTGCAATCGACTGCCCGGCCGGCAACCCCAGCTTCGACGGCGGCGTATCGGCCGCATTCGGTGACATCACGATTCGCGTTTCAGGCTTGAGGCGCCCCTGCTCGAGCAGCTCGAACACGAGGTAGAGCGTCATCATCTTCGTCAGCGACGCGGGATAGCGCGGCTCGTCCGCCGCCTCAGCGTGGAGAATCTGTCCCGTGTTCGCATCGACGGCCAGAGACGCGTAGCGCCCGGCCGCCTGTGTGGCTCCCGGTGCCATGGCTGCCAGCAACAGCAACAGCGCGGCGATAACGCCAGACGCCCGCATACCGCAGAGTCTCGATCCTTTGGAGCACGTGTGCTCGATCCTTGTCGCCGGCATGTCCGTGCCGGCCCGTAGCCTCGCAGGCCCGCGCCAGTCGCTGTCGTGCATCTGATGTCCCTCGCCGCTCAGACACCATTTTTTTGGGGCGCCAATGCGGCGTTCGCGGTGATCGCGTTACCCGGCGAGCATTGCACCGGCCTGTTCACGCTCGGTTAACGACTTTGGTTAATAAGCCGTCGATGCTGCGTCGCAACATCGACGCTTGACTTCATTGTGCGGTGCACCTAGATTTCTGCTACAGCCATTTTGCGAGGCTGCCACCCCGCTCCGGTACCCAACATTCAGCCCGGCATTGCGCCGCGCCTAGAGCTCAGACCAGAGGATCTGCCCCAGATGATGAAGCCCTTCGAGGATATGCAGCGCCTGAACCAGGCCAACGTCGACGCCGCCATGAAGGTGATGGGCGAGTGGGGCAAGAGCTGGCAGGCCATTGCGGCCGAGATGACCGATTACACGAAGCGGTCCTTCGAGGAGAGTGCCCACACGCTCGAGAAGCTGATGTCGGCCAAGTCCCCGGAGCAGGCCCTCGAGATCCAGTCGTCTTTCGCCAAGCGCGCCTACGACGACTACATGCACCAGATGACCAAGATCGGCGGCATGTACGCCGAGCTCGCCAAGGAGGCCTACCGCCCCATGGAGCGCGTGCTTCAGTCGGGCCGCTGAGCGGCGCTGCGCACTGCCCTATCCGGCCCGCCTGTGCGGGCGACGAGGCCCGGCGCCAGCCGGGCCTTTTTTTTGCCCCGGTGCGTGCCCACATTCCCTGCCGAGCGCGGCGTCGACGGCAAGTTCGCAAGCATCAAGTCACCATTTGCGAACCGGTGCATGCTCCCGGTAGGATGAATGCAATAGGATGCGGGCTGGCCCGAGCGGGCGGTCCTGCATTGCGCGGTCTCACCGGGGACGCGGTCGTCGGAGTCGAGGCATGATTCAGGGACGAGACATCGAGCTGATGGCTGGGGGCAACAAGGGCGGGGGGGATGGTGAGGGCAAGACCGGCATCATCACCAAGACCCGCCCGAAAACCAAGCGCCCCAGCTTGTATAAGGTGCTCTTGCTGAACGACGATTACACTCCGATGGAGTTCGTCGTGCACGTTCTGGAGCGCTTCTTCAACAAGGGCCGCGAGGAGGCGACGCGGATCATGCTCCACGTCCACCACAAGGGGGTAGGCATCTGCGGGGTCTATACCTACGAGGTTGCCGAGACCAAGGTGACCCAGGTCATGGATTTCGCGCGTCAGCACCAGCATCCGCTGCAGTGCACCATGGAAAAGGAGTAGGTCACCAGTGCCGTCCTTCTCGCAAAGCCTGGAGCAGGCCCTCCACAGGGCGCTTGAGTATGCCAACGAGCGCAATCACGAGTACGCCACGCTCGAGCATCTGCTGCTGGCATTGATCGACGATCGCGATGCGGCCGCCGTGATGCGTGCGTGCAATGTCAATCTCGACGATCTGCGCCGTCGCATCGCAGGCTACCTCGACACCGAGCTGGAGGGTCTCGTCCGCAAGGGTGCGGCCGATGCTCAGCCAACGACCAGCTTTCAGCGTGTCATCCATCGTGCCGTCGTCCATGTGCAATCGTCCGGCCGCGAGGAGGTGACTGGCGCCAACGTGCTCATTGCCATCTTCGCGGAGCGCGAGAGCCACGCCGCGTTCTTCCTGCAGGAGCAGGAGATGACGCGCTTTGACGCTGTCCAGTACGTCAGCCACGGCATTGCCAAGCGGCCAGGCGCCAGCGAGCCGCGCCCGGCGCGCGGTGTCGACGAGAGCGAGGGCGGCGAGGCACAAGCCGACAAGAAGCAGGCCGACGCGCTCAACAACTACTGCGTGAACCTCAACAAGAAGGCCCGCGACGGCAAGATCGACCCGCTGATCGGCCGCGAGTCCGAGGTGCTGCGGACGATCCAGGTGCTTTGCCGCCGCTCGAAGAACAATCCGCTGTTCGTCGGCGATCCGGGAGTCGGCAAGACCGCGATCGCCGAAGGCCTCGCCCGCAAGATCATCCGCGGTGAGGTGCCGGAGGTTTTGAAGAACGCGACCATCTTCTCGCTCGATATGGGCACGCTGCTGGCGGGCACGCGCTATCGTGGCGACTTCGAGGAGCGGCTGAAAGCCGTGATGAAAGAGATCGAGGCGTATCCCGGCGCGATCCTCTTCATCGACGAGATTCATACCGTCATCGGTGCCGGCGCCACCTCTGGCGGTGCGATGGATGCCTCGAACCTGCTGAAGCCTGCCCTTCAGTCGGGCACTGTGCGCTGCATCGGCTCCACCACCTACAAGGAGTACCGGCAGCACTTCGAGAAGGATCGCGCCCTCGTCCGTCGTTTCCAGAAGATCGACGTGAAGGAGCCGACGATCGAGGACACCATCGAGATCATGAAGGGTCTCAAGCCCTACTTCGAGGAGTTCCACAAGCTCAAGTACACCAATCAGGCCATCAAGGCCGCGGTGGAGCTGTCGGCCAAGTACATCCATGACCGCAAGCTGCCCGACAAGGCGATCGACGTGATCGACGAGACGGGTGCCTCGCAGATGCTCGTCCCCGAAGGCAAGCGTAAGAAGAAGATCACGGTCAAGGAGGTCGAGGAGACGGTCGCCACCATGGCCCGCATTCCGCCGAAGACCGTGTCCAAGTCCGACGCGGAGGTGATGGGCAATCTCGAGAAGGATCTGAAGCGCCTCGTCTTCGGCCAGGATGCCGCCATCACGGCGCTGGCCTCGGCCATCAAGCTGTCGCGTGCCGGCCTGCGTGAGCCGGAGAAGCCCATCGGCTGCTACCTCTTCTCGGGGCCGACCGGTGTCGGCAAGACGGAGGTGGCCAAGCAGCTCGCCTCTCTGATGGGTATCGAGCTGCTGCGCTTCGACATGTCGGAATACATGGAGAAGCACACCGTCTCGCGCCTGATCGGTGCGCCGCCAGGCTATGTCGGCTTCGACCAGGGCGGGCTGCTCACGGACGGCATCGATCAGCACCCGCATTCGGTGCTGCTCCTCGACGAGATCGAGAAGGCCCATCCGGATCTGTTCAACATCCTTCTGCAGGTGATGGACCACGGCAAGCTGACGGACCACAACGGCAAGTCCGTCGATTTCCGCAACGTCATCCTGATCATGACGACCAACGCGGGTGCATCGGATCTCGCCAAGGCCGCCATCGGCTTCAACCGCTCGAAGCGCGAAGGCGACGACACGGAGGCGATCAACCGCCTGTTCACGCCGGAGTTCCGCAACCGTCTCGATGCCGTCGTAGCGTTCAACAGCCTGCCGTTCGAGGTGATCACCAAGGTGGTCGAGAAGTTCGTCTTCCAGCTGGAGGCGCAGCTCGCCGATCGGGGCGTCACCATCGAGCTCGGCGAGGACGCCACCAAGTGGCTGGCCGAGAAGGGCTACGACGAGAAATTCGGCGCCCGGCCGTTGGCTCGGGTCATTCAGGAGACCATCAAGAAGCCGCTCGCCGAGCAGCTCCTGTTCGGCAGTCTGATCAACGGCGGTACTGTGCGCATCAAGGTCGAGGGAGAGAAGGACGAGCGCAAGCTCGGCTTCGAGTACATCCCCGCCGAGCCGGGTAAGAAGCCCAAGGTGCAGCAGGAGGAGGACGACGAGGACACGGCAGAGGACACCGGCGAGGCATTGGTCGGTGCCGGTCCGAAAAAGGCGCTACCCGGTCCCAAAGCCGGTGGCGACAGCGGTCGACCGGCGGGAGCCGTGCCGTCGATCCCGCGGCGAAAGAAGGACGACTAGGATTCCGGCGCACGGAGCCCACCCTCGTGGCGGGCTCCGGCATTTCCGCGGCTGGAGGTCAAGCCGACTCTTCCGCACCGACATCGATGCCGGGCCGCCGAGGGGCACGGCCCTGGAGGCTCCGGCCCGTTCATGCGCCTTCAGATTTTTTCCGACGTCCATCTCGACGTGCGCGACGTGTTCCGGCCGCGCCTGGCGCCGGACGTCGATGCCGTCGTCGTCGCCGGCGATCTTTGCGAAGGTCTCGATCGCGGCATGCGCTGGCTTCGCCGCCATCTTGGTGACGAGGTGCCGATCGTCCTCGTCGCCGGCAACCACGAGTACTTCGCCCGGGTGCGGTCGGAGGAGAGGGCCGCCGGCATCGCCGCCGCCCGAGAGTACCGGGTCGCCTTCCTCGACGACGGCGTGGCCATGATCGGTGGCGTCCGCTTCGTCGGCTCGACGCTCTGGGCCGACTACGAGCTCTACGGCACGGAGCGGCGCGACGAGATGATGGAGATCGCGGGACGCCGCATGATGGACCACCGGCGCATCCTCGAAGAGCCGGGCCGCTTCATCACCCCTGGGGAGGCCCTCGCTCTGCACCGGGCCTCCCGAGTCTTCCTGGAGAGTTGCCTCGCTGTGCGGCACGACGGACCTACCGTCGTCGTGACCCACCACGGCCCGCATCCGATGAGCCTCGCCGCCCGCTACCGCGAGGATCTGCTCTCGGCCGCCTTCATCTCGGATCTTTCGCCGGTGATCGAGGAGCACCAGCCGGCGCTCTGGGTGCACGGTCACACCCACGTCGGCCTCGACTATCGCGCTGGCGCCACCCGCATCATCTGCAATCCGCACGGCTACGGCGATGAGAACCCTGCGTTCGATCCGGGGCTCGTGGTGGAGGTGTAGGGGCGGGCAGCCGGCAATGGAGGCTGTCGGAGAGCGCGAGACGCGGCGGGGCGGCAATCAACGCGGACAGGCCTTCCTTTGAAGTTGAGAGCTGCCGAAAGATAAGAGCCTCTCATCCGCCTCCAAGGCAACCCGTGCGCTCTCGGCGGCAACCCCACTCAGGGCTGGCCCATTGCCGCCTTCAGCTTGGCGGCGGCGGCGGCCAGCACCTCCGGCTTCTCCATGGTGGCGGTGTGGGGGCCGAGCTTGACGCCGTCCCATCGTGGCAGAACGTGGTAGTGCAAATGGAACACCACCTGCCCGCCGGCCGCCTCGTTGAACTGCTGGATGGTGATGCCGGTGGCGCCGAACGCCGTCATCTGGGCTCTGGCGATTCGCTGTACCGTTGCCATGCAGGCCGCGAGCTGGGCAGGCGAGGCGTCGAGCACGTTGCGGGCCGGCGTCTTCGGAATCACCAGCGTGTGGCCTTCGCAGCGGGGCATGATGTCCATGAACGCGAGCGTGTCGGCATCCTCGTAGATCTTGTGGGCCGGCAGCTCGCCTCGCAGGATCTTTGCGAACACGTTCGAAGTGTCGTAGGCCATGGCCAGCCGCTCCTTTTTTCGCGCTGCCGGCTGTTAACGGCGCCTCAACCACGCCGTCAAGCTCCTGCCGCGTGTTAAGCGCCGATTAGGGCCACCGCCGCAATGGTGGGGCATGAGAAAAGCCTACGCCAGTGCCTGGAGCGAGTGGCCGGCGGCACCCGCCGATCTCGACGTCGTGACGCGCCTCGCTTCCCGCTGCATCGATCGCAGGACAACGATTTGGACAGCCGGGCTGCTGGCCATGGTGCTCGCCGTCGCGGTCGCCCACGTCCGGTATGTACCCGTACCGGAGCCCGACGCAACCTTCGATGCGCGCGTCTGAGACCCGTCAACTCTTGCCGAGATAGGCTTCGAGCTGGTCGAGCGTGCCCGTCCAGCCATTGTGCATGCTGGCATGGCCGCCGTCGAATGTGGCCTGCTCCTCGGGGGTAGGGTGGAGCGGCACCCACTCCACGGTGAATGTGGTCTTGCCGCTGTTCTCCGCGAACGTGAACGTCGACAGCATCTGGATCGGCCAGGACGGTGCCATCGGATGGCGCGTCAGGCCGCCTTCGGCGTCGGAAAACGAGTTGACGAAGACGATCCGCTCCATCGGCACGATCTCACGGTAGAGCATGCGGCCCCACATCTCTCCGCCGTCGGGCGTGCGCATGCCGTAGAGGTACCGGCCGCCGGGCCTCAGATCCATCATGGACGCGATGATGGTGACGCCCTTCGGCCCCCACCACTGGCGCATGTGGTCGGGGTCGGTGAACGCCTGCCATAGTCTCGCGAGCGGCGCATCGAAGGTGCGCGAGATGACGAAGGGCTTGCTCGCGCCCTTGTCCTGCGTCACGCCCGTCGACTTCTCGCAGTTGAGCATCCATGCCACGCCGAACTTGTCCTGCAGCATGCCGAAGCTGTGCGAGAAGAATGTCGGGATAAGCGGGGTCTGGACGGTGCCGCCCTCGCTCAGCGCCGCGAAGATGCGCTCGGCGTCCGCCGGGCTGTCGACGCTGACGGCCACCGAGAAGCCTTGTGGCTGGCACGCGCGACCAGCAGGTGTATCCGAGCCCATGAGGAACCGGCCGTTCCACAGCAGCCGCGCATGCATGATGCGTCCCTCGGTTCCGGCCGACGTAGGCTGGTCGGAGGGCGCATCCTCGTATTTGAGCATCATGACGATGCGGCCGCCGAACGCAGCCTCGTAGAACTTGAACGCCGTCTCGCACTGGCCGTCAAAATAGAGATAGGGCGTGATATCCATCGGTGTGGTCCTCCTGGACTCGCGTCGGCCGATCGTCGCCGACGCCCGTCTCCGAGGACGTCTGCACGCCCGCTGGGCCGACAGCGTGGCGGGAAAGAAGCTAGACGCCGAGCAGGCGCTGAGCGTTGCCGCCGCAGACCGCCGCCACCACCTCCGCATCGAGGCCCGCCTGCACCACGTGGCCGATCGGGTCCATCTCGGCCATGTCGAACGGATAGTCGGTTCCGATCAGCACATGGTCGGCGCCGAAGACCTCGACGAGGTGGCGCAGCTGGTGGGACGTGAACACGATGGTGTCGACCCAGATCTGCTTGAAGTAGCTGGTTGGCGGCCGCGGCAACTCGCCCCGCGAGTCCGATCGCGCTCCCCAGGCATGGTCTATGCGGCCGGAGTAGCCTCCGAGATAGCCGCCGCCGTGCGAGGCGAGAACCTTGAGACCCGGGTTGCGCTCCAGCACGCCGTCGAAGATGAGGTAATGCAATGCCAGCGTCGTGTCGAAGGGATTGCCGATGACGTTGTTGAAGTAATAGCGCGACAACCGCCGCGCCTCCGTGAAGCCCGACGGATGGATCATGACCAGCGCACCGAGCTCCGCGGCCTTGGCCCAGAACGGCTCGAGCGACGGGTCGGAGATCTCGCGGCCGGCAACGTTGGTCAGGATCTCGACACCCCTGAGGCCGAGTCGCGACATGCAGCGCTCGAGCTCCTCCACCGCCGCGCCGCCGTCCTGCAGCGGCACCGTGCCGAGCCCGGCGAAGCGTCGAGGCTCCTTCGCCACCCACTCGGCGATCCCGTCGTTGACGGCCGCGATGGCTCTGGCTCCAATGTCGGCCGCCAGGTTGAAATAGCACTGGTTCGGCGCCGGGCTTTCGCGCTGCATGTCGATGCCCATGGCGTCCATCTCGCGCAGCCGCAGCGCCTGGTCGACCAGATTGACGGCGCGGTCCTTGGACTGCAGCGCGGCGACCGCCTTCGTCTCCGGTGAGGAGTAGGCGGTAAGGTGGTCGGACGATGCCGGCAGATGCGGCTTGGCGATTGCGGCTGCGCCCGGCACGACGATGTGCGCGTGTGCATCGAGCGTGAGGCTCCTCGGGCGCACCTCGCGGCCTGGCCTGCCGTGCGTACGGGCGGCCGTCGGGCCGTAGCTGTTCCACGGTGCAGCCGGTGATGTCGACATGGGCGGATCTCGCGTCGCTCGGGTGACCTGGTCTGAAGCTTAGCAGTCTTCGGTCCGTCCCGGCACTGGCTGTCCCGGCACTGGCTTGGCAAACCGCTACGACGATGCAAGTCTCTGCCTGACCGCCTGGGTCGGGCATACCAGTTGGCGCAGGCGTGAAGCGGGACATCCCAATTCGGAGAGTAGAGGCATGCACGTCGGGATCGCAGGCGTCGGCAAGATGGGGGCCGCCATTGCGCTCCGCCTGATGGACGTCGGCCACGACGTCACCGGCTGGAACCGTACGGCCGGGCGAGCCAAGCCCCTGGCCGACGCTGGCGCCCGGGTGGCTGCCACGCCCGCGGCGCTCGCGGGGAGCGTCGATTGCGTGATCACCATTCTCGGCAGCGTCGCCGCGTGGCCCGGCGTCTACGACGGCCCCGACGGTCTCCTCGCTGCCGATCTCGCCGGCAAGCTTGTCATCGACATGACGACGGTTCAGCCTTCCGACGTCAAGGCGCTCGCGGCCAAGGTCGAGGCTAAGGGCGCCGCTTTCGTCGAATGCCCGGTCGGCGGCACGGTGGCGCCAGCGCGTCAAGGCAAGCTCCTGGGCCTCGCCGGCGGTGAGCCCGCGGCATTCGCCCGGGCCAAGCCGCTGCTCGATCAGCTGTGCCGCCGCCTCGAGCATCTGGGGCCGGTCGGGTCGGGCGCCGCCATGAAGCTTGCGGTCAACCTGCCGCTGATGGTCGCCTACCAGGCGCTGGCCGAGGCGGTCATCCTCGCCCGCAGCGTTGGCCTGTCGAACGAGGCGCTGATGGAGCTCCTGTCCGATACGTCGGGCGCGCCGACGGTCCTGAAGAGCCGCCATCCAGCTATCGCCAAAACTCTCGGCGGCGAGGATCCCGGCGGCGTCAATTTCGACGTCGACCTGATTTGCAAGGACCTGCGAACCATGGTCGCCGAGGCGGCAGCCCGCGGCGCCACGCTGCCCGTCGCCTCTGCTGCGCTCGCCACCTTCGAGAAGGCGCAGGCCGAGGGCTGGGGGCCGCGTGACGGCGTCTGGCTGCCGGCCTACTGGTCGGGGCGGCAGGGGCGCTGAGCGGGTTCCGGGGAGCGGAAGACCGGACGTGTCAGGCGCGTCCGGTCGCCTTGCGATACACCCCGCTGATCAGCTTGAAGACGCAGAACAGCACCAGCTCCACCCCAGCCGTCAGCAAAAGCAGGAACAGAGACCGCTGTCCGAGATCGTCGGTAATCGCGCCGCGGATCTTGAACTTGAGGTCGCTCGGCGCATAGGTCTCGACCAGAGCGTAGAGGCCGTTCGTCAGCGGCAGCAGCTTCGAGTAGATCCAGCCGAGCCAGTCGAGCCGGAATGCGTGCAGGTATGCGTAGATGACCCAAACGACGACGATTGTCAGGAGCAGCAGCACGACCTTCGTCAGCAGCTGAGCCACGAAGGACGGCTTGCGATAGGCGTGCGTGGCCTCGATCATCGGGGGAGCCTCCTTCAGGGCGAGCGGCCGCACGGGAACGCCGGGCAGCTAGCTCCGTTCCGCAGCAAGTGCCACGGCAGTGTGACCGTGGCTTGGCGAAGGCCCGCCCGCGTCAGCCTTGCGGCCGGTTCTTCGCCTGCTCCATGGCGATCTGGTTGATGTGCGACAGCGCCCGTGCTCCCGACGCACCCTCGATGGCTCTGACAGCGATGTCCTGAACCTGCTGCTTGGCCTCGGCCAGCTGCTTTTCCAGGGCAGCGATCTGACCCGCGCTTGCCGCGAGTTGCTGTTCCAGCGCCTTGATGCTCTGTCCGGCAAGCCGGGCCTCGGCCTCGGCATCCTTCTTCAGCAGCAGGATCTGGCGCTCGAGCTGCGCCTCGACCTGACGTCGAGCCTCCTGGGCCGCGGCCTCCGTCTCGCGGGCGAGACGAGCCGGCAGCTCTGCCACTTGCGCCTCCAGGCGTGCAACGTGCTCCTCGCGCTCCTTCAATGCCGCTTCCCGCCGCTGCCAGTCCTTCTCGAGCGCCTCTTGACGTTCCGCTCTCTTGCGCTCGGCCTGACGCTGCTCCTCGTCATACTTGTCCTGAGCCTTCTTGCGCTCCAGCGCCTTGCGGTATTCGTAATCCTCGATCTCCCGCTGGCGCTGCCGTTTGAGCGCCTCCTCCTGCTCGCGCCGCTCGCGCTCGGTGCGGGCGGTCTCGTCCTGCCATTGCGCCCGCTGCTCGGCCATTTCGGCTTCGACCGCCTTTTTCTTCTCGGCATGCTCTGCAACCAGCAGGTCGATCGACGTGGCAGCAATGTCGATGTTGTGCAGGCGGTCGAGCTCCCGGCGCTCGATCTCCGCGGCTTCTTTCAGCGACCCCAGCAGGCGGACCTCGGCCGTGAGCTTCTCTGCGATGTCAGACAGGGCCCTCGACACCTCGAGCCCGAGCCCAGCGATCCGCTGAACGACGGCGTCGACACCGACTTCTGCGGTTGCCGACCTCAATTGATCCTCTTGCGCTCTGGCGCTGGCCTCGACCTTGGCATCGATGGGCTCGCGGGCGGCGATCTCTGCCTGGAGCTCCTCGAACTCTCGTTGTGTCTCGATCTTGCTCCGGCGGGCGCGCGGTGAGGCGCCGACCTTCTTCTCTGGCTTCGCCATGGATAGGCTCATTGAGGTAGATGTTTGTGGCGCATGATAGCAGCAGTCCAGGCTCTTGTGCGCGATTTGTTCCGGCTCGCTGCGAGCGCTCCCGACGCAGCGCGGCCGCAGTCCCGTTCCTCACACGGCCATCTCGTAGACGACGACCCCAGCCGTAGCGCCACGAGAGCGGCCGAGCTCCTGAAAGCCGCAGCGGAGCATCAGGCGGTGCGAGCGCTCGTTGGCCAAGTCGACGCAGGCGACAATCGCGAACGTGACGCCGTCGCGGGCGGCGCATGTTGCCACAGCGCCAACGGCCTCCCGGGCGAGGCCCCGGCCCCACCAGCGGGGCTCCAGCGCGACGATCAGCTCGCGGCTGCGCCAGCCGATTGCGCGCAGGGCGAGCGATGCGGTGCTCGGCGGCTGCAGCCCGACCATGCCGGCGAACTCGTCTGACTCAGTGGCCAGACGCCAATAGGCGGTGAGCGACGACGGATCGAGACTGTCCGCGATAGCCGCCTCGATCTCGCTCCGCGGCATCAAGGCGTCGTCACAGAGGTGGCGCCTGACGTCGGGGTGCCACAGCAATGCGCAGATTCGGTCCGCATCGCCGGGTGTGACCGGAACCAGCCTCAGGCGCGGCGTGTCGATCATGCAGGGCATGTCGATAGCCGGCCCGGCTGTGCCGCTCCCATTGGCCCTACCTCTCGAACTTCTTGAACTTGATCCGGTGCGGCTCCACGGCCTGGTCGCCGAGGCGGCGCTTCTTGTCCGCCTCGTAGTCCTCGAAGTTGCCCTCGAACCACTCGACGTGGCTGTCGCCTTCGAACGCCAGGATGTGCGTGGCGAGCCTGTCCAGGAAGAAGCGATCGTGCGAGATGACGACGGCGCAGCCGGGGAAGTCCTCGAGCGCCGCCTCCAGCGACGACAGCGTCTCGGTGTCGAGGTCATTGGTCGGCTCGTCGAGCAGCAGCACGTTGCCGCCCTCCTTCAGCATCTTGGCGAGGTGCACGCGGTTGCGCTCGCCGCCCGACAGCAGCCCGACCTTCTTCTGCTGGTCCGCCCCCTTGAAGTTGAACCAGCCGCAATAGGCGCGGCTGTTGATCTCGCGCTTGTCGGACATCTTCATCATGTCGAGGCCGCCGGAGATCTCCTCCCAGACCGATTTCTTGTCGTCGAGGTGCGCCCGGCTCTGGTCGACGTAGGAGAGCTTGACCGTCGAGCCGAGCTTGATGCTACCCTTGTCGGGCTTCTCCTGGCCCGTGAGCATCCGGAACAGCGTGGTCTTGCCGGCACCGTTCGGGCCGATGATGCCGACGATGCCGCCGGGCGGTAGCTGGAAGGAGAGGTTGTCGATCAGGAGGCGGTCGCCGAAGGCCTTCGATAGGCCCTCCACCTCGATCACCTGCTCGCCAAGGCGAGGGCCTCGCGCGATCTGGATCTGGGCCTTGCCGACCTCGTCCCGTCCGGCCTCCTCGTTGAGCTTCTCGAAGGCGGTGATGCGCGCCTTGCTCTTCGCCTGTCGCGCCTTCGGCGACGAGCGGATCCACTCGAGCTCGCGCTTCAACGTCTTGGCCTTGCTTTCCTCGGCGCCCTTCTCGCTCTCCTCGCGCTTCGCCTTCTGCTCGAGCCAAGACGAGTAGTTGCCCTTCCACGGCACGCCCTGTCCGCGATCGAGCTCCAGCGTCCATTCGGTGATCGTGTCGAGGAAGTAGCGGTCGTGCGTGACCAGGATCACGCAGCCCGGATACTCCTTGAGGTAGTTCTGCAGCCAAGCGACCGACTCCGCGTCGAGGTGGTTGGTCGGCTCGTCAAGCAGCAGGATGTCGGGTTTCGACAGCAGCAGCCGGCAGAGCGCGACGCGCCGCTTCTCGCCGCCGGAAAGCTTCGTCACGTCGGCGTCGCCCGGCGGGCAGCGCAGCGCATCGAGCGCCTGCTCGACCTGGGTGTCGAGGTCCCAGAGCCCCTCGCTGTCGATCTCGTCCTGCAGGCGCGCCATCTCGTCGGCGGTCTCGTCGGAGTAGTTGGCGGCAATCTCGTTGTAGCGATCGATCTTGGCCTTCTTCTCCGCAACACCCTCCATGGCGTTGCCGAGCACGTCCTTCGCGGAATCGAGCTCGGGCTCCTGCGGCAGGTAGCCGACCTTGATCCCGTCGGCCGGGCGGGCCTCGCCGAGAAAATCGTCCGTGACGCCGGCCATGATCTTCAAGAGCGTCGACTTGCCGGCGCCGTTGAGGCCGACCACGCCGATCTTGGCACCGGGGTAGAACGATAGGTTGATGTCCTTCAGCACCTGCTTTCCGCCGGGATAGGCCTTGGACAGCTTGTGCATGTGATAGACGAATTGCGGATTGGCCACGGGCGCGGGCTCCTTGTGTGCCGGATATGTCGGGGTTGGCGCGGGTTGTAGCGGATCGCGGGGCCCGCCTCAAGGCGCGTCGATAGGTTCGTTGCAGGCCTGGGGCAGATCGGGCGACGATGCGAGAAACGGCGCAGATTTATCGGCCATTTTCGCCTGCCACGGCATCGCAGCAAGTAGAGGTTGTGGTCGACCGCCCAAGAGCTGCCGCTCGCGATCGCGTTGAAACTGATCTACTCGGAAGAGAGATTTACAGTATGCACACCATTGCCTAAAGATGGTTTTGCCATGCAAATCAGGTGCGAGCCAGAGCCAGTCAAGATAAGCGCGCGTAGCGACTTCGCTCGGCGTCTGCGAGAGCTTCGCGTGCCACGGGGCTTTCGGACAGCGCGGAGCCTGGCAAGGGCGCTGGAGATCGACGAGAACCGCTACACCAGATACGAGCGGGCCGAGGTCGAGCCCGACCTCGCGATGATCCGAAGGATCTGCGAGATCCTCAACGTCACTGCCAACGACCTGCTCGGCACGGGCGAGGCGCTGATGAACGGGTCGTCGGGGGGCGCCGACACGAGCCGATTTGTCGGTTGGCGGGAGAAGGCGGCTGGTTTCGGTCGAGTTTCCGTTCCTTCGGGCGAGGCGGCTGGCATCGGTCTCGCAGCATTGGCCTGGGCATTGGCAGAGGGGGTGACCCAGCTACGCCTTTCCGCTGCGCATCGCTCCCGACCCGGAGAAGAGTCGCCGTTGGCCGACGTCGGCGCGACGGGGGCCCTCTATCGGGCCATCATGGCGCAACCGTTCGAGGCGATCAGCAGTCTTCTCGAGGACCCTGACGTCGTCGGTGCTTCTCCGGATGCTGCCCGCGACCTGCGCCAGCGCATCGACGCGCTGGTGCAGGGGCTGAAGAACAACAGCTTGTGAGTGCCGATAGGGTTCGGTACCCGGTTTAACGCTCGTGGCAGTTCCGGAGCGGCAGGAGCAGCTACCTGTCTGCCCGCGCCAGGGCTGCGCGAAGCAGGACGTTGGCGCCCGCGGCGGCCTCGGAGACCGTCATGTCCTCGGCCTCGTTGTGGGTGACGCCGCCTCGGCAGGGTGTGAAAATCATGGCCGCCGGGCAGATGGACGCCATGTGATACGCGTCGTGGCCAGCCTCGGACTTCAGGTCCATGGTGGCGAGGCCTAGGGTGCGCGCCGCGTCTCGGATCAGCGTGACGAGTCCGGCATCGAAATCGAAGCCACCGAAGCCCCACCGCTCAGCGATTCCGATCCGGCACCGCGAGCGCCGCGCGCAGTCGGCGATCGCCGTCTCCACCTCGCCGATCATGGCGGCAAGGCCGTCGGCATCCGGATGGCGCATGTCGCAATAGAGGGTCGCTCGGTCCGAGATGATGCCGGGCAGGTTCGGCGACAGGTCGAGGCGCGCGGCCGTCGTTTTGCCTTCGGCCGACGAGTAGCGCCACCCGATCTCGTCGATGGCGACCGCGACGTGCGCGGCGCCGACCAGGGCATTGCGGCGCCGAGCCATCGGCGTTGGACCGACGTGCGCCGTCTCGCCCTCGACCTCGATGCGCATCGCCTGTGTGGGGAAGCCGCCGGTCACGATGCCCACCGGGATGCCGGCGGCATCGAGCCGGGGCCCCTGCTCGATATGCAGCTCGAAGTAGGCGTCGATCGGCCGGCCGCCGACGGGGGCTGCGCCGGCGTAGCCGATCCTGGCAAGCTCCACGCCGAGCGTGGCGCCCGTCTTGTCGGTGCGTGCCTCGGCCCAGCTCACCGTCTCCTTGCCGGCAAAGACCAGCGAGGCCACCATCGGCGGCGAGAAGCGCGCGCCCTCCTCGTTCGTCCAGTTGACCACCTCGATGGCCCGTCGCGTGCCGATGCCGGCCGCATCGAGCGTGCGGAGCACCTCGAGCCCGGCCAGCACGCCGAGGATGCCGTCGAACCGTCCGCCACCGGCCTGCGTGTCGAGGTGGCTGCCGATCAGGACCGGTGGCAATCCAGGCTCGCGCCCTTCGCGCCGGACGAACATCGAGCCGAGCCGGTCCACCGTCACGCTCCACCCGCCTGCGCGTGCCCATGCCGCGAGCTGGTCGCGCATCGATCGGTCGTCGTCGGTCAGCGTCAGCCGGTTGAGGCCGCCCTTCGAGCCCCGGCCGATCCCCGCCGAGACCATGATGGTCTGCCACAGCCGGTCGGCGTCGATCGTCAGATTGTGCTGCATAGCTTTCTTTCTCCGTTTTCGCTCGTTGGAGCGGGTCTTCGGCCGGCTGCGAGGATCGTCAGCAAAGTGCGTTAACTGCAAGTTGAGGACTGCCTACTAGGTTTGAGGCTGGATCGGGGTGGGAAAGTGCGACATCGACATGCTGGGCGGACCGATAGGGACCGGCAAGGGAAGCTCGCTCATGGGCGAATACTCGCTCAAGCTGGGCGAGGCCGTGCTGAGAAGCCGAACGATGCAGGCCGAGAAGGCGGCTCGCCACGAGGCCGAGATCGCCGCCCGCATCAAGTCCGAGTTCATCTCGAACATGAGTCACGAGCTGCGTACGCCGCTCAACACCGTGATTGGATTCTCCAAGCTTCTCACCGAGCATGACAAACGCCCTCTGACGACCGACGACATCGTGGAGTACGCTCGCCTGATCCACGACGCAGCCGGCAATCTGCTGTCGATCATCAACGACATTCTCGATATGTCGAAAATCCAGAGCGGCCACTTCCGCCTGCATACCGGCGACGTCAACGTCGACGAGGTCCTCGAGGCCATCGTGATGTCGCTACGCAATCAAGCCACCGCGGCTGGCGTAACCCTGTCGCTGGAGTTGCCTTCCGAGGCGGTGCTCGTGCGCGGTGACAGCCAGAAGCTGAAGCAGGTCTTCGCCAATCTGATCGGCAACGCCGTCAAGTTCACGGCGGCAGGCGGCAAGGTGACGATCGGAGCCGAGGTGGAGGGCGACGGTGCCGTCAGGGTGGTCGTCCAGGACGACGGCATCGGCATGAACGACGAGGAGGTCGAGCTGGCGCTCGCGCCGTTCGGTCAGGTCGATGGCAGCCGCAGCCGGTGGCGCGAGGGCACAGGGCTCGGCCTTCCGATCGCCAAGGCGCTGATCGAGCTGCACGGCGGCAGCCTCGAGATCGTCACCGCAAAGTCCGTGGGCACGACGGTCACCGTTCACCTGCCTCCGCCGGACTTCGTCGCCGCCATGCAGCAGGGCATCGGTATCCGTGTCGGTGCCGCCTGACATCGTTCCCCCGAAAGGTAAGAACATGAAGCTGAATGCTCAGGGCTCGGATCACGGCGCGCGAAAGGCCGGGGACGATTCGATTGGACGGATCGTCAGTGTGACCGGCTCCAAGGCGATCGTGCTGCTCGACCCGAGCCTGGGCTCGATCGGCGGCGGCGGTCATCGTCCCGAGATGGGCACACTGCTCGCCATCGAGCTGCCGATGACGATCGTGCTGGCCATCGTGTCGGCGCTCAACGTGCCCGTGCCTGCGCAGCGGGAGGGCGAAAGCGAGATCTGGATCGCCGAGCTCGGTCTCGTCGGTGAGCTCAAGAAGGGGCCCGACGGCCTGCCCGAAGTCTTCAATCGCGGCGTCACCGCCTATCCGGCACTCGGCGATCGCACCCGCGTCGCTTACAAGAGCGAGCTTCAGATCGCTTTCTGCGGCGACATGTCGAGGTCGGTGCGGGTCGGCTGCATCCGCCAGGACAACTCGATTCCAGCCACGATCAGGGTCGACGACCTTCTCGGCAAGCATTTCGCCATCCTGGGCACCACTGGCACCGGCAAGTCCTGCACCACTGCGCTCATCCTGCGCTCCATCCTCGAGAAGAACCCCGCCGCCCACATCGTCCTGCTCGATCCCCACAACGAGTATGCAACGGCCTTCACCGAGTGGGGCGAAGTCGTCTCCCCTCGCAATATGCAGCTGCCCTACTGGCTCCTCACCTTCGAGGAGCTGGTCGAGGTCGTCCTCGGCGATACGACGGATCGCAAGCAGGAGGTCGAGATGTTGCAGGAGCTCATTCCCGTCGCCAAGGGACGCTACAACTCCGGCCGTGGCAAGGATGCTCAGCTCCGTGCCAGCAAGCTCGACGCGAACAAGTTCACCGTCGACACGCCCGTGCCCTATCGCATTTCCGACCTCACCTCGCTCATCGACGAGCGCATGGGCAAGCTCGAGAACAAGCGCGACATCGGCCCCTATCGCAACCTCAAGACCCGCTTCGAGACCCTGTCGCTCGACCCTCGCTATGCGTTCATGTTCGGCTCTCTCACCGTTTACGACGGCATGGCGCAGATTCTCTCCCGCATCTTCCGCGTGCCGGTGAACAACAAGCCGATCACGATCCTCGAGCTGACGGGCCTGCCGACCGAGATCATCAATGTCGTCGTCTCGGTGCTTTGCCGCATGACGTTCGACTTCGCGCTCTGGAGCGAGGGCAAGGTTCCGGTGACGCTGGTCTGCGAGGAGGCCCACCGCTATGTGCCGGCAAACCCGTCCATGGGCTTCGAGCCGTGCAAGCGGGCAATTGCCAAGATTGCCAAGGAAGGTCGGAAATACGGCTCGTCACTGTGCATCGTGACGCAGCGGCCGGCCGAGATCGATCCGACCATTCTGTCCCAGTGCAACACGGTGTTCGCACTGCGCATGTCCAACGACCGCGATCAGGCGATCGTGCAGTCCTCCATCTCGGACACGGGATCGGGGCTGATGGAGTTCCTGCCGGCTCTCGGCCAGCGCGAGGCCATCGCCTTCGGTGAGGGGGTGACCCTGCCGGTGCGCATCCGCTTCGACGAGCTTCCAAAGCACGCCCTGCCGCGCAGCTCGACCGCCCGATTCACCGAGATGTGGCAGAAGTCGATCGGCGACGAAGGCTTCCTCGAGCAGGTCGTGGAACGCTGGCGCCACGCCTCGAGCGGCGTCACCGGCGACGTGGCTGGCCATACCGCCATGTTTGCCGATGCCATGGGCATTCAAGGCCCAAGCGCAGTCGATGACGAGCCGGGTACGTCCCCTCTTCCTGCCGACCGCCATCCGGGCGGGGCTGGCGAGGGACAGCGCCAATCCGGCATGTCGCGTGCGGCGGCCGAGCCGATGCCGCTGGCCCACCGCCGCGAGGCCATGGCGCCCCGGCGTGATATGAGAGAGACCCGTGCCCCGGCGGCAGCCGTGGCGGTGCCCGAGCGCAATGCAGCCGCGGTTGGCCCCGGTGGTCCTCTGAAATCGCTGCGGGACAGGCTCACGACGCGCCGCTGACGCGGCACAGCCACCATCGCTCGTGGCACGTCTGTTGCCGGAGCGCTGCGGCCTGCCGTTCCGCACGGACGCTGCAACGTGGTATGGGTGAGGCGGGCAGCGGCCCGCGCCGGTCTTGAAGACGCCGGATTGCCGGATTGCCCCGGCTGCCGGCGGACGGAGGCAGAGGCCGGTCGCTGGGAAGCGGACGGAACGATGTCTGGCTGCCGGTGAGGACGGAACGAGCGGGGCGCCTTAGGAGCGTGAGCATGACGAAAATCTACCCGGTCATTCTCTCCGGGGGCTCGGGGACGCGCCTGTGGCCGCTGTCGCGAGCCATGTATCCGAAGCAGTTCATTCACTTCTTCGACAGGGCCGAGCCGAGCTTCCTCGGCGCTACTCTGCGCCGTGTCGGCAACCAGCCGGAGTTCGCCGCTCCGATCCTGCTCTGCAACAATGACCATCGCTTCCTGGTCAAGGATGAGCTCGAGCAAGCGGGCATCGAGGCTGGCGCCATCTACCTCGAGCCCGTGGCACGCAACACCGCGGCCGCGATTGCCGTTGCTGCGCTGGCGGTCTCCCGCGACGATCCGGCCGGCGTCATCGCCGTGATGCCGTCCGACCACATCATTCGAGACGACAAGCGCTACATCGAGGCCGTCCGCAGGGCTGCCCGGGTCGCAGCCACCGGCCGGCTGGTCCTGTTCGGCATCACGCCCACGGAGGCTCACACAGGCTACGGCTATATCCGCCGCGGTGCCGCAATCGACGGGTTCCCTGGCGAGGCCTTTGCCGTGGAGCGCTTCTACGAGAAGCCCGACAAGGCCACGGCGGAGCGCTATCTGGCCGAGGGCAGCTATTTCTGGAACAGCGGCATCTTCGTGCTCCATGCCCGCACTTTGATCGAGGAGATCGCCCGTTTCGAGCCCGGCATTCTCGAGGCTGCCCGCGCGGCGCTGGCGGGTGCCAAGGCCGACCTCGGCTTCCTTCGCCTCGATCGAGCCGCCTTCTCCCATTCGCCGAACATCTCGGTCGACTACGCCGTGATGGAGCGGACAGCGCTCGCCGCCATGCTTCCTCTCGACGTGGGCTGGAGCGATGTCGGGTCGTGGGCCTCGCTCTGGGAGGTCGCTCCGCACGATGGCTCCGGCAACCATGTCAGCGGCGATGCCGTGCTGGAGGACAGCAGCGGCCTATACGTCCACTCCGAGCGATCCCTCGTGGCGACCATCGGCGTCAAGGATCTCGTCATTGTCGACACGCCGGACGCCTTGCTGATCGCCGACATGTCACGCTCCCAGGAGGTCTCCGGGATCGTCAAGCGTCTGCGTGAATCGAGCCGCAAGGAGCAGGAGCAGCATCTGCGCAACCTCCGGCCATGGGGCTATTTCGAGACGCTGAACATCGGTCCGCGCTTCCAGGTGAAGCTGCTGCACGTGCGGCCCGGCGCCAAGCTCTCCATGCAGATGCACCATCATCGGTCCGAGCACTGGATCGTCGTCCAGGGCACGGCTAAGGTCGTCATCGGCGATACCGAGAAGCTCGTGCGGGAGAACGAGAGCGTCTATATTTTCGCGACCCAGTGGCACCGCCTCGAGAACCCCGGAAAGGTGCCCCTCGAGCTCATCGAGGTGCAGATCGGCACGTACCTCGGCGAGGACGATATCGTGCGTACCGACGATATCTACCAGCGTGCTCCGGAGGAGACGCGCTGAGGCCGACGCCCCGCGCCGGCTGCGTGCGTTCCTGTTGATGGACTTGGCCGCCCCGGGAAGTGGCGGCCTCGCGCGTGCTACAGCCGACGGATCGACAGATTCGGGCGGGGTGGCAGATGCGGCGAGCTTCGTTCGATGCAGGATTGTGGCATCGCACCGGCCGCGTGCCCAGCCTTGCCGTATCGTTGTTGATGGCACTGCTCGGCGGGTGCGGCCTCTCCGCTGGGACCGTCGGCACGAGCACCGGCACCATCGGTGACGATAGCTCCGGTGGCGCGAGCCGGCATTACACGTTCGCGCGCGGTCGCGTTCCAGTGAGCATCGAGGGTACGGTCGCCGAGCGCCCCCGACACAGGCAACTCAGGGTATCGGTTGCCATCGGTGCCCCAAAGTATGCCATCGACGGCGCCGTCCGCGTGCGCATTGCGGCCAACCCGGACGACCGCTTCAAAGCCGAGATCGGGCCTCGCTTTCTGCTGGAGCGAGTCTTTGCCGTCGCCGTGTCGGGTGATGCCGCTCCGTTGGCGCTGGGCTCGCGCGCCGGCATCGAAGACCTGCCGGCGGTCCTGTCGAATGCCTTGCCGCCGCCCCCTGTTTCAGCTCTCGAGCGATCTGCGAGCACCACGGTCCAGCCGTTCAAGCTGGAGACCGAGGTCGATCCAGCCGTGCCACAGGAGGTCGAGGCATTGCAGCGCGCCCTTGCCGAGCACGCCAAGGGTTGGGGGATCGAGGTCGGGTTCGCGCCGGTCCCGGTCGAGGTCGAGGTGCTGGGCCTCAGAATGGCTCTGGCCCCCAATCCCGGTGCGAGATGCGCGCATCCGGTCTGCTTCCGCCTGCCCATCCCTTACCGGTTGCGCGTCGAGCCGGTGACGGGCAGTTGGCGTGGCAAGGCGGAGGCGATCACCTGGCTGCCGAACGAGGGCCCCATCGGCGCCATAGACGTTCGGGACCCGGCTTTTGCATTCAGCGACGCTCGCGCGACGTTCGACAACGGCATGCTGCGCTCGCTCACGTCGCGCCAGCCGGGCACGGCGGCCTCGCTGATGCGACTGCCGGCATCGTCGTCAACCGCCAACGCGGCTCGGCGCTGACGGTCGCATCCTGTGCAGCGACGAATCCGGCGAGCTCAGTGTCGCGTGTCGCCCGGTCCCGGGATCCGCGTCGTGCCGACCGGCTTGTCGTTGGCGGTGAAGGCTGACCGCGGCCGTAGCTCGTCGCGACTGGCGGCGCTGTTGGCTGCCGCCCATTCCCGCGCGTCCTTGCGGTAGCGTGTCCAGCACCAGGGGATGTGTGCGAGATAGAGCAGTGTCGCTGTCGTCATGGTCACGTAAGGGTAGGTGACCAGCAGACCGACCAGCATCGCAGCTGCGGCCAGAACCGGCGGTACGTACTCCCGGGCGATGCGCTCGCCCGCGAGCTTGCCCGAGTACGTCGGCAGCGTCGACACCAGAAGCCCGGCGATGCCGAAGGCGTAGAGGGCGATGATCTCCGGCCACTGCCGCAGATCGAGACCTGCGCCATGGAGGTAGATCGGCAGCAGGACGGTGACCGCGCCGGCCGGCGCCGGCACGCCGGTGAAGTAGTTCGACTGCCAGCGCGGCTTGCTGTCGTCGATCGCGACGTTGAAGCGGGCCAACCGCAGACTCATCGCACACGCGAACAACAGGACAGCGATCCAGCCGAGGCTCTTGAGGCCACCGAGCCCCCACGTGAACAGCACGATGGCGGGCGCAACCCCGAAGCTGACGAAGTCGGCGAGGCTGTCCAGTTCGGCGCCGAAGCGCGACTGGGCCTTGAGGGCGCGCGCCAGCCGGCCGTCGACGGCATCGAGCAACGCAGCGACGACGAGCAGCGCAACCGCCAGCTCGAACCGACCCTCGATGGCGGCGCGAATGGCAGTTACGCCGGCACAGAGCGACAGTAGCGTGAAGAAGTTCGGCACCAGATAGCGGACCGGTATTCGCCGGTGCGGCAGATCGGGCGCATCAGCCGATGTCCGTCTCGCGAAGCGGCCAAAGCGGCCGAAACGCCTCACTCTTGCTGGTGGCGCGCTGGGCTCGTCCTCGATCGGCATCCACACATCCTCGTCGGTGGCATTGGGCCAGGGGTCCCTACGACACGCTTACCATCGTCTGCCGCTATTGCTACCACGGTCGTTTGCGGCCGTGCACAAGGCTCATCCGGCCCGCGCCTCGCGCTCCGGCTCGCTCGACTTGAGGTCCGCGAGCACCGTCTCGCCCCCGATCACCGTCTGGCCGACGGCGACGAGGCATGTGCGGCCGGGCGGCAGGTAGAGGTCGACCCGGCTGCCGAACCGGATGAGCCCGAACCGCTCACCGACGCCGACGCTCTCACCTTCGCCCTTGAAGGTGACGATGCGCCTCGCGATCAGCCCCGCGATCTGAACCACGGCGATCTCCGTGCCGTCCGCCTGCTGGATCACGATTGCCCGCCGCTCGTTTTCCTCGCTGGCCTTGTCGAGGGCCGCGTTGAGGAAGGCGCCGGGCACGTAGACCGAGCGCTTGATGCGACCGGCCACGGGCGTGCGGTTGATGTGCACATCGAACACCGAGAGGAAGATCGAGATGCGCTGCCGCTCCTCTCCGTCCAGCCCGATCTCAGCGGGCGGTCGAACCGTCTCGATGAGCTGCACCCGCCCATCGCCGGGCGAGATGACGAGCCCCTCTCGCAACGGGGTCACACGCTCGGGATCGCGGAAGAAATAGGCGATGAACAGTGCCACGAGCACGAGAAGCCATCCGACCGGCGGGTAGATCAACAGGAAGAGAAGGGCCAAGCCTCCGGCGAGAATGAGGAATTTGTGCCCGTCGCGATGCACGGGCGCAAAGCTGGCTAGAAGGGTATCGACGATGCTGTGGCGTTCGTTCACGGGGTCCCGCTTGCTCACTCGACTGGTACGGCTACAAATCGCATCTGGCCCTTGGCGTCCTCGACCCTCAGCAACACGGCCCGGCGCCCGGCCTTGCGAACTTTCTCGATGCCCTTCGCGACATCGGCCAGCGACGCCACCGGCTCTTGCGCCGCCTCCACGACGACGTCGCCCGGCTTGATGCCCTTGCGCCCGGCGGGACTGGTCGGCGGCACCTCGGTGACAACCAAACCCTTGGTGACCTTGGCGTCGATCGAGAACCGCTTGCGCAGGCCATCGTCGAGCGGGGCCAGCGTCATGCCGAGCAGCGCCGGCCCGTCGCCGGCCGGCTTGTCGCCCGGTTTGTCGCTCTTCTCCTTGTCCTTCTCGCCCTCGTCAAGGCGACCGATCACGATCTTGACGGTCCGCCTCTCGCCTTTGCGCAGCAACTCGACGTCGACCGCCTTGCCGACGGGCAGCCGCGACACGAGCCGCGGCAGCGCCCGCATCGAGTTGACGTCGCGGCCATCGAGCTTGACGATCACATCACCGGCCTCGACGCCGCCCTTGGCGGCCGGCCCGTCCTGGGTCACCGATGAGACGAGCGCTCCCGTGTTCTCCTTGGCACCGAGTGACTCGGCGATCTCATCGGTCACGGTCTGGATCTTCACGCCGAGCCAGCCGCGCCGCGTCTCACCGAATTGCCTGAGCTGGTCGACGATCGCGGTCGCGGTGTCCGACGGCACTGCGAAGCCGATGCCGATCGAGCCGCCGGATGGCGAGATGATCGCGGTATTCACCCCGATGACGTCCCCGTCCATGTTGAACAGCGGCCCGCCCGAGTTGCCCTTGTTGATGGCGGCATCGGTCTGAAGGAAGTCGTCGTAGGGGCCCGAGTTGATGTCGCGCTGCTTGGCCGAGATGATGCCGACCGACACGGAGCCGCCGAGGCCGAACGGATTGCCTATGGCCATCACCCAGTCGCCGACCTTCATGGCGTCGGACACACCGAACTTGACGGCGGTGAGCGGCTTCTTCGGGGTCACCTTCAACAGGGCGAGGTCGGTCTTGGTGTCGCGGCCGACCACCTTGTCCACCGTCAGCTTGCTGCCATCGGCGAAGTTGACGACGATCTCGTCGGCACCCTCGATGACGTGGTGATTGGTGACGATCAGGCCTTCCTTGCCGTCGATGACGAAGCCCGAGCCGAGCGACGAGACCTTGCGGTCGCCGCCACCGTTGCCACCGGGCTTGTCCTTGCGATTGAAGAAGTCCTCGAAGAACTCCTCGAACGGTGAGCCCTTCGGCACGTCCGGCAGCGGCACCCCCGACGGCCCCTTGGCTTTCTGGCTGGTCGAGATGTTGACGACCGCGCCCGTAAGCTTCTCGGCGAGGGGGGAGAGGCTCGGCGGGCCGTCGCGGGCAATTGCCGTCGCAGGCAGCAGCGCGATTGCCAGGAGGAGCGCCAGGCCCGCAGTCCGCAGCGTGCGAGGCCTGCGACCGTATACACCGGTCGATCTGTCGTCTCGGCTCATCGCAACGGTCATGGCTGGTCCTCGGGCTCAAACACGAAAACGTCGACGCGTCCGGGTTGCGCCACCGCCGACAGGCAGGGCGCCTGCCTGATCGGCGATTTCGGCTCCAAGGGAAGTGGAGGCCTGCTCCAAGGCAGCACGAGGGCAGCGCACCGGCATCGCGGGCATCAGCGCTTCGGCTGACCTCCCGCGGTGCCGGTCGGGCCGCCACTCGGCGTATTGAAGTAGCGTAAGAAATCGCTGTCCGGGGACAGCAGCAGGCGCGTATCGCCGGGCTTGATGCCGGCCTCGTAGGCCTGCATCGAGCGATAGAAGATGAAGAAGTCCGGATCCCTGCCGAACGCCTCGGCGAAGATGCGGTTTCGATCGGCATCACCCTCGCCGCGCAGCAGCTCGCCCTTCTTGGTCGCCTCCGCCTTGATGACGGTTGCCTCCCGATCGGCGGTGGCACGAATGCGGTTGGCCGCCGCGGCACCCTCGGCACGAAACTCAGCGGCCTCCCGCTGGCGCTCGGCCCGCATACGATCGAAGATGTTCTTCGAGTTCTGCTCAGGCAGGTCGGCGCGTTTGATGCGCACGTCGACGACCTCGAGACCGAAGTCCTTGCCCTCGGCGTTGACCTGTTGCGCGATGCGCTTCATCAGCTCCTCGCGCTTGTCCTTGACCACGTCCTGGAACGTCGTAGCACCCAGCACGCGCCGGATCGAGGACTCGACGATCGGGCCGAGCCGCGAGCGCACCATGCGCTCGTCACGCACGGACTGGTAGAAGCGGAGCGGGTCGGTGATCCGATAGCGCGCGAAGGCATCGACGACGATGCGCTTCTGGTCCGATGCCGTGACCTCCTGGGATTGCGTGTCGAGGTCGAGGATGCGCTTGTCGAAATAATCTACCGTCTCGACTACCGGCAGCTTCCAGTGCAGGCCCGGTTCGGTGATCACGCGTTTCGGCTTGCCGAATTCGAGCACCAGGGCCTGCTCGTTCTGATGCACGATGAACAGAGAGAAATAGGTGGCGGCTGCCACGGCGGCCAGCAGCGCCACGAGAAATCCAAGTACGACTCGCATGGATCAATTGCTCCGGGGCTGCGTCTTCGGACGCTGCAGTTGGTCCAGGGGCAGGAACGGCACGACGCCCTGTCCGCTCTTGCTGTCGAGGATGATCTTGTCGGTCCCGCTCAGCACCCGCTCCATCGTCTCGAGGTAGAGGCGCTGGCGCGTCACGTCGGGAGCCTTCTTGTACTCCTCGTAGATCTTCAGGAAGCGCGCCGTCTGGCCGGTCGCCTCGGCCACCGTCTGCTGCTTGTAGCCTTCGGCCCCCTGCAGGATGCGCTCGGCGTCGCCGCGAGCCTCCGGGACGATGCGGTTGGCGTAGGCGAACGCCTCGTTCTGCAGCTTCTCGCGATCGGCACGGGCGGCCTGCACGTCACGGAACGCGTCGATCACCTGTGACGGCGGGTCGACCTTCTGCAGCTGCACCTGGTCGACCTGGATGCCCGCCTTGTAGCTGTCGAGGGTCGACTGAATGAGCTTTTGTACATCCGCCTCGGCCTTCTGGCGGGCCTCCGTCAGCAGCGGCGCGATGTTCGATTTTCCGACGATCTCGCGCATCGCGCTCTCGGCGACCTCTTTGACGGTCGTCTCGGGCTGTTGGATGTTGAACAGATAGGCGGCCGCGTCCCGGATCCGCCAATAGACGACGAAATCGACGTCGACGATGTTCTCGTCGCCGGTCAGCATCAGGCTTTCCTCGGGAACGTCACGCACCGTGCCCTGGTAGTTGCGCGTCGTCGTGCCGGAGCGCATGCCGATCTCGATGATGTTCTGCCGCGTCACCTTCGGCAGGCGCACCTCCTCGACCGGCGGCGGCCAACGGAAATGCAGCCCCGGTGGCTCCTGCCGCACGAACTCGCCGAACCGCATCACGACGCCGAGCTCGTCCGGGTTGACACGGAAGGTGAACAGGTAGAATCCCAGAACAGCGATCAGAGGAGCAGCGATCAGGAGGATCAGTGGCCCGGGCAGCCCCGAGCCTGGCATCACCTGCTTCAGGCGATCCTGGCTGCGCTTCAGCAGCTCCTCGAGGTCGGGCTGCTGGCCACCGCCGCCGCTGGGGCCCTGCCCCCAGGGCCCTTGCCCCCAAGGCCCGCCCCCGCCGCCCCCGCCACTGCCGCCGCCGCTTTTCCAGCCGCCGCCGCTTTGATTGCTCCAAGGCATTCTTCACCGCCGTTTCTTGTGGACTGGGACGGACGCTGGCGTTGCGCGATCGGGACGAGGCTCGCCACGGGCCGCGGCCCCGTCAACGTTGCCGCGTTCGCCAGCTTATAGGACAAGGCCGGCGCAGAGCGCAAACCTGACGCCCAGAACATGGTGTGGGCCGATCACCGTTCAAGCGGCCGTGATGGTCTTCGCCGGCGCAATCCGCTCGTAGGTGACGGCCGTCGCGGGATGCTCGTCGCCGGATGAAGCCGCCAGCCTCGAGCGGCTCGCCTCCCGCCACTCCGCAGGATCGAGATCCGGGAACGTCGTATCGCCGGCGATCACGGCCTCGACGACATCGAGGTGAACGCCCGTCGCATAGGGCATGGCCGCCCGGTAGATCTCGCCGCCCCCGACGACGACGATCTCGTCGGCTCCACGGGTCTCGGCGCAGAGGATCGCGACGGCGAATGCCTCCTTCAGTGAGCCGACGATGTGAGCGCCGTTCATTTTGAACGCTGGGTTGCGTGTCACGACGATCGTATCGCGCCCGTCGAGCGCGCGACCGATGGCTTCCGCCGTCTTGCGGCCCATGATCATCGGGCGGCCCATCGTGAGCCGCCGGAACTGCTTCAGAGAGGATGGCATGCGCCACGGCATGTCGCCATCGCGGCCGATGACTCCATTGCGGGCCGCCGCGACGACGAGGGTGACGTGGAGCTGTTTAGGTCGAGGGCTCATATTTGTCGGGCGACTTTCGCTTCGGCGGCGCCTGCTGCTGCCGGATCTGGAGGCCGCAATTCTTCTGAATTGCCACACGCTCGATCGTCTCGAATTCGCCCTTCATGCGCGCCAGCTCGGCCGTGTTGTGATCGTTGCCGCCCACGAGGAAGGCTGCGGGCCAGAACACCACGATAGCCACACCTGTTGCGAGCGCGTCGCTCGATGCTTTGGAGTCCTGTAGCCCTGACAGCTGGGCTACGCGGCTCGAGATGCGCTGGGCCTCTTGCGAGAGTTGCTCGCAAGAGTAGCTTTCATACTGCAAGGGCGAAACGTAAATCGAGCCGACCTTGTCGGCCGATGACGCGCAGCCGGATGTGACGACGCAAAGGATTAGTGTGGCAGAACTAAGGAAATTCCGAATCATGTCCCAGCCCCATGGCTATTGCCACGGGACTGTGTGCGCAAGGTGCTCCATCCGTAAACTTCCAAAGTCGGCTGTCCACAGATCGGCAACGCCGGCTCCATCGTCACACCGCCACCGGCGCCTTGATGTGCGGGTGGGGATCGTAGCCCTCGACGTGGAAGTCCTCGAAGCGGAAGTCGAAGATCGACGTTCGCTCCGGGTTCAAAAACAGCCTCGGCAGCGGTCGCGGCGTGCGCGAAAGCTGCAGGTCCGCCTGCTCGAGGTGATTGAGATAGAGGTGCGCGTCCCCGAAGGTGTGCACGAAGTCGCCGGGCTTCAGGCCCGTCGCCTGCGCCATCATCATGGTCAGCGCCGCATAGCTGGCGATGTTGAACGGTACGCCGAGGAAAACGTCGGCCGATCGCTGGTAGAGCTGGCAGGAGAGCCTGCCGTCCGCCACGTAGAACTGGAACAGGCAGTGGCACGGCGCCAGTGCCATGTTCGGCAGGTCGGCCGGGTTCCAGGCCGTCACGATCATGCGGCGGCTGTCGGGGTTCTTGCGCAACGTCTCCTGCACCTCGGCGATCTGATCGATCGTGCGCCCGTCGGGTGCCGCCCAGGACCGCCACTGCTTGCCGTAGACCGGGCCTAAATTGTCACAGGTTGGGGACTGGATACTTAGAGCATCATACTCGACATCGAGTTCTGGCACGCTTGCAGGCAGTCGAGGCTCTGTCCTGGCCCACTCATCCCAGATCGTCACGCCGTGGGCATGCAAGTAATCAAGCGTCGTTTCGCCGGACATGAACCACACAAGTTCGTGGAAGACCGACTTGAGGTGAATTCTTTTCGTTGTGACCAGCGGGAAGCCTTGCGCTAAGTCAAACCGCATCTGATGGCCGAACACGCTAATCGTGCCGGTCCCGGTCCGGTCCGACTTGCGGACGCCGTGGTCGCGCACGCGACGCATGAGTTCGAGATATTGCTCCATAGCGGAGCCCTTATGATGATTCTTCCACCTGTAGTCAGGCCGTAAACCGTACGTAGATCTAGTGGGTTGTGGATGAGTTGTGCAAGGCGAAACAAGGCGGTGGATGGTTATGAAAGCAGGTTGACGCTGTTGCTGCCTGTTCGGTCGGCGTCTGGCTGGACGCGCGACACCTTTGCCTCACGTCAGATATCTCAGCAGTCCGAACAGCACCGCATTATACAGCGCGTGGCACGCCATGGGCACCAGCAGGCTGCCGCTCTGGCGCAGCAGCCAGGAGAAGAAAAGCCCGATCAGGAACACCTCGACGAGGCCCGTGACCGAGTAGCCGATATGCAGCGCCGCCCATGCCGCCGACGAGACGGCCGCCGCCGGCCAGAAGCCGAGCGCGGTCGCCAGCGGCGGCAGCAGAAATCCCCTGAAGAGAAGCTCCTCCCATAGCGGTGCGCCAAGGACGATGGCGACGAAGATCAGCAGCGGCTCCGGGCCTCGCACGAGCTCCTCGAAGACCTTGAAGTCGGCGGCGAAGCTCTCAGGGCTCAGCCCGTAGCTCAGCGCGTTGATCACCGCCAGCACCGGCACCATGACGAGCAGGGCATAGCCGTAGAGGCGTGGTCCACCATCGGGCGGCTCGAGCGCGAGCGTGGTGGTCGCCCTCGCCTCGTAGCGGCTGGCCGCGACCAGCGTCAGCCCGGCCATGACGGCTTGCGTCAGCACGAGCAGAGCACCGGACTTCTCCTGAAAGATGCGACTGACCGTGTCGGCGTCCGGTGCACCGCCCCCCGAGCGATCGGCGGCTGTCATCATCGAGATCGCAAGGACCGGCGCCAGCTGGCCGAGCACGACGACGACGAAGGCCGCGAGCGCGGCGAGGGCCGGATGCCAGCGACTGGGCTCGCGGTGCGGCACCGGCTGGGTCAGGAAGGAGTGAAAGGTCCGTGGCGGCATCAATCGTTATCCCCGTGCCAACTGCTACCTTTCCATCGCTGGTGGCAGCCCCTATATTGGGTGTGCCGGATTCGTCCGGCTATGGCGATAAATGGACGTCGGAATAAGCCTATCGGACCCGGGGGCAGTACCCGGCGCCTCCACCAGGAGCCGGTAGCGGTACGGATGCAGCGTCGCACGCACATCACCGCAGCCGGTTGCTGATGGGGGCGAACTAGGATCGACGAGGGTGTAAAGGGCGCTCTTTTGCTCGGCATGATACCGCCGTTATCGGGTCACACAGATAGTTGCCAATGACAACTATGCTGAGGTTGCGGTCGCTGCGTAACGCAGCTCCCAAGACCTGAACTTAAGTCCTGGCGTGTAGCAACGTCAGGCGGGGCTCGGAGGGCGCCTGGCAACAGAAGCCCTCCACTCTCCCTGCGGCCTTGCGTGGGAGGAGGTTGGGCACCGGGGCATGAGACCAGCTCGCATATGACGGCAGGCCAGCATATCGACTACGACGCGATGGCGCTCGAGGCGTTGCGTGGCGTCGTGAAGGCGTGTCTCGCACAGGTGGCGCGCACGGGGCTGCTCGGTGATCACCACTTCTACATTGCTTTCAACACGCAGGCGCCCGGCGTCGGCATGTCGAAGCGCTTGAAGGAGAAGTACCCCCAAGAGATGACGATCGTGCTGCAGCACCGCTTCTGGGATCTTGCGGTGGAGGAGGATCGGTTTGAGGTGAAGCTCACCTTCGACGGCATTCCCGAGCGGCTGGTCATCCCCTTCAATGCGATCAAGGTGTTCTACGATCCCAGCGTGCCCTACGGCCTGCAATTCGAGGAATCGGAGCCGAGCTCGGCGCCCGATGCCGCGCGCCGCACGACCCGCAGGGCCGTCGGGCTCGCCAAGGACGGCGATCCCCGCACGAGCGGCGTTGCGCGCGGTGACGGTCCGACGCAGGGCTTGGAGCTCGAAGAGGCTGGCTCCGACGGTATGCGGCCGGAGCTCGACGATCGCCGTCGCCCCGTCCGTCGGCCCCGGTCCGACCGTTCCGGTGAGCTGCGCCCGTCCACCGAGGCCCGTCCCGAGGAGCGTCCACCGCCTGAGCCGGCGACGGCATCGGCTGAAACGCCATCGCCGCCCGCTCCGCAGGCGGCCCCCAAGCCCCAGTCGAAGCCTTCGCCGATCGTTGCGGTCACCAAGGCTGCCGAGCCGCCCGACGTGGCAGAGCCGGACGACGGCGCCAGCGGCGCCAAGATTTTCGATCTGTCGAAGTTTCGGGGCAAGAAATAGCCTCCCCTGCGGCACGCGGCCCGACTCGCGACGGCGAGGGCGACGGTGCCGTTACGCATTCCGACTGGACCACGCCGGCCGGCTGCCCCCTTCGAGACAATCGTCGGCCTCGCTCGTGATCATGTGGGCGTTGTAGCCGTGGTCTCAGCCCAGTCGCCGACCTTCTGCAGGAAGGCAAGGCACCTCTCGAGCTCGGCGATCTCGACGTACTCGTTCGGCTGGTGCGCCTGGTCGATGGAGCCCGGACCGATCACCACGGTCGACGAGCCGCCGGCCTCGAAGTGGCTGGCCTCGGTGCCGTAGGGCACCGCAAACGTCTCGTTCTGCCCTGCGAGCTTCAGGGCCAGCGATGTCGCCGGCGAGCCGATGCCTGACGAGAACGGCGGCAGGATGCCGACGGCGGTCGTCACGATATTGCACTCCGGAGACACCGCGCGCATGGCCGGCAACAGCTCGCGCTCGGCCCAGGTCTGCAGCTCCGCCACGATGGCCGTTGCCTCGACGCCGGGCAGCGTGCGAACGCCCCAGCGGAAGGTGCATTTCGGCGGGATGATATTGTGCGCGATGCCGCCCTCGATCCCGCTCACCGTGATCGACGCGTACGGCGGATCGAACCTCGGGTTGCTCTGCGACGCCTTCAGCCGCTCCTCGATCTGACCGAGCTTGTGGATCAGCTCGCCCGCGATGCGGATGGCGCCGACGCCGAGTTGAGGCTTGGAGGAGTGCGCGTCCTTGCCCGTCACCTCGGTCATGAACCGCGAGCCGCCCTTGTGGGCATCGACGACGGTCATGCTGGTCGGCTCGCCGACGATGACGATGCGGGGCTTCGGCAGCGTCACGCCGAACGTCTCGATCATCGGCTTGACGCCCGTGCAACCCACCTCCTCGTCGTAGGACAGAACAATGTGCAGCGGCGTCGAGAGGTTGCGGCGCCTGTACTCCGGCACCATTGCCAGCACGCAGGCGACGAAGCCTTTCATGTCGCACGTGCCACGCCCGTAGAGCCGCCCGTCGCGCTCGACCATGCGGAACGGGTCTGTGTCCCAGGGCTGGCCGGTCACGGGCACCACATCCATGTGACCCGAGAGGCCAAGGCCTCCGATTCCCTCGGGGCCGATCGTCGCGAACAGGTTGGCGTGGATGCCGTCCTCGGACGGCAGCATGACGCTGTCCACGCCGTGGCTCGTCAAGTACTCCCGCACCCACTCGGCCATCGGCAGGTTGGTCTTGTCGCTGACGGTGTCGAACGCGACGAGGCGTCCGAGGATCTCCTTCGCCGCCTCGGCTCGGGCCGCGACCGGTGACATCGCCATGGACAAGGCCTCAGTTGATGCTGCGCTGCGCGTAGGGGCTGTCCAGCGAGAAGCTGGGAATCGTCACGTCGAGCATGCGCCCGTCCGGCATCTGCATCTGGTAGCTGCCAGACATGATGCCGCTCGGCGTGGTCAGCGGGCAACCCGACGTGTAGGTGAAGGACTGGCCCGGCGCGAGCGTCGGCGTCTTGCCCACGACGCCGGGGCCGTTGACCGTCTCGCGGCGGCCGTTTGCGTCGGTAATCAGCCACTGCCGCGTCTTGAGCTGCACGGTCGTCTCCCCGCCGTTGCTGATCTCGACAGTGTAGGCCCAGAAGTAGCGTCCTTCGTCGGGCGCCGACTGGTCATCGAGGAAGCGCGGAGTGACGCGGACGCGGATTCCGCGGGTGACGGCTTCGTACATGGCGGCTCTGCGTCCCGGTTTGAAAATCAACGCTACACTCTAAGCGCCGCCAGCCCGTGGTCAATGTCGCGGATGAGGTCGGCCGGCGCCTCGAGCCCGACGGAAAGCCGCACCAGCCCGTCGGTAATGCCGAGCTCGGCTTTGAGCTCGGGCTTGAGGCGCTGATGCGTCGTGGTCGCCGGGTGCGTGATGAGGCTCTTGGCGTCGCCCAGGTTGTTTGAGAGACGCACGATCGACAGTGCATTGAGGAAGCGGAAGGCCGCAGCCTTGCCGCCGGCCAGCTCGAACGAGACGAGCGTGGAGCCGGCCTTCATCTGGCGGCGGGCGAGCTCGGCCTGCGGGTGATCGGAGCGGCCGGGATAGATCACGCGGCTGACGCCGCTCGACGTGCGCTCGGCGAGCTGATCGGCGATCAGCGCCGCCGCCTCGGTCTGCGCCTTCACCCGGATCGGCAGCGTCTCAAGGCTTTTCAGCATCACCCAGGCATTGAATGGGCTCATCGCGCCGCCGGTGTGCTTGTAATAGGGATGCAGGTGGTCGTTGACGTACTTGCTCGAGCCGAGAACTACGCCGCCGAGGACACGGCCCTGTCCGTCGATGTGTTTCGTCGCCGAGTAGACGACGACGTCTGCGCCGAGCTCCAGCGGCCGCTGGTGGATCGGGGTCGCGAACACGTTGTCGACGACCACCAGCGCGCCCGCCGCATGCGCGATCTCGGACACGGCCTTGATGTCCACGAGGTCGAGGCACGGGTTCGACGGCGTCTCGAAGAAGCAGGCTTTCGTCTTGCGCCCGACGGCTCTGCGCCAGGCTTCGATATCCCGTCCGTCGACCAGCGTCGTCTCGACGCCGTAGCGCGGCAGCAGATCCTGCACCACCCAGAGACACGACCCGAACAGCGCCTTGGCCGCGACGACGTGGTCGCCGGCCCTCAGAAAGCAGAGCAGCGCGGCCGAGACGGCCGCCATGCCGGATGCCGTGCAGCGGGCGGCCTCGGCGCCCTCGAGCAGCTTCATGCGCTCCTCGAGCATGGCCACCGTCGGGTTGGCGTAGCGCGAGTAGATGAATCCGCCGGCCTCGGTTTTGAAGCGCTCCTCGGCCTGCTCAGGGCTGTCGTAGACGTAGCCTTGCGTCAGAAAGAGTGCCTCGGAAGTCTCGCCGAACTGCGAGCGTAGCGTCCCGCCATGCACGAGCCGGGTCTCTGGCGACCAGTTGGCGGGATCATTCAGCTCGTTGTCGCGTCTCGTCGTCATCGCACGCTCCCTCGCGCCGGGCCGTGGGCCCGGAGACAGCACACTGCAACCGCGCCGGCTGCCCCTGTCGGGGCGTAGTCGCCGGGCGGCTCCAGTCGGTCGATGGTCCGGAAGCGCGCACGGCCTCTTTAGCGAGTTGTTTAACGTGGCTGCAAGCCGGCCGGCCAAATCACCACGGATGGCGGGGGATTAGCGCCAAAGCGGGCTTGGCGTCAATGGTTTCATCGTCTAGAGCCGGAGGCGGGACCGGGGATGCAATCCAGGACCTCGATCGACGACACGATGCTCCGGACGGAGCGCGGCGCGCAACGCGGCGAGGGCTGAACCAGGGTCTTGACACGGTCGAGATGATGGAAGGGCCCCGGCTCTCCGCAATCGCCTGCTGCGATTGCTTCGGCCGGCAAACCGAGACCTGAATGGCCCGCCCGGACACGTCGCAGTCTGGACGGGTCTTCCCCACAAGAATCGCGCTCGCTAGACGGTGCCAACCCATGAGCCAGTCCGACGCTTCTTCCGACGGCATCCTCCCGGCCCAGGCGATCCGCCGGCTCCTCGCCGATCGCGCCATCGAGACGGATGCGCCGCTGGCCGCGGGCCAGGTGCAGCCTGCCAGCATCGACCTGCGGCTTGGCGACGTCGCCTACAGGGTGCGCGCCAGCTTCCTGCCGGGGCCCGACGAGGAGGTCGGCCGCAAATTGCGCGACCTCACGCTCCACGTTTTCGACCTCACCGAAGGCGCGGTGCTCGAGACCGGCTGCGTCTACGTGGTGCCGCTGCTCGAGAGCCTGTCGCTTCCGGCCCACGTCGCCGCCGCCGCCAACCCCAAGAGCTCGACCGGGCGCCTCGATGTTTTCACTCGCGTCATCGCTGACCGGGTCGACTCGTTCGACACCATTCCCGCTGGCTATCGGGGTCGTCTCTACGCCGAGATCTGCCCTCAGACGTTTCCCGTCGTCGTGCGCCGCGGCTCGTACCTGTCGCAGCTCCGCTTCCGGGTCGGCGACCCGATCGAGACCGACAAGACGCTGCTCGATCTTCAGGGCCGGCTGTCACTCGTCTCCGGCGGCGTCGAGGACATCAAGGGAGGCGTTGCTCTCTCGGTCGATCTCGCGGGAGGCAGCGATGGCTTGATCGGCTACCGTGCCAAGCGCCACACGGGCCTCGTCGACGTGGACCATGCCGGGGCTTGCGCCATTGCCGACTACTGGGAGCCGATCCGTGATACGGGCCGCCGCCGGCTGATCCTGGACCCCGAGCAGTTCTACATTCTCGCCTCCAAGGAGGCCGTCCACGTGCCCCCGACGCATGCCGCCGAGATGATGCCGTTCAACCCCCTCGTCGGCGAGTTTCGCGTCCATTACGCGGGATTCATGGATCCGGGCTTCGGCCATGCCCCGGCCGGCGGCGCCGGCGCGCGCGTCGTGCTCGAGGTGCGCTCGCACAAGGTTCCGTTCACGCTCGAGGACGGCCAGATCATCGGCCGGCTCGTCTACGAGCGCATGACCGAGCCGCCGGACGTGCTCTACGGCGCCGGCCTCAACAGCAACTACCAGGCGCAAGGCTTGAAGCTCTCGAAGCACTTCCGGGCTTGATCGCGGCCGGCGCTGGCGCCACCGGCCGGATGCGACAGGTCCCAGCTGCGAAAGGAAGCCATTCATGCGGATTGCAGCCGTCACCGGAGCTGGCCAAGGCATCGGCCGCGCCATCGCGCTGGCCTTCGCCAGGTCCGGCTATGCCGTCTCGATCGCCGATCCGGTGGAGGATGGCGGCCAGGAGGCGCTGGCGCTCGTGCAGAGGCTCGGCGTTCAGGGTCTCTACGAGCCGGCCGACGTGTCGAAACCCGCAGACGTCGCGCGCTGGGTCGCCCGAACCGTGGCCGAGCTCGGCTGCCCGGGCGTTCTGGTCAACAACGCCGGCATCTCTGCGGGCAAGCCGTTTCTCGAGCTCTCCGTCGAGGACTTCGACAGGGTGCAGGCCGTCAACGTGCGCGGCACATTCCTGTGCTCGCAGGCGTTCGCGCGCGAGATGGTGGCGCGAAAGCTTGCCGGCACCATCGTCAACATCGCCTCGACTCGCGCCATCATGTCCGAGCCCGGCACCGAGGCCTACACGGCGTCCAAGGGGGCCATCGTCGCACTCACTCACGGCATGGCCATCAGCCTCGGGCCGCACGGTATTCGCGTCAACGCCATCAGCCCCGGCTGGATCGAGAAGCGCGACTGGCAGTTCTCGGGTCGCGCCCAGGTCCCGGTGCACACGCGTGAGGATCGCGAGCAGCATCCGGTCGGGCGCGTTGGTGTGCCCGACGACATCGCCAAGGCCTGCCTGTTCCTGGCGGAGCAGGCCGATTTCATGACCGGCCAGAACCTCGTCATCGACGGCGGCATGACGGTGAGGATGATCTACGTTTGAGGAGGTTTGCGCGGCTCAGCCTCGCACGTGGCTGGAAGCCCACAGTCGATCGAAGGCGGCGAGGGCGAAGGGCGTCGGTTCGTGATCGTGCGGGATACAACTTGTCCATCGACTGCTGCGGAGTAGAATAGCCGACAGTCAGTTGCGGGAGTGACGGTCGAGGATGACCCGTTGCGGAACTGAGCGGATGCAGCATCTTGTCACCGCGGCCCACGACTCGCCATCATTACAATGACGTATAGGCCGTAGCCCATGAAATCCGCTGCGCCATCATGTTCAGTGCCAGCGGCGACCCTGCAGACGTTGTGGCCAATTCCGGCTCATCGGAAAACCAGTCTCACCCCCCAACAGCTTGCCGAGGTCGAGTATTTTGAAGCAAACGGCCACTGGC
>JANRJI010000024.1:0-3991 GCA_033764055.1 Hyphomicrobiaceae bacterium
ATGCAGATCGCAGGAAACGGGTCAGGTGGTGCATTGGAAAGCGCTGATCAATCCGGTCGGTCCGTCAAGGCTGTCTGCTGAGCCAAGGCTCACGCACGAGGCTGGGCCAACTGACGGCTGATCAACGCCACGTGTGCCCCGCCCATCACTCCGCCCGCGCTTCGACCTTCTCCGCTGCGAGCGAGTAGCCCGCCTCGGCGAGCCCGGTGAAGGCGACTTTCGTCTCGAGCTTGCCCGTCACCCACACCGGGTCGAACGAGCCCTTCACGTCGAAGCCGGCATCGCTCTTCACGTAGACGATCTGGTTCGGCGGCGGCGGCGGCACGTGGATGCAGGCGCCGACGAAGGGAACCAGCAAAAACTCCTTGACCTTCGTCGCATCGAAATCGAGCGGCACCACATACCCACCGATTTTCACGAGCTTTCCGTCCAGTGCTTCGACCACGGCCGGCGGCGCGCCCGTCGCACCTGCCTGAGCCTGGGTGCCGGGCGAGAGCCAGCGGCCTTCGGGAATGGCTGTGTGGTCGGGGCCGCCAGCCTTCGGGCGATTGCCGAGAAACGATTTGAGGCCGCCTCCCGGTGGTCCGGGCGGGGCAGGGGGAACGAGCTGCGCCCACGTCAGGGCCTGTGGGGTGTCTTGAGCATGCGCGGGAACGGAGATGAGGAGCATCCCGGCCAGCGCCGCGGCTCGCGCCGCTGGCGCGAATGGGCTGCCGCCCAAGCCCGCCCGGGGAGACCCCGGCCCCCCTTTTTTTTCCGTGCGGGCAAGAAAATGGTGGGTCGGGGAGGTATCCTCCCGGCGGGGCGCAGGGTAAGCCCCGCTCGCGCCTTTGGCACGATCGGCTGCACGTGCGACACCGTCAGGCCTCATGGCCAAGTCCCCTCCCTCACATTCTCACGGTCATGCCATCGGCGAGCGACAGGCGGTAAGCGCGGATCGCCGGAGCGAGGCCCGTGACGATCCCGGCCAGCACGATCGCGCACAAGGTTGCGATCTCATTCCATGTCGGCGGATCGATGGCGAGATGCAAGCCGTAGAGCCGGTCGATCAGCGGACGCGCGACAAGGAGTCCGCCATAGGTCAGCGCCAGCCCGGCAAGCACCCCGGCGAGCGTCAGGAGCCCCGCTTCGGCCGAAAGCAGCCCGATGACGGTCGCGGGCCTCGCGCCGACAGATCGCAGGATCGCCATCTCGCGCCGCCGCTCGTTGAGCGTGGTGAGAATCATCGTTGCGAGGCCGAGCAGCGCCGTGGCCACGACCATCCATGAGACAGCGGAAAGTGCCGTCTCCGCCACGCCGACCAGGCCCCAAAGCTCCTGCAATGCGGCGCCGGGCAGGATCGCGGTCAGGGCCTCGCGCGGGTAGTCGTTGATGGCGCGTTGCAGCTTGAAGGCTGCGAGCCGCGACTTGAGGCCGACCAGCGCCGCCGTGATCGCCTTCGGCGCGAGGTCGAGCTTCCGCGCCTCGTCGGCGCTGACTGTTTGCCCTGGCGTGCGCGCTCCCGACTGCCAGTCGATGTGGATGGCCTCGATGGCAGCGAGGCTGACGTGCACGGTCCGGTCGACTGGGGTTCCGGTCGGAGCGAGCACGCCCACGACGCGGAACGGCTTGTCCTCGTGCTCGACGAACGACACCGAGCCGAGCCCATGGGCGATGACGAGCGGCGAGCCTACCCGGTAGCGGAGGGCGCGCGCTACGTCGGAGCCGACGACCGCGTCGAAAAGGTCGTCGAAGGGCCTGCCCTCAGCAAAGACGAGGCCGTTCGTGCGGCGGTAACGGTAGCGCTCGAAATAGTCCCTGGTCGTGCCAAGGACGCGAAAGCCGCGGTGACTGTCGCCGAGGGAGAGCGGCACGGCCCACGCGACCTCCGGCTGGCGTGCGATCTCCTCGTAGCTGGTCCAGGTGATGTTGTTGGTGGCATTGCCGATGCGGAACACGGAGTAGAGGAGGAGCTGCAACCCGCCCGTCCGCGCGCCGACTATGAGGTCGGTACCGGAGATCGTATCGGCGAAGCTCTGACGGGCGCCGCTGCGCACCTTCTCGACGCCGAGCAGCAGCGCCACGCTGAGTGCGATCGAGGCGACGGCCAGTAGTGCGGTCAGCCACCGGTTGGCGAGCGACTTCAGCGCCAGGCGCAGAATGATCATACGGCCGTCTCCGGCGCGGCCCGAGTGCCCGCAGCGACGCCGTGCAGCACCTCGACGACGTCGCCGAGGTGGACGACGCGGTCGAACCGCGGGCTGAGCGCCGGGTCGTGGCTGACCATCAAGAGACCCGCTCCCGAGCGTGCGATCTCGGCCAGGACGAGTCCGAGGAACTTGTCCCGGATGTCGGGGTCGAGGGCCGAGGTCGGTTCGTCCGCGATGACCAGCTCGGGTCCGCCGATCAGCGCCCGTGCAGCGGCCACCCGCTGCTGCTGGCCGACGCTGAGCTCGGCTGCGCGCCTGGGCCCGATGCTGGCCGGATCGAGCCCGAGTTGGGTGAGCAGGCGACAGGCCTCCAAGACCTGGGCGGCTGGCTTGCCGATGCGTCCTCGCCGCCTGGGCGCGAAGCTCAGCGGCAGTAGAATATTGTCGATGGCCGAGCCGTAGGGAAGCAGATTGAACATCTGGAACACGATGCCCATGTGCTCGGCCCTGAACCTGTCGCGGGCTGAAGCGCGCATGTTGGCGATATCTTCTCCCAGCACCCTGATGTGGCCTGCATGCGGAGCGACGATGCCGGCGATCAAGGCGAGGAGGGTCGATTTTCCGGTTCCCGACGGCCCGACCAGCAGGACGCGCTCCGCCCGTTCGATCCGGAGGCGCTCGACTGCCATGCCGAACCCGGTGCGCCCCGGCCAGCGGTAGTGCACCCGGTCGAGCTCGATCAGCGGCGCCAAGCTCACGGTCTCGCCGCCATCAGGAGACGCCCGCCAGATCGACGACCGGCTTCTCGCGGCTCGCCTCGACCCGTGCCTGCCCTTTGGGGCCGATCACGGTGACGTCGAGCTTGGCCGCGGCCTTGAAGCGCTTGAAGTATTCGAAAGCGAGCGTGCGAATGTTGCCGGGAGCTTGGCAGTCGAGCGCATAGGTGGCATGCACCTCGGAGTGCTGTGCCTCGGCTGGCGTGGCGGCCCCGTTCGCTTGCGGCTTGGCATCGGCGTGGGCGTGCCCGTGCCCCTTGTGTCCGTGGGCGTCCGGCTTGCCGGCAGCCGCACCGATCACCTCGACCTTCGCGCTGATGAGCTTGCAGCCCGCCTCGGGTGAAAGGCGCACCACGTTGTCGGCTCTGGCGAGAACGGCCTTCGCGTCTGCGATCGCTTTTCGCTGCTTGGCATTCGCCGGGGCGTGCTCGAAGCCGACGATATCGCTGGCGGGCGCCTCGAGCTCGATCTCTACCCGGCTACCGTCGATGGCGACGCCGAGCCGCCCCTGGCCGTGAGCGTGGGCCTCGAGCTGTCGCCGGGCATCCTGGGCCATCGCCGGCAACGCTGCGGCCGCGATCAATGCTGCGGCCGTTGCGAGTTTGGCGGCTGTGTTCGCAGTCATCTCGGTCACTCCCCGGGGCGGTCGACAGAAAATGTAATAACATAACGCTTATGCCGGCGGGAAGGCGATACTCCCCGCCAGCCACCAGGAGAGATGGCTACGCGGGGTTGGCGCCGGTGTGGCTCACCGGGCGCCTTGCGCAGAATGACGGAGGCGGCCTAGTGCAGCGCATCTGACGTTCGATACCCGCTTGCGGCCAGCCATGCAATCGAACGTCGGATGCAGAAGCTACGCCAAAATCATAGATTTACTAGGGTTCCTTTTGTTCCGACATTTGCTCGTAGCCCAGCCGCAACGGGAAGCAAATGTCGGAACCGGAACACTAGGAGCCCGTCCAGATAGCTTTGGTGGATGGGCAAATGAGGGAAGATCGCCCCCTCATGCGGTCTTTGCGAGCTTCACGAGGTTGTGGGCGAGGCAGATCATCGCCCACTCCGCACGCACCGCCTCGACGCCGCGCA
>JANRJI010000025.1:0-10719 GCA_033764055.1 Hyphomicrobiaceae bacterium
GATCTCATTCTGTTTGCGCGCTGCTGCCACGACAGATGCGCGGTGCGATGGTGTCAGACACGCCGGCCCGTAGACCGTAGGTTGGGTTAGCCGGCCGAGGCGTCGAGTGCGATCGAGAGCTTCGACCCGGCGTAACCCAACGCCCCGGTCTCGGAGCTCGCTGGCATTGCACGACAGCCCGAGCTAGGCTCGGCCCATGAACGCCATCCCCAAGCTTACGCCCGGAGAGGGCCTCACCATCGCCGAGTTTCTGGCCTTCACGGCGACCCGGCCGCAGGAGGAGCGATGGGAGCTGATCGAGGGGGTGCCTGTTTTGAACCCGTCGCCGATCGCGGCTCATCAGATGGCCGCGGCCAATATCGTCGCGTTCCTGCTCGCTCACAAACGCACCTCGGGAGCGACCTGGACGCCCTTGCTGGGCATCGGCACGAGAGTGCCGGCATCGCCGAACAGCCTGCCGCAGCCTGACGTCTACGTGCAGGCAGGGCCTTTGCCCGACGGGCACATCACCGACGACGCCCTCGTCGTCTTCGAGGTGCTGTCGCGCGCCAATCGCAAGGCGGATCAGGAGTGGCGCCGCAAGGTCTATGCCAGCGTGCCCAATTGCCGCCACTACGTGACCGTGTCGCTGAAGCGGACCAAGGTTCTGGTTTTCGATCGCGCCACGGGGTGGGCCGAGCGGGCCATCCGCGATCCGGCCGGCGAGGTCGCGCTCGATGCCCTCGGCCTCGCCTTGCCGTTGGCCGAAATCTATCGCTATACGCCACTGCTCTCTCGTTGATCGGCGAAGAGAGCGCCTTCGCCCCAACATGCCGAGCTGCCTCTGCTGGCCATCAGGATATCCTTATGCCCGCCCTTCCCCATTGCCCCAAGTGCAACTCCGAGCACGTCTACGAGGACGGCAGCCTGCTCGTCTGTCCGGAATGTGCGCACGAGTGGGCGCCGGGCAGCGTGGCAGCCGCCGCCGAGGACGGCCCTCGTGTCGTCCGGGACGCCAACGGCACGCCACTCGCCGACGGCGACAGCGTGACCGTCATCAAGGACCTGAAGGTGAAGGGCTCGTCCTCGGTCGTGAAGGTCGGCACGAAGGTGCGCAACATCCGCCTGGTCGACGGCGCCGGCGGCCACGACATCGACTGCCGCATCGACGGCATCGGCCCGATGGCGCTCAAGTCGGAGTTCGTGCGCAAAGCATGACCTGAGGAGCCGCGACGAAAATCGTTGCTGAGGTCCGATCGGGCCGGTCTTGCCGACTCCGATGGAAGGACGGGCACCCCGAGGTCGCTCGTTTTCACCACCCGAGCCCAACCTCCCGATTCCCCGGACGACGCCAGTCGCGCATCGCGCCGAGTGCAGATCCGGGCTCCTCACTCCGTCGAGCCCCGTGAAGATCCCGCGATTGCTGAGGCCGTGAGGCCGAGGCACATCTCGGTGGCGTGATGATCCGGGAACTTTCCACGGCCGAGCGGGTCCGGGCCGTGACACCGAGACACCTCTCGCACGTCAGGATCACTGCGCCGTCTTGCGCACGCCCGTCGGCTTGTGCAGATCCTCGACCAGTCGCAGCGGCCGGGGATCACCCAGGCGGGCGCGGTAGATCTGCAGGTTGGCGAGCACCTTCTGAGCGTAGAGGCGCGTCTCCTCGATCGGAATCATCTCAATCCAGTCGATGGGATCGACATTGGCGCCGCGCGGGTCGCCGTACTCGCGAATCCACTGCCGTGCACGGCCCGGGCCGGCGTTGTAGGCCGGCAACGCCACCACGTACCAGCCGCCGAGCTCGCGCATGCGGTCGCCGATGTAGGCGGACGCGATCATGGCATTGTAGGCGTCGTCGGTCAGCAGCCGGGGGATGTCGCACTTGATCTTGTAGTCGGTGCAGACGTGCTTTGCCGTCACCGGCATGACCTGCAGCAGGCCGCGCGCGCCAGCCGTCGACACGATGGAGTTGTTGAACTCGGTCTCCTGCCGCGCGACCGCCAGCAGCAGGGCCGTCTCCGGCGGCACACCGAGTGGCTTGAACACGGGAAAGGCGTCGACCGGGTAGGCATAGAGCACCAGGTTGAGCCCTCGGGCAATGGCCGCCTTACCCACTCTCAGTGCGGTCTGCGGGTCGTCCAGCGCCAGCGCCAGCTCGGCGAGCAGGGCCAGCTCACCTTCAGTCTTCAGATGGTTGCGGGCCGCCGCGAAGAGCCCGATCGGCATGTTGCGGTCGAGGCCGGCACGCCTGGCGAGGACGGCCGCGCGCACCACGTCGAGCGTCAGAAAGCGGCTCGCCTCGGCAGTCGTCGGCAGGGCCGGAGGCGCCACTGCAAGCTCGCCGCTGGCCCGACCTTCGAGCTTGAGACGCGCCAGGAGCCCATGGAATGTGTCGACATCCTTCGTCGCCTCGGTGTAGCGCGCCTTGGCATCCGCCTTGCGGCCCAGCGCCTCCAGCGCCCGGCCGGCCCAGTAGTTGGCCCTCGCCCGACTGAGCGGCCCATCGGCTGCAGCACGATGCGCCTCGAAGTGCTTCAGCGCCACGTCGGTCGACTTCAACAGGCGCATGGCGATCCAGCCAGCCATGTGCGCCTGCTCTTTGGCCGGGTTCTCGCTCAACGGCGTCGGCTGCTTGACGAGATCGTAGGCGAGCTGAGGCTTGCCAGCCTTGAGGGCCATGTAGGCCGCCTCCCGCCGGGCAAGCCACCAGTCGTCCGGGCTGACCAGCGCCTCGGCATCGTTGGGCAGGGCAGTCAGGATTCTTGCTGCCTCGTCCAGGCGATTGCCTTCGAGATGCGCAACGGCCCGCGCATAGGCGAGGCCCCAGTCGATCGCGCCCTCGGGGGGAGACGGCAAGGCTGCGAGCAGTTTGGCCGACGACCTGTCCTTAAGGAACACGGCGAGCCTGGCTTCTGCAGCCTTGCGATCGGCCTCCGGCAGCAGCGGAATGACCCTCCGGGCGAACGCGGCGCGCTCACGCCGCTCGGCATTGAAGCGCAGCCGGTCGATCAGCACCCGGTCGAGGCGCCTCTTGTGGTCGGCGACCGTGAGCAGCTTACCGAACCGCTCGAGAAAGCCGGCCTCCAGGCTTCCTGCCATCTCCTCCGTCGTCCAGGCCCGCACGGCGAAACGCCGGGCATTGCCCTCGTCGCCTTCGGCGAGATGGGCAGAGGCGAGCGCGGCATATCCCGCCCCGCTGGCCGGCTCGCGGCCCTTGAAGAAGGCCCTGATCTCTGCCGAGCTGCCGCCGCGCGTGAAGAGCTGCTCCTCGGCCCGGCGTGCCAGGAGCTGCGAATCGGGCCAAGCGGGGTTTGCCGCGATGAAGCGCGTGAAGTCGTCGGGGCTGCCGATACCGGCCTTCAGCGCCTGCCACTCGACGAGCTTGCGTGCGACCGGATCAGCGAGCGTCCCCGGCGACCGCGCCTTCAGGGCATCCTTGATCTGCTTCACCTCGTCGGCCGAAGGCGGGTTGCCGAGCAGCGGCTCGATCATCGCGCGCACTTTCGCGCGATAAGCGGCCTCTGCCGGCGGCGGCGATAGCGTCCGCGGCAGCTTCGTCTCGACCGGTTCCGTGGCGGTCGGGACAGCATCGCTGGCTGCAGAGGTCGACTTCGGCTTCGCAACAGGCGCCGCGGGGACACCGGCAGTCGAGCTGGCCGGCGACTTGGCATCCTTGCCGGCTGGCCCCGTCTGGGCGGATGCGGCAAACGCCAAAGTGCCGACGAGGAAACCGGCGAGGGTCAGCGCGATCGCCCTCGGACCCGATGCTAGTGCAGCGCATCTGACGTTCGATACCCGCTTGCGGCCAGCTATGCAATCGAACGTCAGATGCAGAAGCTGCACTAGCATCATAGATCTACTAGTGTTCCTTATGGTTCCGACATTTGCTCGTGGCCCAGCCGCAACGGGAAGCAAATGTCGGAACCGGAACACTAGTCTTGGCTTGCTCATCGTGCCGGCCCCCGTGTTGGCGTCCCGGGCTCGGGCATCGAGGCCCGCCACCGCTGTCGACGGCCGCGCCGGTGCGGCGACCGGACCGTCTTTCTCATCGCGTCCGCACAATCTTGCGGCAGCTTCGATCAAAGCATAAAGTCATCGTCACAAAGTGGCGGACTGCGTTTCCCGCCCTGTGAATCGAAACGACTGCGCGCGACGCTTGGCACGTCCTGCAGCAGCAATCAAGGTGTCGCGAGCGGCTCGCGGCCGAGGGGTACGGAGGAAAGCTCAATGTTCAAGGGCTCGTTCACGGCGCTGATCACGCCCATGAAGAACGGCAAGGTCGACGAGCAGGCCTTCGTGCGCCTCGTCGAGTTCCAGATCGCCGAAGGCACGCACGGCCTCGTTCCGGTCGGCACCACTGGCGAGACGCCTACGCTGAGCCATGACGAGCACAAGCGTGTCGTCGAGCTGTGCATCAAGACGGCGCGGGGCCGCGTTCCGGTCATCGCCGGCGCCGGCTCCAACTCCACCGAGGAGGCGATCGAGCTCACCCAGTTCGCCAAGTCGGCCGGCGCCCAGGCGACGCTGCATTCGACCGGCTATTACAACAAGCCGACGCAGGAGGGTCTCTACCTCCATTTCAAGGCCATCAACGATGCGGTCGACATGCCGATCGTCGTCTACAATGTGCCGCCGCGCACGGTCGTCGACATTCTTCCGGCAACGCTCGCCCGCATCTCGACCTTGAAGAACGTCGTCGGCGTCAAGGACGCCTCGGCCAAGGTCGAGCGCATGTCCCAGCACCGGCTGCTGATCAAGAAGGCGTTCTCGTACCTGTCGGGCGAGGATGCAACGGCGCTCGGCTTTAACGCGCACGGCGGCAACGGCTGCATCTCGGTCACCTCCAATGTCGCGCCAAGGCTCTGTGCCGACTTCCAGAACGCCTGCCTGTCGGGCAACTGGAAGCGGGCGCTCGAGCTGCAGGACGTGCTGATGCCGCTGCACGACGCCTTGTTCGTCGAGACCAACCCGGCACCGGTCAAATACGCGGCTTGGCGCCTCGGCCTGGTCGAGAGCCCCGAGTGCCGCCTCCCGCTGGCGCCGGTTACGGAGGCCACCAAGAAGACGGTCGATGCCGCCCTCGCACACGCCGGCCTGTTGAAGGCCAAGGCGGCGGAGTAGGTGCCGTCGGCGCCTTGGCCGTGATCGAGACCGGCGCGACCAAGGTCGCGCCGAGTTGGCGGCGGTACGATTGCGAGTTCAGGTGTGCGCGTGCTGCCGGACGATCGCGGGCAGCTGGCGAGACTCAGCAGAGACCCGGCGTGGGGCGATCGCGCTGCCGATGCAGGCCGGATGCGGTCGGTCGGCCGATCCAGGTGTCACTCGACCAGCGGCTTGCATCGCGTCTCGCGCATCGCGAGCGCGCAACATAGCCCGATGAGAAGGCCTCCGACGAGCACGCCGAACGCGATCCGGTAGTCAGCGGCCGTATAGATGCGGGCGCCGCCGACGAGCGTCCCCGACCAGGCACGGTCGAGCAGCCAGCCGATCAGTGGCTGGTAGACGGCACCTGTTCCCGTGACGAGGGCATTGACGATGCCGATCGCTGTGCCAGCAAGCGCTGGCGGATTGACCTCGCGCACGGTGGCAAAGCACATGATCTGCGCAGAGCCGCCGAAGCCGGCGAGAAAGGTCAGAGCAGAAATGGCCTCGGTGGGCAGAGGAGGCCCGTAGACGAGCGCGAGGAAGCTCGGCAGCGTGATGGCGTAGCCGAGCAGGAACGGCGCACGGCGCCGACCCATGTAGCCAGAGAGCCAGCCGAAGAACGGCGCACCACAACCCCAGCCTGCAATCAGCAGCGAGGTGACGAACGCAGCCTTCGCGGGCTCGAGACCATGCGCGGCTCCCATGAATGGAACGCCCCACAGCCCGCCGAAGCCGAGCAGCGTCCCGTTGGCACCGAGACCCGCAAGCGAGATCAACCACGTCTGAGGGTTTCGCGCGACCGTGCCGAGACCGGAGAGGACGGAGCCGAGCCCGCCCGACCCTCGGGTCTTGTCGCGCACGAAGGCGATCGCCATCAGGGCGATGACCAGCCCGCCGATGGCCGTGATCGCGACGGTCGGGCGCCAGCCGTTGGCCTCGACCAGCAGGCGCACCGGCGCCTGACCCAGCACACCGCCGGCCATCCCCGCGGCCATGGCGAGGCCGCCGAGCAGCGCGAACTGCGTCGGAGGAAACCACTGCCCCGCGACGGCGAACGCGCCGACGAGGCTGAACGCCGCCGAGGCGCCGATCAGGAATCGGCCGAGCGCCACGCCTTCGAGCGTCGGACTCCACGCCGCAAGGAGGCAGCTCGCGCCGCAGACGAGGGCGGAGACCGCCAGCAGTCGGCGCGGACCGAAGCGGTCGATCATCAGGCCGACCGGAATCTGCATGCCGGCATAGCCGTAGAAGTAGAGCGCGGAGAGATTGCCGATCGCCGCCCCACCGACGGCGAACTCGCGCATCAGCTCCTCGACCATGACGCTCGGCGAGACGCGCAGGACCCAGGCATAGAAGAAGAACACGGCTCCGGTGAGCCAGCCGAGAATCGGGAGGGCCATGCTCGTTGCTTTCTGCCGATGCGGTGCCGACGCCTTGGAGGCTGGCGAAGCTAGCAGCTCGATGACGAAACGCCAGTCACGCGGGGAACATCATGGCAGGCATGCAATCGTGGTAGCCACTTCGAGGTGGAGCTGGATTGACGGGCGCTCGGGCGCCTGCCGGCTCGATAATTTCCGATCATGTGCCACACGCGGAAGAGCTGTCAGGCGCCGGCGCGGCCGTGCAGGCCCACGGTTGGAAAGACCGCCCACGCGACCTGACGCTTGTCCGCGGTGGCGCCATCGGGGATGCTGGCTGGACCACTCCCTTCCGAGGTCCAGTCATGATGAAGCTCTACTTCTCGCCGTCGACCAGCTCGCTGGCAACGCACATCGCGCTCATAGAGGCCGGCGCTCAATTCGAGCTGGTGCCGACCTTGCTCTCCAAGCAAGAGAACAAGACACCCGCCTATCTCGCCATCAATCCTGAAGGAAAGGTGCCGACGCTGATCACCGAGGCCGGCAAGCCGCTGACCGAGGTCGCGGCCACGCTCTATTACATCGCGCGCCGGCACCCGACTGCTGGCCTGCTTCCCGATGGCGACCTCGAGGCCGAGGCGCAGGTGCTCTCCTGGATGTCGTTCGTCGCCTCCACCATGCATCCCGCGCGTGCCAAGGGGCCTGAGGCCGTTGCGGCGGCGTTCGCGATCGCCAACAAGCGCCTTGGCGACAAGCCGTGGGCAATCGGCAAGTACTCCATCGCCGATATCCATCTGTTCCGGGTCTACTGGCGCTTCCGTTCGAGCATCGAGGCGCCAATGGGCACCTACCCGGCCCTCGAGGCACACCAGGAGCGCATGCTTGCCCGGCCGGCCGTCAAGAAGGCCATGGAGGCGGAAAAGGCCTACGGCTGACGATGGCGCCTGCGGGTCGAGCCAATGCCCCTGCCACCGATCGTCGAACGGGGCCGGAGCGCCGCTCCGGCCCCAAACCGTCAGGTCTTCGCCGCAGCCTTGTAGTCGGCGTCGGAGACGGCCTCTAGCCACTTGGTCCCCTCGCCCGTATCGCTGACCTCGGACATGGCGAGATGCGCGAAGAGATGCCCGGGCGCCGATCCGTGCCAGTGCTTGGCGCCCGGTGGAATGACGACGGTATCGCCCGGGCGCAGCTCGACGACCTGGCTGCCTTCGAGCTGATAGCGTCCGACGCCGTGCAGGCAGTAGAGGGTCTGGCCGACCGGATGCGTGTGCCAGAACGTGCGCGCGCCCGGCGTGAACGAGACGCGCGTTGCCCGCATCCGCGACGGCTTCTCGCCGACGACCACCTCGTCGGCATAGACGGTCCCGGTGAATGTCGAGCTCGGCTGCGTCTTGGTAGCCCGGTCCGATGCCCGGATGATCTTGCCCATTGCGGTTCTCCTGCGGTTCGAGTGGAAGTGGAGGGTGAAATTCGTCGATGGCGGCCGATCCAGCCGCGACCGTCAACCGAGCGTCCGATGCACGAAATCGATGATGCGGGCCGTGGCGGCCGCCTTGTTCGCCTCGGACTTGGCCTGGCGGGTCACGAAGCCTTCGACCTCGCCAGGATAGAGCGCCAGATCGAGTGCGCCGCCTTGCCCGCGGTAAAGGTCGACGAACCGGTCGAGATGCGGTCGCGGATGCATGCGATCGGCATCGCCCTGGACATAGAGCACCGGCGGCATCTCGACCGCCTCGCCTCGCTCGAGGATCGCCGGCGGGCTACCCTCGTCCATCGCCGCCTCGCTGCCCCAGAATTTGTCGTGGCTCGGGAGCACGTTCGGAAGCTGCTGCGGATAGTCGGCAAGCTTGCCGCTGGCGATCGCCTCCTTGCCGTAGCGGTAGCGGCCGAGCGGATCGATCACCGGCCAGCAGAGGACCACGCACTGGACACGGGCGTCGCCTTTCGGCACCTCGGTCGTCGCGACGGCACCGTAGCGCGGGTCGCTCGGTCGCATCGCCGCGAGCATGCCCTGGTGGCCGCCCGAGGAGATGCCGACGTAGCCGATGGCCCCGGACTTCGCCTTCAGTCTCGCTGCATTCGATCGCACCCAGCGCACGGCATAGTTGATATCGGCTAGGGAGGCGGGATAAGCGGCATCCGGCGGCATGCGGAAATCGATGGCGACCACCAGCACGCCGCTGCGCGCCATCGCCTCGGACAGCACCGTGTCCGTGGTGCGATCCTGATTGCACCAGGCGCCGCCATGGAGGTCGATCATCACCGGGAAGGGGCCTTGACCCTTAGGCTTGTAGAGACGTGCCAGCAGCGGCTTGTCGCCGTGCGTGAGGTAGGTGACGTCCTCCACGTCGATCTCGAACGAGGCAGGAGCTTTGGCTTCGGCGGTCGCAGCCATGTGGCCTCCATTGGATGCGCGTCTGCAAAGACTGGCACGCCCGCCAGCGGCGGTACAGAGGATCGGTGCGACAAGGCCAGAGCCGCCAAAGCATTTGACCCCGGCGCTCACTCCACTAAGCTCCGGCCGCCATCCTCTCCACAGCTCCCGAGCACAACCGGACGCCAGCCAGCGCATGCCTACGGTCGCCGAGAAGATCACCATCCCGTCGCCCCCCGCCTTGGTGTGGCCCCTCCTGTCTGACCCGGCTCTCGTCGCCTCGTGCATTCCCGGCGCGACGCTTGCGCCCGACCAGGACGGCGGCGACGTCTGGAAGGGCTCGATCCGGGTGAAGTTCGGCCCCACGGTCGCTGTGTTCCGGGGCGAGGCGACTCTTTCCTACGACCACGGCAACATGCGCTGCACCATCGACGGCCGGGGCATTGACCAGCGTGGCGCCTCCCGCGCCCTGGCCCACGGCATCGTCAGCGCGACTGGCTCGACCGAGACGGAGCTCGCCCTGGAGGGCGAGTACACCGTGACCGGGCCGCTCGAGACTTTCGCCAATGCCGGTGGCGTGCATGTCGCCCGCGCGCTGCTCGCCGAGTTCGCGAAGAACATGGGCTCGCTCGTCGCCGAGCGTCACGTCGGCGCATCACAGGCCGCGCCTGCCGGCACTCCCGCCGCCGCACCGGGCACCGCTGCACCAGCCCCCTCCGGGGCAGCGCCGGCATCGGCGACCGCCATGCCCGCCCCGGCGACGTCGGGAGCCACCGCGCCGGCGTCGGCGGGCCCGCCAGCCTCGGCGCCGTCGCGCGCCCCGCCACGCCCCGCGGCCGAGCTCAACGCTTTCTCCCTTCTCTGGGCCGCCTTCAAATCGTGGCTCTCGAGCCTCTTCGGAAAACGGAGCTGACACCAATGAGCAAGCTCAAGACCCAGGACATGCTGGCCCTCGCCTTCGAAGCCGAGGGTGTGGACCATCTCTTCACGCTGATGGGCGACGCCAACATGTACTGGTCGACGGCCATGGCACAGCGGCCGGGCATGCACATCATTCACGCCCGTCATGAGAGCTGCGCCGTCTCCATGGCCGACGGCTATGCCAGGGCCACCGGCAAGGTCGGTGTCGCTTCTACGACCTGCGGCCCCGGCTTCACGCAGATCATGACGTCGCTCGTGATGGCGGCCAAAGCCAACACGCCGCTCGTCGTCTTTGCCGGCGACAGCCCCGTCGCTGCGGCATGGTACCTGCAGCAGATCGACATGGGCCCGCTGACGCTCGGCACCGGCGCCGCCTATGTCCCCGTACGCCACATCGATCGCCTGCTCGACAACGTCCGGGAGGCCTTCCAGATCGCCCAGGTCGAGCGGCGGCCCGTCGTGCTCTCGGTGCCGATGGACATGCAGAAGCAGCCCTGGCCGCATCTGACGGACTACATCCCATCCTCCGAGATCGTGCCGGTCGCCCAGCGCCCCGGCCCCGACCCGGTGCTGGTGGACAAAATCTGCGACATGATTGCCGAGGCGGAGAAGCCCGTCCTCATTGCCGGCAAGGGGTGCGTCCGGACTGGCGCCCGCCAGGCCATCGAGGCGCTCGGCGAGCAGTCGGGCGCGCTGCTGGCGACATCGCTGTTGGCGAAAGGCCTGTTCGACGGCAACCCCTGGCAGATGGACATCGCCGGCGCCTACGCTAGCGACTGGGCACGTGAGCGCTATGCCGAGGCGGATCTCGTGATCGGCTTCGGGGTCGGCCTCGGCCACTACACGACCGAGAGCGGCTATCTATTCCCCGGTGCGCGCGTCGTACAGGTCGATATCAACCCGCGCGGCCTCTGGCAGGGGCTCAAGACGGCGGATCTGCAC
>JANRJI010000026.1:0-4230 GCA_033764055.1 Hyphomicrobiaceae bacterium
ACGAGCCGAATCGCCTTGTCGGTGGCACCCAGAAGCAGCGCGCCGCCGTCCGAGGTGATCGCGCCGCCGTCGAAAGCGCCCACAACCCGGCGGCCTTCAACGGTTCCGAAATCGAGCGAATCCTGGATACACTCTGTCGGCATCGGGGTGTTCTCCGGCTCGGGCGCAAGTCTTTGTCGCAGAAAAACTTTCGCTGAGTCGGCACCCCGATGTCGCTATCGAGTGTGAGAAAGCCGGGCTAACGGCCTGGGACAACGAGCGAAAACAGGATGCCCTCCATGGCCGCAGACGCGCCCCCGATCCGTCGTGCCCTCATCTCGGTCTCCGACAAGACCGGCGTCGTCGAGCTCGGTCGCGCGCTGGCAGGAGCCGGCGTCGAGGTGCTCTCGACGGGCGGTACCGCCGCCGCCCTCAAGACTGCCGGCGTGCCGGTGAAGGACGTCGCCGAGCACACCGGCTTTCCCGAGATGATGGACGGGCGGCTCAAGACGCTGCACCCGAAAGTGCACGGTGGGCTGCTGCAGGTGCGCGGCAATGCCGAGCACGAGGCCTCGGCTCAGACGCACGGCATCGGCACCATCGATCTCTTGGTGGTCAATCTCTACCCGTTCGAGGCGACGGTGGCGAAGGGCGCGCCCTTCGACGACTGCATCGAGAACATCGACATCGGCGGACCGGCCATGGTGCGAGCGGCCGCCAAGAACCACGCGGCCGTGACGGTCGTCGTGGACCCGGCAGACTACGGGCGCGTGCTCGATGCGATGACGGCGAACGGCGGGGCGACGACGGCGGCGCTCCGGCGTGAGCTCGCGCGCAAGGCCTACGCCATGACGGCAGCCTACGACGGCGCCATCTCGAACTGGCTCGGCGGCGAGATCGCGCGCGCCGAGGGCGGCGAGGACGCCTTCCCCGCGACGCTCACGATGCAGGTACGGCTCGCGCAGACCATGCGCTACGGCGAGAACCCGCACCAGAAGGCGGCGTTCTACGTCGAGCGCGCGGCGGCGGCAGGCTCAGTCGCGGCGGCGCGCCAGCTCCAGGGCAAGGAGCTTTCCTACAATAACATCGCCGACACCGACGCCGCGCTCGAGTGCGTGAAGGAGATGGGCGACCGGCCGGCGTGCGTCATCGTCAAGCACGCCAACCCTTGCGGCGTGGCCGTGGCAGACACCCTGGCGGCCGCCTACGATCGCGCGTTCAAGACCGATCCCGAGTCGGCCTTCGGTGGCATCATCGCCTTCAACCGGCCCCTCGACGAGACAACGGCACGGATGATCGTCGACCGCCAGTTCGTCGAGGTGATCGTCGCGCCCTCGCTCGAGGCGGGCGCCGAGGCGGCCGTCGCCGCCAAGAAGAACGTGCGATTGCTGACGGTCGGCGCATGGCCAGCGACGCCAACGCCGCGACTGGACTGGAAGAAGGTGACTGGTGGGTTGCTGGTGCAGGACGCAGACCTGGCGCTCGACATGGGGCTCAAGGCGGTCACCAGACGGCAGCCCACTGCCAACGAGATGGCCGACCTGCTGTTCGCCTGGAAAGTGGCCAAATTCGTCAAGTCGAACGCCATCGTCTACGCCAAGAACGGGGCGACGATCGGCATCGGCGCCGGGCAGATGAGCCGGGTCAACTCCTCGCGCATCGCCGTGATCAAAGCCGAGATGGCGGGACTCGAGGTCAATGGCTCGGTGGTCGCATCGGACGCATTCTTTCCGTTTGCGGACGGGCTGCTGTCGGCCGCTGGCGCCGGCGCGACAGCCGTGATCCAGCCGGGCGGCTCGATGCGCGACGACGAGGTGATCAAGGCGGCCGACGAGGCCGGCATCGCCATGGTCTTCACCGGCATGCGCCACTTCCGCCACTGAGAGCACAGCCTCCCTACGGTCACAACCACGCACCTTGATCGATGCGGGACAAGCCGTCATCCTGCAGGCGCACATTGACCGACCGGGACGGCATCATGGAACCCATTCGCTACGTCGACACGCTCGCCGAGAAGTACGGTGCGTTGGGCTTTCCGCCCTACGACTGGAGCCGCTTCGACGACGCGCCACTGACGCCACTCGGCAAACCTCTCAGCGCGTGCGTGGTCAGTCTCCTGACGAGCGGCGGGGTGTCACGCTGCGGCATGCCGCCGTTCCAGGCTGATGCCCGGAACGACCTCCGGCTCGACAGCGTCGCCCCTGACGCACCGTCGAACGACTTCCGGATCCACGACAGCTACTACGATCACGCCGACGCCGACGTTGACCTGAACTGCGTTTTCCCCATCGACCGGCTACGAGAGCTGGCGGCGGCCGGCGAGATCGGCGCCGTGGCACCCCGGCTATGGAGCGGCTTCATGGGGCGGATCTACAAGCGCCAAGCGGTTCTCCAGGACAAGGCACCGGCCCTCGCCGAGATGCTGCGCGCGGACGGTGTGGATCTGCTCGTCGCCGTGCCAGCCTGACCCCTCGATCACCAGACCGTGGGTCTGGTTTGCAGAGTCGTCGAGGAGGCAGGAATCGCCACCGTATGCGTCTCGACGGGGCGGGACATAACTGCGCTGGTCAAGCCGCCGCGCAGCTATTTCGTCAATGCGCCCATGGGTAACCCGTTCGGTCAAGCCGGGGACGTGGCCACTCAGACCCGAATCCTGCGGGCTGCGCTGTCGCTCGCCATGGAGTGCAAGGACGCGGGCCGTATCGTCGACGATCCGATGCAATGGCCAGCGCCCTTCGCGTTCAATCCGGCGCCACCGACGGCAGAGGCGCGCGAGAGGCAGTTGCGCAAGTAGTCCGAGCCGGCGGACCAGAGCCGCCGGCCGCGTCCTTGGGAGGCCGCTCAGCGGATGCCGCGCATCTCGAACTTGGTGTAGCAGGCCGGACTGGGAACGTTGGTCTTGTCGGAGAGTGCGTTTGCGAGCGCCTCCTTGACGTCCGCCTGCCGCTGGCGCTCGCGAACCGCGATGACCATGAGCGGCCGCTGCCAGGCCGTGTCGCCAGTGACGCGATTGCTGCATTCGGAGCGGAACTGACCGAGGTTGAGCGCCGTGATAGGCGTGCGAGCCGGCACGACCCGCTCCGCCCAGCCGGCGGCAGTCTCCGCGCGCCGGCCTGCCCGCTCGGCCTCCGTCGCCTCGGCGCCTTCGACGGAGGCGACCCCCGCCACGATCACCTCCTGCGATGCCGCCAAGGCGGCCGTCAGCTCGCGGCCGAACACGATGCGGCTGATGTCCGCCTCGGCAACGGTCTTGCCCGCGAGCGTGATCTCACGGTCCGAAGCGCGGGCCCAGGCGAGATCCCGCGACAGCACCACGAGATCGAAGAGGACCCTTCGGCCATCAGCGTCGCGGCCCTCGAGTGGGAAGACGAGCGAGGTCTGGTCGAGCCGGCGAGTTTCGACGAGGCCGACCTGATGGCGGATGACGCTGGTCGCCTCGCGCGGCTTCAGCCCAAGCACGTCCGGCGTGGTGACCGCGACGACGCCGGCAAGAGCTGCCGTCCCGGCGGCCGTGGTGGTCGCGGCGCCCGCGTTGGTTCCGAGAAAAGACCAGAGCTTGTGCAGATACCGCCCGATGCGGAACGCGCCCATCGCGCGCTTGCGCAGCTTGCCGTCATCCTGCTCGCTCGCCGGCCCGCCCACGAGCCTCCCCCCATCACTCATGATGCCCTCCCCTCACTCGACCTCGAGCGCCCCTTTGGCAGCTCCTCGTGCTCCCGGACGCCGAGATAGCACGATGGCGTCACTGGGACGACCGGCAGCGAGCGGACAATCAACTGCGGCTGACCGCATGCCGACGGAGGGCTTCACGAACTCGTCAGAACGAGACGGACTGTTTTCTATTTACATTTTCCTGAACGTCGTTTAATGATGTGGGCATAGCAGATGGCCGACGCGCCCGCGAGACAGCCCGGACCGCCGAGCCGAGAAATTCAGACACCAGGAAGGATGCCTGCCATGAAAACGCTCACCGCCCTCGTCGCCGCCCTCGGTCTCGGCCTCGTCGCTGCCGGCTCCGCCGAAGCGGGCCACAACTCTTACGGCTCCAGTCACGGCTACGGGCACAAGGTGCATTCCGGCAGCTACGGCCACGCCTACAGGGCCGCGCCGAGCTACGGCCACGTGCACAGCTACAAGCCGGCCCACGCACCGACCTACAGCTACGGCCATGCGCCCAGCTACAAGCCGGCCTACGCACCGACCCACGGCTATGGCCATGCGCCCAGCTACAAGCCGGCCCACGCACCGACC
>JANRJI010000027.1:0-6921 GCA_033764055.1 Hyphomicrobiaceae bacterium
CCCGGCGAATCGGCTCGGTTCGGGAAAGATACGCCGCTTCGGGCCGTCGCCCGTTGGTCACGCTACGTTCCGCTACGCTTCACTTCGCGCGACCAACGGCGTTCTGCATTCCAAGAACCGCGTGAGAAAGGTACAGGGGGCTTGTCGGGTTGCGGCGTATTTACCCGAGCCCGCCGGAGAGGCAAAGCCGCCTTGCAGAAAGACTCAACAGCGGCTTGCCGGAGGGCCGAGACAACGCCGCCGGCGCAACGGTGTGCGCCGGCGGCGTTCATCTCACGGTCGTCCGGATCGAGCTCACTCGGCGGCCATGCGGGGAATGCGCATGGGCGGCGCCACCTGGCCGTCGAGCTGACGGTCGAGCAGGCCCTCCTCGCAGGCCTTGATCTGCTGGGCGAGGAACTTCGAGTAGATGCGCACGTGCGGCAGGCCACCGCCGACGAACCACAGGCCCGGCTGCGGCGTGCGGCACCACATGTTGCGCAGCTCGCCGCCCTCGTCGAAGCCCCAGACCTCGCCGATGCGGTCGGCCATGGCGTCGCCGAAGAAGTGGCGGACCACGTCCTGCTGGTTCTTGTAGCCGGTGGCGGCGACGATCACGTCCGCCTCGGCGACGGTGCCGTCCTTCATCTTCAGGCCCTGCGGCACGACGCGCTCGATGTCGCGATGCTGGAGGAGCTTGATCTTGCCCTCGACGATGAGGTCCGAGCAGCCGACGTTGAAGTAGTAGCCGCCGCCGCGGCGGAGGTACTTCATCTGGAAGCCGGTATTGTCCGGCTCGCCGTTGTCGAGCTGGAAGCCGCGCGCGGCGAGGCCCTCGAGCAAGGGCTTGTCCGCGGCCTGGCAGGCGGCGGCGGTGAGCTTGTAGCCCTGCACGAGCACCGGATAGGGCGAGGCGGTGGCGATCAGGTCGCAATCCTCGGTCGAGGAGCCCTCCTGGTAGAGGTCGTAGACGCGCTGCGCCTCCTTGAGGCTCACGATGAGCGTCGTCGAGCGCTGCACCATGGTGGTGTCGACGCCCGCGACGCAAAGGTCGTGGGCGACGTCGTGGCCGCTGTTGCCCGTGCCGATCACGATGCCCTTCTTGCCCTTCCACTTGTGGCCCGAGTCGTACTTGCTCGAGTGCAGGAGCTCGCCGGCGAAAGCCTCGATGCCAGGCAGATCGGGCATGATCGGGATGGCGCTCACGCCGGTCGCGAAGACGACGTGGCGTGGCCGCAGGATCCGCTCGGTGCCGTCGGCTCGGCGCACCGTCAGCGCGTAGCGGTCCTCCTTCGCGTCATACGTGCCACCCGTGAACTCCGTGGAGCTCCAGATGTTGATCTCCATGGTGTCGGCGTAGAACTCGAGCCAGTTCGCGATCTTGTCCCGCGGGATATAGACGGGATAGTTCGGCGGGAACGGCATGTAGGGCATGTGGTCGACGAACACCTCGTTGTGCAAGGTGAGGTTGTGGTAGCGCTTGCGCCAGGCGTCGCCGACGCGCTCGTGCCTGTCGATGACCAGGGTATCGACGCCGAGGATGTTGAGGCAGGCTGCAATGCCGAGACCGGACTGGCTGCCGCCGATGACGACCACGGCCGGCTCGCGGTCGGCATAGGCCACGGTCTTTAGGCGATGGTCCATCCAGTTCTCGCCGCCGAAACCGCCGGACCATTCCTCGCCGCGCGGCCGGCGCTTGCCGATGCGCTCCTCGTGGCCCTTGATCTCGTCCTGGGTGGTCAGCAGCACCCAGCAGCGCAGGCCGCTGGCGCCGTCCTGAGCTGGAACGAGTCGCACGATGCCGCTGCAGCGGCCGGCGGCGGTCTCGAAGGCAATGATCGCCTCGATGGTCTCGACGCCCGCCCGCTTCACCACCCGTGGCTCTGTGCGCTTCTCGGCGATGCGGAAGCCCGACGGACGAGTCCGCGGCAGGGCCTTGGCCAAAGCCTTCTCGATGGCGGCGGCGCCGCTGACGGTTCTGATCCCCCACGAGAACGAGACGAGATCGCGCCAATGCCCGTCCGGCGTGAAGAGGGCGGTCGCGGCGGCTGCATCCTGGCGGCCGAGGGCGGCCTCGAAATCGCGGAGCCAACGGCTCACGGCGTCGGCTGCATCGAGCTCGGCGAGGCTTTGCGTGGTCACGGCTGGGAAAATCTCCGGTGGGTGTTGCACGGACCGCCGCTTCGCGAGGACCAGCCTCTTGGGCGGCGGCGGCGGGCCGACGGCCGGCGCGCACTCCGACCACCAGAGTATTCCCGTTGGACCAAGGACGCAATGTCCGGACAAAATCCTGTCGTGACGTCGACTGTCATTCCAGGGGGGCGATGGATTGGCGCTTGCCAGCAGGCGTCCGGCCTCTCTGCGACGGCCGCGCGGTGTCAGCGACGGGGGGGCTGTCGCGGGTGCTCGAGTATGATCATCTCGTCGGGCCCGACGTAGCGCAACATGCTGCGCGCGAGCTCATCCACGTAATCAGGATCAGGAGAGGCTTCGGCGAGCAGGGCGACCTCCCGCTCGAGGCGGGAGCGCACGGCCACGAGACCGGCCAGCTCCCTCTCCAGCTGCACAGAGCGGGAGACGAGCCTGGAACGAGCCTCGAGACCGTGCTTGCCCTTGACTGCATGGTAGCCGAAGTAGGCCGTTAGGCAGAGGCACACGAGCAACACTGGCGAGCGCCGCCGCGGCACCATCGGGCTATCCTGATTGCTACGCTGAACCGGGTGTGTCGACCAGCAACGTTCCGACCCGAGGACTGTAGGCCGGCCAGTGTAAACTCCAGGTAAAGGCGCGCATCATTTTCGCGCCTTGAGTGCGGCGGTGAGGTCGGGGTGCTCCGATTCTCGCGACGGCTGCCCGGCCGCACCAAGCCGCAGGATGCGCCGAGCGGCGGCTCGGTTGCTCCCCCGGTCAAGACGTAGGAACAACCGGGAGTTGAATTGACCCTATGAGGGCTCAGGCCGCCGCCTCGAGCACCATGCGCGCGCATTTCTCGCCGATCATGATCGACGGAGCGTTGGTGTTGCCCGACGTCAGCGTTGGCATGATGGACGCATCGGCGACACGTAGCCCGGCAATGCCGCGTACCCGCAGGCGGTCATCGACCACGGCGCCGGGATCGGTGTCGGTGCCCATCTTGCAGGTGCCGACCGGATGATAGGCCGTCTCGGCATAGCGGTTGGCATAGTCGATCAGCTCGTCGTCGTTCTGCGCCTGACGGCCCGGCATGAACTCCTCGGGCTCGAGCCATTTCAACGGCTCGGCCTCGACCACCTTGCGGACCATCCTCATGGCCGTGGTCAGGCACTCGCGGTCGAGGCGCTCGGCAAGGAAATTGAACTTGATCGCGGGTTGCCGGCCCGGGTCCCTGGACGTGACATGGATGCTGCCGCGGCTCTCGGGGCGCTGCTGGTGGACGATGCATGTCATGCCGGCCTGACGGTCGAGCTTCATGTCCGGCGTGACCAGGAACGGCATCACCATGAACATGGCGTCAGGGCTCTCGAGCCCCTCGCGGGTCTTGAAAAAGGCGCGCATCGGCGAGGCCGGCAGGCTGAGGAAGCCTTTGCCCGTCAAGAAATAGGCGAGACCTTCCTTGATGGCGCCGACGCCGCGCGCCTTCTCGTTGTAGGTCGCGCCCTTGCGGGCGAGCCGCCACTTCATGCGCGGCGCCCAGTGGTCGCGCAGGTTCTCGCCGACGCCGGGCAGCGCGTGGGCCACGTCGATGCCGAGCTCCTTGAGCCGCGCCGCCTGGCCGATGCCGGACAGCTCGAGCAGCTGCGGCGATGCGATGGCGCCGGTAGAGACGATCACCTCGCGACTGGCGCGGGCCTCGCGCAGCTCGCCTTTCACTTTGTAGCGGACACCGACGCAGCGCTTACCCTCGAGGACGAGGCTTTGCGCCATCGCATCGGTCTCGATGAGCAGGTTGGCGCGGCCGCGCGCCGGATCGAGGTAGCAGGCCGCCGTCGACATGCGCTTGCCGCCCCGGATCGAGGCTTGGGTCATGGCGATGCCTTCCTGCTCCGGCCCGTTGTAGTCGGGGTTCGGCTTCAGCCCGAGCGTCTGTCCGGCCGCCTTGAAGAAGCTGTCGTAGAGCGGGCCGCTCTCGTGAATGTCCGAGACCTTGAGCGGGCCGCCGCGGCCGCGATACTGGCCATCGCCCTTGTCGTAGTCCTCCATGGCGCGGAAGATCGGCAGCACGTCCTGGTAGCTCCAGCCGCGATTGCCGAGCTGCGCCCAGTGGTCGTAGTCCTGGCGCTGGCCGCGTACCCAGACCATGCCGTTGATGGCCGACGAGCCGCCGAGCATGCGCCCGCGCGGCACCGGAATATTGCGTCCGCCCGTCGCGGCCTCGGGCTCCGAGGCATAGAGCCAGTTGACACCCGGCTGATTGATGAACTTGGCGAAGCTGATCGGCACGCGCGACAGCGGATGCGTTTTGCCGCCGGCCTCGAGCAGCATGACTTTGAACCGGCCGTTCTCGCTGAGGCGCGCAGCCACGGCCGAGCCGGCCGATCCCGCGCCGACGACGATGAAGTCGACTGTCGTTTGCTGCATACGAGAGAGTTTCCCGGTTCGTGGTTTGGGTCAGCCGCAGGGGAGCCCCGGCGGGGTTCGCGCTGCGCGCAGCGGGCGCCCAGTCTGGCGCCCGGCGCGACGTCCCGCAAGCGGCGAGGCTGCGGCGAGGCGCGACCGCGCTTTTCGGGCGGCCCCCCGGAGCCATGCTGGTCGTGGCCTGACCGGCGGCCGGCACCGCGTGCGGGCTGGGGCAGTGCAAGACAGCCTCCGGCACGGCCGTGGAAGGGACGCCGGGTCAGGATGGCCCAAACCGCAACCTGGGCTCGACCAGCGCACGTCCGACTCGCTATCGGTGCCACGAGACTGTTGACACGGCGCCCCGGATGGGGTGTCTAGCGGCTCGAACTCGGCCGAGCCCGCTCGGCCCGTCTCCGCGACTTCAATCGGTCCCGGTGCGACGGAGCGGGCCACACCGGGGTCGGCAGATGCCCAGATGGCGGAATTGGTAGACGCACCAGTTTCAGGTACTGGCGCCGCGAGGCGTGGAGGTTCGAGTCCTCTTCTGGGCACCAAATCTCGCTGATCTTCAAGACAACGTCTGCTGTCCATGCCGAGGCTCGCGCGCCGGACGGGATCGGTAGCGCGCGAGTGGTGCAGCCGCCGAGCTGCCAATGAGATGATGGCACCTCGGGCAATGGTTCAACCCTGCCAGCTGTGGTTCAACCCTGCCAGCTGTCGCCGAAATCCTTTCGCACCTGCTCGAGCGACGTCTCGCGGTGCTTCAGCCACCAACCGTACTGCACAGGCCAGTCGTCCATCGCGTCGGCCGGCTTGCGACCGAGGGCGATCTCGGCCATCTGCGGCCAGCTCGGATTGACCAGCGCCTCGCGGCCGATGGCGATGAGATCGGCACGCCCCTTCTGCAGAATGTCGTCGGCATGATGCGGGTCGAGGATCAGGCCGACCGCCATCGACATGACACCCGCCTCCTTGCGCACCTGCTCGGCGAACGGCACCTGGAAACCCCACGTCCGCTTGATGCGGGCGACCGTCGCCGGCCCCTTGAGGCCTCCGGACGAGCAATCGACGAGGTCGATGCCACGTGCTTTCAGGGCCTTGGCGTAGGCGACGGTGTCGTCCATCGACCAGCCGCCGTCGATGCCGTCGACAGCGGAGACGCGGACGAACACGGGCGTGCCTTTCGGAACGGCAGCCCGCACCGCCTCTGCGATCTCGAGAGGAAAGCGCATGCGTCCGCCGAGGTCGCCGCCATAGGCGTCGCTGCGCGTATTGGAGATCGGGGACAGGAACTGGTGGGCAAGATAGCCGTGTGCGTTGTGGATCTCGACGATCTCGAATCCCGCCTCGATGGCCCGCTTGGCCGCATCGCCCCATTGGCCGGCGAGCTGGCGCAACTCCGGTGGGGTCAGCGCATGGGGCGCGATATAGCCCGCGTCGATCGGCTCCGGCGTCGGCCCGACGATCTCCCATGTCCGGTCGCCGCGTGCCTTGTCGGCAGGGCTGATCGGTCCATTGCCGTGCCACGGCCGCTGCATGGAGCCCTTGCGGCCGGCGTGGGCGAGCTGGATGGCCGGGACGCCGCCGATCGACTTCATGAAGTCGGTGATGCGCCGCAACGGCGCGACGTGGACCTGGGACCAGAGACCGAGATCGCCATTGGTGATGCGGCCCTGGGCCGTGACGGCGGTCGCCTCGACCACGACCGAGCCGGCTCCGCCGAGCGCGAGCCGCGCATAGTGGCCGAGGTGCCAGTCGCCGGCGACACCGTCGACGGCGGAGTAGGTCGCCATTGGTGAGATCACGACACGATTCTCGAGCGTGACGTCGCGGATATTGAGCGGCGTGAACAGCAGCGGTTTCGACATGCGTGGGTGCGGTCCGTCTCTGTGCAGTGAGAAATTGCGGGGGGACGGCAGCAGCGTCGCCGGGCCAAGTCAAGTGCCGTGACTCGCTGCCGTTGCCGGGAGCTCCCTTCAGCGGACCCGCTGGGGGCTGCCACCGCCAGCATAAGCAAGCCGCCGGGCGCACGCAGGCAAGGGGGGGGACTCCCCACCGTTTAGCAAGGGGCATTTTCGGCCGCCAGTGAGGGATTGAAGGTGGTGCCGGTCTTGAGCATGGCGCAGGCGACGTTGAGGAGGCGGTCGGCCACCGATCGTAGCGCCCGGCAATGGCTGTGAACGCGGCCTCTCTGAGCGGCGTACTTGGCCCGGCTGGTCAGTTCTTGCTGCACGTCTACACGCTCCCAGTGGTTCATGGCGTTCTACAGGCGCGGGTGGCAGGCTTGTCGTCGGATGACGATCAGGCTCTTGCCCGACCTCTTGGTGACGGGGGCGACTCCCGTCAGACTACGCAGTGCGGCGTAGTCACGTCGCTGCAGGGCATCCCAGGCTTCTGCGAGCAGCG
>JANRJI010000028.1:0-4460 GCA_033764055.1 Hyphomicrobiaceae bacterium
TGGTCTCGCCTGCTGCGCCGTCGAGATGATGCAGGCCTCGATGCCGCGCTACGACGTCGAGCGCTTCGGCTTCGCGCCGCGCGCGAGCCCGCGCCAGTCGGACGTGATGATCGTCGCGGGCACGCTGACCAACAAGATGGCCCCGGCCCTGCGCAAGGTCTACGACCAGATGCCGGAGCCGCGCTACGTCATCTCCATGGGCTCGTGCGCCAACGGCGGCGGCTACTACCACTACAGCTACGCGGTCGTGCGAGGCTGCGACCGGATCGTGCCCGTGGACATCTACGTGCCAGGCTGCCCGCCGACGGCCGAGGCGCTGGTCTATGGCATCCTGCTGCTGCAGAAGAAGATCCGCCGCACGGGAACGATCGAGAGGTAGCGCACCGGAGCCCCGGCCGGTTGCCAACCGGCAACCGAAGGCGCGAGGTTGAACGACGATGAACGCTTTCGCCAAGGTCGACAAAGAGACCTTCCTGCGCTTCGCCGCCGAGCACGCCGAGCAGCGCTACGAGTACGTGCGGGGGCGCATCGTGCAGCAGATGACCGGCGGAACGAAGGATCACGGCCAGGTCGCACGGCGCATCACGCGGAGTTTGGAGGATCAACTCGATGCCGCGGCATGGCTCGTGTTGCCGGATCGCGGTGTCGAGACCAGCGAGACAATTCGCTATCCCGACGTCTGTATCGAGCCTGCCGATGAGCCAGGCGAAAGCCTTTCGACGGGACGGGCTGTTCTGATCGTTGAAGTCTTGTCGCCTTCGACATCATGGAGCGACCTCGACGTGAAGCCGGCTGAGTATATGTCGCTCGCTTCGCTCGATGCCTACGTCATTGCCAGCCAGAGCGAGCCGGCCATGCTGGTCTACGAGCGCGACAAGGGTGGCAGATTCCCTGCTGCGCCGCGGGAGGTCGAAGGAATGGGCGCTACATTGAACTGCAGCGGTCGTAGCTTCATGGTCTCGCTCAGGCTCGCCGATATCTACAAAGGGATCGTCTGACACCAGCGTCAGCAAACCACGGACGGAACACGTGACCAATCTCGGCGAGCACGCAACTCACATCCTCGGTGGCGACCTCACCGGCTCCAAGCTCGCTTTCGGCGAGGTCACTCTGACTGTAACCCGCGACAGCATCGTCGATGTGCTGACCCGGCTCCGCGACGCGCCCGAGCTGCGCTTCGAGACTCTGCTCGATATCACGGGTGTCGACTGGCCGGCCCGCGAAAACCGGTTCGACGTCGTCTATCACCTGCTGTCGATGCGCAAGAACCTGCGCATCCGCGTCAAGCTCGAGACCAACGAGACCGAGGCCGTCCCGAGCGTCATCGAGGTGTTCCCAACGGCCAACTGGCTCGAGCGGGAGACCTACGATATGTACGGCATCCTGTTCTCGGGCCACCCGGACCTGCGCCGCATCCTCACCGACTACGGCTTCGAGGGCTATCCGCTCCGGAAGGACTTCCCGCTCACGGGGTTCAAGGAGGTCCGCTACGACGACGAGCTCAAGCGCGTCGTCTACGAGCCCGTCCGCCTGACGCAGGAGTTCCGTCAGTTCGACTTCGAGAGCCCGTGGGAGGGTGTCGACTACGTCCTCCCCGGCGACGAGAAGGCCGCGACGCCGCGCGCCGGCGGCTGAGGGCGATCTCGGCGTCATCCGTGGCGTGATGTGCGTCGTCCCTGCGCCTTGCGCTGTCCGCGGCTTGCCAGATGATCGAGACCGTCCTGACCATACCCGGCTTCACGCTCTGGGTCGCTCTAGCGCTGGTGCCGCCCCTTGTCCTGCTCGGGCTCGTTGCGCGGCACATCGCGCCGCGCACGCTCGCGCCGATCGCCCGGTATGCCATTCTCCTCGGCTGCGGCTCGAGCCTCGTCACGGTCTGGGTCAGATACGGCCTGCCCCGGATGACGGCGCTTATCGGAGGCTGACACCATGAAGTCCACGCTGGTCGCCGGCCTCATCGACACCCACAGCTATGCCGTGACGGCCGCCAACACAGTCCCGCACCTCGCCATGGACCGCTCGACCTTCGACGACATCCCGGAAGTGCTGGCGACTGCTTACATGTGCGTGATGATGGAAGGCGCCTGCACCAAGGTGCTGAGGCCCCATCTCGACGCGGGCGAGGGCTCGCTCGGCATTCATCTCGACGTGTCGCACGTCGCGGCGACCGTGCCCGGCCAGACGGTCACCGTCACGGCGACCATCGAGAAGGTGGACGGCCGCAAGATCACCTTCCGTGTCGTCGCCCACGACGGCCTCGACAAGATCGGCGAGGGCACGCACGTGCGAGCCGTGGTGCCATGGCAGCGGTTCGAGGCGGCGGTGGCCCAGAAGGCCGCCAAGGCCAGAGGCGCTGGCTGAGGGGAGCAGGGGGCGCCGCATTGGCGCGTTCGCCGGTTTCCCTGGACAGGCGCAGCATGCTAACTGAGATTGTCCAATCTCCACCGACGGCTGGGCGACCGACTGCGAGTTGCATGAACCAGAATGCCTTCATCAAGGTCGGCAAGACGACGTTCTACGACTTCGTGGCGCGTCACGACGACCAGCGCTTCGAGTACGAGGATGGCCGCATCGTGCAACAGATGACGGGCGGCACGCGCAAGCATGGCCGGCTGGCGCTGAGGTTCTACGACCAGCTCAGATCGAGCCTGGATCGCGACCGGTTCGAAATTCTCCTGGATCGCGGTGTCGAGACGGCGACGACGGTGCGCTATCCCGATGTCGTGGTCGAGAGTGCGGCAGGCAGCGACACCAGCCTCGCCACACTGCAACCCATCCTGATCGTCGAGGTTCTGTCGCCGAGCAGCACGGCTCGCGACCTCGATCGCAAGCCTGCAGAGTACACGGGGATCGCCACCCTCGAGGCCTACATCGTCGCCAGTCAGGACGAGGCGGCCTGCCTCCTGTGGTTGCGCCAGCCGGACGCTCGTTTCGCGGCCGGGCCAACGGAGATTTCCGGCGAGAATGCCGCAATCGGCATCCCGCAGCTGAATCTTGCCATTCCGCTCGCCGAGCTTTATCGCGGCATTGACTTGTCCGCCCGGAAGGACTGATCGCAGCCATGGCCGAGACCGAGATCCGCCCCTTCACCATCAACTTCGGGCCACAGCATCCTGCGGCTCACGGCGTGCTCCGCCTGGTTCTCGAGCTCGACGGCGAGGTCGTGGAGCGCGTCGATCCGCACATCGGGCTCCTCCATCGCGGCACCGAGAAGCTGATCGAGCACAAGACCTACCTGCAGGCGATCGGCTACTTCGACCGCCTCGACTACGTCGCGCCGATGAACCAGGAGCACGCCTTCTGCCTTGCGGCGGAGAAGCTGCTCGGCCTCGAGGTGCCGCGCCGCGCCCAGCTCATTCGCGTCCTCTACTCCGAGATCGGGCGCATCCTCTCGCATCTGCTGAACGTCACGACGCAGGCCATGGATGTCGGCGCCCTCACCCCGCCGCTCTGGGGTTTCGAGGAGCGCGAGAAGCTGATGGTGTTCTATGAGCGCGCCTCCGGCAGCCGCATGCACGCCAAGTATTTCCGCATCGGCGGCGTGCACCAGGATTTGCCGCCCGAGTTGGTTCGGGACATCTACGACTGGTGCGATCCATTCCTGAAGGTCTGCGACGACATCGAGGGCCTCCTGACCGACAACCGCATCTTCAAGCAGCGCAACGTCGACATCGGCGTCGTCGCGCTCGAGGACTGCCTACGGTGGGGCTTCTCGGGCGTCATGGTGCGCGGCTCCGGCGCCGCCTGGGACCTCAGGAAATCGCAGCCCTACGAGTGCTACGCCGAGATGGAATTCGACATTCCTATCGGCAAGAACGGCGACTGCTACGACCGCTATTGCATCCGCATGGTCGAGATGCGCGAGGCCGCCCGAATTATGAAGCAGGCTTGCGAGCGTCTGATGGCGCCGGATGGCCAGGGTCCGGTCTCGGCCGACAACAAAAAGGTGGTGCCGCCGAAGCGCGGCGAGATGAAGCGCTCGATGGAGGCGCTGATCCACCACTTCAAGCTCTACACCGAGGGCTTCCACGTGCCCGAGGGCGAGGTCTACGCCTGCGTCGAGGCGCCGAAGGGCGAGTTCGGCGTCTACCTCGTCGCCGACGGCTCGAACAAGCCCTACCGCTGCAAGATCCGCGCTCCCGGCTACGCCCACCTCCAGGCGATGGACTTTCTCTGCCGCGGCCACATGCTCGCGGATGTCAGCGCCATCCTGGGCAGCCTCGACATCGTGTTCGGGGAGATCGATAGGTAGATTGCTCCCGCCGCGGCTTCTGTAGGTTGGGTTAGCCGGCCACGGCGTCGAATGCGATCGAGAGATTCGGCCCGGCGTCACCCAACTCCCCGGTGTCGGAGCCCTTGGCCGTTGGGTTACGCGCGGATCGACCTCGGTCCTTAAGGTGCACAACGGTGCCCGCGCTCCCCCAACCTACGGCCACTACGGCCTCGGCGCGAGCTCATTC
>JANRJI010000029.1:0-2814 GCA_033764055.1 Hyphomicrobiaceae bacterium
GCCGGCCTCGCCCGTGTGGTTGAAGACCACGTCGAGGATGACCTCGATGCCGGCCCGGTGCAGTTCGAGGACCATGGTCTTGAACGCATGAAGCGCGGCGCCGGGGACAGCATCACCGGCATAGCCCGGATGGGGCGCAAACAGCGCGACCGGGTTGTAGCCCCAGTAGTTGCGCAGTCGCCCGCCCGATGTCGAGTCATTCCGATCGATCTCGTGAGTGTTGAACGCCTGCACGGGCATGAGCTCGATGGCGGTTATCCCGAGCTCACGCAGATAGGGGATTTTCTCAATGACGCCGAGAAAGGTGCCCGGGCTCGAGGTCACCGAGGAGGGATGAACAGTGAGGCCGCGCACATGGGTCTCGTAGATCACCGTGTCCCGCCACGCATGCCGTGGAGGGCGATCATCGCTCCAGTCGAAACGGTGGTCGAGGACGAGGCACCGCGGCACGGCTGTGCTCCCCTCGGGCCCCGGCCGCAACTCGATGGCCGATGCATAGGGATCGAGCAGCAGCCGGCCGGGATCGAAGCGGTGGCCCTCGTCTGGCGCGTGCGGGCCGTCGGCGCGCCACGCATAGGCAATGCCCGGCAGCGGGCGGGCCAGATGAACATGCCACACGTCACCTGTGCGATGGTGATCGGGCAACAAAGCGATCGACTCGACGATGCGGTCGTCGACGTCGAGCAGCACCAGGCTCATCGCCGTGGCATGGCGGCTGAACACTGCAAAGTTGAACCCGTCGCAGGTCTCGCTGAGGCCAAGCGGCAAGGGGGTTCCCCGGTCGACCCCGACGCGAACCGGCAACAGGTCCTCGACGTCTGCTGCCTGCCTTCCTGCCATGTCATCAAGCCAACGCCGTGAGTTGCTGGGTATAGACGGCGCCATAAGCCTTGGCGGACCGCCGCCAGCTGAGCGGCTGGGTCATGGCCGCGCGCCGCATGGCATCGAGCCGCGACCGCGAGCCGAAGACCTCGAGGCCCCGCCACACGGCTCCCAGCAAGTCGTTGAGAGACAACTCAGGAAAGAGAAAGCCCGTGATGCCATCCTCGATCGTCTCGGCCAGGCCGCCAGTCTTGTGGGCGATCGGTAGCGAGCCGCAGCGCTGTGCATACATCTGGCTCAGCCCGCAGGGTTCGAAGCGGGACGGCATCAGCAGGAAGTCGCTGCCGGCAAACATGCGATGCGCCTCGGCCTCGTCAAACCCGATGCGCACCCCAACCGCGCCGGGATGCCGGGCAGCGAGCGATTGCAGCGCGCTCTCAAGCCACCTCTCGCCACGTCCGGTGACGACGATCTGGCCGCCCTGACCGACGATCGTCTCGGCGGCCGCGACGGCAAGATCGACACCCTTCTGATGGCAGAGGCGCGAGACGATGGCAAACAGCGGCCCGCGTGATACCGCCAGATTGAAGGCCTGGCGCACGTGAGCGGCGTTGGCCTGCTTGCCGTCCCAGTCGTTGACGTCGAAATGGTCGGCGAGATGCGGATCGGTCAGCGGGTTCCAGCTGTCGTCGATGCCGTTGACGATGCCGGTAAGTCGGCCTTGCACGGCCCTGAGGCGTAACAGCCCGTCAAGTCCGCAGCCGTGCTCGGCCGTCGTGATTTCCTTCGCATAGGTGGTGCTGACGGTGGTCAGGTGCGAGGCGTATTGCAGCCCGGCCTTCAGAAAGGAAATCTTGCCGTGGAACTCAACGCCCTCGATGGCGAAAGCTTCCTCGGGTATGCCGAGCAGCGGCAACCGATCCCGATCAAACAGTCCCTGGTAGGCGAGATTGTGGATCGTCAGGATGCTCGGCGTCGCCCGATTGCGCCACGCGAGATAAGCCGCCGCCAGCGCCGAAGGCCAATCGTTGAGATGAAGCAGGTCAGGTCGCCAGTCGGGATCGCCGAGGCCTGCGGCGAATTCGGCGGCCGTTAGCCCGAGCCGGGCAAAGCGCAGGTCGTTGTCAGGCCAATCGGCCCCCATCGTGTCCGCATAGGGCGCACCCTCGCGTTCGTAGAACTCGGGGCATAGCACGGCGTAGACGATGAGGCCGTCAGCAGTCTCGATCCGCCCGAGCTCGCAGGCCGGCAGCGCGGCAACGCCATCGAGCCGGCCGACCACGGTCATATCGTCGCGGTCCACCACCTCGCGATAGCCGGGGATCAGAACGCGCACATCGTAATGGCGTCTGAGCGCCCGCGGTAGCGCAGCCGACACCTCGCCAACCCCTCCCACCTTGACGAAGTCGGCAAACTCGGGCGTGACGAACAGCGCCTTGCGGCGGACTGGCTCCGGCGGCCTCACATTCGCGCGGGGCCGCACCTCAGGCCGGCGATACTGTAGTGCCGCTCGGTCAGGATCGGCATCGAAACGCGCCGGGGACGGCATCTCGGAGGGCCCTAGTGCGTGCACTGACTCCAGCCCCGCCAACATGATGATTACCCTTCGACATTGCCGTGCCGCAGGGACTGCGCACGGGTTTGCGTCGGATTAGGCAATGCTCCGGGGCCACGCGTCTTTGACGGACGTTAAAGATCGGGATCCGGAGAGCTATGCGCTGCAGAATGCGTCCGGTCCGCCTCACGACTGGGCGGCCGGTTCATAGTCCTCGGTCGACAGATCGAATGTCCAGGCAACGGCATGCTGCGCGGTCGTCATCGTGGTGGCACCCGCAGCCAGAACTCGCGCAAGCTGCCGTCGGGCTCGGGCGTGTGGTTTTTTGCCATCCGCACGGCCAGGATCGGCTCACTCAGGCGCTGCGTGAGACGGTAGAGCCGGCCGCAATCATTGCGCTCGATCTGGTCGGGCAGCGCTGAATGGCCGCGCCTGCG
>JANRJI010000030.1:0-1821 GCA_033764055.1 Hyphomicrobiaceae bacterium
CCAGCACGGACGGGGTGAGCACGGTCAGCTTCTCGAACCGCTGGCTGGCATCCGGTCGGATCCGCATGGGCGTCCCCATTGGCCCGGCTCTGCTCTACGCCACGGGCGGCCTCGCGGTGCAGGAATCCGTGCTCAAGGTCGACGATCCCGCAATCAACGCCAGCGATGCCGAGCACGTGTGGGGCGCAGTCATCGGCGCCGGCATGGAGGTCAAGCTGACCCACACCGTCGCGCTCCGCCTGGAAGGGCGCCACTATCGCTGGCAAGATCAGACATTCGAGATCGGCGGCATCCCGGCCAAGGTCGGTCAGGACGACACGATGGTGCTCATGGGCGTGAGCTTTAAGCTCAACTGAATGCCGTCGGGGGACGGCTAGGACGGGGGAAGGCGTCGGCTGCGCTGCGGCGGAGTAAGGTCAGAAGACCGGGGGGCGGCTCTGAATGACCTATGGTGCTCAGCGCAGCCGACGGTAACACCATGACAAATAACCGGGGCGGCACAATGGCGGACGAGCGGCGGACAATTGTCGACGCGCTGATGGAAATCGGCCAAGCCAAGATCACGCCTGTTGAGCGTCGGCGCCGGATCACGCGGCTGCTCTACGACATCCGCGCCGATCGCATCGAGCGCACCGGGCGTCCTGGCCGCACGTGGCTGCATCATCCCGAGCACGGCGATCTGCTGCTCAAGGACGAGGACTGGAAGCGCAGCCGCCCAACCGCTGGCGAGGTGGCGGCCGAGGCCGTGGCATGACGGACGAGCTTCCCAATCCACTGTTGCTCGATGTGCCGCCGCCGCCCGCGCCCATTCGTGGCGGCCGGGCGAATTTTCGCGTTGATCCCGCCTATGCCGAGAAACAAGCCAACCAGCGATCGGACGCAGAGATCGACCGGGCGTTGAAGGTGCTCGACATGGCAACGCGCTGCCGGTCGGCCCAGACTGACACGGAAATTCTCACGCTCGCCGAGCGGATGTGGCAGTGGGCCGTGACCGACACGTGGCCATTCAGCGGCGATCCGAGCCATGGAGTGGGCAGTGAGCCAGGGTAATCGGGTCTCGATCGACGATTTCTTGCGCGACGTCTACGACGACGAGGTGTCGCCAACCGCCACCGGCGCCACTGGCGCCACCGGACCTTTCCGCGTGCCCAAGCCGGGCGTGTTGGCCGATCCGGGCAAGCTGGCGTCGCTGGGGCTGGAGCAACCGCCACTGGCGCCAGTGGCGCGTGCGGCGCGCGAGCTCGACGCGATGGGGCTGCTCGGTGGTGACGAGCGGCCGGGGCAAATCCAGCACCCGGACCTCGCCTTGCGGTACGCATCCGCCGCGCCGAAGTGCGCGACGTGTTCGGCCTGGACCCATTCTCATCGTGGCTGGGGCAAGTGCCGCGACGCCAACGAGGCAACCCGCGATCTCGATGTGTGCACGGCATGGGCACTCAAGACTTAGCTTGGGAAGGCTACAAGCCATTCGACGAGATGAAGGCCGAGCAGGAGGCCGACTTGGTTCGCCGCGGCTATGTCCGAACGGACAGGCCGAATGAATGGCGGCATCCGCTGTTCGGTCTGGCCATCGCAACAGACAAGCCTGGCCCACGGGAATGGGACTACCGCCGGGAGGGGCTGCCTCTGGCCGGCCCGCTCGAGCAGTTCACCAGCCTCGTCGTGGAGTATCCACATTGACACCGCAGGCGCTGATCTCGCAGGCCATATCCTGGCTCAGGCAAGCTGTCCTCGTCGTGATCCTGGCCAGCCTCGCACTGCTGCTGCTCAAGTCCCTCGGCGTGGTCATCCCGATCCGCACGCTGGATCACATCGCCCTGG